>NZ_CVRR01000010.1 GCF_001406815.1 Roseburia faecis | reverse complement strand
TAGATAGGGCAGAGGTGGAAGTGTGGCAACACATGGAGCTGACTGTTACTAATAGGTCGAGGGCTTGATTAAAAAAGCGGTTGAATCTGTATGAAGTTTTGAAAGTATATTATTTATGGCCTAGTGGCTCAGTTGGTTAGAGCGCCGCCCTGTCACGGCGGAGGTCACGGGTTCGAGTCCCGTCTGGGTCGTTTCAGTAATTGTTTTTACGATTACGATATGGGATCTTAGCTCAGCTGGGAGAGCATCTGCCTTACAAGCAGAGGGTCACAGGTTCGAGCCCTGTAGGTCCCATTTATTCATATGCCGATGTGGCTCAATTGGCAGAGCAGCTGATTTGTAATCAGCAGGTTATCGGTTCGAGTCCGATCATCGGCTTTTATACAATTTCATATTGTATATATGGGCAGATTCCCGAGTGGCCAAAGGGGACAGACTGTAAATCTGCTGCAAATTGCTTCGGTGGTTCGAATCCACCTCTGCCCATTGGAATTACTTTTTCAGTAATTGCATATAATAAAATATATTATCGCGGGATGGAGCAGTCTGGAAGCTCGCCGGGCTCATAACCCGGAGGTCATAGGTTCAAATCCTATTCCCGCAACTATGTGCCTAGTTAGCTCAGTTGGTAGAGCAGAGGACTGAAAATCCTCGTGTCTCTGGTTCGATTCCGGAACTAGGCACTTTTAATTGTATAGAGAACATATTGGTATAATTGGAAACGACACATGTGTGCATTACTCACTGATTAACGAACAACACGCGTGTGTTTTTCTATGCTCAAATTTATTTATATTAAAGGAGGGCAAAATTATGCCAAAGAAGAGTAGACTCGAAAATATTTTATTTACACTTGTTATGGCGTTTGTCATGGTGTATGCCATGGTATGCTATAACATCGCAATCGACAAAGGCGGAATGACAAACGAAGTTTTTCTGCTGGCGTTTCATGAAATACCGATTATGTGGCCGATCGCATGTATCCTGGAGTATTTTGTAGTGGAGAAACTGGCAACGATGCTGGCATTTCGTCTGGTAAATCCGAAAGAAGACAAGCCGGTCTTTGTGACACTTGCAATTTGTTCTATGATCGTATGTCTGATGTGTCCGGTAATGAGTCTGATTGCCACAGTTTTGTTTGCACATCCGGGAAATCAGGTGATCGCAGTGTGGCTGCAAAAATTTGCATTAAACTTCCCAATGGCATTATGCTGGCAGATCTTTTTTGGAGGAGTATTTGTAAGAAACTTATTTACATGGGTGAAAAAAGCGATTCATCATAAATAAAATCATCATGAATAAAAAGAGGGTGCGCATAATGCGCACCCTCTTTTTGGGGGTAGGAAAATAATGAAAAATGGTAAAACTGCTTCCGGCACAAAACCGGAAACAAGAATTACTGTGATTAAGTATTAGCCCATAACCACTTCGACAGAGACTTCTGTCTTGCCGGTTGGTAATGGAATCGTATTTCCGTCTACGGCAATGCCATCAACGGTCATGGAAGCAACACCCTTTTCTACGTGTTTTGGGTTACGGACGCTGATGTGATAGGTCACACCACGGAAGTCACGTTTTGCTTCGAAACCATCCAGAGTGGATGGAATACATGGATCGACGGTCAATCCGTCGTAATCCGGACGAATTCCGAGAATATACTGGGAAACGTCCAGGAATGTCCACGCTGCAGTACCGGTCAGCCAGCTGTTCTTGGCTTCTCCAAAGTTTGGAGCATCTTTTCCGGCAATCATCTGCGAATATACATAAGGTTCGGTACGGTGAATTTCGCTGATATCTTCGATATATGCAGGACAGGTTCTTGTATATACCTGCCATGCACGGTTTCCACGTCCGACAACGGTTTCTGCAATGGAAATCCAAGGATTGTTGTGGCAGAAGATACCGGCATTTTCTTTATATCCTGGTGGATAAGAGGAAATTTCACCAAGTTCTACATGGTATCTGTGATAAGGTGGCTGAAGAAGTACAATACCGTATTTGGTATCCAGATATTTTTCTACGGATTCCATGGCTTTCAGACAGTTTCCTTCTTTCAGACCGATCTCTGCCATAACGCAGAAGCCTTGTGGCTCGATAAAAATTTTACCGTCTTCACATTCTTTAGAACCAATCTTGTTTTTGTAATGATCGTATGCCCGCAGGAACCATTCTCCATCCCAGCCAGCATCAAGAACCGTCTTTTCCATTTCTGCGATAGCATTTTCTGCCAGTTTTGCTTCATCCTCAAGCCCTCTGTGACGGCAGATCTCTACATAATCTTTACCGTAACGGACAAACATACCGGCAATGAAAACAGACTCTGCATTTGGTCCTTCGGATGGGCCGAATGTCTGGAAGGATTCTCCCGGTTCTGTGGAGAAGCAGTTTAAGTTCAGGCAGTCATTCCAGTCTGCACGGCCGATCAGCGGAAGTTTATGCGGTCCGAGATGATCGATGGTGTAGTGGAAGGAACGGCGTAAATGCTCCATAAAATCAGTTGCCTTGGAAGGATCACTGTCATACGGCGTTTTTTCATCCAGGATGGTGTAATCCCCGGTTTCTTTGATGTATGCTGCGGTACCTGCAATCAGCCAGAGCGGATCATCGTTGAAACCGCTTCCGATATCAGAATTACCTTTCTTGGTCAGAGGCTGATACTGATGATATGCACTTCCGTCTTCAAACTGTGTTGCTGCAATATCCAGAATACGCTCTCTTGCGCGGTCCGGAATCAGATGTACGAAACCAAGCAGATCCTGACAGGAATCACGGAATCCCATGCCTCGTCCGATACCGGATTCGAAGTAGGAAGCAGAACGGCTCATATTAAATGTGACCATACACTGATACTGATGCCAGATATTTACCATACGATCCAGTTTTTCCTCGGAAGAGGATACCGTAAAGTGAGAAAGCAGTTCATCCCAGTATTTTTTCAGTTCAGCCAGTGCTGCTTCTGATTTTTCTTTGGTATCAAATTCTTTCATCAGAGCTTCCGCACGTGTGCGGTTAATCTTTCCATCTTCGGCACGTCCGATCCATTTTTCTTCAACAGGATTCTCTATGTATGCCAGAATAAATACGAAAGTTTTGGATTCGCCGGGAGCAAGAGACACTTTCAGATGATGGGAGCCTACCGGAGCCCATCCGCTGGCAATGGAGTTTTTGGACTGATCGGACACGACAACTTCAGGAGCAGAGTTTTCTCCGTATGCTCCAAGGAAGGAATCGCGGTCAGTATCAAATCCGTCTACCGGGGCATTCACTGCATACAGTGCATAGTGATTACGACGCTCACGGTATTCGGTCTTATGATAAATTGCAGATCCATGAACTTCTACTTCACCGGTAGAGAAATTACGCTGGAAGTTGGTCATGTCGTCCATTGCATTCCATAAACAGAATTCTACATAAGAAAAAACAGAAAAATCTTTCGTCTCTTTACTGTTATTGGTAAGAGTCAGCTGATTGATCTCACAGTTCTTTCCAACCGGAACAAATGCGGTCAGCTCTGCCTGCAGATCATTTTTACTGCTCCGGAAGGTGGAGTAGCCCATACCGTGATGACACTCATAAGCGTCCAGATCGGTCTTGGTTGGCATCCATCCGGGATTCCAGATGGTATCGCCCTCTTTAATATAGTAGTAGTGTCCATTGCTGTCGAAAGGAACATTGTTATAACGGTATCTCGTCAGACGAAGAAGCTTTGCATCTTTATAGAAGCTATAGCCACCGCAGGTATTGGAGATCAGAGAAAAGAAATTCTCAGAACCCAGATAGTTGATCCATGGGAGTGGTGTCTTAGGAGAGGTAATAACATATTCTTTGTTCGCATCATCGAAATATCCAAATTTCATGTGTGTATCCTCCATATAAAATTATTTACTTGTGACATAGTAGATGAAAGTGGAAAGAAGCATTTGGTGGAGTAATCAATCCATCGTGCTTGTTTTAAATGCCACTTATCTATGAGAGCGAAAACGTTTAAGTGCTCTCTTTTATAAATAGAGTATAGTCTCTGAAATTTAAAAAATCAACACAAAATGGCTTAAAACAGGCAAATACAGCAACTTGAACAAAAACGAAAACAAAAAATATAAGAAAGCAACAAATGCGTGCGCAACATTAAAAAACCAAAAAATTGCGTAAACGTATAAGAATAAAACAGCGTGCGCATGCACGGACACAAAATACACATACAATATGCACAAAACAGTCAAGAATAAAGTGTTTAAATTGACGAAATGACAAAAAAGTATTGCATTTACAGGCATATGGGCGTATATTAAAGCTACGAAAACGATTAAGAAAATTTCCCGAAACATTGGAGGAATGATATGGTATCTTTAAAAACAATTGCTGAACGATGTGGTGTTTCTACTGCGACCGTAAGCAAAGCACTGAATGATCATAAAGATATCAGCGAAGAGACAAAAAACCGGGTAAAGCAAACGGCGCAGACACTTGGATATTTTCCGAATGCAGCGGCCAGAGCACTTAAGACGAACCGTTCATATAATATCGGGGTACTCTTCGAGGAGGAAGCCGGAAGAGGCCTGACCCATGAATATTTCTCCGGTGTGCTGAACGGACTTAAGATTCAGGCAGAAAAGTTAGGATATGATATTACATTTATCAATACCTGCTTTGAAAACCGGAAGATGTCCTATTATGAACATTGCCGGTACCGGAATTTTGAGGGAGTCGTAATTGTATGTGCCAATTTTGACGACCCGGATGTGATCGAGCTGATGAACAGTGAAATACCTGTAGTTACGATTGATTATGTGCATCATAACTGCACCGCAGTTACTTCCAACAATATACAGGGTATGGAAGATTTAGTAAAGTACATATACAGTCAGGGACACAGAAAAATTGCATATATTCATGGACAGGAAGGGTCCAGTGTTACAAGGGACCGGCTGGCAAGCTTTTATCGGACGATTGATGAGCTTGGACTTGAAATTCCCGATACATACGTCCGGACAGCCGATTATCTGGAAACCAAAGGAGCAGCAAAACAGACAAGGGAACTGTTGAACTTAGAGGCTCCACCGACCTGCATCATTTATCCGGATGATACTTCTTTAATAGGAGGAAGAAATGTCATTATTGAAATGGGACTTCGCATCCCGAGAGACATTTCGGTAGCCGGATATGACGGTACGATGATTTCGCAGCTTTTATATCCAAAACTCACAACAATTCGTCAGAATACAGAAATAATTGGAAGTGAAGCAGCAACAAGGCTCATCGGAACCATTGAAAAACCGAGAACAACTCTCGTTGAGAGAGTCGTTATAGAAGGAAGTTTAGTTCCGGGACAATCCGTAGGTGCAATTCAGCCGAAGGAATAAACCGGAAGATTTCTTCAAAACAAACAGACCAGAAGGTCAACAATATTAAGGAGGGTTTTATATGAAAAAGAAAGTCGTAAGTGCACTGCTGTGCGCAACAATGGTAGCAACAATGTTTGCTGGCTGTGGAAGCAAAGAGAGTGATAACAATGCATCAACACCGGACACTTCAAAGGCAGATACCAGTTCTGAAGTATCCGAACCGGCAGAAGACACAGGAAAGGTTTTAAACATTTACTGCTGGAACGAGGAGTTCAAGAGCCGTATTACCGCTCACTATCCGGATTATAAGGAAGTAGACGCAACACATGGTAAAATCGGAGATGTAGATGTTGTCTGGAACATTACACCAAACGATGACAACGCATATCAGAACAATCTGGATGCAACATTGTTAAATCAGGCAGATGCTCCGGCAGATGACAAGATCGATCTGTTCCTTGTAGAAGCTGATTACGCACTGAAGTATGTAGATACGGACTACACAATGCCGATCAAGGATCTGGGAATTACCGATGATGATCTGTCTAAGCAGTATCAGTACACAAAAGATATCGTTACCGATTCCAACGGAGTTTTAAAAGGTCTTTCATGGCAGGGCTGTCCGGGTGTTCTTTTCTATAACAGAGATGCAGCAAAAGAAGTTCTTGGAACAGATGATCCGGATAAGGTTCAGGAAAGTGTAAAGGACTGGGATACATATAACGATACGGCAAAGAAAATGAAAGATGCCGGTTACAAGATGACCGCTTCTGCAAACGATACTTACCGTGTATACTCCAACAATGTAACATCCAAGTGGGTAGACGGAAACAAGATCAGCATTGATGACAATATTATGAAATGGGTAGATGATTCCAAGGCTCAGGTAGATGCAGGAGAGACAGGTACATGTGATCTCTGGTCAGATGACTGGTCAAAAGGCTTCTATCCACAGGGTAAAGTATTCTGCTACTTTGGACCTGCATGGTTAGTAAACTTCTCTATGGCAGCTGATACAGAAGGATCTATCGGTTACAACGGTGGATGGGGCGCAGCTCAGGGACCGCAGGGATTCTTCTGGGGTGGTACATGGATTTGTGCAGCTCAGGGAACGGACAATGCTAACCTTGTAAAAGACATTATGTTAAAGATGACAACCGATGACGATATTATGAAAGATATCGTAGTTGATGATGATGATTTCGTAAACAACAGCACGGTTATGAACGGAATGGCAGATGGATCAATTAAGGTAAAAGACAATAAAGAATACAGCAGCAAGATTCTTGGTGGTCAGAATCCTCTTCCAATGTACTGTGCAGGTGTTGAGACACTTGATTTAAGCAACCTTTCTTCTTACGATCAGGGATGTAACGAGGAATTCCAGAACGCTATGAAGAACTACTTCGAAGGAAAAGCAACAAAGGATGAGGCACTTGATCTCTTCTACAAGGCTGTAACTGAGAAGTACCCAGAACTGACATACTAAAGTAGGTGATAAGGCTTGCGCCTTACCAGAAGGAGCAAGCCTTACCACAGGGACCGTGCCTGCCATACAGGAATGGAGGCACGGTCATTTTAACAAAAACTATGTGTAACAAAAACTATATTCATCATAACATACCAGTTGGGAGGTAGGTCTTATGAAAAGTAATAGTGGAGGAAAAGCGGTCAGATATAATAAATGGGGCTACATATTTCTGATTCCATTTATCGTTGTATTTGTAATATTTCAGCTGGTACCGTTAGTAAACACCATTTATAACAGTTTTTTTGAAAATTACATGTCTGGTCTGACACAGGTTGGACCGAGATTTGTTGGATTAGATAACTATAAGGCTTTGTTCAGCAGTGGAGATATCTGGACGTATTTTAAGAACACGATGGTTCTCTGGATCATGTGCTTCATACCACAGATTTTCCTCTCCCTTTTATTAGGTGCATGGTTTTCCGATGTCCGTCTGAAATTAAAAGGGTCCAGATTCTTCAAAACGGTTATTTATCTGCCGAACCTGATTATGGCATCTGCATTTTCCATGTTGTTCTTCACTCTCTTTTCAGATGGAGGACCAATCAACTCTTTACTGATGCAGATCGGATTTATCTCAGAACCTTATAAATTTTTATCACACGCAGGAAGTGCCAGAGGCCTGATCGCCATGATGAACTGCCTGATGTGGTTTGGTAATACGACCATTCTTCTGATGGCCGGAATGATGGGAATTGATACTTCTCTGTTTGAGGCAGCCGAGGTGGATGGAGCTACTTCCACACAGGTATTTTTCAAGATAACACTTCCACTGCTTCGCCCGATTCTGGTGTATGTAATTATCACATCCCTGATCGGTGGTCTGCAGCTGTTCGATGTACCACAGATTTTGACAAACGGAACCGGTGATCCGATGAGATCTACCATGACCTTGATCATGTATCTGAATAAGCATCTGTTCAGTAAGAACTATGGTATGGCAGGAGCACTGTCCGTTGTACTGTTCATTCTTACCACAGTCTTAAGCCTGATCGTATTTAAGGTTACCGGCAATGACAAGAGAAAGGGGTAATTGATATGGCAAAGACAAATAAAAATGACATCCAGAAGGGTGTAGGACTTCATGCACGGCGCGTCATCGCCTATGTAGTATTGATTATTATCTCATTTTTCTGTCTGTTCTGGTTTTACATTATGTTTATCAATGCAACCAGATCAAACGGACAGTTACAATCCGGATTTACCGCGATTCCAAGTACGAACCTGTTAAAAAACTGGAACAATCTGGTGCACGGAACGCTTCCAATCTGGTATGGAATGTTCAACAGTCTGATCATCGCTGCCTGCTCAGCAGTGCTTTGTACATATTTCTCAACCATGACCGCATATGCGATCCATGCGTATGAGTTTAGGATGAAACGGTTTATTTATCCATTTATTCTGATGATCATGATGATTCCGACACAGGTTACCGCACTTGGATTTATCAAGCTGGTAACAAAGATGGGACTGATGGATTCCTTTATTCCACTCATTGTTCCAACGATTGCTTCTCCGGTTGTATTCTTCTACATGAAGCAGTACATGGAGAGTGCACTTCCGTTATCTTTGATTGAGGCAGCGCGGATTGATGGTTCCGGTGAGTTCCGTACCTTCAACAGTATCGTACTTCCGCTTATGAAACCGGCGATTGCCGTACAGGCAATTTTCACATTCGTCAGCAGCTGGAACAATTACTTCACACCGGCACTGATTCTGCATGATGATAAAAAGAAAACACTTCCAATTCTGATTGCACAGCTTCGTGCAGCAGACTGGTTGAAGTTTGATATGGGCCAGGTATATGTGATGATTACATTCTCGATCCTGCCGGTTATCGTTGTATATCTGATTCTTTCCAAGCATATCGTTCAGGGTATTGCACTGGGAAGTGTCAAGGGATAATGTGAAATATAACGTTAAAAACTGCAGTTGATGCTGTACTACAAAAAGGAGTTGCCTTTTGCGGGGCAACTCCTTTTTTAGTGAAGAATGATTGATATTCGGTGTCGGGACGTCAGATGGACAAATGATAGATCTGCATCCAGGTGTTGATCTGGATAAAGTAAGCAATGAGCTGCGGACCTGCCATCAACTGGCCGAACCATGGTTTGCCGAGTTCCTTTGGTGCGGCAAGGAAAGCTTCTGTTTTGGAACGGTCCAGAAGCGGCAGTACCGGAGAATTCGGATCGTTCAGAATTTCCCGCATGCGCCTGATCAGCATCTGTTCGTAGGCCGGATGGTATGTCTTTGGATACGGGCTTTTTTTGCGCCAGAGCAGTTCCCGTGGCAGCAGATCGGCACAGGCATCCCGCAACAGGGATTTTTCGACTCCATTCCGATATTTCATCTGCCACGGCACATTGAAAACATATTCCATGATCCGGTGATCGGCAAATGGGACACGGGCTTCCAGGGAAGAGTACATGCTGGTGCGATCCATGCGGTCGAGCAGGGTCTGCATGAACCATTTGAT
Source organism: Roseburia faecis (assembly GCF_001406815.1). Lineage (GTDB taxonomy): Bacteria > Bacillota > Clostridia > Lachnospirales > Lachnospiraceae > Roseburia > Roseburia faecis. The sequence goes on along the minus strand of NZ_CVRR01000010.1, from coordinate 74,360 downwards.
ATTCAGATAGCCAATGTCACGACGGCGGGCTTCCTCAGGGGATTCGCCATCCAGATGCGGAACGTGGGAGAGTGTTTCCTCATAGCGTGCATGAGAATATTCTGCCAGATCCAGCGTGCGAAGCACGTCATCGGAAAGAATGGAGGTACGTGCAGCAGGATCGGCAGACCACGGAAAACCATCCCGGTTCATAAGTTCCGGTCGGTAAAACCATGGATAGCCGCCGAAAATTTCATCGGCACATTCTCCGGTGAGAGTTACTTTATTATGTTTGGCGACTTCGGAACAAAAATACAAAAGAGAGGCGTCCACATCGGTCATTCCGGGAAGGTCTTTGGCGGTGACCGCATCGGACAGGGCGGCAAAGAGAGCCTCCTGGCTGCACTCTAAATAGGTGTGGGATGTTTTACAATATTGCAGCATCCGGTTGACGTAAGGAAGATCCCGTTCCGGCTGAAAGGCATTGGACTTAAAATATTTCTCGTTTTCAGAGAAGTCAAAAGAAAACGTGTTTAAAATTTTTCCTTCTTTTTGCATATGGCGGGCGGCTAATGCAGTGACAATCGAAGAATCAATGCCGCCGGAGAGAAAGGTGCATACCGGAACATCGGACACCATCTGTCGTTCTACAGTGTCACGCACGAGAAAAGAAACGGTCTGTACGGTTTGGGCATAGGAATCTTTATGTTCCCGGCAGGGCAGATCCCAGTAGAGAATGTCGTGCTGTCCGTCCGGACAGAATATATGATAATGTCCCGGCATAACTTCCTTTACGCCTGTGAATACGCCGTTTCCGTAGGTGCGTGCCGGACCGACCGCCAGAATTTCCTGCAGACTGTTTTTGTCAATGGATGGAGTGACATCCGGATGACAAAATAATGCTTTGGGTTCCGATCCGAAAACAAAGGAGCTTCCGGTCTGGGTATAAAACAAAGGCTTTGTGCCGGCACGGTCACGGTAGAGAAGCAGTTCTCTGGTGGTATCGTCCCAGATTGCAAATGCGAAAATTCCATTTAATTTTTCAACAAAATTTTTTCCAAAATGCATATAAGCGCACAGAATGATTTCCGTGTCGGATGTTGTGGTAAAGCGATATCCGGCTGCCTGCAGTTCGGGCAGCAGTTCCCGGTGATTATAAATTTCTCCATTGTAAACAATGGAACAGGTTTTCCCGTGGAAAGTACGTGTCATAGGCTGGATACCGCTTTTAAGATCGCGGATGGAAAGGCGTGCATGTGACAGCCCCACATGTGGCTGTAGATCAATCATCGCCTGATCCGGACCGCGGTGTTTTAAAGTTTCGTGCATTTGTACAAGGATCGTTTCCCAGAAGGTTTTTTTGTCATAGTAGTTTAATGAAAAATCGCAAAAGCCTGAAATTCCACACATAATTTGTCTCCTTACCGTTGGGCTGCGGCTCTAAAAGCAGCCATCTTGGTTTTAGTCTATGCAGAAATTTCTATACAAATGCAAAAAAGAGGGGTATGATGAGTACAAAATACAAGAAAAAGAGGAAGAATTATGTTGAAACTGGAACAGGGAAGACCCGCGGATACGTCAGGAAGACTGGAAAAGGAGATCCGTGTGTATGATTTTTTAGATAAACTTGGCGTTATATATGACAGGGTGGATCATGAAGCTCTGATGACGATGGAAGCATGTGAGGAGGCAGACCGCGTGCTGGAAGCTACCATATGCAAGAATCTGTTTTTGTGTACGGCAAATAAAAAAGAATTTTATCTTCTGATGATTGTGGGAGATAAACGTCTCGTGACAAAGGATGTGTCAAAAAAGCTTGGTACAAGCCGGCTTTCATTTGCCAATGAATCGTATATGGAAGAATACCTCGATATCACACCGGGATCGGTCAGCGTGCTGGGGCTTATGAATGATGTGGAAAATCATGTGCAGCTGGTCATTGATGAAGATGTTTTAAAGGGAGAATATGTGGGATGCCATCCGTGTATTAATACGTCCAGCCTGCGTGTGCGCACTGCAGATCTGATGGAAAAAATCATTCCTGCAATGCATCACGAGGCGAAGATCATTCGGATTTAGCCGGCTTCTTTTTGCGCTGGCGCAGTTCCCGGAAAAAAGCAGAAAGCATGGAAGAACAGGTCTCTTCAAGAACACCTCTGGTAATTTCCACCTGATGGTTAAATTGCTGCATTTGCAGAAGATTCAGGACAGATCCTGCACATCCGGCTTTGGGATTCATGGAACCGATGATTACCCGCCGCATACGGGATTGTACAATTGCACCGGCACACATCTGGCATGGCTCCAGCGTAACGTAGAGGTCACAGTCCTCAAGCCGCCAGTCACCTGTTTTTTTACTTGCTTTGCGGATGGCAGACAGTTCTGCATGGGCAAGCGTATTTTTATCGATGTTGCGCCGGTTATATCCTCTTGCGATGATTTTACCGTTTTGGACAATCACACATCCAATCGGGACTTCATCGATCGCATAGGCTTTTTTCGCCTGTTTTAAGGCTTCTTTCATAAATTTTTCATCATCAGTCATAGACATTCTTCCTTGAAATCGTTATGATAATTATGGGGATAAGTAACCTTTTAATTACAGTATAATACTATACCATAGAAATCATATGGAAGGAAGAAGTATGTTATTTGCATATGAGACAGAACGTCTTCTTTTAAAAATAATAAAGCCGGATCAGGCAGATGCGGTACTGGATTTTTATATGCGGGATAAAGAACTGTTTGAAAAATTTGAGCCGGATCGGATGCCGAATTTTTATACCCGCCAGTTCCAGAGACAGATGCTCCTGTTTGAGTATAACATGGCAGTACAGGGAACACTGTTCCGGTTTTATGTATATGAGAAAGAGCATCCGGAGCGTATCATAGGGACGATATGTGTACATCATATTACACGTGGATTTTCTGAACAGTGTGAGGTTGGATATAAGTTTTCCAGCGCATATCATCATCGCGGATACGCAACGGAATCACTGCGTTTTATTATGGATCTGGTGTTCCGGGATTTAAAACTTCACCGTGCCATGGCATGGGCACTTCCGGATAATACGGCAAGTATCCGGCTGCTTGAACGGGTGGGGTTCGTGTACGAAGGCATCTGCCATGATTATATGATGCTCAATCAAAAGTGGCGGGATCATGCGCAGTTTTGCATGATTAATCCTGATTAAGCGGACACATCCAGTATCCGAAAACTCCGGTCATGTCTTTGGAGTCTGAGGATACTGCGGCTGCTGCCTCAAATTCCGGGAAACCAAAGAGCATTGCCATCATACGTTCCGGTTGCTCATAGATTCCCGGAATTCCAAGAAACTGTCGTTTTTCTCCATTCATTTCCAGCGTTTTCAACATGAGATAGTGATAATTGAAAAAACCGTGCAGAAGAAAACGGTTGTTGCACAGATTCCAGTTGCTTTTTGGTAGCTTTCGGATATCCTGAATTTCTACTTTCTGATAAGAGGTTTGTGGCTGCCGGGCTGCTTCTGGTTGAGGGATTGTTTTCGGCTGTTGGATCGTTTCCGGTTGAGGAGTAGTTTCGGGCTGCCGGATGGATTCCGGTTCTGGTATGTCTTGCGGCTGTCGGACGGGTTCCGGTTCTGGCATGGCTTGCGGCTGACGGAATCGCTCTGGTTCGGTTGTAGATTGCGTCTGTATGACCGGCTCTGTCTGTGCCTGAGCGGCAGGCGGTACCGCTTCTTTTTCCTGAAAGATTAAAAATTCTCCCCGGAGTGCCTCCGGAACCGGAGTGGAAGAAAGGCATCCGGTCAGAAACCTTCCGTTGCCACAGGCAATGGTCAGGGTTTGTGCCTGATGCACGTCAAAACCACTGTTTCCGATCCGATTATTTTCACAGGTAAAGCTGCAGGATCCCATACCCTGCGTGAGCAATAATTCGGTAACAGGTATAGCCTGCAGACCATTTTCATATACTGTCAGATAGACCGGACATTTTCCCTTGAAACGGTCAAACCCCCGGATCTGAAGTTCCATACGGCAGCTGTTTTCGCGCAGATCGGTGCGGATGAACCCGGTATTTCGTCCGCGGTTTCCCTGTTCATATTCATAAATATAAGTAATAAATCGTCTCAATTGAAGAATTCTCCTGTTTTGTATTTGATGTCTTGTATAGTTTATGAGCCGGGGAAAAAAATATGTCGTTTATTTTGAAAAAAAGGATTGACATTTTGGTACTAAAGTATTATTATAATGTCAGTAACAGTTCCTGTTATTGTTTTGAACTAATGGAGAAATGAGGGAGAGTATTATGATAAAACGAAGTCGTCAGCGGGAGGCGATCCGGCAGTGCCTGACAGGCCGCTATGATCATCCGACTGCGGAAACGGTTTATATGAGTATCAAAGACGAATTTCCAAATATCAGTCTCGGAACTGTTTACCGGAATCTTTCTCTTTTGTCTGATCTGGGGGAGATTCAAAAAATTACTGTCAGTGGAGGCCCGGACAGATTTGACGGAAACCCGGCACCGCATTACCACTTTTCTTGCAGAGAGTGTGGATGTGTGATGGATCTGGACATGCCTTCCCAGGAACAGTTAAATCAGATTGCAGCGGAGCAGTTTGATGGAACAATTGAAAACCATTCCATTTTGTTTTCCGGATTATGCCCGGACTGCAAAAAGAAAAACACCCATTAATTAAATTTATAATAAGGAGGACATTTAAAATGGCAAAGTTTGTATGTACCGTATGTGGTTATGTTTATGAAGGTGAGGCTGCACCGGCAGAGTGCCCGATCTGCCATGCACCGGCAGAGAAGTTCGTAAAGCAGGAGGGTGAAATGACCTGGGCTTCCGAACATGTAGTTGGTGTTGCAAAAGGCGTGAGTGAAGACATTCTTGCAGATCTTCGCGCAAATTTCGAGGGAGAGTGCTCTGAAGTTGGTATGTATCTGGCTATGGCAAGAGTTGCCCACCGTGAGGGATATCCGGAGATCGGAATGTATTATGAAAAAGCTGCTTATGAAGAGGCAGAGCACGCTGCAAAATTTGCAGAGCTTCTTGGTGAAGTAGTAACAGATTCTACAAAGAAGAACCTCGAAATGAGAGTAGAAGCTGAGAATGGAGCGACTGCAGGAAAGACAGATCTTGCAAAGAGAGCAAAGGCAGCAAACCTTGATGCAATCCATGATACCGTTCATGAGATGGCTCGTGACGAGGCTAGACACGGAAAAGCATTTGCCGGTCTGTTAAAGAGATATTTTGGTTAATCCTTAAAACGCATAAAATAAGCATTTCAGAGGATAGATGGTTGTTTAACTGTCTATCCTTTTTTTCTGCAGCAAATCATCTGTTTTCCATGTCCGTTCGGAGGGAAAACTATTGACAGCAAAAGTCGCATGATTATAGAATATAGAAAAGTGTTACTGAAAACAGTGACAAAAAAGAGCAAGGTGGGAGGTTGCAGTTGTGAAGAGATATATAAAGAGATGGATCAGTTTTATACTTTTTATGTGCGTTTTTGTCTGGTATCCCTCAGAGGGAGTGGTTATGGCGGCAGACAGCGATCAGAAAAACATACAAATCGTTGGTACCGCGTCGATGAATACATATGATGTGGCACTCCGTGTTGGAAAAACAAAGCAGCTTGTGTGTAATGGAACGACCGGAAAGATGGTGTGGAAGTCATCCAATCCGAAGGTCGCAACAGTAGATAAAAAAGGTCTGGTAAAAGCAATCAAACCGGGAAAAGCAATGATTTCGGTTTCCGGTGGAAATCTGATCGGTTCTATGACCTGCAAGGTCGGTGTGAGTAAAAAAATTACCACAAAACAGGCCAGACGTAAAATTATGGCTATGAAAAAGACTTACAAAGAGGGTCTGTCCTGGACAAACGAAAACCGGCAGTATTTCTGGGAAGCCACGAACTGTCAGTGTTATGGATGTATTGCCCTGTGTGGAGAAATCAGTGATAAAGTGTTTGGCAAATATGCACCGGTGACAAAACACAGCAATTTCAGCAGGATCAAGGCAGGCGATCATATCCGCATCGGAAACGAACATTCCGTTACGGTTCTCCAGAAGAACGGAAATACGCTTACGGTCGTGGAAGGAAACTATAATGCCACCGTTCACTGGGGAAGAAAAATAACAAAAAAGGAGCTGCAGGAAAGTGGTTTCTATGTGGAAACAAGATATTGACAGAATGCTTTTCTGTATTTGGAAGGGGATACTCCAAACTGTTTTTTAAATGCCTTGCTCAGATGAAATTATACATGCTGCTTTCCGGTTTGACAATGGATTTTTTGACATAAAATATATACTATAAGTATATAACAAAGAAGATAAATTGGGTAGTGATTTCTTGATTATACATTAGGAGGAATGCATATGGAAAAAGAAAAATTTTCATATCCTGTTTCATTGCGCAGGATGCAGATTACAGATAAATTCTGGAAAAATGAGATGGAACTGGTGCGTACGGAGGTGATCCCTTATCAGTGGAATGCGTTGAATGATAAAGTAGAAGGCGCAGCACCAAGTTATTGTATGCATAATTTTAAAGTGGCAGCAGAAATGAACCGGCAAAAGAGAAAACAGGGAGCTGCATATAAAGAACCTTCGTATACATACCGTGGATTTGAGATGTTACCGGAAGATCCCGAAAATCTCAAGGATGAGTTTTATGGATATGTATTTCAGGATACGGATTTCTCCAAGTGGGTGGAAGCGGTCGGATATTCGCTGACGCAGCATCCCGATCCGGATCTGGAAAAGGTTGCAGATGCTGCAATTGATATTGTCTGTGCGGCACAGCAGGAAGACGGATATCTGGACACATATTATATTATCAATGGAAAAGATGGTATTTTTACCAACTTACGCGACCATCATGAATTGTACTGTATGGGGCATCTGATCGAAGGTGCTGTGGCATATTATGAGGCAACGGGAAAAGATAAACTGCTTCATGCGGCGGAACGATTCGCGGATTATGCTACAGATTATTTCGGACCGGAGGAAGGAAAATGCAAGGGATATCCGGGACATGAAATTGCAGAAATGGCACTCGTCCGTCTTTATGAAGTTACAGGAGAACAAAAGTATCTGGATTTAAGCCGCTTTTTTATTGATGAAAGAGGCACAAAACCATATTACTTTGATAAAGAACATCCGGAAACCGTAAAGAAAGGGCATGAGAATGAATTGCGGTATAGCTATCATCAGGCACATCTGCCGGTACGGCAGCAGGATGAGGCGTTTGGTCACGCAGTCCGTGCCGTGTACCTGTATTCCGGTATGGCAGATATTGCACGTATTACAAAGGACGAAGAACTGTATCAGGCATGTGTACGTCTGTGGAATAATGTGACGAAAAAGAAAATGTATATTACAGGGGGCATCGGTGCAACACATTTGGGAGAAGCCTTTTCTTTTCCGTATGATCTTCCGAATGATACGGCATACGCAGAGACCTGTGCATCGATCGGACTGATGTTCTGGGCGCGGCGTATGCTGGAAATTGTTCCGGATGCAAAATATGCAGATATTATGGAGCGGGCATTGTATAATGGCGTATTAAGCGGAATGGCTTTGGACGGAAAAAGCTTTTTCTATGTGAATCCGCTGGAGGTGCTGCCGGAGGCGTGCCACAAAGATGAACGGAAATTTCATGTCAAACCGGTACGGCAGAAATGGTTCGGATGTGCATGCTGCCCGCCAAATCTTGCGCGCCTGATCAGTTCCATTGGATCTTATGCATTTACAGAAAATGAGGATACGCTGTTTGTGCATTTGTATATGGGAAGCAATGTGGAAAAAACGGTGAATGGGAAAACGGTAAACGTGCAGATGGAATCAGATATGCCATGGGAAGGAAACATAAAGATCCGTGTGCAGGCTGAAAATGCAAAAATGACGCTGGCACTCCGGATACCGGGATGGTGTAAAAATTATAAAATTTCCGGAATAGAGGATGCCGCACAGGAAGAAAAAGATGGATACCTGTATTTGAAAAAAGTGTGGAACAGGGAAGAAACCTTCTGTATTGATTTTCCAATGGAGGTACAGATGTTTGCCGCATCGGAGCGTGTCCGCGAGGATATTGGCAAGGCAGCGATTATGCGCGGCCCTGTGGTTTACTGCCTTGAAGAGAAAGACAATGGAAAGAACCTGCATGAACTGTTGGTCGATACAGATATGCATGCATCGGTGTCGGAGGGAAAAATCTGCGATACCGTAGTAAAAATGGTAGAAACAGACGGGTGGCGGCTGACAGAGAGTGGGGATGCAGAGGAGACTCTCTATCACATGTATCAAAAGCCGCAGAAGCAAAAGGTACGTTTGCATTATATTCCGTATTACACATGGGCAAACCGCGGAGAAAACGAAATGCAGGTATGGACACGCGTGCAGAACCCTTAAGGGTTCTGCAACTGATTGCGGTATTGCGTTGGCGTGACATGGTAATAGGTCCGGAATGCTTTGCTGAAATAGTGGTTATCGGCATAGCCTAAACGTTCCGCAATATCCATGATTTTTATATCAGGCTGCCCTAAGAGCTCTTTGGCACGTTCCATAGTCTATGATTATTTTTCTCTGCCGGTATTTGTGCGTGAAAATACGGTACTTGCCATGGGCGAAAATGATCAGCTGCCGGATTATGAATATGCAGAGAATGTAGTACTGCATCTGTTTGAAATCAAAGATGGTGCAGAGATTACCACAGAAGTTACCGATGTGTCCGGAAAGACCGTGCTTGTTGCAAATACAAAGAGAGAGGGCAATACGGTTTCTGTAACCGTGGACCATCCGCAATACCATCCGTCGGTTATGGTGCATGGTATGACGGGGGTTGCAATTCAGACAGAGCTTGAAGTAAATTATACAGACAAAGGAGTTATTTAATTATATGGAACATGCATATTGGAAGCAGATGATAGAAATAGAAGAAAATGGGATTTTTCTGGTTTTTGGAATTACACGGAATGATCAGATCAAATTTTTACACTTTTCTTCCGTTCCACAGGCAGAGGATATGTCCGTACAGGAATGCAGGCAGGAGGATGAATGCCGGATGATGGATGAAGGATTTCCTCTGGTGCAGCTGGAACTGGCTGGCTATGATCGGCCATATGAGCGGCATGGAAATAAATATGTGGTGACTTCTCCCGGATGTTATCTGAAATATGAAAATATGCAGGATACAAAGAATGAATCCGGGAGAATGCTTCAGATCCGGCAGAAAGATCCTCTTACCGGAGTCTGTGTACAGACCGACATACAGTTTTATGACGGAGTGCCGGTGGCAAGATTTGTCAACCATGTAACGAATGAGGGAGAGGAGGAACAGGTGCTGACGTACCTGTCCTCCTTTACCTGCTCTGGAATTAAAAGAGATGGAAACTTTTTGTATATTCCGCATAATGGGTGGCAGAAAGAGCTGAACTGGCGCAGATATTCGTTTGAAGAGCTTGGATTTCCGGTGACACAGACGAAAAGTATCCGGAGAAGTTCCAAAACAATAGAAGTTTACAATACCGGGAACTGGTCCACAAAAGAGTATCTGCCGATGGGGTTTCTGAGCCATCCGCAGAGTGGCGCGGGGCTGATCTGGCAGATTGAAAACAATGGTTCCTGGCATTATGAGATCGCAGACCAGAATGATCATTATGTTTTGAATGTCAGCGGGCCAAACGAGATACAGTCACATTTCAGTAAGGTGCTGCGCCCGGGAGAGACATTTGAAAGTGTGCCGGCAGCAGTGGGTGCAGTGCGGGCAGATATATCAGATGCATTTTCTGCAATAACGGAATACCGGCGAAGAATCCGCAGAAAAAACCGTGACAATGATACACTCCCGGTAATTTTTAATGATTATATGAATTGTCTGTGGGCAGATCCAACGACGGAAAAAGAATTACCGCTGATTGATGCTGCAGCAAAGGCCGGATGTGAATATTTTGTTATTGATGCCGGATGGTACGCAAAGGGAATCTGGTGGGACAGCGCGAAAATTGTTCCAGTGGAGGCTTGCGCATGGACTATGCCCTGTTGTCCCGGTTAAGTATCCAGTCTACCAGTGATCAGGAAGAATATGATATATTCGGTGGAAGAGGCACAGCATGTGCGCATCAATCAGGATCATACAATCACGGTGGAATATGAGCAGCCGGTCATGGCGCGTGTTTTTGAAGTTACTATTTGACTTTTTTCTTTGAAACCAATATATTGACAGAGTAAGTATGATTAGAATCATAACAGACTGAGTGAGGAAGAAATGTACAGAGCAGGAATTGATCTTGGTGGAACCAATATAAAAGCAGGGATTGTTGACGAACAACAGCATATAATTGCAGAAGCATCTGTGCCGACGAATGTAGAGAGACCGTATCAGGACATCATAAGGGATATGGCAGAACTGGTAAAAACGCTTTTGAAGCAGAAAGGTATCGGGGAAACACAGCTGAAGAGTATAGGAATCGGAAGCCCGGGAACGATTGATGCAGTACATGGAGTTGTGTTGTATTCCAATAATTTCGGGTGGGAAAATGTTCCGCTCACAGAACAGTTAAGACAGTACTTTTCCTGCCCGATTGCAGTTTCCAATGATGCAAACTGTGCGGCTTTGGGTGAAGTAAAAGCCGGCGCGGCGCGGCATGCAAAAAATGCCATTCTGCTGACCCTTGGAACCGGTGTGGGCGGTGGAATTATTCTCGATGGAAAGGTGTTTGAGGGCGCACATGCAGGAGGTGCCGAACTCGGACACACAAGTCTGATATGTGGCGGTGAGCCGTGCACATGCGGACGGAAAGGCTGCGTGGAGGCATATGTATCGGCGACAGCGCTGATCCGCGATGCAAAAAGAGCCGCGCAGCAGTACCCGGAATCCAGCCTGAATGCGATGTGTGAGGGAGACCTTTCGCACATGAATGGAAAAATTCCGTTTGATGCCGCACAGGATGGGGATACAGCAGCAGAAAAAGTAGTAAATGATTATATTTGCTATCTTGGAGAAACCATTACAAATTTTGTCAATATTTTCCGGCCGGATATTGTTTTGTTATCGGGAGGAATCTGCAATCAGGGGAAAAAACTGACAGAGCCTCTTGAAACATACATTCAGGATAAATGCTTTGGTGGCAGCAAGGCGTTTATTCCGAAAGTTGCATGTGCGGTTCTTGGAAATAAGGCGGGAATCATCGGTGCGGCAAATCTGATAAGCGGTAAGGAACGATAAGGAGAATGAGTCATTATGGAAGAAATTTTTGAACAGTTTAAAGATAAGGATGCATTTGATGCCTACTGGAAAGAACATTATGTTCCGCTTACTTATGAGGATGTAAGGGAAGCATACGAGGATTTTGTAAAATCTGCGGATAAGCATATTTTTCTGTCGGATTATGAGGAATCCGGTAATGTCAGCCGGGAGGATTTTATGGACAATCTTTCACAGGCGGCGCAGTTCGCGTTTCAGGATGGATTGACGGAAGCGTTTTATGAGAAGAATCCGCAGGTTTATGAGAATGCATTTGCATTATTTGAGGCGGCACAGATGGAAGGCGGGGATGCGAATATTGCGGCAGCTTTTCATGAAGAGTATCAGCGTTTGTACCATGATTTTTTGTTGGAACTGTTTGATGCACAATATGCGGAATAGACCGGGGAAATATAGGAAATAAAAGAAGGAGGCGCATAATGCGGCCTCCTTTTAAAATTTCATAAATGTGCAGGTTGTATTCTTAAAAACAGAATAAAGGAGCACTTGTTATGAGAATTGCGCTATGCGCAAAACAAGTGCGTAGGTTATATTCTTGAAAAACAAAATACAACAAGAACCGAGTATCCCGCTTCGAATCAGAAACAATAGACGTTACCTTTGCAGTTAACTCCCCCCAGGCACCCTCACGTCACATGAGAGCTTTCGCTTAGGGCTGCTGTATTCCTACCCTGACCCGGTTCACGAATTCCCATTGCGCAAGACCCAGACGTCAACGCCACTTGCGAAGGGCAGCTCCACCGCCCTGACCCTCTGCGGGATATCACCCCAACTATAGCGGATTGTTGGTACAAGGTACCGCTACCACCCCGGCTACTCGGAGATTTAAGTATAATTCATATCAGAGGCTCTTGTCAAGCAAAACTGCCCGCATCTGTAAATTTAAAAAAAAGCTAAAGTATCTGCCAAACGAACCGATAAACAATGTATAGAGATGCAAGAACAGATGCATTTCGGAAGCTTATTTCAAGGAAGAAAGGAGATGCTGAGCATGCGTATAGATGCATATAACCAGGTAGCACAGTTATACGGTATACAAAAGAATTTAAAGACACAGAAGGCGCAGAATGCAGCAGGTCCGAGAGATCAGGTGTCCATTTCACAGGCCGGACGTGATTATCAGGTCGCAAAAAGTGCAGTATCAGAAGCTTCGGATATCAGGGAAGATAAGGTAAGCCAGCTCAAATCAATGATTGATGCGGGAACATATTCCGTTGAGCCTGGCGATTTTGCCAGCAAATTACTTGAAAAGTATAATGCCTGATGAGAAAGGCAGACGAGAGAGGTTTTTGAAGTGGCTAGTTTAGTAGAAGAGCTTGTAACAGTACTGGAAGAAGAAGAAAAGATTTACCAGACATTGATTTCTTATGGAGAAAAAAAGACAGACATCCTGATTCGGGCAGATGTTCCGGAACTGGAAAAACTGACATGTCTGGAACAGCTGGCAAGTGATGATCTGGTGACACACAGCAACCAGCAGGTACAGCTCTTAAAGGATATTGCCAATGTACTCGGACGTACAGAAGAAAAGATGACAGTTACCAGACTGATCACTTTGCTGGAGTCGCAGCCGGATGTACAGAAAAAACTGACCGAAGCGAGAGACCGTCTGCTTGCGGCAGCAGATCGGATGAATCATCTGAATGATCAGAACGTGGCTCTGATTAAACAGGCCATAGAGTTAAACGAATTCGACCTTACGTTGTTCAAGAGTTTGCGGCAGGCCCCTGAGACCGCCAATTATGACAAAACTGCCTGCAATACAGGAAGCTTGCTGGGCAGCAGCGGATTTGACGCAATGAGTTAAGGAGGAACAAAAGAATGGGAAACGGATTCGGAAGCTTATATATTGGGGCGTCTGGACTTCAGAATGCCCAGTATGCACTGAATACAACGGCAAACAACCTTGCAAATGTGAATACAACAGGATATGTCCGTCAGCAGGTTCGTTTTGCAGATAAAAATTATAATAAATTAAAGGACCCGAATAAAAATGTGAACATGCAGCAGTATGGGCTGGGTGTATCCATTGGGGATGTGGTTCATGCAAGGGATATTTTCTTAGACAAATCTTATCGGCAGGAGAATGGACGCAAGGGATTTTATACTTCTTTTTATGAAATCACGGATTATGTGCAGGATCTGTTTCAGGAATTAAACGGAGAACAGTTCAAACAGAGTGTCAGTGATCTGCATCAGGCATTTCAGGAACTGGAGCCTAATATGGATAATTCCACACAACAGAATCTGGTACTTGAAAAAGCGGATCTTCTGCTGAGCCGTACGAAGTCATTGTATGATGACATGAAATCGTACCAATCCAATATCAATGAACAAATTAAAGATGATGTTGACCGTGTAAACAAGATCGGAAACCGTATCTATGAACTGAACCTGCAGATTCAGAAAGTAGAAGCTGGCGGACAGGAAACTGCAATGACCCTGCGAGATGAGCGTGACAATCTGCTGGATGAGCTGGGCGGATACGGAAGTGTCTCCATTAAGGAAGATGCGACGGGATTTACGTATGTAGATTTTGAAAGCACACCGTTTATCGATGACAATAAGTGCTATAACATCGGACTGCAGGAAGACAAAGAAACCGGATTTTACACACCGTACTGGACGCAGCTTTCTGATGTGGACAAGCAGCAGTATGTCCGCGTATTTAAAAAGAACGAAGTGATTTCCACGGATTTAAATACCGATGTGGGAAGTATTAAAGCCAAACTTCTTGCCCGTGGGGACGGATACGGAACGTATCAGGATCTGGAAAGCGAAGAGGCGTATGACCGTATTTCCGGTTGTACCATGATGGAGACAGAAGCACAGGTTTCTGCACTGCTTCACAATATTGTGACAAAAATCAACGATGCATACTGTCCGAATAAGACAGTAGATACGGATGTCACCTATACCGATGCCGATGGGAATCAGGTATCATTAAAGGGAAAGAAAGTTCTGGATGCCGCAAACTGTGCGGTCGGGGAAGACGGACAGCTGCCACCGAGGGAATTGTTTACCCGTGTGGGAATGGATCGTTATACCAAGGTGACAGGAGATGATGGGAATACCTACTATGTATACAACGAAGAGGACGAAAATGATCCCACGACGCTGTATTCCCTGAACAATATCAGCATCAATAAAGAGTTGCGCAAGCAGATCACACTGATGCCGTACAAGAATCAGAACGGTACGGATTATCCATTGGGTGAAAAACTGATGAGCCTTTGGAACGACAAGGAAATGACACTGAATCCGTACGACAAAAAGCCGTGTACGTTTGAAGGCTATTATAACAAGCTGATCGGGCAGATCGGAAATGATGGAAGCACTTTCCAGTCGGCAAGTGAGACACTGACGGGGGCACTGTCTTCCATCGACAACCAGAGACAGCAGACGATGGGCGTTTCCTCCGATGAGGAACTGACACACATGATCAAATTCCAGTCTGCATATAATGCGTCCAGCCGTTTTATGACGGTAATCAGTCAGATGACAGAACTGATCGTGACAGGATTGAAATAGAGATAAGGAGGCGTAGTTATGCCATCACAATTTTTTGGATTGAATATCGGGGCAAGTGCGTTGTCGGCATTTCAGACCTCAGTGAATACAGCGGCAAACAACGTTGCAAATGTGCAGACCAAAGGATATACCAGACAGACGGCAAATCTGTCCGCAACCGATCCGATCCGTGTATATACCAGATACGGCAGTGTCGGAACCGGTGTGGAAGTGACTTCCGTGACGCAGGAGCGAAATCTCTATTATGATGAAAAATACTGGCAGAGTAATTCAAGCCGGGGATTTTTCGAACAGAAACTGTATTATGTGGATCAGGTCCAGACAATCTTCCGGGATGATGAGCAATCGCAGAAAGGATTTTCCAGTATTTTTTCCCAGATGTTTAAGGATCTGGATACCTTAAAGACACAGGGGGAAGTGAAAGCCGTCCGCAATCAGTTTATTCATCAGGCACAGAGCCTTTGCACTTATTTTAATGCTTTGTCCAAGAGCCTGACGGAGATTCAGGAGGATACCAACGAAGAGATCAAGGCTTCTGTGGATAATATCAATTCCATTGCAGAGAAAATTTCGGTGCTCAACAAGCAGATTAATAATATTGAAGTACGCGGAGGGCATGCAAATGAGCTGCGCGACCAACGCGCGAATCTGATTGATGAGCTTTCAGGGATTGCAGATGTAGAGACGAAAGAATTCGAGGTGACAAACTCCAACGGACAAAACTTAGGAGGAACCAATTACCGCGTATATATCAACGGACAGACACTTGTAGACGGAAACGATTACCGGACATTAAAATGCACCTCTTCAAAGTATCTGAACAATCAGATGGATGCCGAGGGCATGTATGCCATTACCTGGGAAGATACCGGAATGGAATTTAATGCCAAAGGTGCCAGTGCCAACGGAAGCCTCAAGGCATTGTTTATGATCCGTGACGGAAATAACAATGAAAATATGAAGGGAACGGTCTCGGATGCAGATCTGTCTTCTATTACGATAAAGATTCCGGATACAAAAGTGAATGAACTTTCACTGGCGAATAAAGGCCGGATTATGGTAAATAATAAGTTTTATTACTATGATGGATGGACTGCAAAAGTCGGTGAAAACGGGGTGAACAGTGTAACATTTAAGCTTGCCCCGGAATCCCAGATGGCAGATCAGGCAGAAGTTGACCGTGTCAAGGGAGACGGGCAGAGCAATTATCTGACAACCGGTTCTTCCATGGATGCAATGGGAATTCCATATTATCAGAATCAGATCAATGAGTTCCTGCGTAATTTTACCCAGGCATTCAATGATATTGAAAAACAGGGTGTTACATTAGATGGCGATAAAATGGGAGCCTTTTTTGTGGGAATTTCCCCAACCGGAAACACGTTTGGTGCAGATGCGTGGGATGCGAAAGTACAGGCGGCAAAGAAAGACGGATGGACGACGGATATTGAACTGTCATCCGACGGGGACAGCTATTATCAGTTTACAGCGACAACCCTTGCAGTAAACAGCAAATCATTAAAGGATCCCAACTACTTTGCAACGTCAACCCAGATTACACAGGGGGAGGCGAAATACGATACCGTTGAGGATCTGTTGAAGCTGCAGAAGGATGTGCGGATGTTCCGCGGGGATTCTGCGGAGACGTTTCTCGAAACACTGATTTCAGATGTGACGGTTGACGTGAACAAGACAACAACAAGTTCCAATAATTATTCGAACCTGTCTACCGCGATTGCGACACAGCGTACCTCGGTATCCGGTGTGGATGAAGACGAGGAAGCGATGAACCTGATCAAATTCCAGAATGCATACAATCTGGCATCTAAGGTGATTTCCGTGATGTCAGAGATGTATGACAAACTGATCAATGAGACCGGGGTGGTATGATGCCTGTGGACGAAACCGTGTGAGCTGACAGTATAAAACTTAGGAGGGAGATCCTATGAGAGTTACCAATAATATGATCACAAGCAACACAAAGAGCAATATCAATGCAAATAAGGTGCTTGTGGATAAATATAATACCCAGATGACAACGCAGAAGAAGATCAATAAACCGTCGGATGATCCGGTCATTGCGATTCGTTCCCTGCGTATGCAGACCAGTCTGTCCCATATTGACCAGTATCTGAACAATAACATTTCGGATGCCAATTCCTGGCTGAATGTGACGGATACGGCGCTGGAAAATATGAAAACAATCCTGACGGATGTCCGCTCATTATGTGTCAAAGGGGCAACGGATACCTTAAAAGAAGATGACCGCAGAACGATTCTGAATCAGCTGAAATCTTTAAGTGATCAGATTTATGCAGAGGGAAATGCAGATTTTTCCGGCAGAACGGTATTTACCGGATATCGCACGACCGAGCAGCTGACATTTAAGACGGATGAAGAAACTACATCCTACACGATTGATCAGAAATTATCCTATAAAGATATTTCCGAGGCACGCTACACATACGGAAGCGTAGATGTACCGACGGATGCCACAAACAGTTTTGATGAAACGATTTCCATCGGGGAAAATACCTACGACCGGCTGCGTCTGGCGTATGGAAAGATTAACGGAAAAGATAATTCGGATGGAACGGGAGCAATTGATCCGATTTCCAGTATGAGTTATACGACAGCTGCAGGAAAGAAAGTGGAATTAGACCTTGCACAGGGAAAATTTGTAGATGAAAATGGGGCAGAAACCGGCAAGTTTACCATGTACGAATCCAAGGAGGAGTGGCTTAAGGCGAACAACGGGGAAGCCAAAGTCGAAGACACGGACATGGTATTTATCAAAGATACCGGTGAAATGATTCTCGGAAAAGATTTGTCCAATACATTAAAGAGGGAAAAGGCGGATCTTAGCATCACGTACACCAAAACTGGATTTGATGCAGGAGAGGTTCGTCCGGAATATTACTATGACTGTAAGATGAAGACTCCGGATATGCAGGAGGCGGTACAGTATACCAAGGAAGATCAGCCGATCAATTTCGAAATTTCCAGTGGAATCATGCTCGCGGCAAATACACAGGCAAGCGATGTTTTAAGCACTGACATTGGACGGGACATGACAGAGATGATGACGCTTGTTTCTGCTTCCACACAGGCACATGACAAAGTTTCACGAATTGAAAAGATGATGTCGATGGATAAGTATTCGGATGAGGAGAGCCAGAAGAAACTTCAGACCTATCTGGATGCTGCCAATAAAGAAGCTACCTATGCAGACGATAATCTGTCAAAAACCTACCAGCAGTTTATCTCGAATTTTGACGGATACCTGAATAAAGTAAATGTGGCACATACCAATGTGGGTGGATTGCAGCAGCGCGTGGAGCTGACAAAGACCCGTGTGGAAAACCAGAAAGAGACGGTAGAAGAATTGAAGTCTAACAATGATAACCGTGACATTTCGGATATTATCATTGATTACTATGCTGCTTACAATGCATATACGTCCAGTCTGACGGCTGCATCGAAAGTTGGAAGCCAGACATTACTGAACTATTTATAAAAACGCGGAGCGAAGGAGAAAGACCATGAAGGCTGATTCACGTATTTTTGGACAAATTGAAATAGAAGATGATAAAATCATCACGTTAGAGAAAGGTATGATCGGTTTTCCGGATCTCAATCATTTTGCACTGATTTATGATGAAGAGAAAGAAAAAAAATACAATTCCATTATGTGGCTGCAGTCGATGGATGATCCAGACATTGCATTTCCGGTTATGATGCCGCATATCGTCAAGGAAGATTACAACCCGAATGTAAGTGAGGAAATGATTGCACCACTCGGAAAGCTGACACCGGAAAACACATATATTCTTGTGACGGTAACGGTTCCGAAAAATATAGAAGATTTTTCCGTAAACCTGAAAGCACCGGTTGTGATCAATATGGACAACCGCAAAGGGGTACAGATGATTGTGGAGGATGATTATCCGGTAAAATACAAAGTATATGATGTGCTTAAGGCAAAGAAAGAAAAGGCGGGTGAATAAGATATGCTGGCATTGACAAGAAAAAAGGGGGAGGCCCTTGTAATCAACAACAATATCGAGATCACCGTACTTGAAATCCGGGGAGACCAGATCAAACTTGGAATTACGGCACCGAAAGATGTTCCGGTATACCGTAAGGAAGTGTATCTTCAGATTCAGAAAGAAAACCAGGAGGCAATCAGCCTTGATGGTATCGAAGCATTAAAAGGAATTCTTGGATAAATCGGAAAAACAATCGGAGGGTGTTAAGTTTTTACTGACACGCTCCGATAATTATTTATAGAATGACAGTAATAGATTGGCTATGCAGCCGGCATAACCGGCGGCGGATGATGGAGACAGGAGGTAATCATCATGGCAATGGAGGCTATTAAAGGTGCAGGAATGACGTATCAGGGAAGCGTGTCATCTGCAGAAAGCCAGCCCAAAACAGATTCTGCGGTAAAAGCTGCAGAGACCGATGCACCTGAAAAGGGCATCGTATCGGAGAATATAAAGCAGGCTGGTGAGGAGAACGTAAACACTTCCCAGGGAGCAGATCAGCGGAATACAAATGCGCAGATCAAAAAAGCCGTGGATGAAGTGAATAAAAAGGCGGTCAACTCGGAAGCAATATTCGGCATTCATGAGGCAACCAATCGTGTGACCATAAAAATTATTGATAAAGATACCAAAAAAGTACTCAAAGAGATCCCACCGGAGAAAACACTGGATATGATTGCAAAAGTGTGGGAACTTGCAGGCCTTATGGTGGATGAAAAAAGATAAAAAAGGGGAGGGAAAATTATGCCAATCAGAATGACAGGTATGGTGTCCGGACTGGATACCGATTCTATCGTAAAAGAACTCGTTTCTGCATACAGTACCAAAAAGGAAAAATACGAAAAAGAGCAGACAAAACTTGGCTGGAAGCAGGAGATCTGGAAAAGTCTGAATAAAGAAGTAAACAGTTTTTATAAGAGTGTTGGTAATCTGCGGTTTGACAGCGGATACAATACCAAAAAGACAACATCGTCCGACAGCACGAAGGCAACCGTCAGTGCGAGCGGAAATGCGACTGTCGGAACACAGAAACTGCATGTGCTTTCTACTGCACAGTCCGGTTATCTGACGGGGGCTGAGATTAAGACAGCAGCCAACGAGAAAGTTACTACGTCTACAAAGCTTTCGGATCTGGGTGTTACAGCAGATGAAATTACCTTTAATGTGGGACCGGCAAATAATTCTGCATCCGGAACCACAAAACAGATCAAAGTAGGAAAAGACAGCACAATCAGTGACGTTGTAAACCAGCTGAAGGATGCGGGACTGAATGCAAATTTTGATGCCGGAAACAGACGCTTTTATCTGAGTTCTTCAGATTCAGGATATGCAACGGATTTTAATATTACTGCGGACAGCAGCGATACAAATTCTACAACATTATTAAACGCACTGGGTCTGGGCAAGACGGCAAAGAAGATTGACGGAAGCGATGCGGTTATTGTTTTAAATGGCGTAAAATATACCAGTACAACGAATAATTTTTCTATCAATGGATTATCCATTTCCGTCAATGGAGTGACAGACAAAGTCGATGATCTTGAAAAGGTCGATGTCGATGCCTTAGATGACAGCAAGGCAGTTTCTATTTCCACAACGACCGATACACAGGGAATTTATGACAAGATTAAAGACTTCCTGACCAGTTACAACAACATCATCAACAAGATGACGAAACTGTATAACGCAGATTCTGCAAAGAATTACGAGCCATTGACAGATGATGAGAAGTCGCAGATGTCTGATTCGGAAGTAGAAAAGTGGGAGACAAAGATCAAGGACTCCCTGCTTCGCCGTGATTCCAATCTGAGCACGATTATGAATGCCATGACGACTTCCATGACCAAGGCAATTTCCATCAATGGAAAGAATTTTTCGCTTTCCAGTTTTGGAATCAGTACACTTGGTTATATGAATGCGGCAGAGAATGAGCAGAATGCTTATCATATTGACGGTGATGAGGATGATGAAAATACATCAGGAAATAAAGATAAGCTGATGGCTGCATTAAGCAGTGATCCGGATACCGTGATTGATTTCATGAAGCAGTTGTCGACCAATCTGTATACGGCAATCGACAAGCAGATGCAGAGTAATTCCCTGCGAAGCAGATACAGCATTTACAATGATAAGGAGATGACTTCCCAGTATACAAGCTATACGAAGACCATTGCAGAGTGGGAGACAAAGATTTCCGACAAGGAAGATTATTATTACAAGAAATTTTCCAAGATGGAGACTGCGCTTTCCAAGTTAAACAGCCAGACAAGTTCTCTTTCAGGTATGTTCAGCAGTTAATCAGTATCATGCAGGGCAATCTTTTGCAAAATAAAATATACAGGAAATAATAGGGGGAATCAGGATGATTCAGAAAAATCCATATGCAGCGTATAACAACAGTAAGATCCAGACGGCAACACCGGCAGAACTGACGCTGTTACTCTATGAGGGAGCTATTAAATTTACAAACATTGCGATTGTAGCGATTGAAAAGGGCGATATTGAAAAGGCGCATAACAATATCCGAAAGGCAGAGAATATCATTCGGGAGTTTCAGATAACTCTCGACCACAAATATGCAGTTGCCAAAGATTTTGATGCGGTCTATACCTATCTGTTACAGAGATTGTTAGAGGCCAACATGAAAAAGGACAAGGATATCTTAGAGGAAGTGCTTGGTCATCTCCGTACCATGCGGGATACATGGAAAGAAGTTATGGCAAAGACCGCAAACGGAAACAATATCAAGACAAAGGAACCGGTAGCGTAATGCCGGCAGGAGACAGTATGCCAGATACATATATTGCAATTATGCTGCAGAGCCTGAAAAAAAAGGAACAGGTTCTGGATGAAATTATCCGCCTGGATGACCGGCAGAAAGATACCCTGACGGATCCGGAATGCCCGTTTGATGTGTTTGATGAAACCGTGGAGGCAAAAAGTGCGTGTATTGATCAGCTGAACCAGCTGGACAGTGGTTTTGAGAAGCTCTATGCACAGGTGGCAGAAGAACTGGATCAGAACCGTGAAGATTATGCAAAGGAAATTCGTGACATGCAGCAGTGCATTCGCCGGGTAACGGACAAAAGTGTCAAGATTCAGGCGCAGGAAGCCCGCAACAAAGAACTGATGCGTGAAAAGTTTGCCACAATTCACAGACAGGCAAAGGCGGTGCGGAAAAACAGCCGTGCGATTACCGGATACTATAACAGTATGAAAGAATGGTAGTTATTTCATAAAATGGGACAAAAGTACTACTTGATAAAAAATATCATATGACTTATAATGACCTTGTTATATGACTGACGGATAATGTGGAGCACCACGTGAAGTATAACAAAGGCATGAGCCGTACCGTCTGGGCAAAAGATAAAAAACCCAGGCGGTTTTTTGCGTTCATTTATATTTTCCGGTTTTTGGTAAATATATTGTATGAAAATAAAGACATGCGTGGGTATTGACAAAATGATGAACGTTAGTGTAATCTATCAATGATTAGAGAATACTAACCAATAAGAGAAGGAGGATCACCATGTTAGAAATGAAAGAGTGGGATGGATTCGAAGGACGTCTTTGGAAAGAAGAGATTAATGTCCGCCAGTTCATTCAGGATAACTACACACCATATGATGGTAACGAGGATTTCCTTGCAGAACCTACAGAGGCTACCAATAAGCTTTGGGGAGCACTGCAGAAACTGCAGAAGCAAGAGCGCGCAAAGGGCGGAGTCCTCGATATGGAGACCGAGGTTGTAACCGGTATTACAGCTTATGGTCCGGGATATATTGATGAATCTTTAAAGGATTTAGAGACAATTGTAGGTTTACAGACAGACAAGCCGTTAAAGCGTGCATTCATGCCTTACGGTGGAATCAAGATGGCTGTTCAGGCATGTGAGACATATGGATATCAGGTAAGTGACCAATTAAAGGAGATCTTTACCAAGTATCACAAGACACACAACACAGCCGTATTCGATGCTTACACACCGGAGATGATGAAAGTACGTCACAATAAGATCTTAACAGGTCTGCCGGATACATACGGACGCGGACGTATTGTTGGTGATTACCGCCGTGTTGCTTTATACGGTATCGACCACCTCATCGAGGAGAAGAAGAAAGATAAGGCAAACTGTGGCTGTGGTGAGATGACAGACAATGTGATCCGTTTAAGAGAAGAGATCGCCGAGCAGATCAAGTGTTTAGAGGATATGAAGAAGCTTGCAGAGATCTACGGATACGATATTTCCAGACCTGCAACAAACGCAAAGGAAGCCGTACAGTGGTTATACTTCGGATACCTTGCAGCAATCAAGACACAGAACGGTGCAGCAATGTCCGTTGGTCGTGTTTCCACCTTCCTTGATATCTACTTCGAGAGAGACTTAAAGAAAGGCATCATCACAGAGCAGGAAGTACAGGAATTGGTTGACCACTTTACCATGAAGCTTCGCATGGTAAAATTCGCACGTATTCCTTCTTACAACCAGCTGTTCTCAGGTGATCCGGTCTGGGCAACACTTGACGTTGCGGGTACAGGCGTAGACGGACGTTCCATGGTTACAAAGTCCGACTTCCGTTTCCTGCACACCTTAGAGAACATGGGACCGGCTCCGGAGCCAAACCTTACCGTATTATATTCTTCCAGACTTCCGGAAGCATTCAAGGATTATGCGGCACGTATCTCTATTGATACAAGTTCCATCCAGTACGAGAACGATGACGCTATGAAACCGGTATGGGGCGATGATTATGCCATCTGCTGCTGTGTATCTGCTACACAGACAGGTAAGGAGATGCAGTTCTTCGGTGCCCGTGCAAACCTTGCAAAGTGTCTCCTCTACGCAATCAACGGTGGTGTGGATGAGAAGACAGGCCAGCAGGTCGGACCGGATTACAAGCCGATCACATCTGAGTACCTTGATTACGATGAAGTTATGGAGAAGTACGACAAGATGATGGACTGGTTAGTAGATATTTATGTAAATACCTTAAACCTGATCCAGTATATGCATGACAAATATTACTATGAAGCAGCAGAACTTTCTCTGATGGATACTGATCTGAAGAGAACGTTCGCAACCGGTATTGCAGGATTTTCACACGTAATCGATTCTCTTTCTGCAATTAAGTACGCAAAGGTTAAAGTTATCCGTGACGAGAACGGAATTGCAAAAGACTTCGAGATCGAGGGAGACTTCCCAAGATACGGTAACGATGATGAC
The DNA here is from genome assembly GCF_001406815.1 of Roseburia faecis. Taxonomy (GTDB): domain Bacteria; phylum Bacillota; class Clostridia; order Lachnospirales; family Lachnospiraceae; genus Roseburia; species Roseburia faecis. Next base: position 50,316 of record NZ_CVRR01000010.1, on the reverse strand, counting down.
CGTGCCGATGATATCGGAGTATGGCTGTTACAGACATTCATGGATAAGTTAAAGAAGCATCACACTTACCGTGATTCTGAGCCTACAACTTCTATCCTTACCATTACTTCCAACGTTGTATATGGTAAAGCTACAGGAGCAATGCCAGACGGACGTAAGGCTGGCGAGCCACTTTCACCGGGAGCTAACCCAAGCTACGGCGCAGAGAAGAGCGGACTTCTTGCTTCCCTGAACTCTCTGACAAAGATCCCGTATGAGTGGGCACTTGACGGAATTTCCAATACCCAGACCATCAACCCTGGTGCACTTGGAAATGAAGAAGGCGAGCGTATTGAGAACCTTGTAAACGTTATGGACGGATATTTTGACCAGGGTGCGCATCACCTCAATGTTAACGTGTTTGGCAAGGAGAAGCTTATCGACGCTATGGAGCATCCGGAGAAAGAAGAGTACGCAAACTTCACCATCCGTGTATCCGGTTACGCTGTGAAGTTCATTGATCTGACCAAAGAGCAGCAGATGGACGTTATCGCACGTACCTGCCACGATCATATGTAATAGGATCTAAGGGGTCACGAGAGTTGCGAAGCAACGGAGTAATTCGTAGATCATATCCGTTGAAATGAATAAGAAATCAGGGTTAATACATGAATGAATATTTGTGTATTAGCCCTGTTTTTATGATATAATTTGCACATACTAATGAAATGATAATTCGATGCTTTTATTGGTTTGGTTAAAAACGAGGTAAAACAATGCTAGGAAATATACATTCAATCGAGACATTCGGTTCCGCAGACGGACCGGGCGTGCGTTATCTGATTTTTTTGAAGGGCTGCAATATGCGCTGCAAATACTGCCATAATCCCGATACCTGGGCAAAAACTGAGGGGGAAATGAAAAGCGCAGAAGAAATTTTGCAACAGGCGCTGCGGTATAAAAGATACTGGGGCAAAAAGGGCGGTATTACCGTAAGTGGCGGAGAAGCACTGTTGCAGATTGATTTTGTCACAGAATTGTTTACGCTTGCCAAGGAAAAAGGTGTCAATACCTGTCTGGATACAGCGGGCAACCCGTTTACCCGTGAGAAACCATTCTATTCTAAGTTTGAAAAACTGATGGAAGTGACGGATCTGTTTATGCTCGACATAAAGGAAATGGATGAGGACGAGCATAAACAACTGACAGGCCAGACGAATAAAAATATTCTGGATATGGCAACCTGTCTGTCGGATCACGGTAAAGCGATGTGGATTCGGCACGTACTTGTGCCGGGCATTACCGATGATGATGGGCAGTTACACAGGCTCCGTGCATTTATTGATACGTTAAAAACCGTGGAACGTGTGGAAATTTTGCCATATCACACGCTGGGGGTATTTAAATGGAAAGAACTTGGGATTCCTTATGCACTGGAAGATGTGGAGCCGCCGACCAAAGAGCAGGTGGAACATGCACGGGAAATCATTATTCCCGGTTATAAATCCTGATTGTATGAACAGGAGGGACATAGAAGCAAGGAAAAAATGTATATGTCCCAACAGTATAGATGGGCGGGACATAAAGATAAAGAAAACATAAGGAAAAACAAATCATGATACAACCAGAAATTTTATATGAAGATGCACAGCTGATCATCTGCTACAAACCGGCAGGCATTGCAACGCAGACCAAAAAACTGGGGCAGAAAGACATGGTGAGCATACTTTTAAATCACGTAGCGCAGGAAGGAACCGGACAGCCGTTTATCGGTGTAGTCCATCGGCTGGACCAGCCAGTGGAAGGCGTGATGGTGTTTGCAAAAACAAAACAGGCGGCAGCAAAATTGTCGGCACAGGTAAAAGACCATTCCTTTGGAAAAAAATATTATGCAAAAGTCCGGCTGCCGGAAGGAAAAACTTTTGAACAGGCTACGGGGCATGAAAAGACAGGAACACTGCAGGACTGGATACAATTTGAACCGAAAGAAAATAAATCCTGTGTAATAGAACAGAAGCAGAGGGAGAACGAACGGGAAGACATCAGGCATCCGGCAGACGGGAAGCGGTTGCAATTGCAGAAACCACGGCATACAGCAACGTCACAAAATAAGATACAGGAAGCGGTACTTGATTATCAGGTGATCAGGCAGGGAGAAGGATCTGCATTGCTGGATATTACTTTACATACCGGCCGCCATCATCAGATCCGTGTACAGCTTGCACATCTTGGAACTCCGATCTGCGGAGATCACAAATATGGAAAGGCTGAAAGAGGAACCCCGGCACTGTGCAGTTATCATATCGATTTTGTTCATCCGGTCAGTGGCAAAGAGATGACCTATGAAATCAGTCCGAGAAATTTCGAAACAGAATGTTAATGGTATTCAGGTGCTGAGTGAACAGTAACCCATTTAGCCGTTATCGAGCGGTTTCACTTCACGCAAATCTTGACAATCGGCTGTGTTCGTCATATTATATATTCGAGCTTTTCTGCGCATTTTGCGGGCAGAAAAGAAAACTCTTACACGAGTATAACGTAAAAAATGACCGCACAGTGGTCGCAGAAAAGGAGAAAGACATGGCGAAAGAGAAGAAACTTGTTGAAGCCATTACTTCCATGGAGGAAGATTTTGCACAATGGTATACCGACGTCGTAAAGAAAGCAGAGCTGATTGATTACTCCGCAGTAAAGGGCTGCATGATCATCAAGCCCGATGGGTATGCTATCTGGGAAAATATACAGCATGAATTAGACCGCAGATTCAAAGAAACAGGCGTAGAGAATGTATATATGCCGATGTTTATTCCGGAGAGCCTTCTGGAAAAAGAGAAGGATCATGTGGAAGGATTTGCACCGGAAGTCGCATGGGTGACTTACGGCGGACTCAATCAGCTGCCGGAGCGTCTGTGCGTCAGACCTACTTCTGAGACACTGTTCTGCGATTTTTATAAAAATCTGATCCAGTCTTACCGTGATCTGCCAAAGGTGTACAACCAGTGGTGTTCCGTAGTACGCTGGGAAAAGGAAACCCGTCCGTTTCTGCGTTCCAGAGAATTCCTGTGGCAGGAGGGGCATACGGCGCATGCAACCGCAGAGGAGGCACAGGCACGTACCATCCAGATGCTGAATCTGTATGCAGATTTCTGTGAAGAGTTCCTTGCCATGCCGGTTGTCCGCGGACAGAAGACAGAAAAAGAAAAATTTGCCGGTGCGGAAGACACCTATACCATCGAGGCACTGATGCATGATGGAAAAGCCCTGCAGTCTGGAACCAGTCACAACTTCGGAGATGGATTTGCAAAGGCATTTGGTATCCAGTATACCGATAAACAGAATAAATTACAGTATGTACACCAGACTTCGTGGGGAATGACAACACGTCTGATCGGAGCCATCATCATGGTTCACGGCGACAATGATGGTCTGGTTCTGCCACCTAAGGTAGCACCGACACAGGTAATGGTTATCCCGATCCAGATGCAGAAGGATGGCGTATTGGATAAGGCAAACGAAGTGCGTGAGCGTCTGGGAAAAGTCTGCCGTGCAAAACTGGACGATTCCGATAAGAGTCCGGGATGGAAATTCTCTGAGCAGGAGATGCGTGGAATTCCGCTTCGTGTGGAACTGGGACCGAAAGATATTGCGGCAAATAAATGTGTGGTTGTCCGCAGAGATACCAGAGAGAAAATTGAGGTTTCCCTGGATGAGATCGAGACAAAGATTCCGGAACTGTTAGAGACCGTTCAGAAAGATATGTTTGCGCGTGCAAAGGCACATCGTGATGCACATATCTGGGATGCACATAATTACGAAGAATTTAAGGATATTGCAGAAAATAAACCGGGATTCATCCGTGGTATGTGGTGCGGAGATCAGGCATGTGAGGACAAGATCAAAGAAGATCTGGCAGTAACCTCACGCTGTATGCCGTTTAATGATCAGGAACAGATTTCAGATGTTTGTGTATGCTGTGGAAAACCGGCACATAAGCTGGTATATTGGGGCAAGGCATATTAAAAATCAGCCGGGATTATGGATTTCAAATAGGGGGTTGGAGCCATGATTGAAAAGTACTTTAATGGTGTTATAGAACAGGTATATCACAGAATCGGAACCGCAGAAAAGAACATTGTTATGGCAAGCTATAACAATGACTTTTCTGTGTCCGGGCTGGAGAATAAAAAACGTTATCAGGAAGACGATAACGTTTTTTTTGCCTGTTGTGAACTGCAATATGAGACATTGTCCGGGGCATATGCGCCTTTTCTGGACATTATCTGTGACATGTTCCGCAAATTTGTAAAGGGAGATTTTGAAGCTTTTTTGCGCGAATGCGGAACTTATGAACTGCACCGGTCTTTGTTTTTAGGGTACTATGAAGATGGTATCTGCAAAAGGGAAGAAGGGGTGCTGTTAAATGAAGTGGAATATGAGCAGCGGCGCATGACAGAAGCCATCGTTGCCATGCTGAAAAAACTCACGGAATACCGGCCGATTATGATTGTAATTAACCGTTTCCAGCTGGCAGGACGCAGTTCCATGGAACTTATTTACCGGCTGCTGACAGAACCGTGTACGGAAATCGGGATTGTGCTTGGAGTAAACGAAATGCAGCCGCGGCTGGATATGGCCGTCAACATGTGGGATGCAATCGTGGAAAAACTTGAAGACAGCAGCCAGATTTATCATATTGGAAGTTCCGGGAAACACAGAAACCGGGAGAATGCGGAGGATGTGGCAGAAGAGAAAAATTACAGCCACATGCTTGCAAAGGTAGAGACAATCATTACGTTTTTGGATTGTGACCAGGCAAAATGGTACTTGCAGAAACTTGAATATAAACTTAAATTTGAAGATATTTTTGTGGATGATATAACCCTGCGGGAATTTTATCTATTGTATACCCGTACCGCTATTTTGCGTGCAGAGCTTTCTAAGGCACTGGAGATGGTTGATTCAGCAATGCGTCTGCCATCCGTTTGCAAAGATCTGTTTTACCGCAGTGAATGTTCCTTTTTAAAGGGAACGTGCCTGATGTATCAGGGCAAACTGCAACAGGCCGAAATGTATGCACAGTATGCCCGGGAGGAAGCACAAAAAAGTGGGAATGAGAAACAGATATTCAAGGCGGAACTCTTGTCTGTTATGGCGCGTATGTCCGGCTGGTACAATATTTTTTTCTGTATACAGGATATCCCGATTCATGAAGGGCTGATTGAAAAGCTGATGCAGAACAATTACCGGAATCATCTGGCACATATTTATATTTATGCATATGATAATCGGCCGGAGATGGTTGCAAGGGCCTACCGTTCCGAGGCATCTCTTTTATATTTCAGTAAAGGGGTGGCACTGGCAAAAGAGATTGGAAATGAGCAGCTGGTATATGATGCATATCAGAAAAACATTATGCTTGCATCAACGAATGGTATGAATGAGATTGCCATGCTGTATTCCGTGCGTACATACCAGTTCATGAAATCAAGGGATGATGTTTATGAGGGCAGAATTCTGTCCGGCATCGGATATAATCTGAGTGCCATGGGAAAAAACCGGCTTGCGGAGCATTATTATAACCGTGCCATTGAGGTGTTTTACCATTTGCGTCTTCCGGAGGATATTGCGGAAGTGTTTTACAACCGTGCACTGAATTATATTATGCAGGAGAACTATGCGAAGGCGGAACATGATCTGCTGATGGCGATGAAGGTAATAGAAAAACTGCATCTTAACAGTCTGCGTGTATGTAATCTGTCAAAATTATATGGTCTTTTAGCACTTGTGAGCATCATGCAGAAAGACCGGTTTAACTGTGAACGTTACTTGCTTAACTGCCGGCAGTTCCTGAATTATATTATTGAGAAAGAAAAAGAAAATGAAAACGAGGAAATCATCCATGACTATGCCAAGTGTGATGAGGATATGTTTCTATACACATTTTCCATGGCAATGCTTAACCGCATGGATGGAAAGAAGGAAGAGGTACTGGTCAGTTTTGAACAGGCAGAGCGTTTCCTGCTTCAGGCAGAGGGAAATGAGTTTTTCAGTTATCGTTTATTCCGGAAAGAGAGAATGAAGCTGTTTGAGGAAATGGGGCGCAGTGAGCGCTGCCAGATGGAACGCGCAACGCTTTTGCAGCATGAGGAGATTAATTCCCAGGCGGCACGGCTGCTTCCCATGAATCTCCTGAAGGAAATTGATCTGGGAGAGCATCCGCAAACGTGTGCCGTGCGGGAGGAAGAAATTGAAGCCCTGATCAAACAGGAAGGCCTTTTACAGGATTATGCAACGTCCCGGAGACAGATGGAGTTTATTTCCACATGGCAGAAACTGATTGATGTGAACGGAAGCAACGTAGAGGGTATGGTACAGAATGCGTTCAATACGTTTATGAATCATTTCAGCCTGGATTGTGCATTGTATATCTGTTACCATGAAGATGGTGCCCATGTACTTTATAACGATACCAAATGTGAGATGACGGAAGCGGACATTGCGGCGATCGGAAATACCATGCTGGAATATCCACAGGGGTTTGCGGTATCAAAGATCAGCGACAGTTTTCTGGAACATCAGGATACGATCGGTTATTTCGGAATAGATGATGTATGTTCGTTTGTGGCAGCACCGTTTCTCAAAAACGGAAAGCTGACCAGCCTTCTGATCACATATGTCCGCATGAAGGATAACTGGCATGGTTCGATCGAACGCTACATGCTGAATGAGGATGACCTGAGAATCTATTCCCTGCTTTTTCGGGAGATGGAGTATTCGATCAATCGCATGGAGGCAAACGACAAGATTTATATGATGAACCGCAAGCTGCAGGAGGCTGCGGTTACGGACATGCTTACCGGTATTTATAACCGTGCCGGTATGTACGAAGAGATCCAGCAGATGATTGAGTGTTACCGTGTGTCGGAAAAGACACATCATGTCGGGCTGATGTTTATTGATCTGGACAATTTCAAGCATTATAATGATACGTTCGGGCATGATGTCGGAGATCTGATCTTAAAGGAAATGGCAAAGATTTTCCGCAAGGCGGTAAAGGGAAGAGGATTTGTTGCCAGATATGGCGGGGATGAATTTATTATGATCTTAAATACCGATGCCCGGGAAATCCTTGAACAGATCGCAAAAGGAATCTATGAGAAAATCAATTCCACGCAGGGATTCCAGCGGCAGATTGAAAATTATCTCGGCCATGCGATCACGACGACCGAAAAATCGCGGATTACCTGTTCCATCGGAATTGCAAGCGCAGGGGATGTGAGAAAAGAGGAAGATATTAATGAATTAATCCGCAGCGCAGATGAGATTTTATATAAAGTCAAAACAGGGGAAAAAGGACACTACGCATTTTTATGAAAATTCAATTACCAGAACACGTAAAGCAAATTATACACAGACTTCAGCAGGAGGGGTATGATGCCTATGCCGTGGGTGGATGTGTCAGAGATACACTTTTAGGACGCAGCCCACAGGACTGGGACATTACAACTTCCGCGAAACCGCAGGTGGTGAAATCGCTGTTTTCCCATACGGTTGATACGGGCATTGCACATGGAACCGTTACGGTTATGCTGGATCATACGGGGTATGAAGTGACAACTTACCGGATCGATGGGGAATATGAAGATGCCAGACATCCGAAGACAGTGACTTTTACGGGAAATCTGGTAGAGGATTTAAAACGCCGGGATTTTACGATCAATGCCATGGCATATAATGATACCGCAGGACTGGTGGATGCATTTGACGGGATTGGGGATCTCAAACGGCACGTGATCCGTTGTGTGGGGATACCGCATGACCGGTTTGGAGAGGATGCGCTGCGTATGCTGCGCGCCGTGCGTTTTGCCGCACAGCTTGGATTTTCCATTGAGGAGAAAACCAGACAGGCTGTGGCAGATCTGGCAGACAATTTACAGAAAGTCAGTGCGGAGAGAATCCAGACCGAAATGGTGAAATTGCTCACCTCTGCACATCCGGAGGAGATGCGTACGGTATATGAGTTGGGACTTTCCAGAGTATTTCTCCCGGAGTTTGACAGGATGATGGAAACCCCGCAGATTACGAAACATCATTGTTACAGTGTGGGGGAACATACCCTTCATGCCATGCAGGAAGTCCCACAGGACCGGATTCTGCGCCTGACCATGCTGCTTCATGATGTGGCCAAACCGGTGTGTGTAACGACAGATGAAAAAGGGCAGAATCATTTTAAAGGACATCCGGCGGAAGGTGCGGAAATGGCACGGGTTATTTTGCGGCGATTGAAGTTTGACAACGAAACAATAAAACGCGTATGCCTGCTCGTGCGCTATCATGATGACCGTCCGGCCGTGACACCGCGCAATGTGCGCCGTGCGATCAGCAGGATCGGAGTGGAAAATATGGAGGCTCTGTTTGCGGTAAAGCGTGCAGATACACTGGCGCAGAGCATGTATGAGCGGCAGAAAAAGCTTTCCTATATTGATGCCTACGAAGAAACTTATCGTGAGATATTAAAAGAACACCAGTGTGTGCAGAAAAAGGATCTTGCCATAAACGGCAGGGATCTGATTGTACAGGGAATGAAAACGGGCAAAGAAATGGGAGAAGTGTTGCAGGCGCTGTATGAACAGGTTCTTGATGAACCGCAACTGAATAATAAAGAGACGCTGCTTGCACTTGCTTTGCAATTGCAACAGACAAAACAGGAATAAATAAGACACCCTTTCCATATGATGAAAATAGATTCAAGTCATGTGGGAGGGGTTTCATTTTGTATTATCAGCCGGAAGCAATGTTGGAGCAATATGACATAGAAATAAAACAGATCACGAAAGGCAGAGGTGTGTTTTGCTGTGAGACGGATCAGGGGAAAAAAGTACTTGCACCGTTTCGGGGATCTGCAGAACGCGCAAAATTTGTGCGCGAAATATTATGCAGCATGCAGGAAAAGGGATATCCGGTGGAACAGGTCAGTCTGACAAAAGACGGGCAGTGTGTGGTAACGGATGAAAGTGGCATGCGTTTCTGGCTGAAAGATCTGGTAGAGGGAAATGAATGCCAGACAGGTCGGGAGAAAGATGTAGCTGCCGGTGCCCAGGCGCTGGCAGGGTTTCATTGCTGTGTTTCATCCTGTGTTACGGAAATTCCGGATTTTATGAAAAATACAAAGAATGAACCGGCAGTGCTCTATTACCGGCATTACCGGGAACTGATCCTGGTAAAAAATTTTGTGCAGTCAAGAAAAACCCGAAACGAGTTTGAGCGGTCATTCTGGGAACAGTATACGCATTATATCGCACAGGCGAAAGAAGCGGTCGGGATGCTGCAGGAGCGAAAAGACCAGGGGAGAACCAGGGGGTTTTGTCACGGGGATTGTAACCAGCATAATATGCTTCGTACAGCACAGGGGGTCCGGCTCGTAAATTATGAAAATCTGTTTTACGGAGAACAGATGGTGGATCTGGCAAACTATCTGCGTAAGATTCTGGAAAAAAACAGTTGGAGTACGGACATGGGAAAACATATTCTGGAAGCCTATGAAAAGCAGAGAAAATTGTGCAAGGAAGAAAAACAGCTACTGCATGTGCTGCTTCTGTTTCCAGAGAAATTCTGGAAAGTATCCAATCACTACAGTAACTCGCATAAAGCATGGGTATCCGGCAGAGATATTGAAAAATTAAACCGGCTGATTGCAGCGGAGCCGGCAAGGGAACATTTTCTGGAAAATTTGTTTTCTTTTCTGTGAAGAATGAGCTATACTAAGGATATGAGAAGAGACAGAATTAAAAAAACAATTACATATTTGAGTCTGCTTTTTTGGCTGTGTCTGCTTGTGGCATGTGGACAGCAGGAGGAGACGACAGATGACGGAGTTACCTATTTTCATCATTCCATTGCAGACCGGAATACACAGGAAACACAGGAGAATTCCACGGAAACGGAAAAGTCCGAAGAGTTTCTGCTGACCGCAGTCGATCAGATTCAGGAAAGTCTCCAGCTGTACCGGTATGCGGATGGAATGGAATACCGGTATTATTACGGAACAGGCACCCGTTTTTATGACAAATACGGAAACCGGACACCTGTGACAAGTTTTGAACCCGGTCTGCTTGTGACCATCGGGGATGTAGACAGCGAAGGAATCCTCACGGAAGCCCGGATTTCGGATCAGGCATGGGTATACGACAATATCACCCGGTTTTCGGTAAATCCGGATCTGGACATGCTAAAGATCGGAGATGGAAAATATCGCTATACGGATGACACGATTGTGTTTTCCGGAGATAAAAGAATCCAGATGACGGATTTGTCGGATGGGGATACGTTAAGCGTTGTCGGCAGGGATAAAAACATTCTTGCGGTGCGTGTGACAACCGCACAGGGAACGCTTGCACTGTCCAACACCAAACTGTTTGAAGGAAGTTTTTTGCAGCTGGGCACAAAGATTTTTGCGGAAATTACACCAGATATGGAGATTCAGGTGCCGGAAGGAACCTATGAACTTCGCGTAGCCAATGACGGATGGGGCGGCAGTACGGAAGTGACGATTACGCGTGGCGAGACTACAAATGTGGATCTTGACACCTTAAAAGGCGAAGGACCGTCTTACGGAAAGGTGCAGTTTGTCATCGATGCAAAAGATGCGGTGCTGTCAATTGACGGAAAAGAAACGGACTATGAGAAGCCGGTGAAATTAACCTATGGAAGCCATACAATTACGGTATATTCTTCGGATTATGATACCTGGAAGCGGAACTTATATGTCAACTCGGAGAAATCGACAGTTGTTATCAATCTCGCGGATGAAGATTCCAGTGAAACAGGCAGCAGTCAGAGCAGCTCAGAAAGCAGCAGCCAGAGCAGCTCAGAAAGCAGCAGCCAGAGCAGCTCACAGGGGAGCAGTCAGAGCAGTTCAGAAAGCAGTAGTCAGAGCGAGTACAAGAACCGGCAGGAAGAGCTTGATACACTCAAGGATCTGATTTCCAGTATGACATCCTCCAGTTCGCTTGTGTCAAAATGACGGTTTTCCGGACAGAATTTTGGTTGTTTTTAAGTGCCTCAAAGCCCGAAAATATCGCATTTTTCCTTGACAAAAGGATGGAAAACAAGTATAAATAGATTTGTAAGTAATTTGAGAGAAGGAACTCGAATTATATAATATAGGAATCCATAGGAGGAATTTTAACATGAACAAAGCAGAGTTAGTTGCAGCAGTAGCTGAGAAGGCAGAGATTTCAAAGAAAGACGCTGAAGCAGCAGTTAAGGCATTCACAGATGTTGTTGCTGAGGAGCTGAAGAAGGGTGAGAAGATCCAGTTAGTTGGATTCGGTACTTTCGAGGTTTCTGAGAGAGCAGCAAGAGTTGGAAGAAACCCACAGACAAAGCAGGAAATCACAATCCCAGCTTCTAAGGCACCGAAGTTTAAAGCAGGTAAGGCTTTAAAGGATTCCCTGAACTAATTCTGGTGGAATATGTGGGAGAGCGTCATTGGACGCTCTCTTTTCTGTTATAAGGAGAAATAATATGAGATTAGATAAATTTTTAAAAGTATCACGCCTGATCAAGCGAAGAACGGTCGCCAATGAAGCCTGTGATGCAGGACGTGTTATGGTAAACGGAAAACCTGCCAAGGCATCCACCAATGTAAAAGTCGGAGACGAAATAGAAATTCTGTTTGGACAGAAATCCGTAAAAGTGCGTGTTACGGATATTCAGGATACGACCAAAAAAGAACAGGCGAAAGATCTGTTTGAATACATATCCTAGAAGTGTGGCGCATACTCTTTAACAGGAGGGCGCTTGTATGGAAGAAAGAGGACAGTCAAACAGCACAGGGCAGCATAAGCTGATCCTGCAGAACCGGAAAAGCGGAAGTTTTACCGGTGTAACGGATGTTGTAAATTTTGATGCAAATGAGATTATCCTTGACACAGAACTCGGACGGTTGACGATTAAGGGAAAAGAACTTCACGTAAACCGGCTGGACCTGCAGAAAAAAGAAGTGGAAATTGATGGAACCGTGGATATGCTTCAATATTCCGGAACACCTGGCCGGGGTGTCTTTGGAAAGTGGTTCGGTTAAGTGGAAGAGGGCAGGATTTTTGTACATTTTTTTCTGTTTGGGATGATAGCATTTGCGGCATATGACGGAATCCGTGTAGTTCGTAGAATTTTTCCGCATGGGATCTTTATGATTTCCTTAGAGGATCTGGTATACTGGCTGGTCATTTCGCTTTGTTTTTTTCTGCATCTTTGTCAGGTAAATAATGGAAAAATCCGGGGCTATGTACTCCTGGGAAGCCTTCTGGGAGCGTGGATTTATTACAGTTTCTGCAGTCGGTTTGTTATGCGGTATCTGACGGAAAAGATTCATTATCTGAAAAAGAGGTTGAAAAAGTTCCGGGAAATGACTACAATAAAGTTAAATAAGCTTCGTAAAAGAAAGAAGCCTGAAGAATCGGAGAAAGAACATGAGAAAAACTAAAAGGCGTCGCCGTGGAAGCGGTACTGCAGGAATCATGATCATTGTGCTTGCATTTTTGGTTGTCATGACGGTTCAGATCTGCAGGATACGTTCAAAAGATGCGGAATATGCGGCAAAAGAAAAAGAATTACAACAGCAGTATGAGGAAGAAAACGAGAGATCTACGGAGATAGATGATCTTGAGACGTATATGAAATCCTCACAATATATTGAAGATGTGGCAAAAAGCAAGCTTGGACTGACTTATAAGAATGAAATCATCTTCAAGGAAAAGAAGTAGAAAAGAAGAATCTGTCTGAACAGGTTCTTCTTTTTCTTTAATGCATTGATGGAAGATTTGAGCGAAAACTTTTTTGAAAACCACAGAAAATCTGACAGAATATGCGTCATTGTCTGTGTATACTTGTCCCTCGAAAACAATTTTTTGGAGGTGTATCATGCGTACAGGACAATGGAAAACAATGGGGATAGGATCGCTGATCGGAAAAATGATCTATGCAGTATTCGGGCTGGCGGCAAGTATGTTATGTATCATGGGATATTATCCGGTGGTGCCGGCATTTTACACGGCATGCTGTCTGGATAAAAAGAGAAATTTTCTGCTATACATAGGACTGGTTGTGGGAATGGGCTGGTGCATGCCGGTGGCTGCGATTGTAAAATATCTGTTTATTCTTTTTGTACTGGGAATCGCAATCCGGTTTTATATATGGGCAAACAGGCGCTGCAGCGGATGGACGGCAGGAATGATTGCGGGAATTACCACGATCGCGATGAATACATCGGGACTTCTGATTCTGAATATGGAGAAAAAGGCATTGATCCTTGGCATCAGCGAAGGTGTGATCGTGTTTGCACTGGCAGTATTGTTCCATTATGGAATCGGAATGGGCAGTCAGATTTTCCGGGAGAGACATAAGAACCGGGTGGAAGAGGAAGGCGTGGAAACGATGGTTGGAATGGACCCTCAGGGGCGGATTCATGCATTTGCAGAGGCAGTTGACGAGCTTTCCGTGGCATTTGCCGCGATGGACGGCAGGCAAAAGCCAAAACAGCAGGATCATCTGGATATTCTTGCCCAGGAGATTACCGGAAAGTTGTGTGCGGACTGCGATGGATGTGTCGTGTGTTTAGAGCAGCAGAAACCGGATTTCTGGATAAAAATCCGCCGGATGCTGCAGGCAGTTGCACAACACAGTACCAAAGAAGAAATTTTAAGTCAGAATTTTATGGAAGAGTGTCCGCGTTATTCCGGGATGGTGGAAGAGGCAATCTGGGCTTTTTCCCGTATGGAACTCAATGAGGCATGGTATCACCGCCTGCAGGAGAACCGCAAGGTAATCGCGGATCAGCTGGATGCGATGGCGGATGCTTTGCAGGACTGGGATCAGGGAATCCGGTGTATGGACCGGACAGAGCGTGTTCTGCTGGCAAAAATTGCGTTTGAGACAAGGGAACGGGGATTGGATGTAAAACAGATACATGTTTATGAGGACAAAGAAAAGCGGCGCATGGTGACCGCTTTGGTGGCAAGTAAGTGGGGAGGCGGAATTCCTGTTAAAAATTATCGAAAAGCGCTCGAGCGTGCTTCAGGCATGGCGGTCCGGCTGAAAGAGGATACCAGATCCATACTGACACAGGAACCGGTTATGATTACAGCGTATGAAGATACCTGCTTTTATGCATTATCCGGGGTTGCCTCGGAAAAAGAAGAGGGATCGAGTGTCAGTGGAGATAACTTTTCTCTGTTTTCGATGGAAAATGGGCATTATCATGTATGTGTCTCCGATGGTATGGGAAGCGGACCGTCTGCATTCCGGGAGAGCGATATGGTGGTAGAGCTGATGCAGAAATTTATGGAAGCAGGATTTCCTCAGGAGACGGCTATCCGCATGATGAATTCGGCAATGGTTCTGCAGGGAGATCGTGAGTCTTACTCTACACTGGATTTCATGGATCTGGATCTGTACAGTGGGCAGATGACGATTACCAAAATCGGTGCAGCAGCATCTTTTCTGAAACATAAAGACCGGGTGGAGTGCCTGCGGGCGTCCACACTTCCGGCGGGAGTCGATGCGTCCTGTACCGGGGATGTCATCCACAGAAAGCTCACACATGGGGATTTCCTTGTCATGGTTACGGATGGTGTGTTAGAATATCTACATGTGAAAAATCCGGAAGAAAAGCTCGCGGAAATGATAAAAGAGATAAAAACAGAGAACGCAGGTACTTTTGCTGAAAAGCTGATGGAACATGTGATGCTTTTTACAGGAGGACATGCACCGGATGATATGACAATAGTGGTAAGCGGAATCTGGGAGAAATAATGATCGTACAGGTAGAAAAATTTATGAGAAAGTGGAATATGGTGCCGAAGGGAGGCAGGGTACTCGTTGGAGTGTCCGGCGGTGCGGACTCTGTCTGTCTGTGCCTGATTCTGTATGAACTTTCCACGAAAATGAATTTTTCACTTGAGGTTATCCACGTGGAGCATGGAATTCGTGGAGAAGAGAGTAAAAATGATGCGGTGTTTGTGGAACAGCTCTGTAAACAACGGGGGATTGTCTGTCATATCCGGAATGTTGATGTTCCACGTTATGCCAAAATACATCATCTGGGAGAAGAAGAGGCGGCACGAATTCTGCGATATCAGGTGTTTGCGGATGCGGCCGGGCAGGACAGAAACGTCCGGATCGCACTGGCGCATCATATGGAAGACAATGCGGAGACCATGCTGTTTCAGCTGATCCGGGGAAGCGGACTGGATGGACTGTGCGGGATGCGTCCACAGCGGACAGGAACAAACGGGGAAATCTATATCCGTCCCTTTTTGCAGTGCAGCAGGGAACAGATCGAACAATTTCTGGAGGAGCGGGGGCAGGGATATTGTACGGACAGTACCAATGCCAACGAGTCCTACAGCAGAAACCGGATGCGAAAGAGGGTGCTTCCGGAACTGATAAGGATGAATCCGCAGGCGGTACAGCATATGCAGACGGCGATGGAACAGCTGCAGCAGGTAAGAGATTATCTGGAAGAAGAGACGGTTTCCCTGGAGAAAAAATTTATTTCCGGGGAGAGGAAAAATGTGAAACTGGATACGGACGGGCTGGCAGAGCTTTCGCAG
The DNA here is from genome assembly GCF_001406815.1 of Roseburia faecis. GTDB lineage: Bacteria > Bacillota > Clostridia > Lachnospirales > Lachnospiraceae > Roseburia > Roseburia faecis. The sequence goes on along the minus strand of NZ_CVRR01000010.1, from coordinate 34,723 downwards.
GCTGTCCGGATGCGGCTGATCCGCAAAGCTGTCTGGAAAGCTGCCGGGGCATGCAAAGATATTACGGCGGCACATTTGCAGGCAGTGGCGGACCTTCTGGAAAAACAGACCGGAAGATATGTAAAACTGCCCTATGGGCTGACCGCCACAAGAGTTTACAATGTGATCGAAATCATGGGAAAAAGAAAGGAAACGGAAAAGATCTGTCTGCCGATAGATACGGACCGGCTGCCGGAAAACCTGCTGGCCGGTGAATGGAAATTTTCGTTTAAAAAGTTTCTGTATGATGGGAATACCGATAAAATTCCACGAAAAATGTATACGAAATGGTTTGATTATGATAAGATAAAAGATAGTTTAGCTATACGTAACCGCCGAAAAGGAGACTATTTTGTGCTGGATGCGGCAGGACATCACAAGAAGCTGGAGGATTATTTCGTCAATGAAAAGATTCCGGCATCGCATAGAGATGAGCAGCTGCTTCTGGCCGGGGAGGATGAAATCTTCTGGATTGTCGGAGGGCGTATGGCATATGGCACAGGGATTTCCGATGCAACCCGATGGGTGTTGGAGATCACTGCCAGTAATAGCAGCCATTGAAGGAGGATAAGAGGATGGATTACAGTAAGAAACATGAGATATCGGTATATCTGACCGAGGAACAGTTAAATCAGCGGATTGCAGAGATCGGTGCACAGATCACGGAACGTTTCAAAGGCGAGTCGGTTTATCTGGTCTGTATCCTGAAAGGATCTATCTTTTTCACAACAGAACTTGCAAAGCGGATTGCGCTGCCAATGACGATCGATTTTATATCAGCATCCAGTTATGGAGCACAGACCCATTCTTCCGGTGTCGTAAATATCAAGAAGGATCTTGAACAGTCGATTGAAGGAGAGAACGTGATCGTTGTGGAAGATATTGTGGATTCCGGAAATACATTAAGCCGGCTGATGCAGCTGTTTGAGAGTCGTAATCCAAAAACTCTTACGATCTGTACGCTGCTGGATAAACCGGATCGCCGGGTGGTAGAAAACCTGCAGGTGGATTATACCGGATTTGTGATACCGGATAAGTTCGTAGTCGGATTTGGTCTTGATTACGATCAGAGATACCGTAATCTTCCGTATATTGGATTCGTGGAAGATGCGGATTAAAAAAAGGAGAGTAGTACATTGAATACAAAGAACAGACCCCGATTTGGAGGATTTGGTGTCTATGCGATGCTGATCCTGCTTGTGATTATTTTGTGGTATACATTTACCAACAACAGTACAACCAGTGATTTCACACAGAATAATCTCTGGAAAGCCATCAGTGAGGAAAAGGTTGTCAGTATCCGGGTAGAGCAGAACCGTGAAGTACCGACCGGTTATCTGAATATCAAACTGAAAGATGGTTCTACGGAACGGATGTATACCTCAGATGTGAACGAGATCCAGAAAGAATTAAAAGAAAAGGATTTTACCCAGTTTGTTGTGGATGATGTGCCGTCAGAGAGCTGGATTATGACACTTCTGCCATATCTTCTTATTTTTGGTGCTATCTTCATTCTGTTTATGATTATGAGCAACAATGCGGCAGCAAACAACAGCGGCGGTAAAATGATGAATTTTGGAAAAAGCCGTGCAAAGCTTTCCACCGAGGAAGATAACCATATGACATTTGAGAATGTCGCCGGTCTGAAAGAAGAAAAAGAAGAACTTGAGGAACTGGTGGACTTTCTGCGTGCACCAAAGAAGTATACAAACCTTGGTGCACGTATTCCGAAAGGTGTGCTCTTAGTCGGACCTCCGGGAACCGGTAAGACACTTCTGGCAAAAGCCGTTGCAGGCGAGGCCGGAGTACCGTTCTTTAGTATTTCCGGTTCCGATTTCGTAGAAATGTTTGTCGGTGTCGGAGCTTCGCGTGTCCGTGATCTGTTTGAGGATGCCAAGAAAAATGCACCGTGTATCGTATTTATCGATGAGATTGATGCTGTGGCCAGACGCCGTGGTACAGGTATGGGAGGCGGTCATGATGAGCGCGAACAGACCTTAAACCAGATGCTTGTTGAGATGGATGGATTTGGTGTTAATCAGGGAATTATCGTGATGGCAGCAACCAACCGTGTGGATATTCTTGATCCGGCGATCATGCGTCCGGGACGTTTTGACCGAAAGATTGTAGTCGGAAGACCGGATGTGGCAGGCCGTGAAGAAATTCTTCAGGTTCATGCAAAGAACAAGCCGCTGGGAGATGACGTTGATTTAAAACAGATCGCACAGACGACTGCGGGATTTACAGGAGCAGATCTGGAGAATCTGCTGAATGAGGCTGCCATTCTTGCAGCAAAAGAAAGCCGGGCATATATTCAGCAGGCAGATATCCAGAAAGCATTCATCAAAGTGGGAATCGGTGCGGAGAAACACAGCCGCGTGATTTCCGAAAAAGAAAAGAAAATTACAGCATATCATGAATCCGGACATGCCCTTCTATTTCATCTTCTGCCGGATGTGGGACCGGTGCATACGGTATCCATTATCCCAACCGGTGCCGGGGCTGCGGGTTATACCATGCCGCTTCCGGAGAAGGATGAGATGTTTAACTCCAGGGGACGTATGCTGCAGGAGATCGTGGTAGATCTCGGAGGACGTGTTGCAGAGGAACTGGTATTTGATGATATTACCACAGGTGCCTCCCAGGATATCAAGCAGGCCACCAAGATGGCGCGGGATATGGTGACACGGTATGGAATGTCCGAGAATATCGGCCTGATCTGCTACAAAGATGATGACGATGAAGTATTTATCGGACGTGATCTGGCACATGCACACAGCTACAGTGAGGGAATTGCCTCTGCCATTGATGTGGAAGTAAAGCGTATCATTGATGAGTCTTATGAGAAGGCAAAAACAATCATTGCCGAGCATCGGGATGTGCTTGACCGCTGTGCAGCACTTCTTCTGGAGAAAGAAAAGATTACACGCGAAGAGTTTGAAGCATTATTTGAAGCATAAAAGATCTGGATGGTCAAAATGACAGAAAAAGGCTCTGCCGGGAAAAACTTTCCGGCAGAGCCTTTTTTCTGTATACATAGTGCACAAAAACGATGCCAAACTTTTGTGAAGTTTGTGCACACTTCTGTGTAGATCCATGGTACTATAATCACTGTAAAAACCCCCCAATACATTATATATAGTTTTTGCTATACCCCATAGTAAAAATACCTTCTCCTAAAAAGGCAGCGTTCGTAGCTGTCTTTTTTATTTATTTTTTCAACTCTTACAATGACAATTTTACTTCCCGGTTCGTGTGTTCATAATGGCGCAGTGTCACACCGGCGGCGCGCAGCATTTTTTTGGATGCGATCACACCCGGGGTAGAAGCGTATTTGTCACTGTCGTAAACAACTTCACGGATACCACACTGGATAATGGCTTTGGCACATTCATTGCATGGAAAGAGCGTAACATATATGGTTGATCCTTCCAGGCTTCCGCCCCGGTAGTTGAGAATGGCATTCAATTCACTGTGGGTAGAGTAAAAGTATTTGTTGTCATCGCCTTCGCGTACCCATGGGAAATCATCATCGGAACATCCGGTTGGAAATCCATTATATCCCATGGAAAGAATTTTGTGTTTGTCACTGACAATACAGGCTCCAACCTGTGTGTTTGGATCTTTGGAACGCATACCGGAGAGCATGGCAACGCCCATGAAGTATTCGTCCCAGCTGATGTAGTCCTGTCGTTTTGTGCTCATATGTGTTAGCCTCCTTTGCAGTTTCTGTAAAATAACGAGAGGGGCAATAAGTCAATCCTGACTTTTGCCCCCTGGATATTGTAATATCTGATTATTTGGTTCCAAAGATACGATCACCGGCATCTCCCAGACCCGGAACAATATATTTATGTTCATTTAAATGATCATCAAGTGCTCCGATGTAAAGATCAACATCCGGGTGAGCATCGGTAAGTGCTTTTACACCTTCCGGTGCAGCAATGATGCACATAAAACGAATGCTTTTTACACCCTTGTCTTTCAGCATCTGGATTGCTGCGATGGCTGATCCGCCGGTAGCCAACATCGGATCTACGACAAATACTTCGCGGTTGGCACAGTCTGCCGGAAGTTTGCAGTAATATTCCACTGGTTTTGCTGTCTCAGGATCACGGTAGAGACCGATATGTCCGACTTTTGCAGCAGGAATCATTTCCAGCATACCGTCTACCATGCCAAGTCCGGCACGCAGAATCGGTACCACTGCCAGTTTTTTTCCTTTTAATTCTTTTACGGTCGTCTTACAGATCGGAGTTTCGATCTCCACATCCTGTAACTCAAGATCACGGGTTGCCTCGTAACACTCAAACATTGCAACTTCGCCTGCAAGTGTACGGAAATCCTTAGAGCCGGTCTCGGTTCTTCTCATTAATCCGATCTTGTGCTGGATCAGCGGGTGATCCATAACGACTACTTTTCCCATAAATTTATTCTCCTTCTTCTTCGTTAAGTTTTTTCACAAGTTTTTTGATTGATTTGCGCAGGGTTTCATAGCATAATCCGTAGGCGGGCAAAGCACCTCCGTATGGATCTAATATTTCCAGTTCGTCCCCGACATATTTGGTAAGAACCTGTATATTTTCCGGAACAGCATTTTCAAACTGCTCTAAAATGCGCTCCCGGTGAATTTCTTCCATGGTAATGACAAGAGCATCTTCTGTCAGATCTTCTTCCGTCAGCTGCTGGGAAACATAATTTTCCATATTGATACCGTTGCTGATTAAGACAGCTTCGGCTTTTTGATTCATTGGTTCCTGAAATTGTACAACAAGTCCACGGGATAAGATCTCCAGCGGATGACGCAAGGTAAAATCTCCCATGATACCGGCTGCCATTGCCTCGCGACAGGTTCCTGTCTGGGCAACAAAAATCAGTTTGTTATACTCCATATAATTACTCCTAATCGCAATGTATTACGGTATGACCGGCCGCTTTGAGCAGACGGTTCATAATGGCCTGTCCGATGCGAGGGGTCTGAAAGCTTTCTGAATAAATGGCATCTACATGCAATTCATCACACTCACGCAAAATTTTGTACAGATGCTGTGCAATGGCGTCTTCGTTGGAACGGCTGCCCATGGAAAGAATGACATCTGCATGATAGGAAGAACGGGTTTCTTCCGTAGCAATGACAGCTACCTTTTTTCCATTCTCCTGTTTTTCATGTACCAGAGCATTGATTCTGGAGATGACCGCGGCGGATGATCCGTCTACGATTACCATATCGGCTTTTGGGGCATAATGTTTGTATTTCATACCCGGAGCTTTCGGTTTGCGTGTGTCATCTGCAGCAATAATGCCCGGATCAATGATAACCTCTTCGCCAAGCACCTTGGAAAGCATCTGCGGCGTAATGTAGCCGGGACGCAGTACCATAGGTTTTGATTCGGTCAGATCAATGATGGTAGATTCAATGCCGATACCGACCGGGCCGCCATCTAAAATCATGGCAATCCGACCGGATAAATCCTCTGCAACATGAGAAGCTTCTGTCGGACTCGGACGACCGGATGTGTTGGCACTTGGCGCAGCGATCAGACATCCGCTTTTGCGTATCAGATCAAGTGCAACCGGGTGATTCGGCATCCGTACAGCGACAGTATCCATTCCTCCGGTTGTTGCCATCGGAACGGCATCGCTTTTCCAGACGATCATCGTCAGGGGACCCGGCCAGAAAGCACCGGCCAATTTGCGGGCAGCCTCCGGAACTTCACGTGCAACACGTTCCATATCGGAAAAGTCCGCAATGTGCACGATCAGGGGGTTGTCCGAAGGACGTCCTTTTGCTGCATAGATTTTGCGGGCAGCTTCCGGATGCAGGGCATCTCCGCCAAGACCGTATACCGTTTCTGTCGGAAAAGCGACCAGTTCACCCTCTGCGATCAGACGTCCGGCCTCTTCCATAATTGTTTCGTCAATCTGTTCGGGATTGACACGTTCTATTTTTGTATTCATCATATTCACACTTTGCTTTCCGCTTTATATCCCGTCTATTATAGTCCATAGGCTCTGGGATTGTCAATCGGATTAGCTGGCTGCTAAAGAAAATGATTGGTAAAAATGATAAAATATTCTAAAAACTATGGAATTTTATAGACAAAACGACGAATAATGAGGTATAATACATCCATCGGGACGGAGGAAGGCTATGAAAAAAGACAACAGATCCGTGATACAGACATTAACATTCATTTTTCAGTTTGGAATCAGTATGCTGGTGCCGATTTTTTTATGCAGTATACTGGGAGTGTGGCTGGGAAATCTGACAGGGATTAACTGGTTAATGATTCCGTTTTTCTTTATGGGAGCTTTGGCAGGGTTTACGAATATTTATAAGACAGTAAGGAAACTATACAGGCAGGAGGAAAAGAAAGAAAACCATGTTAAAAAGGATTAACGAAGCATTACCGGGGCTGGTCGTCTCAATTTTATTATATGGGGTGATTGTAGAACTGATCGGGGTATGGTTTGTAAAGGACAGGATTGCATATTCCATCGGGGTATGGTTTGGCATTGCAATTGCCGTGGGGATGGCAATCAATCTTGCAACTGTGATCTTTGATTCTGTTACGATGGGGGACACCGCACATGCGACGCGAAGAATTGTCACAAAATCAATTCTTCGTTATGTAGTAGTGGTGATTTTGTTCGTGTTATTTGGGTATTTTCAATGGGGAAACCTGATTGCGGCTTTTCTTGGGCTGCTTGGTTTAAAAATTGGAGCATATCTTCAGCCTTTATGGGAGAAAGTAAAAGGAAGGAGGTGATTATATGAATGAGGGGATTTTACTGGCGTCGGATATCGACTTTATGATTCATGGAATTTTTAAAGTAAAAGTATTTGGTCAGGAAGTCTGGATCACCGACAGCCACGCATGTATTTTGATTGTTATGGCAGTAATGGTTATTTTTGCTGTGATTGCCAATCGCAAGTTAAAGCATGCCACCGAAAAACCGGATACTTTTCAGAATATAATCGAGCTGATTGTAGAAAAATTAGACGGAATGGTGGATTCCACCATGGGAAAGTGGGCACCCAGATTCGTCAACTATATCAGCACGATTTTTATTTTTATACTGATGAGTAACATATCTGGATTGTTTGGTCTGCGCCCGCCGACGGCAGATTACGGAACCACGCTTGCACTTGCACTGATCACATTTTTCATGATCCGTTTCAACAAGGCAAAACACCAGAGTCTGAAAGAAATATGGACAGGTATGTGTTCACCGCTTCCGCCATGGCTTCCACTCTGGGCGCCGATCAACATTATCAGTGAGATTGCAATACCGATCTCATTGTCGCTGCGTCTGTTTGCAAATGTGTTGTCAGGAACCGTAATCATGGCACTGGTATACGGTTTGCTTGGGGTAATTGCAACGGCATGGCCGGCAGCACTGCACGTATATTTTGATCTGTTTTCCGGAGCAATCCAGACGTATGTGTTCTGTATGCTCACAATGACTTATGTGTCACAGGCGTGTGGAGAAGATTGAAATGCATCCTCAAGATGCATTTCCTACGCAAATCGCTTCCGCGTAAGCGGAACTCTCATGCGATTTGCTCCTTGTATCAAAACAAGTATTTAATTTAAGGAGGATTTTACTATGAATATTTCAGGACAGGATTTAATCAGAGCATGTTCGGCTATCGGTGCAGGACTTGCAGTTATTGCAGGTATCGGACCTGGTATTGGACAGGGTATCGCAGCCGGACACGGCGCAGCAGCCGTGGGACGTAATCCGGGAGCAAGGGGACAGATTATGTCCACCATGCTGTTAGGTCAGGCAGTTGCAGAGACGACAGGTCTGTATGGTCTTGTTGTCGCACTGCTTTTACTTTTTGTACATCCGCTTGGATAAAGGAGGGGCAAACGAGTGTTAGCTGCACAGGAATTTTTATTTGATTTAAATCCACAGCTGCTCTTTGATGCTGCCCTGCTGGCAATTGCAGTATTTTTCCTTTATATGCTGATGTCATATCTGCTGTTTAATCCCGCACGGAAACTTTTAAAAGACCGTCAGGATCACATTTCATCGGAACTGGATGAGGCCAGCGCCGACAAAGAAAAAGCAGCAGCGCTGAAAGCGGAGTATGAGGCAAAGTTAAAAGAAATTGACAAGGAAGCGGAAACGATTCTGGCAGATGCCAGACAAAAGGCGTTAAAGAACCAGAACCGCATTGTCAATGAGGCAAAGGAAGAAGCTGCACGCATTGTAAAACATGCACAGGAGGAGGCACTTCTGGAAAAGAAGCATGCCATGAATGATATGAAACAGGAAATGATCACTGTGGCATCCCTGATGGCACAGAAAGTTGTGGCATCTTCCATTACCGCAGAGATTCAGAGCACACTTGTGGATGAAACATTAAAAGAAATGGGTGAATCGACATGGCAAAATTAGTATCCAAAACATATGGGGATGCTTTGTTTGCGCTGGCGGTTGAAGAACATATGGTGGATCAATTATATGAAGAGGCGCAGGCTGTTGCACAGATTCTGCGTGAAAATACAGAACTGACCCGCCTGATGAATCATCCCAAAATCGAAAAAGAAGAAAAAGTCAGACTGATCGAGGATATTTTCAAAGGACGTATCGGTGATGAACTGGTGGGACTGCTTCGGATGCTTGTACAAAAAGGGCATTATAAGGAGACAGATCAGGTATTCACTTATTTTATTGACCGTGTCAAAGAGTATAAAAAAATAGGTACTGCCTATGTGACGTCAGCAATGGAACTGACACCGCAACAGAAACAGGCGGTGGAACAAAAGCTGCTCGACACGACAAAGTACGTTCAGTTTGAGATGCATTATACCACGGACCCCGCACTGATCGGAGGCATGGTCATCCGGGTCCGGGACCGTGTTGTGGACGGCAGTGTCCGGACCAGACTGGAACATCTGACAAGAGACTTAGAACGTATACAATTGAAAGTAGGTGAGTGCGCTCCATGAATTTAAAACCAGAAGAAATCAGTTCTGTCATTAAGGAGCAGATCAAAAGATATGCTTCCCAGCTGGAAGTGGCAGATGTGGGAACCGTCATTCAGGTGGCGGACGGCATTGCACGTATCCATGGACTGGAAAATGCGATGCAGGGAGAATTGTTAGAATTTCCGGGAGAGGTATACGGTATGGTACTGAACCTGGAGGAAGATAATGTCGGTGCGGTACTTCTCGGAAGTCAGCACAATATCAATGAGGGAGATACGGTTAAAACAACCGGACGTGTGGTAGAAGTGCCGGTAGGAAATGCACTGCTCGGACGTGTTGTGAATGCGCTCGGACAGCCGATTGACGGAAAGGGACCGATCACAACGGATAAATACCGTCCGGTAGAACGTGTGGCATCCGGTGTCATTTCCAGAAAGGGAGTGGATACACCACTGCAGACCGGTATCAAAGCCATTGATTCCATGGTGCCGATCGGAAGAGGACAGCGAGAACTGATCATCGGAGATCGTCAGACCGGAAAGACCGCGATTGCAATTGACACGGTTATTAATCAGAAAGGGCAGGGGGTAAAGTGTATTTATGTGGCAATCGGCCAGAAAGCTTCTACCGTTGCCAATATTGTCCAGACACTCGAAGAGTATGGAGCTTTCAGTTATACAACCGTTGTTGCGGCTACGGCAAGTGAACTTGCGCCTTTGCAGTATCTTGCTCCGTATTCCGGCTGTGCAATCGGCGAAGAGTGGATGGAGAATGGCGAAGATGTACTTGTTATCTACGATGATTTGAGCAAACATGCCATGGCATACCGGACCCTGTCGCTGCTGTTAAAGCGTGCACCGGGCCGTGAGGCTTATCCGGGTGATGTCTTTTACCTGCATTCACGTCTGCTTGAGCGTGCGGCACGTCTGTCGGACAAACTGGGAGGAGGTTCCCTGACGGCATTACCGATCATTGAAACGCAGGCGGGAGATGTATCTGCATATATTCCGACCAATGTGATTTCTATCACAGATGGGCAGATTTATCTGGAGACGGAGATGTTTAATGCCGGTTTCCGCCCGGCAATCAATGCAGGACTTTCCGTTTCCCGTGTAGGAGGAGCCGCACAGATCAAGGCTATGAAAAAGATTGCGGCGCCTATCCGTACAGAACTGGCACAGTACCGGGAACTGGCTGCATTTGCACAGTTCGGTTCCGAACTGGATGCAGACACGAGCGAGAAACTGGCACAGGGAGAACGATTAAAAGAAATCTTAAAACAGCCGCAGTATCAGCCGATGCCGGTTGCAAAACAGATCGTTATCATCTATGCGGCAGTGAAAAAGTACCTGATGGATATTCCGGTAGAGGAAATTCTGCATTTTCAGAATGCGTTACTCGAACTTATTGATACCAGATATCCGGAGATTACCGGAAAGATTACAGAGACGCAGGTGATCGATGAGGAGACGGAACAGAAACTGATAGCAGCTATTCAGGAAACGAAAAAAGAATACCTGGCGTGAGGGTATGATAACAGGGGGTGATAACACATGGCGTCTATGAGGGATATAAAAAGACGAAAAGGAAGTATCCAGAGCACACAGCAGATTACCAAAGCCATGAAACTTGTTTCTACCGTAAAACTCCAGAAAGCCAAAGGGCGGGCAGAACAGACAGATCCCTATTTTCAGTATATGTACCGGACGGTAAGTTCCATTTTAGCACACAGCGGCAATATGGATCATCCATACTTAAGAAGCGGGGAATCCAAAAAGAAAGCGATCGTTGTACTGACTTCGAATCGTGGACTTGCAGGAGGATATAATGCGAATGTGGTGAAACTGATCACAGAAAGTGATGATGTTGCCAAAGAGGATGTCGTGATCTATGCAGTTGGCAGAAAAGGAATTGAGATACTGGAGCGAAAAGGATATCACATCGAGGTAGATGCCTCGAAAATTATGGAAAATCCGACATATCCGGATGCCGCAGCACTCTGTAAGAGAGTGCTCGACGATTTCGCGGAAGGGAAAATAGGAGAGATCTATCTGGCATATACGCATTTTAAAAATACCGTTAGTCAGGAAGCGCAGCTGATCCGCATGCTTCCGGTGGAAGTAAGTGAACCTTCGGAGGAAAAGTCTTCCAGAGAAATTCTTATGAATTATGAGCCAAACGAACAGGAGGCTCTGAATCAGATTATTCCAAAATATGTGACAAGTCTGTTTTATGGGGCACTGGTAGAAGCCGTGGCAAGTGAAAACGGTGCCCGCATGCAGGCTATGGATTCCGCAACAAGCAATGCGGAAGAGATGATAGAGGATCTTTCCTTAAAATATAACCGTGCAAGACAGGGATCTATCACACAGGAATTGACGGAAATTATTGCGGGAGCAAATGCGATAGAGTGACGTAATAAAGGAGAAGAAACATGGAAAATAAAGGAGCAATAGGAAAGATCACGCAGGTGATCAGTGCCGTGCTCGATATCAAATTTCCGGAAGGACATCTTCCGGAGATCAATGATGCAATCCGTATTCCTTTAAAAAAGGGCGGAGAACTGATCGTTGAAGTAGCACAGCATCTGGGGGATGATACCGTGCGTTGTATTGCACTCGGACCGACGGACGGACTTGTCCGCGGTATGGATGCTATAGCGACGGGAGGACCGATTTCGGTACCGGTAGGAGAAAAAACACTTGGCCGTTTGTTTAATGTGCTGGGAGAGCCAATCGATGAAATTGCACCTCCGCAGACCAAGGAGCACTGGCCGATTCATCGGAAGGCACCTTCGTTTGAGGAACAGGCAACTTCCCAGGAAATGTTAGAGACAGGAATTAAAGTTGTCGATCTGCTCTGCCCGTATCAGAAAGGTGGAAAAATCGGATTGTTTGGAGGAGCCGGTGTAGGAAAAACCGTGCTGATCCAGGAACTGATCCACAACATTGCTACAGAGCATGGTGGATATTCGGTATTTACCGGAGTCGGAGAGCGTACCCGTGAGGGAAACGATCTGTATTATGAAATGAAAGAGTCGGGAGTTATCGATAAGACAACCATGGTGTTCGGACAGATGAACGAACCGCCAGGGGCACGTATGCGTGTAGCACTTACCGGACTTACGATGGCAGAATATTTCCGTGATAAAGGCGGAAAAGATGTTCTGTTATTTATTGATAATATTTTCCGTTTTACACAGGCAGGATCGGAAGTGTCTGCCCTGCTCGGACGTATGCCGTCCGCAGTAGGATATCAGCCGACCTTACAGACCGAGATGGGGGCACTACAGGAGCGGATTACATCCACAAAGAACGGATCTATCACTTCCGTACAGGCGGTATATGTGCCGGCCGACGATCTGACAGACCCGGCACCGGCCACAACGTTTGCACATCTGGATGCCACAACGGTACTGGATCGTTCCATCGTGGAACTTGGAATATATCCGGCTGTGGACCCGCTGGCTTCTACTTCGCGTATCCTTGACCCGAGAATTGTCGGGGAAGAACATTTTAAGGTTGCGCGTGGAGTACAGGAGATTTTGCAGAAATATAAAGAACTGCAGGATATCATCGCAATTCTCGGTATGGATGAATTGTCGGAGGATGATAAGCTTGTTGTCAGCCGGGCACGTAAAGTACAAAGATTCCTGTCGCAGCCGTTTTCCGTGGCAGTACAGTTTACCGGACTGGAAGGCAAATATGTTCCGGTGGAAGAGACCATCCGCGGATTCCGTGAAATTCTGGATGGAAAACTGGATGACGTGCCGGAAAGTTATTTCCTGAATGCCGGAACAATTGATGAGGTAAAGGCGGCATATGCAGGGTAATGTGTGTGCCGGCTGGAGGAAACAGAGATGGAAAAGACATTTGATGTAGAAATCATCACGCCGGACCGCGTTTTTTATAAGGGAACTGCGGATCTGCTGGAGTTTAATACGGAATCCGGCGAGATCGGTGTATATCGTGATCACATTCCACTTACAACGGTACTGGAACCGGGGCTTGTCACGATCCATCATGGGGATGAAGAACAGGTGGCAGCAGTGCATGCCGGATTTGCCGAGATTCTGGGAGATAAGGTAACACTTCTGGCAGAACTGGCAGAATGGCCGGAAGAGATTGATCTGGAGCGTGCGGAAGCCGCAAGAGAGCGAGCAGAGGAGCGGATTCACAACAGAAATGACAATCTGGATTTAAAGCGCGCGGAATTTGCATTGCATAAGGCTCTGATCCGTATTAATCTTGCAGAGTATCGATAAGTGAAAATGGAAATAAGAGGGAGGGTATTTCATGGGAATATCCTCCCTCTTTTATGGACTTTTACACCGGAGTTTGGTACAATCGTAGTAGTAAGTTTGTATACAAATGAGGAGATATTGTGTACCGGAAGTCGTGAAAAAGAACGGGTCTATGTAGGCGAATTCCCGGTTGCAGCAATAAATAGTTTGAGAAGGCGTATCGCATAATTTCTTTGGGAGGCGGGCGCCTTTTCGATGATGTGGATCAGTGTCATTGCATCTTTTTGTTGCCATTCCCGCTCTGTTTCAGAGATTTCTCCAAACATCATATAATCTAAATTCATATCTAACGATTTGGCAATCGCCAGCATGGTTTCCACAGACATACCACACATCCCGCGTTCAATATCGGAACAGTATTTTGTTGCCCGATTGATCCGCACCGCCAGTTCATCCTGTGAGAGTCCAAGTTGTATCCGCTTATGGCGAATCCGTTCGCCAACTGCAATTCTATCATAAGGTTCCCGTTTCTTATTCATTTCGTAATCCTCTGTATTCCCTAAAATTCCAAATCTTCTTATATAAAGATAGTATCAGTTATTAAAATATAATAAACACTTTTCAAACGTAAAATATAGGTGCGTTTATGACTTGAGTATTTGTGCGTTTACAAACGGAAAAACTTGGAAATTCGCCAATTTTCGCGTGTAAACGTACTGTGAAAGGATAAAGATATGAGGTAAAATATCTCTTGTTACAAACAAATATGATTATGAAATAATTATGGGCCATAAAAAATGCTGATTGATTTTCATACACATATTCTTCCGGGAATAGATGACGGAAGTCGAAACATAGAAATGTCACTGAACATGTTAGCAGCGCAGAGGGAGCAGCAGGTTGATGAAATCGTAGCAACTCCTCATTTTTATGCACAAAAAGATTCTGTGGAAGAATTTTTATTGCGCAGACAGTGCAGCTATGAAAAATTGAAAACGAAAATGGCAGAGACAAATCTGGATCAGAAGCTGCATCTGGCAGCGGAAGTTTATTACTTTCAGGGAATCGGAAGTGCTGGAATGATCCCGAAGCTTTGTGTGGAAGGAACACAGACACTTCTTCTGGAAATGCCGTTTGCCCAGTGGAATTCTGCCATTTATGCAGATGTGGAGAAACTGGTACGACACCAGAAACTGAAAGTTGTCCTTGCCCATATTGAGCGTTATTACGAATTCCAGAAGAAAAAAGAAATCTGGGATGCCGTCATGGAACTTCCGTTATACAAGCAGATGAATGCAGGCGTATTTCTGAACTGGAAAAAGAGGCATAAAGCGTTTCAGCTTGCAAAAGAAGCCACAACCATTATTCTTGGCAGTGATTGTCACAACATGGATACCCGGCATCCAAATCTTGCCGAGGGGCGCATCGTGCTAGCAAAGAGATTTGGCGAAGCGTTCCTCCAGAAAACGGATCGCCTGACCAGGGAGGTACTGCAGTGAGCGAAAAAAAGAAAACCATGCGTGCAGTTATAGAAATTATCATTGCCGTACTTGTAATCATTGCTGTATATTTTATCATCCGTGGGATGGATCGGCACGACGTGCGTATCCAGCAGGCAGCCACAGAAAATGAAACGCAGCGTGTCTGGAAAGAATTTCAAGAAAAAACCGTCTCGATCAAGCTACATAAAAAGACCTGGAAATTTGCCCATCCGGTTCAGACGTATCTCTTTATCGGAACCGACAAAAGCGGAAACGAAGATGCCGAAGGAGAAGAATATCATGGCTCGATGGCAGATGCACTGATGCTTGTTGTTGTGGATGAAGAAGAAAAAGCATATGGGATTTTGCAGCTGAACCGGGACACAATCACCGAAGTGCCAATGCTTCTGCAAGACGGAAGTGCCAATGCCAGTGCACAGATGCAGCTTTGTACGGCACACTGGTATGGAAAGGACAAGGCTGCAAGCTGTGACAATACGGTTGAGACCGTATCAAAAATGCTTGGCGGTCTGCCTATTGATGGATACTATGCATTGAAAATGGATGCAATGCCACTTCTGAATCATGAGGTGGGGGGAGTAACCGTTACACTGGAAGATGATATGACCAAGCTGGATCCGGCTATGCAAAAAGGGACAACGCTTACCTTGACAGACCGGCAGGCAGAACTGCTCATGCAGTCCCGGTATGCCATGGATGACGATCGCAATACGCAGCGTATGCGCCGCCAGCAGATCTTTTTAAATGCATTCATGAAAAAGATAAAAAAACAGAATGCGGGGGATGTCAATGCGACCGTGAAATTATACGACCGGCTGCGCCCGTATGCGACGACAGATATTAAGATGAATGATCTAACTGCCCTGTTAAAGGATATGCAGGGATATACAGACAAAGGAATTATCACAATCGACGGTACATCCAAAATTGGAGAAAAGCTGCACGATGGGAAAAAGCACTGGGAGTTTTATATGGATGAAGATTCACTGGAGACATCCATGAAACAACTGTATCCACTGGTGCAAGAGAAAGGAAAGTAACGAATGAACCAGGAAAACCAACTGACAGAGCAGAACAGCGAAGAAACCGAAATTGATCTGCTTGAAATTTTTTATCTGTTGCGGGCAAAGCTGGTATGGCTGATTCTCGCATTTGTGATCGGGGGAGTGATTGCAGGCTCCATCACACATTCTCTGATCACACCAAAATATACGGCAACTGCAAAAATGTATATGATTTCCGCATCCAGTGGAAGTGTGCTTGATCTGTCGGATTTTAATATCGGAACATCCCTTTCCCAGGACTATACCGAATTGATCAAAATCCGTCCCGTATTCAATGAAGTCATCGATAATCTGAATCTGGATATGGAATATGAAGATCTGCTGAAAAAAGTAGATATTTCAGTTGTCGGGGATTCACGGTTACTTGCCGTGTCGGTGGAGGACAATGATCCAAAACTTGCCCAGTCGATAGTCAATGAACTTGTAGATACAGCGGTAACCTATATTCCGAAAGTTATGAATGCATCTGAGAATGCACAGCCGACCATTGCGGAATATGCAGTGGTTCCAGATGAACCGAGTTCGCCGAACCTTGCCAAAAATATTATTCTCGGAGCGGTTGTTGCAATGCTTCTTGTAGCCGTGATCTTCGTGGTACGTATGCTTATGGACGACAGCTTAAATACGGCAGAGGATGTCGAAAAAGAATTTGGTATTATGCCGTTTACCGTTATTCCGGAGGGGGACATTGAAGAAATTTCCGATGAGGTAGAAAAAGCGATCAGTAAAGAGAAAAAGAAAAGAAGGAAGAAAAAGTAATGGAATTTACACCGAAAAACCGTGCGACCGTCCAGAATATGCCGAAACTTCCGTATGCGGTAGAGGAAGCACTGAACCGTCTGCGCGTCAATGTGAGCTTTCTTGGAAGCAAAGTGAAAAAAATCATGGTGATATCCAGCGCTCCAGATGAGGGAAAAAGTTTTGTTGCCATGCAGCTGTGGCGGCAGATGGCAGAAGCCGGCAGCAAGAGCATTCTTGTGGACATGGATCTGCGCAAGAGTGTTATGGTTGACAAATATCAGGTTGTCCGGGAAGACAATGGAAAAATTCTGGGAACTTCCGATTATCTGGCAAGTGACGATACGCTGGACAAATATGTGTTGCGTACCAATATCGGAGCGGGAGATCTCCTTCCGAATAAAGAAAATATTATTAACCCGTCCATGCTTCTCGAAGGACAGAAACTGACAAGTACATTTGAGGAACTGGATGAAAATTATCGTTATACGTTTATTGATGCTCCACCATTGAATCTGGTATCGGATGGAGAAAAGATTGGCTCGCTGTGTGATGGCGCACTGCTGGTTGTCCGCGCAGGAGAAACGCCAAAGGCAATGGTTCGTAATTCGATCCGCCAGTTGGAGCGTGCCGGGTGTCCGGTTGTCGGCATTGCACTCAGCCGTGCCAAAGGCGCTGCAAGTGGATATTATCACAAATATGGCAACTACTATGGCAAGAGTTATTATGGAAAAGGCTATGGCTACTATGGAAAACATGAATATTATGGCTATGGCACAGAGCAGAAGTAGGTGATTCCCCGAAAGGGTTTTCACATAAATAATCAGGGAAGGAGGATTATATCCCAATGAACAAATTAATTAAGAAGGTGCTGGTAGGTATTACCGCTGCTACTATGATGTTTGGATCTGTTTGTACTGCTTATGCTGCAACAGATTCTGCAACCGTAGCTCCAGCTCCGGAAAAACAGACAAACGTCAAGGCTGATAATGGCGCAAAGGTAAGTACCACAGCAAACGGTACAGCAACCGTAAAGGCTTTACCAAAGACAACAAAGAAGAGTGTTACAGTAGCTTCTAAGGTTGTTGTAGATGGAGTCTCTTACAAGGTTACAGTGATTGGAGCAAAAGCTTTTGCAAATGCTACAAAAGCTACAACTGTTACACTTCCAGCCAGCATCAAGACCATTGGCGCTCAGGCATTTACAGGTGCAAAGTCTGTAAAGACAATCGTCATCAAGTCTGCTTCCGTAAAGGTTGATAAGACTGCATTTAAGGGTGTAGACACCAAAAAGATGACAATCAAGGTTTCCGGTATGTCTGCAAAGCAGCTGAAAGCATTCAAGGCTCAGCTGAAGAAAGCCGGATTCAAAGGAACCGTAAAGAAAGTTTCTAAATAATCTCGGGTTCTTGAAAAGGGCGCACAGAGTTGATTCTGCTGTGCCCTTTCCTATAGAAAAAATTGGGAATGAACAAAAGTAATAAGAATCATAAAAACGAAAGAAAGGAGACATCATGTATCAAAAAGCAAAAAACAGCTGGATCAAACACATTGATTTTGTGATACTGGACATTCTGTGTCTGCAGGTTTCTTTTTTCCTGGCGTATCTCGTCAGACACCGGAACCTGAATTTATATTCCAATTCCGTGTATGGAAACCTTGCCATCGTGTTGATCCTGATTGATGTATGCATGATGTTCTTTTTAAATACATGTAAGAACGTTCTGAAACGTGGACTGCTCATAGAACTGGCGGCAACCATGCGTCAGGTCAGCCTGGTGATACTGTTTGCCGTGTTTTATCTGTTCTTTGTGAAAGATGCGGGGGATTTTTCGCGTATTACACTGTTTCTGACCGCTATCTTTTATGCTATAATCAGTTATGGGACAAGAATTCTCTGGAAACGGCATGTATTGCGGAATCTGCGGCTTGGAAGAAAGAATTCTATCGTGATATTGACCGACTGGGCCAATCTTCCACAGGTGCAGGAAGATATCCAACATCACAGCTATGAACTGTTTCAGGTTCGAGGAATCGCTGTGATCGATGTCAATGAAAAGAAAACACTTCCCGAAAAACTGGGGGACATCCCATTTGTGGCAGAGGGAGAATCTGTTATGGATTACTTGTGCCATGCATGGGTGGATGAAGTATTTATCGATCTGCAGCCAAATGATCCGCGGGTAGACAGATGGATCGACCAGCTGACGGAAATGGGAGTAACGGTACATCTGAAACTTGCCAACCGGATGGAGCTGGCGGCGAACAAACAGTTTGTGGAAAAACTGGGACGATACACGGTGCTGACTACAAGCATCCGTACCGTGAGTACCTGGGAACTGTTTCTCAAACGGCTGATAGATATTCTCGGAGGCATCGTCGGCTGCATCCTCACAGGAATTCTGTTTCTGATCCTTGCACCGATGATCTATCATGAATCGCCCGGTCCGATCTTCTTCGGACAGACCAGGATCGGAAAGAATGGCAAGAAATTTACGTGCTATAAATTCCGCAGTATGTATCTGGATGCGGAGGAGCGCAAAGCAGCACTTGCCGCAGAAAACCGTGTATCGGACGGAATGATGTTTAAACTGGATTTTGACCCGCGCATCATCGGCAGCAGGCGTCTGCCGGACGGGACGATAAAAAAGGGGCTTGGAAATAAGATCCGTGATTGGTCCATCGATGAGTTTCCACAGTTCTGGAATGTACTCAAAGGGGATATGTCTCTGGTAGGTACACGACCACCAACGGAAGATGAGTGGGTGAAATATGAGCTGCACCATAGAAGCCGCCTGGCAATCAAACCGGGGATCACCGGGATGTGGCAGGTAAGCGGGCGCAGTGAGATTACGGATTTTGAACAGGTGGTAGCACTTGATCGCAGTTATATTGCGAACTGGAGTCTGGGACTTGATGTGAAAATATTGTGCAAAACAGTGGGAGTCGTGCTGAGACATGAAGGTGCGATGTGAGCGGTAAATGGGAAAGGAGAGGGCATTTATGGGAAGGTTTGGGAAATCCTATGCTGCAAATATGCTTGCCGCGTATTATAGCAAAGGGTGTGATTCTGAAAACATGTTTTCGGGATTAGAAATCCGTAAATCATCGGATTTTAAGTTGCACCTGAATCAATATGATGTCATCCATATGGGAATGAACGAATGATCTTTCTGAGCGGCAGAAATGCCGCACAGGAAGAAATTTCGACCAAGAGGGTGGGGTGACAGCCAGCGGACAGGTGAGCAAGCCTATCCGTTCTTTGTGTTGGCTGAGATATTGATGAAGAAATTGAGTGGGATTGTGGGAAAGATTTATGAGTAAGAAACTTGCGATTGCGATGTTCGGACAGAAGCGATTATCGAGAGAAGGCGGAGTAGAAATCGTTGTCAAAGAGCTCTGCACCCGAATGGCACAGAATGGCTGTGACGTGACCTGTTACAACAGAGCAGGCCATCATGTGAGTGGTGCAGAATATGACGATGCTGGTAAAACGGAGTACGAGGGAATCCGTCAGAAGTCTGTTCCGACCATTGAACGGCGCGGACTTGCGGCTGTAAGTTCATCTTTTTTTGCGGCTCTTTACAGCGCATTCGGAAGATATGATGTAGTACATATTCATGCCGAAGGACCAGCTTTTTTTACATGGCTGCCGAAGATGTTTGGTAAAAGAGTTGTAGTTACCGTCCATGGCATTGATTGGCAGCGCGAGAAATGGCAATCAGGACTTGGTTCTAAGTTTATCCACCAAGGCGAAAAAAATGCTGCGAAATATGCGGACGAGGTCATTGTTCTGAGCAAAGGAGTGCAGGACTATTTTAAGGAAACTTATGGAAGAGAAACGCACTTTATCCCTAATGGCGTGAATAGGCCGCAGATTCGGGAAGCAAGTCTGATTACAGATAAGTTCGGGCTGAAAAATGACTCATACATATTGTTCCTCGGTCGTCTGGTGCCAGAAAAGGGGATTCGATATCTGGTTGAGGCCTTCAAGAATGTCAAGACGGATAAAAAGCTGGTTATCGCAGGCGGCTCCAGTGATACGGATTCCTTTATGGAGGAATTGAAAGAACTGGCGAAGGGTGACGATCGGATTTTCTTTACCGGGTTTGTACAGGGAGCAATGTTGGATGAACTATACAGCAACGCTTACACCTACACGCTGCCGTCCGATCTGGAAGGAATGCCGCTAAGTCTACTGGAGGCAATGAGCTACGGCAACTGCTGTCTGGTTTCCGACATTCCAGAGTGCGCAGAGGTTGTGGAAGATAAGGCATTGATTTTCAAAAAGTCAGATGTAGAGGACTTGCGAGAAAAACTGCAAGAGGCCTGTGACCATCCTGAAATGGTTATGAAAATGAAGAATCAGGCAGCTGACTTTATCTGCGAGAAATATAACTGGGATGAAGTTGTAAAGGAAACGATGAAACTGTACAGGAGATAATAATAGATGAGAGTATTGATAACAAATAAATTTCTATATCCAAACGGCGGATCGGAGACGTACATATTTAAGCTGGGTGAGGCACTGGAGCAGCACGGACACGAAGTTCAGTACTTCGGAATGGAGCACGAAGGCCGCTGCGTGGGCAACCGTGTCAATGCTTATACATCTGATATGGACTTCCACGGTGGTAGCAAACTGAGCAAGCTGACCTACCCGATCAAGACCATCTACAGCAAGGAAGCAAGAGAAAAATTAAGACTAGTACTAGATGACTACCAGCCGGATGTCTGTCACCTGAACAACTTCAACTACCAGCTGACACCGTCCATCATCCTGGAAATCGTGAAGTGGCGCAAGGAGACCGGAAGAGATTGTAAAATCATCTTCACGGCACATGACTACCAGCTGGTTTGTCCGAACCATCAATTAAAGAACACTATCACACATGAGAACTGTGAGAAGTGCCTCGGCGGCCATTTCATGAACTGCATGAAAGGCAAGTGCATCCACGGTTCCACTGCGAAAAGTGCCATCGGCATGATGGAGGCAGAGTTTTGGAAGTGGAAAGGCACTTATAAATACATCGACATGATGATCTGCTGCTCCGAGTTCATGAAGAGCAAGATGGACAGCAATCCGTTGTTTGCGACCAAGACCGTGGCAATGCACAACTTCATTGATAAGGTAGAGTGGAAAGAGACAGAGAAGAAGGATTACGTCCTCTACTTTGGCCGCTTCTCCGAGGAGAAGGGCATCGGCACACTCATCAAGGTCTGTAAGGAACTGCCGGATGTACAGTTCATCTTCGCCGGTACTGGACCGTTGGAAGAGACGGTGAATGGTGTTAAGAACATCAAGAACGTGGGCTTCCAGAAGGGTGAGGCACTGGAAAAACTCATTCGTGAAGCACGGTTCTCCATCTACCCGTCTGAGTGGTATGAGAACTGTCCGTTCTCCGTGATGGAATCTCAGATGTACGGCACGCCGGTGCTGGGTGCGAACATTGGTGGCATCCCGGAGCTGATTCAGGTTGGCAAGACCGGCGAGCTGTTTGAAAGCGGTAATTGCGAACATTTGAAGAGAAAGATAGAGAAGCTCTGGGGTGATAAGAAGCTGTGTGCGAAGTACAGTGCGAACTGTAAGGACATCAGCTTCGATACCATTGATGAGTATTACGAGAAAATTATGAAGGTGTACCAGTAAGAGAGGAGGGTAGGCCGATGGTTTATATGCTGTTTGATAACCCAGCGGATAAACAGAATATGACATTTCTGAACGGCTATGAAACAGCCAAGATTCGGCAGATTTATCCTCCACAGAAATGTAATTCCACCAAAGAAATGCTGGCAGCTTGCAAGAATGTGATCAAGCAGTCGACGGAGGGTGACACTATCATCTGCTGGTACGACTTCATGGCAGTTTTGTGCTGGTGGTTGTGTAAAGTACAGTTCAAAAATAGAAAGATTATTGCGCTAAATATCCTGCTCAAAGATAAAGCAACTGCAAAAAATAAGCTGGCAAAGTTTTTATATAAGCCAATGCTGAAATCGAGAAAGGTTCAGGCAACTGTGACTTCCAAGAAGTACGGTGAGCATTTGAATGAAATGCTCGGAATCCATAAGAGGTACACGCTGCTGCATGACACCTATCATGGTGGTTATAGCGTTGAATATGAAGGAAAAGTTAATCCGAATACCGTGTTCTGCGGCGGCCGGAACGGTCGCGACTGGGAGTTTTTGATTAGAATTGCACAGGCGATGCCGGAAGTTACATTCAACTGTGTTATGCCGAAAGATAAGTATGAAGAGTACAAAGAGAACTTTGGCAAAAATATGGTGGTGAAGTCGGACATTCCTGAGCAGGAATTCCTTGAGTTTATGTGTCAGTCACAGTTGGTAGTTACGCCGTTGGATACTGAGGCACCGGCTGGATTGATTGCTTTTTATCAGGCAGCCGCCAATGGGAAGATGGCGATTACGTCGGATACAGTAACCACACAGGAGTATTTCGCCGATGGCAGAGGTGCTTTGTGCAGAAGGAATATTGAAGACTGGAAAAATACAATCCAGTACTACTTACAGCATAGAGAAGAAGCCGATGTTAGTGCGGCAAAGTTTAAGAGCTTTCTTGAAAGTGAGTGTTCAGAGGAAAAATATGCAAAGACACTGTGGGGGATGCTTGAGGAACGCCGGTAACCCTTATATTTGAAAATGGTTTGCTGGCATATATTTTCACAGCGATTGCAGTCATCTGTGGTTCGGTTGTGTTCTCGGTATGTGCCAAGCGGTTTTTAAATATAATCGAAACATTCTTAAGAGAGAGTAAACAATAGGAGAGTTAATCATGTCTGAAGAAAAGAAGTTAAATGGTACGGTCATCGTTACTTATCGTTGTAACGCTCGTTGCTCTATGTGCAACCGTTATAAGGCACCTTCCAAGCCGGAAGAGGAAATTAGTATTGAAACTATCAAAAAGCTACCTAAGATGTATTTCACGAATATTACTGGTGGGGAACCATTTATTCGCACGGATCTAAAGGACATTGTACGTGAATTGTACAAGAAGTCGGATCGGATTGTTATTTCAACTAATGGATTTTTTACGGATCGCATTGTCGATTTATGTAAAGAGTTTCCGCAGATTGGAATTCGCATTTCTATTGAGGGGCTGGAGCAGACTAACAATGAAATTCGCGGTCTGCAGAATGGCTATCAACGTGGTTATAGTACGTTAAAAAAATTGCGTGAGATGGGGATGAAGGATGTAGGATTTGGGATGACGGTACAGGACAAGAATGCGCCAGATTTAGTTCCGTTATACAAGATTTCTGATGAGATGGGGATGGAATTTGCAACTGCTTCTTTACATAATAGTTTCTATTTTGTTGAGGCAAAGAACATCATACATGATCGTCCAATGGTTGCTAAGAATTTTGAATGTTTAGTTAATGAATTACTTCGGAGCAATAGCCCTAAAAAATGGTTTCGTGCCTATTTTAACCACGGTTTAATCAACTACATTTATGGGCAAAAACGTTTGTTGCCTTGCGACATGAGTTTTGATACATTCTTTATCGATCCGTACGGCGATGTCATGCCGTGTAATGGAACGAAAGATAAAGAAGTTATGGGAAATTTGAATACACAAAGTTGGGATGAATTATGGCATAGTGAACAAGCGGAGAGGGTTCGAAAAAAAGTTCGTTGTTGTGATCGAGATTGTTGGATGATTGGTTCCGCTTCTCCTGCTATGCACAAATACATCTGGAAGCCTGCCGCATGGGTATTGATACATAAGTTTAAAGCTTTGTTTACAAAACATCCATATAGTATGTATGAACTTGAAATTTGTCGAGATTATCGTGATGGTAAAGTCACAAAAGAGGAATTAGATAAATGTAGCACATGCGATTTGAATTGTGTTGTTAATAATGGACTGAGTGAAGCCAGTAAAGAGCAGTTAAAGTATAAAACTGGCGAAGAAATTGTAAATGCAGACATTGAACTGCAAATGAAGGAGTAAAGGATGCTTTTAACTATATTAACCCCTACATATAATCGTGCGGGGATGTTGCCGCAACTGTACAACTCACTGAAAAAGCAAGCATGCAAAGATTTTGAATGGGTAATTGAGTTTATGCAACCGGAACTTAAATGGAAATATCGCATAAAAGGTGCAATTCAGTATATTGTGTACGGAAAATTTGCTGGATATACGGCAAAATTTTTGTATAGTAATATTAAAACTAAGCTGCTTGTGTCTATATCCTTTTTACCCGGAATATTGATATATAATGTATGGAAAAGAAAAAGTGATTTTGTCGAGGAATAAGGGGGGACTAATGAAGTTATCTTTTATTGTGCCAATCTATAATACGGAACCTTTTATATTAGAGAGATGTTTTGAGTCTATAAATTGTATTGAAAAACTAGAGTACGAATGTATATTGATAGACGATGGATCAAAAGGAGAAATTGGAGAGTTTTGTGCAGACTATTCATACAATCATAAAAGGTTTAAATACTTTAGAAAGAAAAATGGTGGCGTTAGTTCTGCAAGAAATGAAGGTATTAGAAAAGCAAAAGGGGAATATATTTATTTCGTTGATTCCGATGATACAATTATTACAGATGTGTTTGACCAATTTGTTCACGGTTATGAAAACGCGGATTTAGTCTTTACAGATTTGATATTTGTTGCTGGTCAACATAAATGCAGATGGGGAAATATGTTAGGAACAACATATGATATGGTTCTCAAAAGGTTAATAATGGATGGAAAAATCAATGGACCATACGCTAAATTTTGGAAAAAAGATTTTTTAGAAAGAAATGGACTTCTTTTTGATGAAACAATGGTAAGTGGGGAAGATGCGTTGTTTTTGTTATCTTTTTTATGCTGTAATCCTAAGATGATGTATGCAAATGTGGATACTTATTTATATTATAAAGAGTCAAAAAGTGGCGATAACAGGATAAGGACGTATCCATATATATGTATACAGGATTGCGAAAAAAAATATAAGAAAATTTTAGAGTGTATTGAATGTGGAAACTATGAAAAAAAAGAGAAAGTTGAATTAATGATTCAAGAGACTGAACAATTAATTCATGAATTGTTTGGTCTTGAAATGAGTATGATAAGTGTAAATGTATGGGATTCGAAAGCTAATTCTAAATTTACAGAGATTATAGAAAATATAGATGGCGATTTATGTGAAAAGGTTAATAAGATTAGTAAATTAAAACTTGGGATAATGAAAAGTGAACAAGTTAAAATGAAACAAATATTTTCGGATTTTCGAAGAATTTATCTAAAAATAAAAGGATTAAGATAAATAAAAAGTCCGGAATTTATTATGACAGTTATTATAAAGGAACGATAATGAAAATTAAAATAAATAGAAGCGATTGGTTATATTTAGGTGTAATCATTATGGTGCTAAGATATTTTTTATCTACGTTACAATTAGAATTTAGTCCAATTGTTACAAATAGTATGGTTGTAATAGGTATTGTTTGCATGATTGCTAAAATTTCATGTACGAAATACGGAAAAAATGAGTGGATAGTTTTTATGATTTCGTTTGTTTTTTCACTTCTGCTTTTATATGCAAAAGGAGATGAAACATTTCTTGTTATTACCATTTTTATAATGGCTATGAGGAAAAGCAATGTTAGAATTTTGGTAAAATGTTGGACATATTGTAATATCATACTTTTCATTTTAACAATTATTTCTTCCATTATAGAGGGACAGAACATCTATGTTATAGGAAGATATGAAGGTATTCACATGATAGATGTTGAGCGATATGCGTTTGGCTTCTCGCATCCTAATGGTGTGTTAGCAGCTTTTTTTAGAATAATATGTGGCATTATTTACTTAGATGAAAATAAGAGTACTAAGAAAATAGTGACGTTTGAATTAATAGCAATTTTCTTGTATTATTATACGAAAACTAGAACAGGATTGGTGTGTATTACTTTGTTTTTGTTTGTATGTTTTTGGATTCAAAAAACAAAAGGAAAGTCTTCTGAATCATTAATACCTAAAGCTTTATTATTTTTAGAGATGGGTGCCATTCTATTCGATTTGATTGCAGTGTATACATATGGAAAAAGCAAGGCTCTTGTTGCGCTCGATTATGTCTTAACGGGAAGATTTAGTTTGGCATATAGAATGTTTGATTATGTTGATTGGTCCTTATTTGGAACAAATATACAAGCAGAGCAATTACCATTTTCTTTGGATAATAGTTTATGGTATGTAATTTTAATGCAAGGGATTATTTTGTTTCTGCTGCTTACAATTTTGTATTGTTGGAGCGTGTGGAAATTTGGAAAAGAAAAAAAGTATTTGGAGGCTAATATTATCCTTGCTTTTACACTATATTCTATATGCGAAAATATGTATAGCGCTTTATTTTTGAATTTGGGATTAATATTAGCTTGTTATTATTTAAATAATGAGGTAAAGCAATATGGGTAATATAGGCGAAAGAAATACGTTAAGCATTATTGTTCTAGTGTATAATGTTGAGAGATTCCTAAAAACAGACAGATAGCCTTGATGCGCTTAAACTGGTCTTGTCGGTGATGGTGGTTACGATACACATAGGTCTCTTTCCGGAGTATTTGTACCCATGGCTTCGGGTGGCGGTTCCCCTCTTCTTTATAATGTCGTCCTATTTTTTTGTTCTCAAAATTGCATAAGCATCATGACGATGAGAAGAAGATACTTCATGATTTCATCTTCAAGAATGTACGGATGTACTTGTTTTGGACAGTAGTTCAGCTACCGCTTATTCTTTACCGAAGGAGATGGTTTGATTCAGGAGTGCTTCGTGGAATCGCAAGAACGATTCGGGGAGTGCTTTTTGGAGGGACATTTATGGCCTCTTGGTATATTTCCGCGCTTATTGAGGGTGTTTTGCTGATTTGGCATCTGTCCAGGCACTGTAAGGCACAGATACTATTGGGAATCTGTATGCTTGTCTATGTGACTGTACACTATAGGTCATCTCTATATAGCGTTTTTTCATGTGGAAATATGGGTGCCTCCCTTATCGCAGCATATGAAAAGGTCTTTACTGTACCGTATTTAAGCTTTCCTGTATCTTTCTTTTATATTTGGAGCGGAAAGCAATTAGCTGAGAAGGGAGAGCGTTTTTGTATGGAGAAACGAGTTTTATACCTACTTACATTCGCGTTATGCTGTCTCCTCTATATCGAATGGAGATGGATAGGAGGTGTGTCAGGGAGCATCAATAATGATGTATATGTTATGCCTCCACTTTGTTGTGTGGGCCTATTTCTGATTGCTAAGGATTGGAAACTATAGTTGCATGGAAGAAACATTGAATTACGTAAAGCGAGTACGATTATATATGTGACACATGGTTCTGTGATAGCAGTCGTGGGACATCTGATTCAACGATTTGCAGGGGAATCATCGCTGCTTGTGTTTGTGATTACGGTGATGATATGTGGAGCAATCTGCGCAATTATATTTAAACTTGAGAGATTGAAGAACTTCAGATGGTTAAGGTACGTATATTGATAGAGGGATAGCTGTACCAAGAAATAGATTTGGAAAAGCTTCCTGTATAATTTAAATGGGTCAAGAGATTGACGAAAAAATACCTCAAGTAAAATTAGATTATTACTGACCGGCAAGTTGGTAAAATCTAACGAATACAAGAGGTATCTACAATGAATATTAAAGGCTCAAAGAAGAAAAATCAAGTTTTATCAGTAAATATTTTTGAACAGCAGGAGATTATTGCAAAAGCTGATGCTATTAAGGCAGAGTTAAAAGCATCTACCTGGCATGAGTTGGAAACCAAAGGTAAGTTTGACAAAAACGATAAGCTTTCATTCGTCAGTGATGACATGCTGATATTAGGATGCGATATTGGCAGCGAGACACATTATGTGAGGACAATTGATACCAGAGGAAGAGAACTCAGTAAGTCCGCTTTTGGCTTTAGTAATACGGCAGAGGGCTTTGAAAGAATGTTAGACTGGAGTACTAAGCTTGCAGCTGCAAATGATAAGAAACAGATTGTCTTAGGGCTGGAGCCTACCGGCCATTACTGGTTCTGTCTGACAACCTGGCTGGTTGCAAAGGGAATCAGTGTTGTGCAGGTGAATCCATACGCAGTAAAGCAGACAAAAGAGTTAGAAGACAACAGCCAGCTTAAGGATGACAAAAAGGATCCGAAGCTTATTGCAAATCTGGTTAAGGATGGCAACTTTGGAATGCCATATCTTCCGGAAAAACTTTATGCAGATATCAGACGTCTTTCGATGTTTCGAGATCAGTTGAATGAAGACAGGATCCGGAATCTTAACAGGCTTCACAGAGAGATGAAAATCTATTTTCCCGAATACAAGGATGCATTTGGAAAAATAGACGGAGCATTTAGTTTAGAACTGCTTAAGGAGGCACCATTTCCGGATGAACTGGCTGCCCTTGGAACAGAGGGAATGAAACAGATATGGCATGAGGCGAAGCTTCGTGGACGAGGCTATGCCAATGCATCATCTATTCTGGAATACGTAAGGAAAAGCGTAGGGATCAAGGATGGAGCGGATGCCGGCAGACAGGCTGTTAAGTGGTTCGTCAGCCGGATTATCGAGCTTGATGAGCAGCTTTCAGATATAGAAAACCAGTTAAATCAAAGATGCAATGAGATTCCATATGCAAAGAACATTCTGGCAATATCAGGAATCGGTGAAAACATCCTGTCTGGGATACTTGCAGAGAACGGGGACATATCAAGATTTGACAATGTAAAGAAAATCCAGAAGTTAAGCGGATTAGGATTGGTAGCCTGCAGTTCGGGCAAGCATACCGGAGAGACCAAAATCAGTCACAGAGGACGCAAACGACTCAGATATTGGTTATTCCAGGCGGCAAAGTCGGCAGTGGCACATTCGGAAGAATTTAAGGAACTTCATGTTTACTATACGACAAGGAAGCAAAATCCGCTAAAGAAGATGCAGTCGCTCATAGTGATTGCCTGCAAGATACTGAGGGTGATTTTTACAATTCTGACAAAAGGGACAACATATGATCCGAAGAAACTGTTGGGAGACATTGTAAGACCAGATCAGTCAATACCACAGGCAGCATAAGTACTACTTAAGACAGCATTACAAATCCAGACCCTTGCCGGGATTCAGAGTTTATCTGGATTCGGGCAGGGTTCTGGAAAAGAAACCCATAAACCAGATGGAGTGTGGAGTGCACTACATCAGCACCAAGACCAACTGATAAAGCAGGGGAGGCGTCCACTGAAAAGAGTCCCTGCAGCAAAGGAAGGTCAGTAACAATCAAAACAAACAAGAGCTGTAGCTGGCAGTAGTTCTCTCCGTAGGGGCATGACCCTGTTTGAAAGCTTAGCCGGCACTCAGTGTATGAGCAGATGGGACGAAGGAAGTTGGCACATGATGCTATTAGACACGGAAGGTTCATCATCATAGTAGAACAGAGGAATTATAGCCTTTATAAAGCAATGGATGCTTTATTTGGTGTACCTGTTTTCAGCTATTCAGTACTTGATACAATGAATGTTCATGCACTTTAGCACTTGTTATAAGGTAACTGTTTAAAGAAAAAGTCCAAAAATCAATGATTTGGGGCTTGAAATTATAGGAAGGAAATAATAGTAGCGTATGGTTTATTTGAGCAATGAGGAAACCAAGCAGCAGTTATTACTAATGCTGAAGGAAACGATAGATTTTTTAGATGCAAATGATATTAGATATAGCATTACATCCGGAACGATGCTTGGTGCAGTACGGCATCAAGGGTTTATTCCATGGGATGATGATATCGATATCGGCATTCTAAGACCAGATTACGATAGAATGGTTGAGATTCTCAAAGAGAAGAAGCAGATTGGTCAGTTAGAAGCAATCGGATTCGAACTTGGTAATAGTTTGTTTCCATTCGTGAAAATAGTTAACCCGGATATCTACGTTAAGGAAGAAGGGACGCGTGATACACAGCGCCTATGGATCGATATTTTCCCATTTGACGGCATGGGTAAAAGCGTATTTAGGATTAAACTGCTGAATACTACGGTACGGCCGATTCTAAAAAAATTGCTTTGGTTTGCAAATTCACAATATTACACGAGCCATCCTAGAAATTGTCGACATATAATATGGAATTACTTTTGGTATGGAATTTCCAAACTGTGTTCACCAGAGTTTTTTATCCGACTGCTTATTAGAAATTGTTCCAGGATTAAGGTGTCAGATTCCATATACGTTGAGGATAGTACGTGGGGGACGAAAGCTGTTCCGAAGGAAGTATTTGACGAAATGCGAGAGTATCGGTTTGAAACGATGACCGTTAAAGGATTTAAAGATTACGATACATATCTCAGATGTATTTATGGCGATTATATGACACTTCCACCAGAGGAAAAACGTGTTAATCACGGAATTAAACCATGGAGAGTGAACGATTATGAGAAATAAAGCAACCCTGATCAATATGATTTCGGGATTAATACTACAGACGTTTACGATTCTCAGCGGTTTTATATTGCCTAAGATCATTCTCACATGCTTTGGATCAGAAGTAAATGGGCTAGTATCGTCATTGAACCAGTTTCTGAGCTATATTTCGTTAGTAGAGGGTGGTATTACAGGTGTAGTCATGGCAAATTTGTATAAACCGATTGTAGAAAAGGATGAGCAGAAAATATCGGCGGTCATGGTAACTGCAAATCTTTTTTTTAGGAAGATCGGTATCTTGTTTGTAGCGTACTCCGTAGGACTATCAATCGCTTATCCGCTTCTTTTTAAAACAGAGTTTAATTTCGCCTATGTATGCTCTCTTACGCTGATTCTATCGATTGCGGTGCTGATTCAGTATATGTTTTCAATTACGCTAAAGACGCTGCTGAATGCGGATAAGAGGGCATATGCTGTTAATTTTACGCAGACGCTGATTGTCATCTGCAATGTGATATTTGCACTGATTTCCGTATGGATTTATCCGAGTATTCATATACTCAAGTTGATCAGCGGCATCCTATTCATACTTCAGCCGGTCATTTTTGGGTATATCGTAAAAAGAGACTATAGGATTGATTGGAGTACAGATCCGGAGTATTCATTAATAAAATCGAGATGGAGTGGATTTGCAATCAATCTGGCAGCGTTTATTCATGGCAGCACGGACATCACCATCTTGACCATTCTTACGAACCTTAAAACGGTTTCTGTATATAGTGTGTATGGGCTTGTGAGTAATGGGATAAAAGCACTTGTGCAGGCATGTCTTTCTGGTCTTTCACAAACGGTAGGACAGGCTTATGCAAAAAAGGACTGGAAAGAGTTAAATCAGAAGCTGGATCTATATGAGTATGTAGTGTTTGTTCTGGTGTTTTTTATCTTCACGGTGACGGCATTACTGATTAATCCCTTTATCCTGTTATACACAAGAGACGTGACAGATACAAACTACAATCAACCGATATTTGGCATTCTGCTTATCATTTCAGAAGGACTCTATCTAGTGAAGTTTCCGCACCTGAATCTCGCATATGCCGCAAATAAATTTAAGGAGATTACGGTACCTGCGTATATAGAAGCACTGCTGAACATAGTGATTTCAGTAATTTTGGTGCATAAATTCGGGCTGGTTGGTGTGGCGGTAGGAACCATCGTGGGGATGACTTACCGGATGATGTTTCATGTGTATTACACGAGTAAAATCGTTCCGGGTCGAGTACAGAGCATTTTCTATAAGAAGTTTTGCCTGTTCGCGATAAGTGTTGCCATCGGATTTATGATTTGCAGTCTGGTCATACCGCTTCGCGTAGTGACAGTTATGAATTGGGTAATTCATGCAATTTTGTATTGTGCAGTGGTTGGAGGCTGCATCTTATTAACAAGTGTTCTGTTCTTTAAAAAAGAGCTAACTTTTTTTGCCAAATATTTAAAGAGATAAGGAAGTGAGAGTAGAAAAAATTGAAAGAACGAAATTATTTATTTGATAATTTGAAATTTCTTTTGATTGTATTAGTTGTGTTTGGACATTCATTAGAAGAAATCAGTTTGGAACATAATTATGCGATCATTAGAGCATGGATTTATTCGTTCCATATGCCGGTATTCGTATTCATATCAGGTTATTTTTCGAAAAGTGTACGACGGGGGGGCGAAGGTGCGAGAAAAACAATTATTAATTGTGCAATACCGTACTTTATATTTAACACCATTTTTGCGTTATGTACTGAGAAAACGTTAGCTATTAATATTCTTACACCTAAATATATTTTTTGGTATTTATTTAGTTTGTTGATTTGGCGCTTGCTGATTGATGATTTAAAGCGAATAAAGGGAATATTTATTTTATCGATTTTACTTGGTTTATATGTTGGTGGAATTCATGAAGCGGATCGTTTTTTGGCGATTTCTAGAACAATTGTATTTTTCCCATACTTCTTGTTAGGGGTATTAGCTGATGAAGCAACGATAGCGAAAGTTCGAAAAATGCCGAAACGTTATTCTGTAATTATGTCAGTAATATTGTCAATAAGTGTGATTCTGCTACACATCAAAAATATGATTCCGGTTAAAGCATATGAAAATATTCAATGTTATCAGGAATCTGGTATGAATAACTTGCAGGGAGTGGTGACACGCTTGTTTGCTTATGGGGTAGGAATCGTAGCCATTCTCTGTATCGTTAATTTAGTTTCGAATGAGAAGAAATGGTATACAGTCTACGGAAGTAGGACAGCGTGTATTTACATAGCGTCAGCTTTTTCAGTAAAGATTTTGTATAAATTTATTGACTATATTTGGACCGCTGATTTTTTGTTCAGTCATATCGAAGTAGGAATCTTATTGTCGTTATGCGTTACGATAATAACTATTTTTACGTTTGGAAGCAAAAAAATTTCAGATACATATTTGAATGTAAACAAAAAACTTGGAGATGTGTTAGTAAAAAGTTGAGAATAAGTTTATGTACGACTATTTAATTGTTGGAGCCGGTTTATTCGGTTCGGTATTTGCCAGACAGGCAACGGATGCCGGTAAGAAAGTGCTTGTGATCGACAAGCACCCGAACATTGCAGGCAACGTTTATACGGAGGATATTGAGAATATCCATGTGCACAAATACGGTGCGCACATTTTCCATACAAATAATAAAGAAGTGTGGAATTATGTTACGCGTTTTGCGGAGTTCAATCGTTTTACGAACAGTCCTGTAGCGAATTATAAGGGAGAGTTGTATTCGCTGCCTTTTAACATGTATACGTTCAATAAGATGTGGGGCGTTGTGACACCGGAGGAGGCTGCGGCAAAAATTGAGGAGCAGCGCAACGAAGCCGGTATTACGGAGCCGCACAATCTGGAGGAACAGGCGATTTCTCTGGTTGGCAAGGATATTTACGAGAAGCTGATCAAGGGTTATACGGAGAAGCAGTGGGGGCGCGATTGCAAGGATCTTCCGGCTTTTATTATTAAGCGACTGCCGGTTCGACTGACGTTTGATAACAATTATTTTAATGCTTTGTATCAGGGGATTCCGGTGGGCGGCTATACGAAGATGGTTGCCAATATGCTGGATGGAATTGAAGTGCGTTTGGATACGGATTATTTCGAGAATAAGACAAAGCTGGATGCTTTGGCGGATAAGATTGTTTATACAGGGGCGATTGATGCTTACTTTGAATACCAATTGGGTGCTTTGGAGTATCGTTCTGTACGCTTTGAGACGGAAGTGCTGGACAAACCGAATTTTCAGGGAAATGCGGCGGTGAATTATACGGATCGAGAGACGCCGTGGACGAGGATCATCGAGCACAAGTGGTTTGAGTTTGGCAAGGATGATGCCGGAAATGATATTCCGAAGACGGTGATCAGCAGAGAATACAGTTCGGAGTGGAAGGTCGGTGATGAGCCGTACTATCCGGTGAATGATGAAAAGAATGGTGCACTGTATCAGGAATATAAGAAGCTGGCAGACAAGGAGCAGAAGGTAATCTTTGGCGGACGGTTGGGCGAGTATAAGTATTATGATATGGATGCTGTGATTGCTTCGGCGCTGGAGCTGACAGAGAAGGAATTGGATTAGGAAAAACAGCAACCGCCCCAGGTGAAGACATGGAGCGGTTCGGAACAGACATTGGGGTCAGACCCCAATGTGGTCAACCTAATGTCAACTTAAGACAAGTGCCTGCTCAGGTTAATGACTAACGGTGCGAAATT
>NZ_CVRR01000009.1 GCF_001406815.1 Roseburia faecis | reverse complement strand
AACGGTAATGTTCCAAACAACCTTGTTCCTTCTTGCATGGTATTCGCTGACAACCACTCTTTTTCAGGCAGTACAGTCAGATGTGTTCCTTTCCGATTGCAAATCATTCTTCCATGATGCAGCATCATTCATACAAACTTTTATTGGTTGGACGATTGATGCCGGGCAATCTGTGGCACAAATCAGCACAAAAATTCCAAATGAGATTATAGCCGGAATCATATATTGGTTATTGCTGATATTGGTTGTGGGAATATGTGTGGCAGGGACAGGAATACTGGCGATACTGATAGAAATAAAGGTTATAGAATTATATAAGAAAAACTGTTGGGATGTTATTACCCTACTGATGATACTGACAAGTGCGGCTGTCATCATTTATTTTGGAGAAGTAATTAAAAAAGCATTATCAATAAATCTGTTGTTCTTTTGGTTAATTTTACAAGGAATATATCTTACAATTCGACGCTATATAAGTCAAGATACTGATTGACTAGATACAAAATATTTGATAAAATATAAATAGAAATACAGCAGATCAAAGGCGGTAAAACTTATGAGAGCAAAGAAAGTGATTGTAGGGGTAGCTATTAGTGCAATGTTAATTTCTTCATCAATTCCAGTAATGGCATTTTCTGTTACAAACGGGAATAAGACATTTGATAAAAAGTGGGAATTGAGCACTACATCTGATGGCGGAAAAGGTGTTTTGACTTATGGTTATAATACTCTTGCTATTAATGAAGATTATGCACACGCATATCATTCAACTAAAGATCATTACGCATATGTCAAAAATGGAAATGGTTCTTTTTCGGGTTCAAATGTTGGTAAAGGTAATTGGTCTAAAATTGAGGTTGCTCATAAAGGAAATAGTATTACCTACGGTAATAGCTACTAAACAAAGGTTCGGGATAATGGCTGAGTGGTTGGAATTCCAACCACTCTTTTTTGTGGAGTGTATATAAATGAAGAAAAAAATAAAATATATAGGAATTGTTTTGGTTATTTTGTTCTGTTGCTATAATTTATTTTGGTACTTCGGGAGTTATAAACCATATAACGAATTTCAGAAAGACTTCCCTGAAATAGAAGAATCTGGAGTAAAAATTTACACAGATAAAGATGGATTCCAGTATAGTGTGTCTGTCCCTGATTATTTGCTTTGGAATGGAAATCTTGCGATAGCTGAGTCAGATGTTCGATATGCACTAATTATTTGGATAAAACCATTTCACCAAGGAATAAGTCAAGGCGTGCTATTTAATGACTATAAGGATTTGAATACTCAAATTATGTTGTCAAGTAGCAAAAAAGCTGAAGATCAAGAAGATCAATGGATTGTTGATGAAAATAGCACAATATTGACTACGATATTTGAAAAAGCAAATAAAGTATGGAATCTGGGGTTGAAATAAATGAAAGCAATTAAAAACTTATGTTTGTTTTGTTTCCTGATTTTTGGAATACTTATGCAATCTGAAATATTTCAAGATCAGCTTTGGAACTTTTCTACAGCATATTTTACGTCATCACGCTATGAAGTTGCTAGTGAAGATATGTCGCAGTTTCTGAAAGATGTATCAGAAACTGCAACGGAGAATGATGTACATATTTTTTCTCAGTACAATGAAATCAATAATAAATACCTTTCAACACTTCATATTTATGGCGATGATAAAGTAATCAGACAAACATTAAAAAATACTGCAAACATAGAAGAATCAGAATATACCGCTTTAGTTTCCGGAATTACGAAAGTAAAATTTCATAATCTCTCAGAATTGCAAAGTACCTCTGTGGGTTATGAAAACTTTATCTCATACATAGGAAATGAGGACAATATTATCTCTGCATATCAGAAATTATCAGAAAAATATAGCTTAACTTATCCAGAATATTGGAATTCTACGGAAAAGGACATGATTTTTATTATATGGGGTATGATTATTGCATTGATGATTGTTCTAAATGTAATTGAAGTGGTTAGGCGAAAAAAAGAGGTTGTTGTACGAGTTTCCTTAGGAGAAAGTGCTGGTTTCATAGCATTTAAGGCTGCTTTATTCGATGTAACTTTTGACATTGCATTATTTATTGTTGCAAAAATATTGCTGTCAAATTATATATCGGGAGCATATGAGAATAGACTCGTCACAATTTTATATTCCATTGGAATTATTCTTTCCACTATTCCATATTGTTCTTTTTGCTTTTTTGATATTAGAAAGGCATTCGCAAATGCAACACACAAAAGAGGAGTGGATTTTTTAATTTATTCGTTAAAATTTATAGCAGGGGTAGCCGCTGTTTTTACAATTATCACTAATATTAGTAGTATTCATAATAACCTATTTACAAATGAACATTTGTTAGAAGAATATTATGATGCAAATTATTTTACCGTAAAGACTACTGATTTTAATGCTGAAAAAGAAGAAGCTTTTTGGAATAAACTATACAAGAATGAATATAACACATTAAAGCCTGTAATATGCTTGAATATTTTAAATGATAAAAATGATGTGATATATGTAAATAATCATGCAAAAGATATGTTACAAGGTTTTACGAAGCAGATAAATGCAGTAGAGAATGAATCTTCTGATTTGATTATTTTCATTCCAAAGAATAGATATTTTGCTAAAAACAAGCAATTAGCCTATGACTCCTTGAGCCATGTTTTAAATCATGATAATTTACAACAATTAAATATTCAGTACATAGAGTATAGCGAAACAGAATACTTTTCCTATTTAGATACAAGTAGAATAAATGGTATCGAAAAAAGCAAAAATCCGATAATTATTTATCAGGCAAACAAAGATTTAGCAGTCAATGGTGGGTATCTTGAAAGCTATAAAGCAGGAGCAGTTTTATTTCAATGTGATGAAAAACAGCTAAGAAATATCAGCAAAAAGTATGAAGATATGCTTGGAAATTATCAGCTAGTAATTACAAACGTACATGAACAGTATTTATATAATCACACATTTTTAATAAAACTCGTGGGATTTTTAAGTTCTCTTTGTACGATTGTATTGCTTTTAAATATTATGATTATTGTTACCGTAAGTAGACTAGAGTTCCGAGAAAATGCAATGAAAATTTCCTTGATGAAAATCTTTGGATATAGTTTATTTGAACGGCACAAAACACTTCTTAAAATGATTGTAGTGGAAAATTTTGTGATATTAGTAGGTATGCTTATCTATTCTTTATTATCGGTACAGACTGAAGTAGGAATTAGCATTCTTGTTAGTTCATTTATGGCACTAATAGAATTTACAATTATTTTCTTTAATATCACAATTGTTGAAAAAACAAACATACCGAAATCATTAAAAGGAGGTTGCTTATGATAATAATTGAAAATCTATGCAAAGCATATAATGATAAAATTTTGTTCAAAAATTTTCATTTGGAAATTCCAGATAGCAGTTTTTTGGTAATTAGTGGCGAAAGTGGATGCGGAAAAAGTACTTTACTTAATATGATTGGAGGTATTGAAACTCCTGACAAAGGTTCTATTATTGTGAATGGTTTTGATGTGACAAAAAAAGGAAAAAAGCAGAAATATTTCAAAGAAGTTGTTGGATTTTTATTTCAAAATTTTGCCCTTTTGGAAAACAAAACAGTAAAAGAAAATCTAGAAATAATAAAAAAATCAGGTAGAACGGATATTTTAATAAATGAAGCTCTTGAAAAAGTTGGTTTACAGAAAGTAATTAACAAAAAAGTCTATCAATTATCTGGTGGCGAACAGCAGAGAGTTGCGTTAGCTCGTTTAATGCTAAAGAAATGTTCGATTGTATTAGCAGACGAACCAACTGGTTCCTTAGACAAAAAAAATAGTGAGATTGTTATGAATATATTGCATGAGTTAAGTGAACAGGGAAAAACAGTTATTGTTGTAACTCATAGTGAAGAAATTGTAGCACAAGAAAAGCATGTTCTATATTTATAATACCCATAATAGAAGAATATGTTCTTTCGGGAGACACCTCCTCTAAGAACATATTCTTTTGGTTAAAATTGATTATAAAGATACTTTTACTTCAGTATATTCGCTATATTGATGGGATATATATTTGCATATTATTTATATGGATAAGAATTATAACTCTAGTGAGTCTTCTGCATCTACCCACATCTGTAAATTACCCTCAAGATATAATCTTGCATATTCCAAAGGCTCATCCACAGCCAATGAAGTAAGCGCACATTCTGATCCGTATGTGGTTTTTAGATTTTTTTCAGCTTTCCAGCAATCAATGCGAAGCATATATCCGGCACTTGTGTAAACATCAATACTATCGTGATTTATGTTGTATTCTGCATAAATTGTTCTCATCGTATCTTATCTCCATTTTCTTTTAATAATCAGTTATAGAGTTAAATATCGAAAACATTTCAATCAGTTCACCATGTCGTTATTGTTATACTGTGTTATGAAATTTTCTTTCCCTTATTTTTTCCCATATTAAGGTTCATGAAAACCAATGTGAGAATATAACACAAGGGAAAGAGTAAGGGAAAGCTCACTTGCTACAAACTTAGTATTTTCAAGGGTTTGCGAAGAATTTGATAATTAAATATAACAGTTATTAAATTTCCTAAAATATGTGAAATATCAACTTGAATTTAACAAACCAATTACTTTTTTTGTAGGGGAAAATGGCAGCGGTAAATCAACTTTATTGGAAGCACTTGCCGTAGCACATGGTTTTAATCCTGAGGGTGGAACGAAGAATTATGTTTTTTCTACGCATGATACACATTCAGAGTTGTGTGATGCGATAAGAATTGCTAAAGGCTATCGGAAGGAAAAGTGGGGATATTTTCTTAGGGCAGAAAGCTTTTATAATGTTGCAACGCAGGAAGAAGAATATGCAGATATTACACATCCTTCCGCTAAATATCATGAAAAATCACATGGAGAGAGTTTTCTCGCATTAGCACAGAGCAATATGAATCCAAATGGCTTGTATCTTTTTGACGAGCCGGAAGCTGCATTATCGCCGCAGAGACAGCTTACATTGTTGATGCAAATATACAGATGTGCAAAAGAGGGAGCACAGTTTATTATAGTTACGCATTCGCCAATTTTGTTAGGAATACCAGATGCAGATATCTATTGTTTTGATAATGGACGCATACATCTGTGCGAATATGAGGATACAGAGAGTTACCAGGTAACAGAAATGTTTATAAATAATAGGCAGATGCTGTTGGATAGATTACTAACAGATTAGATAATAAAGAAATCGATAAATTCAAGTTTGTAAGGAACAGAAACTTTGAATTTGTAGGTGCGATTGATGAAGATTATTGAAGTTAAAGAAAATAAAAAACAATATCTTGATTTGCTCCTATTAGCAGATGAGCAGGAAAATATGATAGACCGATACCTTGATAAAGGCAAAATGTATGTGCTTGATGATAATGGGATTAAATGCGAGTGCATCGTTACCGATGAAGGAAGTGATGTGCTTGAAATCAAGAACATTGCAACTGTTCCAGACTATCAAGGCAAAGGTTATGCAAAATCCTTAATTGATTTTATTGTAGAGAAATATAGAGAGCAATATGCTATTCTACAAGTAGGAACAGGTGATAGCCCATTGACAATACCATTTTATGAAAAGTGTGGGTTTGTCCGTTCGCATATCATACCAAATTTCTTTACAGATAATTACGACCATCCAATATATGAGGATGGAGTACAGTTGGTGGATATGGTGTATCTGCAAAGGCCGTTATAAAGAAATTTTCAGTAATACGCTCTGTTGATGTGCTGATTTTTCTACGATATACTCCTTCAAAAAGGAGTGTGCTCTTATGGGTAGAGAAATTTATGACATCATCAATGACATGGCAGAAGTATTAAATGCATCGCAGATGCAGAAACTACAAGAGGTGTTGGTGAAATGATTATCTGAAAATGCCGTATATGATTATTTGCAGACAACGAATATGGACTTTCTAGATATGCTTTTAACTGCAAAGCATTTAGAAGGGTGTTCTGACAAAACAATACGCTATTATAGGTGTAATATTGAAAAGATGTTGGATACAATAAATATTCCGGTCATAAAGATAACGACCGAGATGCTACGAAAATATCTTGTAGAGTATCAAACGATAAATAATTGTGGAAAGGTAACTATTGATAATATTCGTAGAAGTCTTTCCACATTTTTTTCGTGGCTAGAGGAAGAGGATTATATTATAAAAAGCCCAATGAAAAGAATTCATAAGGTAAAGACTGCCGTTATTGTAAAAGATACCATTCCGGATGAGAAAATAGAAATTCTTAGAGATAATTGTAATAATCTGCGTGATAGGGCAATGATTGATTTTCTGCTTTCAACAGGAATTAGAGTAGGCGAATTGGTAAGGCTGAACATTGATGATATAGATTTCTCTGAGCGGGAATGCGTGGTTTATGGCAAAGGAGACAAAGAGAGGAAAGCATATTTTGATGCTAAGACCAAAATTCATTTGTTGAATTATATTGAATCAAGGACAGATAATAATATAGCGTTATTTGTGTCGTTAAACAAACAACACAGTAGACTTACTGAAAGCGGTGTGGAGTTATGATTACGAGAAATGGGGAAGAAGTTAGGTGTAGAAAAGGTACACCCACATAAGTTCAGAAGGACTATGGCCACCAGAGCAATTGAGAAAGGTATGCCGATTGAACAGGTACAGAAAATTCTGGGACATGAGCAAATAGATACAACGCTCAGATATGCAATGGTTAATCAAAACAATGTGAAGCTATCGCATCGAAAATATATTTCATAGATTGACTTGTAACGCAAAAGACGTTACAATAAAAGAAAGATGGAGGTGTATTCTATGGGAAAAACAGCAACATTAAATATAAGGGTAAATCCAGATGTAAAAGAAAATGCAGAAAGTGTATTGGCACAATTAGGGATACCAATGGCTACTGCTATAGATATGTATTTAAAACAAATATCATTAGTAGGAGGAATTCCCTTTTCTATTGTATTACCAAAAGCAGCTAATTCAGTGAATGCAGATATGATGTCTGCTACACAGATTCATCAAAAGTTAGAAAAAGGATATGCCGATATAGAGAAAGGAAATGTTGAGGATGCAGCTAGTGCGTTTGTGGCATTTAGAGAGAGGCATTAATGAAGCAATATAATCGCATTGCTGATGAAATACTTACATTAGACACTTTCCCGGAACGATTTAGGATTATGGATTCTGAGCCGGAAAAGAGAATGGAGTTGCGTAGAATGCTCGTCGATAATTATTCAGTGTTTTACACAATCCGTGACGAAAGGGTAATTGTAACGGATGTGTTATACACGGCATCTGATATAGAAGCACGTTTGAGAGGCGAGCTATAAAAGCACGCGTTTATTTGAATTTGTGAAGGAACTGATATTATGAAAGTGACTATTGAAGAACTGGAAGCATATTTGCTTGACCATTACAGTAATGGTGGAATCGACCAAAGTTTATTTATGAAACTCGTAGAAGAAATCGGTGAAGTAGCCGAAGTCCTAAATAAAAAAGCGGGAAGAAAAAAATCTGGTAGTGAGGATTTGCAAGCTCAACTGGGTAATGAACTGGCGGATGTGATACATTACGCTATTGCTATTGCTGCTTTGAATGATCTAGATATGAATCAAATCATTATCGAAAAGGATAAAGCCGCTTCTGTGAAATACAATCATAGAACCAATTTGGAACAGTTCATTGTTGATATGAGAAATAAAGAATTGGATAACTAACCTTCAGTCTTGTGGAGAGATTGAAAGCAACAGAAGATCAGAATTTGTAAAGGAGATATACAACATGAAGAAAGTCTGCTTAGCGGTTTTGCCAGCTTTAACAATAGTGTTAGAATTATTACCCTTGGGAGCAGTTTGTATTTTTGCAACATCTCCAACAGAAAGAGTAAAAGAAACATTCTCATACTTTAGCCTTACACCGTTTGGCTATGCAAATTTTGCTCCACTTATTACAGCCACACTTACTGTTGCCATCTTCTTACTTTCATTGTTTTCATTGAAGAAGAAAGGTGTTCTCAAAGCATTGTTTGTCCTTTCCATTATTACGGTAGTTATTTCTCTTTTGCCATTGATGTATGGCTTAAACTACTATACCCTTGTAGGAGCCTTTATAACAGTAACACTTGTAATAGAAAGTATTTTGGCTAAGATACAATAAAAGTAAAGCGATAACTTTCAGGTTGTCGGATTGTAAAGGCAGAGCCTTACGCAAGGTGCAGGAGAAAGACTCCGCTCGGGTTAAGGGCGAAGCGCCTTAGCAGGTCAAGGGTGCAACCATTGCCCAGTTAGTGGCGTTTTGCCACTAAGTACTGGGTATTACTTGTAGCAGAGCTTCACAAGTTTTGGCAACTTCGTTGCTGTTCCCTTCGGGAAAATAATTAAATATTGTTGTTATTAACAGACTGAGTAGAGAAATTTACTTGGTCTTTTTTTGTAGAAAAGAAAGGAAAGATATGAATGAAAGCAACTAGACATAATGGAAGATCAGGTAAGCATTGAAAGAATGTCCCAAAGCCTTTATTTTTAAAAACAAATTTTGTTGGAGCGGATCCGGAAAAAATTAAAATGGTTACCAGAGTGTTTAGGCGTACAATCGCCTGAAACCGGATGGAGAGATAGAAAAAAGTCGAATGGGTGTAAGTTTACGTTGACAATTAAAACAACATGGTGTATATATGTGTATATACACATACACAGACGGAACAAAACTTTGCACGAATGAAAATACGAGGTAAAGGCATGGAACAGACAATGATCAAAACCGAGAACGTATCCAAGAGATTCGGTTCATTTGCATTACAGGACATCCATTTTGAACTTCAGGCAGGTTATATCTGCGGACTGATCGGGGAGAATGGTGTGGGGAAAACCACACTGTTAAACATTCTGGCGGGACTTTATGAGTACGATGGAACGATTTCTATACAGGAGAAGGAGTACCGTACAAATCAGATGGAATTACAGCAGGATATTGGATTTG
Organism: Roseburia faecis; assembly: GCF_001406815.1. Taxonomy (GTDB): domain Bacteria; phylum Bacillota; class Clostridia; order Lachnospirales; family Lachnospiraceae; genus Roseburia; species Roseburia faecis. The sequence goes on along the minus strand of NZ_CVRR01000009.1, from coordinate 81,679 downwards.
TGTTTCATGAGGAATGGTTCGATGACTGGGATTCTCTGATCGCAAACAGCAGACATTATGGAAAATATTATAAAAATTATGATGAGACACTGTTAAAGGAATATCTTAAGAGATTCCGGTTGGATGGAAAGAAAAAATATAAGAAACTGTCCAAGGGAGAAAAGCTGAAGTTTACATTTGCTTTTGCGCTGGCGCATCATCCGAAACTGTTGCTGCTCGATGAGCCGGGGGCGAATTTTGATCAGACTTTCCGTGAAGAATTCCATCATATTTTAAGAGAATTTACCGCGGACGGAACGAAGAGTGTGATCCTCTCGACACATATTACTTCGGATGTGGACCGGTTTGCGGACTATCTGCTGTTGCTTAAGAAAGGCAGACAACTGTTGTATGGAGATATCGAGTCGGTCCGTGATGCATACCGGATGGTGGCAGGCGAGCGTCATGCGTTGAGGGCTTTTGGCGGGCGGCTGGTCTATATGGAGGAGACACCGGTGGGCTGCAGTGCTCTGGTCAAACATGATCACGCGGAGTATGACCGGGCACTTAAGGTGTGGGAGCCGGACACGGAGGAACTGATGTATTATCTGGCGAAAGGAGCGGAGCATGGAAGAGGCAATCAAATATAAGAATGTGATCAGAGAATATTTCCTGGAATATAAGAACCGTGATCAGGTATTGAAAAGTATCTTTTATGTGATCCTGTTTGGTGCATCGTTTTCGCCTTTGGTATTTGGCAGTGCAAAGGAAGGGCTTGGGTATATATGGCTCACATTTCCGATGGCTCTTGCGCTGTTTGCAGCAATCACACATACGAGTGCCCTGCCGACGATGCTGTATCTGGTTCCCGGATCGAAAAAGCTGCGCGAGGAATATATCCGGAGAATGTTAAAGGTTAAGATTGGCCTGCCGCTTGCGTTGTGCGCGGTAATCGATATCATCCTGCTGATCGTGCAGCCGATGATGATAAAAGGCGTGATCCTGCAGCTGGTAACGGTGTTCTTTATGTCCTATTGTGTGGGAATTACAAACGACGGACTGGTCTGGCGGAATAATGCGTCGCGGGCAGCTTATGGGCAGGTAAGTTATTTTAACGGACCGATCACGGTATTCAGTGTGATCGCAAGCTGCGTGATGATTGGCATCTGTTCTTCGGAGATTACGAATGTGGAATTTTGGGTTGCGCTTGTTATTTATCTCATCATTTACGCACCTCTTTCTTATGCGCTTCACAAGCGTTGGGGTGGAATCAGAGAGAAACTCGCCGTCTATGAACTTGCAACGAAGGAGGAGACATGGGACTGGTAATCGTCATTGAACCGCATGGAACGTATGCCATCTACGAGCAGATCGTCAATCAGATCAAGAATCAGATCATATCCGGTGAACTGCAGCCGGACGAGGCGCTGCCGTCCATTCGGGGACTGGCAGCGGATATCGGCGTCAGCGTGATCACGACGAAGCACGCGTATGAGGAACTGGAGAGGGAGGGACTGATCCGTTCCGTTTCCAATAAAGGATTTTATGTGTGCAAATACAACACGGATTATCTGCACGAAAAGCAGCTGATGGAATTGGAAAAACGCCTGCAGGAGTGGATTACGCTTGCAAAACAGGCGGGACTTGGAACTGAGGATATTCGTGAGATGCTGGAGGGATTGCTGTAAGATGGAAGATATTATTTTTTCTGCGAAGCAGGTACAGGGGAAGAAAGCGTTATTCGGCAAAGGCAGGTTCGCTTTGCAAAATGTGGATTTTGAACTTCCAAGTGGATATATTATGGGAATCATCGGGGAAAACGGTGCCGGAAAGACGACATTCTTCCGCTATATTATGGAGGAAAAGAAGCATTATCGCGGCAGCTTTTATCTGGACGGAACCGATATCGCGGAAGATCATGCGTGGTCGATGAACCGGATCGGATTTGTCTCTGAGGAGCGGTTGTTTTTGCGGCAGAAGAGTGCAAGAGAGAATGCAAGGATGCTGGGCAGCTTCTATGATACCTTTGATATGGATCAGTTTGCTGCGCTGATGGAGCAGATGGATCTTACCACGGCACGGACCGTGGAGAAGATGTCGCGCGGTGAGAATATGAAGTTTCAGCTTGCATTTGCACTCGCACACAAACCGAGGCTTCTTCTTTTAGATGAGCCGACTGCGGGGATGGATCCGATCTTCCGCAAGGAATTTTACAGGTTGCTCCGGCAGCAGTTGGAAGTGCTGGACTGTTCCGTGATCATGTCGTCGCACTTAGAGGATGACATCCGGAAAGAATTTGATTATATCGGACAGTTTGAGCATGGGGAATTTACTTCGTTTTATGAGAATGCATAAGGCGTTGTGGCAGTGAAGGTTATGCGGTGAGACGGCAATGGTTGAGTGAAGTGCAGAAAAATGTGCTTGAATCGAAACACATGGGTATTATGTGTAAAAGACAGGAGTGTCGAGGATGACGATAGAGGATAAGAAGCAACAGGAAAATTTGAAGAATTTTGACCGGAATTTAAAGGAGAGTACGGATCAGCTGGCATGGTTTTTATACTGGATGTTTGCAGCTGTTGTGCTAGTGTTAGGGATGACGCTGATTTTTGATGGAATATTTTATCGGGATGCGTGGATGATACTGAGCTATGTGTGGATGGTCGTTTTTATGGATAACTATGTATTGGCACCGTATCAATGGAGCAATGAAGCCTTCAGCCGGAGGATGCAAAAATCGGATGCGGTTTCAAAAATACTTCGGTTTGTTCCGGTTTCGGGAAAAAACTACTTCCGTGTGAGGATGCAGTATCTTTGGAAGTTTGTGTGGAAATTTGGCGCATTTGCCATGCTGATCGTGATCGGAAGCATGAGTTTTACGCAAAAAATTTCTCTTGTGAGGGTGATGGAAGGTGTTCTTTTATTTTTGGCCGGACCGATGCTCATTGGGTATGTTGAGTTGAAGGAATCACTTTTTTGCAGATAATGCCTAAAAGAACAAAGTGCCTGACACAATAAACATCATATAATATGCTGAATTCCCTCACAGATCCTGCGGGCAACCACCGGATTGTTCATGGTATACAGGTGAATTCCATCGGTATCGTTTGCCAGCAGATCAATGATCTGGCTTAACGCATACGACATACCCGCATCAAATAAAGCTGCCTTGTTATCTTCAAATTTATGAATGATCTTCTGGAAACGCTCCGGGAAAGAAGCTCCGCACATCGTAATCATTCGCTTGATCTGCGCGGCATTGATGACCGGCATGATGCCAGGAACAATTGGCACATTGATATCCGCAATCCGGCAGTCCTCCACAAAACGGTAAAACTGTGTGTTGTCAAAAAACAACTGGGAAAGCAGCACTTCTGCTCCGGCATTTACCTTTTCCTTCAGGTGGCGGATTTCTTCAATCTTATTGGCAGATTCCGGATGACATTCCGGGTAGCAGGCACCTAAAAAGCAGAAATCCCCCTTCGGTTTCAGATAGGAAATGAGGTCGGATGCATGCTTAAAATCATCTTTTTCGGTAAGATCCGGATTTCGGTCTCCGCGCAGTGCCAGCACATTCTGGATGCCTTCTGCGGTAAGGATTCTGGCAAATTCGTCAATTTCCGCGCGGTTGTAATGCAGGCAGGTCAGGTGCACAACCGGCTCCACATGGTAGTTCTGCTTGATCTTTTTGGCAAGTTCAATCGTGCGGTTACAGTTTAAGCTGCCGCCCGCACCAAACGTCACGCTGATAAAATCCGGCTGCAGTTCGCACAGCACATCAAGTGTCGCATCAATATTTTTCAGTTCACTGTCCTTTTTCGGAGGAAATATCTCAAAAGATAAGCTTTTTTTATGATTACATGCGTCAGAAATTTTCATTTTAATACCGTCTTTCGTTCAAAATTATTGTAATTACTCTGATTATAGCAGGAAAAAATAAAACTGTATAATACATAAATGATGCATTTCTCCATAGATTCAGGTTATAGCAGGAAAAATCAGCGATACGCTTGGAATCAGCACGGCGCGGGTAGCAGTTCTTTTAAGAAAAATGGAGTCCAAAGATCTGATTGGAAAAGAAAAAAGAACACATAGTTTTACAGATAATAAACATAATAAAATTGCAACATAAAAATGCAACAATTCTTATAAGAATTGTTGCATTTTTATTTACATCTTTTATATCGGATGGCATTTCTGGAACTTAACCCCTAAAATAAAAAATTTCAAATTTTTGATTACAGATCTATTTTCAAATAGACAGAATCCTTTTCATCCTGCTCAATTCCAAGATAGCGTTTGGTGACATCATAGGAAGAGTGATTGAACAAACCCATAAGCAGTGCGGGCTGTGCTCCCTGTTTCCATGCGTGGTAGCCAAACGTTTTCCGCATGGAGTGACAGCTGACCATGCGGCTGTTTGTGGTTTGGGCTGCGGCTTCTTTTACAATGCGGTATGCCTGCGAACGGTTGATGGGATGCTGCCGGTCGGTGTTTTTGCAAAACAGATAATCACTTTCCTGTGGAAAACAGGCATCCATATACCATCGTAGGGCATTCTTGGCATTTTTGTTGAGTGCAATGTAATTTTGTTTTCCGGTTTTCTGTTCCAGTATAAGCAGATGTTCACGGAAACGCTGCGTGTAAAAATCATAGACATCGAACCATTGCAGCTGTAAAAGGTCACTGATGCGCAATGCCGTATTAAGACCGAGGATAATCAGGGCATAGTTGCGGGGGTGTGGTTTGACCGTCTGGTAGTATGTGCTGAATTTTTGCAATTCCTTGCGATTTCGAATCGGTTGTGTGGTTCCCATTTTGTTGCTCCTTTCATAGAAGTCAGATTCTTGAGTGGCAGTACAGAAATGCATGGTAATCCGTATATATCCCCACGTCAAGATGTAACAATCTTATAATGAGAGTTGCATCCTCTGGATGAAGGAGAATAAACATGGAGGTTCTTATGCTGAAACTGAGCTTGAAACCGGGCGAATACATTACATTGGGAGATAACATTAAAATTATTTTCTCCGAAGGCTCTGCCAACAACATACATCTGCTGGTGGATGCACTGCGCGAAATAAATGTTGCCAGAAACAGTGCGGGCAAAGACAAAAAGCCATCGCCTTATTATAAAGAAAAAGGAATTTCAAAAACAGCACAGCGTGAGATTGCAGAAATCCTCATGCGCGAAAAGCGCAACCAGTCGCATGTCAGCGGGGAGGAGACCGTGACATACAAAAAACGGTAATAAGCAAGGCGATCCTGGGGACATATAGAAAATTTTTGCTCTGTTATGTCTCGCTTTTTTGGCACAGTGGGACATATAGAATCATTCCTTTGCATTATGTCCCTTATGTCTGCGGCAATGGGACATATAGCGTTTTTTCTGGCATATATGTCCCGGGAAACAAAAGAAAAGGGACATAGCCGATAAGTTTCCATGCATATGTCCCAGTGAGCAAAAGAAAAGGGACATAGCCGATAAGTTTCCATGCATATGTCCCAGCGAGCAAAAGAAGAAGGACATAGCCGATAAGTTTCCATGCATATGTCCCGAAAGAGAGAAAAAAATTCAGCCAGCAGATTTTCACACATATGTCAATATCCAGAAGGCAATGTGCATAAAAAATCCCGCCACAGAGGGAGGAAAAGATATTCTGTGGCGGATCTATAAGAAAAATCGCTTTCGCGAATTGTTTTTAGTCGGAACTGACAGCACCCCAACACCGTTTGTTAAAATACAACAGCCCCTTTTGTTTTGGTGGTTTTATATTACCAGTGCATTATGAACAGGTTGTGACAACATGCTAAAGAGTTTATGAAAATTCGAAACAACTTATAAACTTAGGTATAAATTTCTTAGCATGGTTCCTGGGCAGCAGGCGATTTTTTAAGGGGTCCCCAGATATGTCGATTCATGGACATCTAGTGTGTGATTGCTTATACAAAGACTTTTCTGTGCAAATCCGGAGATATCCGAACATTAAAATTTCCCTGTCCGAACAAGCCTCTTAAATCAATGTAAGTCGAGAATTACAATGAAAAGATTGGAGCAGTTAGTGGACAATAACAAACAATTAACTTTTCAATAAGCTGTGGATAGGTTATACTATTCATAGCTTATTTTTGTGGAAAAGAAGGGGGGCTTCTATGGCAAACAGTTTAAAATTACCGGTTGGAATTGAAAATTTTGAAGAAATCCGAAAGTTTGGATTTTATTACATGGATAAAACAAAGCTTATAGAACAACTGGTGGAAACCGGAGGCAAAGTAACTCTTTTTACCCGTCCCCGCCGCTTTGGAAAAACATTAAATATGAGTATGCTGCGGGCTTTTTTTGAGGCAGGCGCGGATACGACATTGTTTGACGGGTTATATATTGCGGGAAACAAGGAAATTTGCGAACAATATATGGGAAAATACCCGGTCATATTTCTTTCACTCAAGAGCGTGGAAGGATTATCTTATGAGGATGCAAGGTATCGTATCACAGAGCTGGCAGGAAGAGAGGCACAACGTTTTTCATTTTTGTCAGAGAGTGACAAACTATCTGATAATGAAAAGGAGCAGTATCAGGCAATTGTCGCATTGCATAATGGTAAATATTCTATGGATGAGAATATACTGACATCAAGCATATATATACTGTCACATTTATTGCATAGGCATTATGGACAAAAAACCGTAATCCTCATAGATGAATATGATGTTCCACTGGATAAAGCGTTTCAGAATGGCTATTATCGGGAGATGGTTTCACTCATTAGGGGACTTTTCGGAATGGCTTTAAAGACCAATGATAGTCTGCAGTTTGCCGTTTTAACAGGATGCCTGCGTATTTCCAAAGAAAGTATTTTTACAGGATTTAACAATTTCGAGGTTTTGTCGGTTTTAAATGTTCCGTATGATGAGAGTTTTGGATTTACGGACAATGAGGTTGAAAAACTTCTGGATGATTACACGTTTTCAGACCACTATCCGGAAGTTAAGGAGTGGTACGATGGTTATCATTTCGGAAACACCGATATTTACTGTCCGTGGGATGTTATCCGGTATTGTAAAAGCCTGTGTGCAGATCCGAACGCAATGCCAGAAGATTTCTGGTCGAATTCAAGCGGCAATGCCATTGTGCGTAGATTTATAGACAAAGCGGATGTCCAGACAAAAAACGAAATCGAGCGTCTGATTGCAGGAGAATGCATTGAAAAAGAAATCTCGCTGGAACTCACATATGATGAGCTTGATAAAAACATTGAAAATCTGTGGAGCGTACTTTTTACTACCGGATATCTGACGCATCAGGGACGTACAGAAAGCGGAAAATACCGCCTGACTATTCCAAACAGGGAAATTAAAAACCTTTTTATAAAGAAAATCAGGGAATGGTTCAGCGATGTGTCCAGGAATGACGGTAAAAAACTGGAAGAATTGAGCAATGCATTTTTGGAAAAAGATCCGGAAAAAATTGAGCAGATCTTCGGGGATTATCTGTGGAACACGATCAGCATAAGAGACACGGCAGCTGCAAAAGAAAAGAAAGAAAATTTCTATCATGGCATTCTGCTTGGTCTGCTGGGTTATAAAGCAACCTGGCTTACAAAGTCAAATGCCGAGTCCAGAACCGGCTACAGTGATATTCTGGTTGAGGTGCCGGACAACCGGACCGGAATTGTAATCGAACTCAAATATGCAGAAAATGGAGATATGGATGCTGCATGTGCCAAAGCACTGGAGCAGATAGAGGAAAAAGACTATGTGGATAGGCTGAGACAGGATGGAATGAGAAACTTTATCAAGTACGGAATTGCGTGTTTTACGAAGGATTGTAAGGTTGTGGTTGGAGAATAACAAAAATCTCTTTACAAACCGCAGAAGATATGCTAGATTTTTATACAAGCTGATTGTCCCGTTTGTTTCTGCAACCGGAAATGGGGGCATATGTTACACACAAAAAAGAACTTCTTAAAGTCAGCACTGGCTGTCTTCTGCATGGTTTCCATGCTTTTATTCTCCAGTTACAACGGAATCACAACAGTATATGCTGCCAGCGGATACGAATACGTTCTGCTGACAAAATACACTAAGACCATGAAATTTGGAGACGAGTATTATCTGACTGCGATCACTTCTACTGGAAAGAAACCAAAGTTTTCTTCAAGTGATTCCACAGTCGCGTCCGTGAACACTTATGGAAAGATCACGGCGAAAAAGGCCGGTAATGCTACGATCACTGCAAAAATTGACAATGGGGAGGCAAGCTGCAGGGTTACAGTTGAAAAAACGGTCATTACATTAAGTCAGAAATTCATATCCTTGGAGAACGGATATACGGCCCGGCTGAAAGCCGAGACATCAACCGGGCATCCGGTCACGTACAAATCCGCCCGCTCGAGCATCGCCTCGGTGGACGAAAACGGCGTGATCACAGCAAAAAAACCGGGTGAAACTACCATTACGGTCACAGCGGATAAAACCGCCCAGACCTGTAAAGTGACGGTAAAGCAGCCAACGGTTCGGCTGGACCGGACATCCGCATCCCTTTACCGGAAGGGGACGCTCCGGTTATCCGTTTCTTCCACATCCAAAAGTATTCCCAGGTGGAAAACAAATAAAAAAAGCGTAGCCGCTGTGGACAATGAGGGCAAAGTTACCGCCATAAAAAACGGAACCGCCATCATCACGGTCACAGTCGACGGTGTCAGCAAAACCTGTGAGGTCACGGTAAAGAAGCCAAAGATTACCGTCGGACAGGAACAGATTTCGTTAGCGGCCGGCGAAACATGTCAGCCGAAGGTAACGGTATCCTCCGGCAACAAACCGGAGTACTACAGTTCGAACACAAATGTTGCCACGGTAAATGAAACCGGCATGATCACCGCTATCGGCAAGGGACGTGCATATATTTATGCGAAAGAAGATGGCACGAAGGTACGCATGACAGTAACTGTCAAAGAAAAATAAAACTACAGGAAGCAGAACAAAATTATGGTCTGTATGACAGACAGTCTGCGGATCATAACCAAAGGGACAATCAGCGAAAGATATTGATGATGCATATATACAATGATATAATTGAACATAGACAATATTCTGTCTATACTTCGAAGAATAGCCTTACAACATATGGTATTGTAGATCTTATGGAAAAGCTTTCCCAAAAGCTGCCATGGTTATATCTTTGTATGAAGGAGGAAAAATGAATTCGGTAGAAAATTATGCCATACGCTACTTAGAACCAAAGGATGTGAAGGATTTGGACCAGTATAACGCGCTGCTGCGCTATACCTTTCAGGTAACGGAGGATGAACTGACGGCAACCGGATGGAAAGATGAAGAGATTAAACAGTCGAAGTTCCCGGTACTGGAGCGTGCGGATGTGCTGGGATGTTTTGACGGGGATACCCTGATTTCCCAGTTTGCCGTATATCCATTGAAAATGAATATATACGGGGAGGTATTTCCCGTTGGATTTGTTACGAGTGTTTGTACATATCCGGAATATACCGGGCAGGGCATTATGAAAAAACTGATGTATCAGAGTCTGGAACATATGAAACAGCAGGGAAGACCGTTTGCCCTCCTGTATCCATATTCCATACCGCTGTATCATCATCTGGGCTGGGAGATCATATCCAATAAAATTTCTTTCAATATCAAGGACCGGCAGATTCCGACGAAAGTAAAAGCACCCGGGTATGTACGGCGTGTGGACTGGGACAATACCGATTTTCATGAGCTGCATTCGCATTTTGCATCAATCACACACGGCTGCCTGTTCCGGAATGCACTGGCGTGGGAGGAATACTGGCGCTGGGATGAGGACGATACGAACGTGGCAGTTTACTATAACACCAAGGACAAGCCATGCGGATTTATGGTCTATCTGATCAAAAACGATATCATGCATATCAAGGAAATGATCTACTTAAATCGCGAGGCAAAAAAGGGGCTGTGGGAGTATATCCACGCGCATGATTCCATGATCGATGCGGTGCATGGCTATACCTATTTCAGCGAACCGATTGCGTTTGAGATGGATGATGGAGATATCAAGGAAACGATCCGGCCGTATGCCATGGGACGGATTATTGATATCGAGAGCTTTTTACAGGATTATCCATGTGATCCGGATGGCGGAACACTGTATATCGAACTTGAAATTGAGGATCACCTGCTTTTGTGGAACAACCGCAGTTTCCGGCTCTGTTTTTCCGATGGAACATGTATGCTGACCGATGAACCAGCAGAGTATAAGTTAAAAATGGAGATAGGTACGCTGACTACCCTTTTACTGGGATACAAGACGGCTGAGCGTCTGTATGCCCTTGAACGCATTGAAGGGAAGCAGGAAGCGGTAGACCGTCTGGATGATGTACTGTTTCATAAAATTCCATATATTTCCGATTACATCTAAAAAATTCAGCATGGTATGTTATAATGGAAAGTGAAAATTACCGGGATACCGTTCTGCAGATACCGGTATTGGATGATTTTCGGAATACATAAGGGGAACACTTTTAAAAACAACAGAAAAAATGAGTTTGGGAGGCAAAGGATTATGAAATCAGTACGGACAAAGCTTATAGCGTCTATTTTGATCTGTTCTCTTTTTACATCGGTTCTGATCGGGGTGATTGCAATTTCAAATTCTGTGCGGACAGCCGGAAAAGATGCAATGACCATGATGCAGCTTACCGGGCAGAAGAAGACCGAAGAGATTAATTCCACGATTCAGAAGATTGAGCAGTCGGTGGATACGCTCAGTGAAGTCGCAATGAGTAATTTTGACTATGATTCGTTCCGGCAGAGCAAGGATTATGCGGATACATATACCGAGACGGTACAGCAGGCGGTGCTTGATTTTGCAAACCATACGAATGGGGCAGTGACGGCATATCTGCGGTATAACCCGGATTACTCCAATCCGACATCCGGTGTCTTTGCGCAGCGCCAGTCAGTTGACAGTGAACTGCAGTGCCTGACACCGACGGATTTTTCCATGTATGACGAAAGCGATGTGGAGCATGTCGGCTGGTATTACCTTCCGGTACAGGCAAAGAAAGCCATCTGGATGTCACCGTACATGAATGAAAATATCAATATTTACATGATCTCATACGTTGTGCCATTGTTTGCAGAAGATGGAACATCGATCGGTATTGTTGGTATGGATATTGATTTTTCACAGATTACCGATCTGGTTGACGAGACAAAAGTATACCAGAGTGGATATGCATTTTTGACGGATGCATCGGCAGCAGTCATGTACCACAAAAATGCGGATGAGGGCACAAAGCTTTCAGATCTGGATTCCTCGCTTTCTAAGAGTGCAGATTTTATCGGAGATGACGGTAATCAGGGAAAGACGATGGATTATTCCTATAAAAATGTAAACAAGAAATTTGCATTTTACAATTTGGACAATGGCATGAAGCTTGTCCTTACCGCTCCGGTATCTGAAATTTATGCAGAGGCATACGGGCTGGCAAAACTGATTATTATCGCCATGATCGTTGCATTTGTCCTGTCTGCTGTGATTGGCGTAATCATCGGTACCGGTATGACCAGACCGATCCGCCAGTTGACCGCTGTGATCGAACAGACAGCGAAACTGGATTTCCGCCCGACCAAAGAGGGAGGCAAATTGCGGAAACAGAAGGATGAGATCGGAAACATGGCAACAAAGATCCACATTATGAGAAAGAAGCTCCGGGAGATGATGGGAGACCTGCAGCAGACACAGCAGGTACTCGAGAGCAACGCGGAGGATTTGAATCATCTGATGAAGCAGAACAGTGCGTATGCAGAAGATAACTCCGCTGCAACACAGGAACTAGCAGCCGGGATGGAAGAGACCAGTGCAAATGCGGCGCACATTGTGGAAAACGTTGGAATTATGAGAGAAAGTTCCGACAATATCCAGCGGCTTGCAGAGGATGGAGAGAAAAATTCCGGACAGATCCAGGAGCGTGCCAGAGAGATGGAGCGGATCAGTACGGAGTCCCGCCACAAGACAGACCAGATGTATGCGGTCATGAAACAGAAGACGGATGCCGCTGTGGAGCAGGCGAAATCTGTACAGAAGATCAATGCGCTGACAGACAACATCAAACAGATTTCTTCCCAGACAAACCTTCTGGCATTAAATGCCAATATTGAGGCAGCCAGGGCTGGCGAAGCGGGCAGGGGATTTGCGGTTGTTGCTTCCGAAATCGGAGATCTGGCAACGCAGACACTGGATACCGTTTCCACAATTGACGAGATTGTAGGAGAGGTCAACAGTTCGGTTTCCAATATGACCGAATGCCTCACAACGATTATGGAATTTCTGGAACAGACCGTTCTTGGGGATTATGAGCATTTCGCACAGGTGGGGGAGCAGTATCATGCCGATGCGGACACATTCCAGCAGATCATGCAGCAGACAAAAGAAGCAGTGGATGCATTAGAGCAGCACATTGAAGAGATCTCTTCTACCGTATCAGAGATCAACTCCATGGTGGAACAGTCCACAGACGGAATCAGCGGTATTGCCGAGAAATCCGGCAGTACGCAGAACCTTGTAACCGAGGGTTACGACAAGCTGCAGGAGTGCACACAGTCCGTCAATGTGATCCGGGATTTTGTCGCGCAGTTTCATTTGGATTGATAATTGTCCGAAGATAAGTTAAGACGTGGTTAACATAGACTAACATGAAACCCTCTAAATATAGGAAAAGGAAATTTTACATCGGAAACGAGGAAAATTATAATGAAGAAAACATTAAAACCGGAAACCACAAAACCACAATATGTTGTGACAACAGACATTACTTATGCGCAGGTTGATTCCTGGTTCGGTCATTGCCGGAGAGATCTCAAACTGGATCTCATCTATCCGGAGGACGGGGAAGGAAAGACATATCCATGTATTGTATGGATTTGCGGTGGCGCATGGCAGCGCATGGACAAAGCAGCGCATCTGGCATATCTGGGCACACTGGCGCAGGAAGGGTTTGTTGTTGCCAGCGTAGAGTACCGGACATCCAACGAGGGAACGCATCCGATGCAGTTGTGTGATATCAAGGCAGCAATCCGATATCTTCGTGCATATGCAAAAAGATATCGGATTAACAGTGAAAAATTTGGTGTGATGGGAGAATCTGCAGGAGGATATCTGACATGTATGGCAGCACTGGATCAGGATAAAAAACTAGATACAGGTGAGTATCTGGAGTATTCCAGTCAGGTTCAGGCGGCCTGTCCGTGGTATCCGCCGACCGATGCGTCCCATTTTCCATATGATGATGTGGAAAAGGCAGCCATGTCTTCAGAGTCGCTGCTGATGGGATTTAATGTTATGACACATCCGCAGGAAGCTTATGAGAATTCCCCGGTTTCCAAAGTGACACCGGATGCGCCGCCATTCCTGCTGATTCATGGAACCAAAGACAGTACCGTGCCTTTTTCGCAGAGTGAGGAATTGTATGATGCGTTAGAAGCAGCCGGCTGTGATGTGACATTGCTTGCGCTTGATGGTGCAGAGCATGCGGACCTGATGTTTTTCCAGGATGAAGTATGGCAGCAGATCATTGCATTTTTTAAACGGACATTATAATAAGTGACCTGGTATCCGGATAAGAAAAGGTTCAAAGATTAATTGATATGAAAAAAACAGCAGATAACATTCGTATAATAGGAAAATCCGATGGCCCGACATCCGTTTTTATTGCCGGAAAAGACAAAAAGAAAACGTTAAGACAGAAGATAGAAAAGAGCATGTATGACTTCCGGCGAAAGCGTGTAATTAAATTTCTGAGGGCAGATTCGCACTCCGTGGATGAGGTGGCAGATTATGTGGTCAGGGAACTGGGGTATACCGAAGTAAGTTCATCGGATGAAACATACCAGACAGAATATTCCAATATGCGCGCATCGTTTCTGTTGCAATATCGTCCGGAACTGCTTGGAGATCTCACGGAGCCCCAAAGACCACAACAGTGGGATGAAAAAAGCGTGATGGAGTTTATGAAGCAGATCGAACAGAGAACCGAGGCTGCGCGGGCAGTTCCAAAGACAGAGTTTGATATTGATTTTCATCTGTACCGGAAAACAGGCTGGGATTTTGAGATGAGTATATCAATAGAAAAAACATATGAAAGTTTCAGTGGCTCCGCATCCGGCTCGACGCGGGTGATGCGCAGATATGGGGCGGATTTCCGGAAGGTGTACCGGTATTATGGAGTTTCGCAGGAGGATATCAGGCAGCGTACGAAACGGTTTGAGGAAGTGGTAAGACAACTGACGGTCAGGTAAAATGAGGGGCAATGGGGAGTGGTTGAAGGACATATACAGAAAAAGTTCTTGATTATGTCCTTCTTTTTTATATAGTTGGGACATATATAGAAAAAATTGTTTTGTATGTCCCACAAGACGGCGCTAATGGGACATAATAAATGATTTTTTGTCTATATGTCCCCGTGCTGATGGAGAGGGGGACATAACAAATGACTTTTTCTGTATATGTCCCAGCGTTGGAGGAAAGAGGGACATAACAAATAACTTTTCGTCTATATGTCCCAATGCTAGAGGAAAGAGGGACATAACTCAGGCTATACCGAAGGCTGCGAATCAATCTTGGAAATTCTGGATGCGATCAACAGGGGAAATGATACCGTAGAAAAACTCACTGCATTGGGCTACGATGCAAAAACGGCACAAGAGGTATTGGAGAAGAAATAAATCGAAACAACAATGGTTATGCAATAAGTGAGGAAAATTTCAAAACGGGGATATTCCATTCAAAAATGGCATTAGTTAGAGAGACCTAACCAATGCCATTTTTTATTTTAATAGCATAAAGCATTAAAATCATCATTAAATGATGGATTATGTAAAATTTAAATTATATCTTCCGGGTTTACATTTTACCTGCACAATGTAATTTTTATTGTATTTCAAACAATGTAAATTTATGGATTCTCCAAGTTTAATAGTTGTATCCTTTAAAACAATTGTTTGGTTCTCATCTAGAATGCGTATGGTTATATCACAGGGATTGTTTATGTCATTTATTACTTCTTTTTTATAAAAAACAGATGAAAAAATCAAATAATCACCGTCATTTATGCGTACTTGAAACCATTCATCCGAACCATGGTTGTTATCTATGAATGCTATATCCATGGGCATAAAAAAGTCGTGAAGTACTCCTACTTCCTGAATGGCAAACATAGCAGTCATTACAAGAAACGCGGTAGAAATAATTGCAGCAATCATTTTGATCCGGACTTTTTTTCTGATTTTAGAAAATGGAGTCTTACTGTCTCCGGCTTCACTAAGTGTGGGACATTCGATCGGATCTTTCATGGCTGCCAGTTCGTTTTGACATTTGCTGCAATGATTTATATGGTCTTCAATAAGTTTTCGGCTGTCGTCAGAACAGACGTCATCAACATATAATGGCATTAAATCTCTTACGATATCACATGTTATTTTCATCTTCAATTACCTTTCTGATCTTTGTTTTTGCACGGAAATAGTTAACGCGCGCCCAATTTTCACTTTTGTCAAAAATTTCTCCGATTTCTTTAAAACTCATTTCCTCGTATGCCCGCAGCCAGAACACTTGTCCATAAGGGTGCTTTACCTGTCTTAAAGCGGATAGCAATTCTTTGGTTTCTTCTTTTATGAGATACGTGTCCTCAAGATTCCCCTGATTGTTTACTGCTTCAAAAGATTCTAAATGTTCGATTCCGACTGTGGTTTTATGTTTCTCTTTTTTCAGATAATCAAAATATAAGTGTTTTGCAATCTGACATAACCAGACCGAAATTTTACAGTTTCCGTTATAATGGTGCGCTGATTTGTATGCCTGATAAAAGGTCTCCTGTGTCAGGTCTTCTGCCAGATCAAAATTGCCGCATAAGGAAATTAAAAAATGTTTTACGGTATTTGCATACTCCATGTACATCGTTTCAAGTGGAGTATTCTTTTGCATTTTCCTGTTTCACCTCCTCGTATTGCGCAATCTATATATAAATAGAATTTTTGTTTGTTTTGTTACACTTTCATTATAAATTATTTTTTGAAAATGTGTCAGAAACAGATATTGACACATGAAAGCAAATTGATTATAATCGTGTCAAAAACAAAAGTGGCACGGGAGGCATATGACAATTACATCATTGAAAAGTGCATTGCAGCGAATTGCGCAACTGGAACGGGAAAACGAACAGCTTCGGGCAGAACTCGAAGTATATAAAAACCGCAATACCGGCGGGAGAAAAAAACATGACGAAGCCTGGATGACTTCTTACCGGGATTTTGCTGTAAAATATGAGAGTGGGATGACAATTATGGAAATTGCTGCACAGGGGGAAATCAGCCGTAGGACAGCGTACCGGTATAAAGCTTATTACGATGAGGTGCAGAAAAATAATAGAAATAAAAAAAGAAACGAGCAAGTCCTGTCAGGCATAAACCCTACCCGGTGAAAACCCATTTCTTAATATAAAAAGAATAACCCCATTTCATTTTACAGTCAAGTAATTTTTAAATTTTACTGTATACAGATGGTTCCTGTTCACCTAGCACCTAAACAGAAAAGATCATCTGGATAGCAGCAAAAAACACAACAAGGAGAACCAATTGAATTTACTCGAAACATTAAAACATTATTTTGGATACGACAGCCTGCGGCCGGGACAGAAGGAACTGATGGACGGAATCCTGCAGGGAAAGGATGTCCTTGGAATCATGCCGACAGGCGCGGGGAAATCCCTGTGTTATCAGGTTCCGGCGCTGATGCTTGAGGGAATTACACTTGTGATTTCCCCACTGATTTCGCTCATGTCAGATCAGGTCAAGGCACTGAATCAGGCAGGTGTGCATGCAGCCTACATCAACAGTTCCCTGACAGAAAACCAGATACACGCGGCGCTTGCCTATGCAGCACAGGGAAAATACAAAATTATTTATGTGGCACCGGAGCGGCTCAACACCTCGCGTTTTCTCGACTTTGCATATTATGCCGACATTTCCATGGTGACAGTGGATGAGGCACACTGTATTTCCCAGTGGGGACAGGATTTCCGGCCGAGTTATCTTGAAATTGCAGATTTTCTTGCAAAACTGCCAGACCGTCCGGTTGTCAGTGCATTTACCGCGACCGCCACAGAGCGCGTCAAGCAGGATATTACCGCAAGTTTGCATTTGCAGAATCCGGTGACCGTCGTGACAGGATTTGACCGTCCGAATCTGTTCTTCCGTGTGGTCAACCGCAAGGGCGGAAAAGAGACGGACAACAGTATCTTAAATTATGTGAAAAGGCATGAGGATGAGAGTGGAATCATCTACTGTGCCACGAAAAAAAATGTGGACAGTGTGTATGCCCTTTTGTTGCAATATGGTATTGCGGCGGGGCGCTATCATGCAGGTCTGTCTTTAGAAGAACGGAAAAAGAATCAGGATGATTTTACGTATGACCGAATCCGTGTGATGGTTGCAACCAATGCATTTGGCATGGGAATCGACAAATCCAATGTGCGCTATGTGCTTCATTACAATATGCCGCAGAGTCTGGAATATTATTATCAGGAAGCTGGCCGTGCCGGGCGCGACGGGGAAGAAGCGGAGTGTGTGTTATTTTTCTCAAAACAGGATATCATGATAAACAAACGTCTGTTGCAGTACAAATCCACATCCGGGCAGGTATCCGATGATCCCATGGTGCGGGCAAATGAGCAGAGGAAACTTAATGAGATGATCCGTTACTGCGAGACCGATGAGTGTCTGCGCCAGTTTATCCTGTCCTATTTCGGGGACAACAGTCCGTGTACCTGTGAAAAATGCAGCAATTGTGTGGTTGTGGAAGATGAGGCGGAAGAAACTTATATCCAGACCGGAAGAGAAAAGAAAAAGGCATTGCAGCTTGCTGATCTGACACCGGAAGGGCAGGAACTGTTTGAGCAGCTTCGCAAATGCCGGACGGAACTTGCCGTGGAAAAAGGTGTGCCACCGTATATTATCTGTTCCGATAAGACATTAAAAGATATGTGTGCCAAATGTCCTGTGGATTCCACTGCGATGGCCGCTGTGTACGGAATGGGTGCACAGAAAATCGAAAGTTACGGCGCGCGTTTTACACAGGTTATCACAGCATTTTTGAACGAGCATGGTGGAGATACCGCCACAGCGGAGGCATTTTCCGGCATGACAGTAGACACCACGACAGCAGCTCCGGCAAGAAAAAAGAAGCTGCCGTTTTATATCGCTCCGGAAAAACTTGATGAGGTGGAACTGACCGACACCTGTATGCTTTCAGAACTGACAAACCGGATCAATGCGCTATGTGGGGAGACGGATCGAAAGAAACTGACCGCTTCATTTATCAATCAGCTGCTTGTGGAAAAAGGATATCTTGAGGAAACCGTGCAGGGAGAAGAAAAGATAAAGCGTGTGACGGAAAAGGGAAGAGCCGTAGGAATCCGGGAAGAGGAGAGACAGGCAAAATACGGAAGAAATTATTATGCACTGATTCACACTCGGGAGAGCCAGCAGATGATTATGGAGGAACTGGGGAAATATTTGTTACAGTTTACGCCAGCAGTATAATTGTCCCCTGCTTTGTGTTATACTAAAACAAAACGATAAAGGACAGGATTATTCTATGAAAAAAACAGGAATCATGACAGACAGCCACAGTGGCATCTTAGAAAATGAAGCATCTAAGCTGGGAATTGCCGTACTGCCAATGCCTTTTTATATTGATGAAAAATTATATCGTGAAGGGGTGGATATTTCCAGAGAGGAATTTTATGAAATGCTTCGTAAAGGTGCGGATGTGGCAACATCCCAGCCGTCACCGGAGAGTGTGATGCATATGTGGTCAGCCATGCTGCAGGAATATGAAGAACTTGTCTATATTCCGATCAGCAGCGGTCTGAGCGGTTCCTGCATGACGGCACAGGCAATGGCACAGGAGGAGCCGTATGCCGGAAGAGTATTTGTTGTAGATAATGGACGCGTGTCTACGCCGATGCACCGTTCGGTTCTCGATGCCGTGGAGCTTGCAGAGAAGGGATACCGTGCACAGAAAATTAAAGACATTCTCGAAAAAAACAGACAGCATATGGTCATTTATGTAGGGCTCAGCACGCTGACATATCTGAAAAAGGGTGGACGGATCAGTTCAGTTGCTGCGGTGGCAGCAGATGTGCTGAAGATTAAGCCGGTTATGAAATTTGGTGTGGGAAAGTTAGATGTCTATCAGAAGTGCCGTGGAATGAAAAATGCGAGAAAAGCAATGATAGACGCAATGAAAAAAGAATTTGAGACGAATTTTAAGGAGGCTTATGAAGCAGGAAAACTATATCTTATGGCTGCATCAAGTTCTACCGCAGAAGTAACGGAAGAGTGGATACGGCAGATCAAAGAAAGCTTTCCGGGTATGGATGTCATGTGCGATAATCTGTCGCTGGGGCTGTCCTGTCATATTGGACCGGACGGGCTGGGAATTGCCTGCTGTAACAAAGCAGAATAGTATTTTAGAAATTTATCCGTGCAGTACCACAGTAAAAACAACGCCCCGATCCCGTGGAAAACCTTCAGGCAGCGGAGAGCAGTCACGGGGATCGTGTACCAGAATCTTTCCGTGATGTGCACGAACGATTTCCTGTGCTGTGCATAAGCCCAGACCAAAGTGATCGTGGTCAGTATGTGCATGGTCCGTGCGATAAAAGCGTTCAAAAATATGCGCTTTTTCTTCCTCCGGAATGGAAGATCCGTCGTCTGCCACGGCAAAGATGGTGTGGTGCGCGGACTGAGACAAAAGCAGCAGGATTTTTCCCCCCTGTGGGGTATAAGACAGTGCATTGTCCATAAGAATGGACAGAACCTGTGTGATGCGCTCCGTATCCAGCGCGCAGTCACGGTAAGCCGCATCCCCAAGGGAAAACTGCAGGGAAATCCCCTTGGAAGCAGCCAGGTTTTCATATTTTTCATAGACACAAAGCAGCAGATCATCAGGGGCGGCATCGTTGATCTGTAAGGAAATTCCGCGGGCATCAGCGTTTGCAAGCAGCAGCATATCCGCAATCAGATGCTGCATGCGGAGTCCTTCCTGCCGGATCAGAGAGAGAAAATGATGCCGTTCCGTGGAAGATTCCGATTTTTCTACCGTTTCCAGCCCGGACAGCATTACAGTTAGGGGGGAACGGAGTTCATGAGAGGCAGCGGCAACAAATTGCTGCTGTTTTTTTTGTGAAATTTCCAGTGGCTGTACCATGCGTCCGGTAAAGAACCAGGAGAACAGAATCAGCAAAAGAAAGGTTATCAGATCGGCTGCAAATACTCCTATGGTCATATGCGCAATCTGGCCTGTCTGATGGGAAGTGTCGTAGAGAATCACAAAACGGATCTGTCCGTTTCCGCGCAGCAAATATCCGACAGAGGCATAGTAAGTTTCTTTTGCAGAAGAACGATAGGTCAGTTCTTTATGCGCAATCGTTTGTCCGTCTTTACCGATAAAGATATCTGTACCGCTTTTTTTCAGCACAGCGTTGCGCAGATCCTCCCAGTGGCTGTCCTGCAGACGGTCATAGTAGAGCGACTCCTGATTATCGTACAGGTAAATGGTGAAATGATGCTGTTCCTGCATTTGCTTTAACCACTGATGGGAGATATAATCCTGGCTCTGCAGACTGGCAATCACAGAAACCAGTTCTTTCTGAAAGGCGGTATATCCCGTCTGAACAATTGCCTTTCGCGCAAAAAGCAGACACACCACGCTGAGTGCCAGAAGAATTGCCCCTGTGATAACCGTGCAGAAAAAAGTCAGTTGCCGGTGTAATTTTTGAAACATCTTTTCCTCCCATGTGTTATTTGATACGGTATCCAATTCCCCGCACCGTCTCTATGGTTGCGTGGCTTCCCACTTGTTGTAAGCGTTTGCGCACAAAATGGATGTAGGTATCGAGATTGCTTTCTTCTACCGGGGCATCCGCACCCCATACGCGGGAAAGAAGCACCAGGCGTTGCAGGATCATCGAGGGGTTCTGCAAAAAAATCTCCAGAAGACGTCCTTCCCGCCCGGAAAGCTGTATCCCTCCTTTAGGCCCGGTCAGTTCCCGCAGCCGGCTGTCGTATGTAATATCTGCATAAGAAAACCGGTTGTTGTCATCGTATACATGATTGCGTCTGCCGATGGAGCGGATGCGCGCAGAAAGTTCTTCATACGCAAACGGTTTTACAAGGTAATCGTCTGCACCGCAGTCGAGTCCTTCCACACGGTCATACAGCTCTCCAAGGGCTGTGATCATAATGACAGGAGTGGAAATGCCTTTGCTTCGGGCTTTTTGCAGAACAAGAAGTCCGTTCATGGTGGGCAGCATGCGATCCAGAAGAATCAGGTCATAAGCATCCTGCAAAACCAGATCCAGCCCGTCGCGTCCATCCATGCAGATCTCTACTGTGTGGTGTTCTTTTTCCAATTGAAAGCACAGCATTTCACATAAATTTTTATCATCTTCTATCAGCAGAATTTTCATTTGATTTCCCCGTTGTTATTCTTGAATTGTCCTTAGTATAGCAGATTTATCTTAAAGAAATCTTTAAATGTACCGGAAAATTAAAGATTCCCTTAAAGAAAATTTAAAGAAAGCTCTGCTACACTTAACACAAAAGCAAAGAAAGAGTCGTGGGAAGGAGAAACAAAGAGATGAAAATCAGAAAAAAAATTTCCCTGTTGCTGATGGCATGTGTTACGGCAGCCGGATTGCTGGCCGGTTGTGGTCTGAACGGGGAAGACAGTCAGAAAAATACAGAAGGTTTTGCATCTACGCAGAGTGGCAAAGGCCGTTTTGTGGAAAGTGAAATCACTTTGCCGGAGAACATACGGATTGTGAATGCCGTAGGAAAAAGCAAGGGAGAAGAATTGACGCTGATTGGCGGGGATGGAGATAAGAAACTTTTTCTGGCACATTCCAACGATCAGGGAAAGACCTGGTCACAGACGAAGCTTGGTCAACTGGACAATTATGTATCGGCTGTAAATGGGGAAGACGGATCTGCAGTGGTGTTTGGTTATAACAAAAAGTCCGGAATGCAGCGGGTGGCCGCAGATGGAAAAATAACGAAAGTCAATCTACCGCTTCCGGAATATAAGGGCAGCGGCAATGATACGGAAAATTTTATTACATCAGCAGTCTTTGCAGGGAATAAATTGTTTGTGACGGACTTAAACTGGGTGGTTTATGAAGTAAATCCAAAGACCGGGGAGATGCGCGAAATTTTACAGAACATTTCAGAAGATGTGACTCGTCTGCTTGCGGCCGGAAAGACATTTGGACTTGTCACAGACAAAGGAATCCAGTTTGTGGATGCAGAAAGTGGAACGCTTGCCGAGAATATGCAAAACGATAACGTGCTGCAGGAGGCAATGAACAAAGTCAGTGAATCACACAATATAAATAGCAGCAGTATTGCAATGACAATGGGAGATTCTGAGGATGAATTGTATTATGTCAATCATGAGGGACTGTTTTATCATAAAATTGGTGGAAGTACGACGGAACAGCTGATGAACGGTGAGCTTACCAGTCTTGGGGACAGGAGCATTGATTTTCAGGCATTGTATAAATATGATGATAAAAACTATATGGTTTTTGCGGTCGATTCGCAGGAAACACGGCATTGTTATCGTTATACATATGATGCAGAGGTTTCGGCAGTACCGGAAAATCAGATTACCGTATATGCACTGGAAGATACCAATGCGCTGCAGCAGGTGATTACGGCATATCAGAAAGCGTATCCGGATGTGGTAGTTAAAAAAACAATTGGCATTTCCGGAGAAGATGGGGTGACAGCAGAAGATGCTGTCAAATCATTAAATACAGAAATGCTGGCGGGGAAAGGACCGGATGTGCTGGTGCTTGATGGACTCCCAACCGAAAGTTATAAAGAAAAAGGAGTGCTTGCAGATCTTAGCAGCTATGTAAAAGCTGCAGATAAAAAGGAAGGGCTTTTTACAAATATTACGGATGCTTATGCAGGCAATGGAAAGATTTATCAGATTCCGGTACGCTTTTACTGTACCATTGTGGAGGGAGATCAGGAGGTAACAGATTCCGGCATAAATTTAAAAGATCTGGAGAAATATGCAAAAACGCTTCATTCCGGACAGGAAAAAGTGTTTGGCAACTGGGGACCGCTGACGACACTTGGAATTCTTTATCGTGCGGACAGTGCCTCGTGGAAAACAAAAACAGGTGTGGATCAGGAGAAACTCAAGCAGTTTCTGGAAACCGCAAAAACATTGTATGATGCGGATGGATATACAGAGAAAGATCGGATTACCGATGAAATCGCAAACAGTTTCGCAGAGGGGAGTTTGATCGGAATGAGCACAGCTGCGGCACTGTTTCGGCTCACAGGAGGGGGACAGATTGCGGTCGGATCGCTGACAAGTGTTAATGATGTGCAGCAGCTTTATGGAATCGAGAGCCGCTACAAAGGCACATTTACCTTGTTTGATACAAAGGAGCATAAGGCATTTGTCCCATTTTTAAGTCTTGGTCTGGCACAAAAAAGTGCAGATAACAAAAACGCACAGGCATTTATTAAGATGGCCATTTCTGCAAAAGGACAAAAACAGATAACAGAAGGCTTTTCCATCAATCGCACGGCTTTTGATGTCGAGTGTAAAAACAGTCAGGAAAGCAAGATGGGAAGCAGCGCATCGGATGGAAGTTATGACATCAGCTATGAGGTAAAGAAAATTTCTGAAAAACAGCAGGAGAAACTGACTAAAATGCTGGAAAGGCTTGATGCACCATCGTGGAATGACCGTGTGGTGTGGGATCTGGTGCTAAGTGAAGGAAAGAAGTATTTACAGGGAACGCAGTCACTGGAAGATACGCTTTCTGCCATCAGGAAGAAAGTGCAGCTGTATGAGGCGGAGTAAGTGGACGGGATTGTCATTTTTACTTCCCGGTTTCTGTGGAGTGGCGGTTTTTTCTCTCCTGCCGTTTATGGATGTGATCCGCCGCTCCTTTGTGCAGGCGGTCAGTGGCAGATTCTGCGGACTCGAAAATTACCGCATTGTGTTACATAACCGTGCATTTTTGCTTGCCGTAAAAAATGCGCTGCGGTTTCTTCTGGTATGTCTGCCACTATTGCTGGGGATTTCCTTAGTGCTTGCCTTTCTGTTGCATGCATGGCAGATGGCATTTCATCAAAAGCTGCGTCTGCTCAAAGCTGCATATCTGGTGCCTATGGCAATTCCGGCGGCATCGCTTGTGCTGCTCTGGAAACTGATGTTTGACAAACATGGTTTTGTCAACGGTATCCTGCATTTGTGCGGAATCCATGCGGTTGACTGGATGAACACTGGTGCAGCGTTTTTTGTGCTGGTGTTCAGCTATATCTGGAAAAATCTGGGTTATACAATGGTTCTCTGGCTTGCAGGACTTTGCTCGATATCCCCGGATCTGTATGAGGCGGCAGAGATGGATGGTGCAGGAAGAATGACGCAGTTTTTTAAGATTACGCTGCCCCTGATCCGACCGCTGATTTTTACCATTGTGGTTCTTTCGTTTCTGAACTCTTTTAAGGTGTTCCGGGAGGCCTATCTTGTGGCAGGAAATTATCCGCAGGAAGATATGTATCTCCTGCAGCACCTGTTCAATAACTGGTTTACGGATCTGTCTGTGGATAAAATGGCGGCGGGAAGCGTACTTCTTGCACTGGTCATTACAGTATTTGTCCTGCTGCTTCAGAAATTGTGGGAGACAAATGAATGAAAAAAGCGATAGTCATTACGATTCTTGTTTTATTTGGAGCCCTTACCGCGGCACCGCTTGTCTTTCTTGTTTGCGGAAGTCTGATGGGAAGCGGGGAACTGGCGGAATATCTTGCACCGGTTCTGGAGAGTACAAAGGGATATGCGCGCTGGAGACTGTTTCCATTGTATCCGACGCTGCGAAATCTGGTGGAGCTTTGTTTCGATTCTCCAGAATTTTTTCAGATGTTCTGGAATACGATGAAGATTACGGTAGGAATACTTGCCGGACAGCTGGTATTTGGCCTGCCATCGGCATGGGGGCTGGCACGTTATCCGATTCCCGGGAAACGTTTTTTATACTTCTTATATATTCTGCTTATGATGTTACCGTTTCAGGTGACAATGCTCTCGCAATATCTGGTGCTCAATCGGTTGCATCTGATGGATACGACATGGGCAGTCATTGTGCCGGGGGTGTTTTCTACCTTTTCGGTATTTCTTATGTACCGCTTTTTCTGCGGAATACCGGAAGAACTGCTGGAAGCAGCAAGGATCGACGGTGCCGGGGAATGGAAGATTTTTTGGGCGATAGGGGTGCCACTTGGCTCCTCCGGAATTTTCTCGGCACTGGTGCTGCAGTTCCTGGAGTGTTTCAGTATGATGGAGCAGCCGCTGGTGTTTCTGCAGACTAAAAAACTGTGGCCGCTTTCGCTGTATCTGCCGGAGATCAAAGAGGGACAGACGGGGTTTGCACTGTGTTGTTCTCTGGTGGCACTGCTTCCGGCGCTTTGCGTATTTGGCATGGGGCAGCAGTACCTGGAACTAGGCATTACAGCAGCGGCAGTAAAAGAATAGAATGGGTGATTATGAAATAGAAAATGCAAAGGAGGAAATACATGGGAAAACCCACAAAAATATTTATCGTGTTGCTGGGAATCATGCTTTTGTTTACAGTGATTTCCCGTTCGGCAGCATCTTTTACCGTTGCGCAGGTGCGCATTGAGCAGCCACAGGCGCGTAAGATTGAGCATAAAGTGACCGGGGACGGTACAGTGGAAAAACTGCTGGATCAGGCAGTGTATGCCCCGGCGGATATTCTGGTGGCAAAAGTGAATGTACGTAAAGGACAAAACGTAAAAAAGGGACAGACGCTTGCAGTGCTTGACATGGACAGCCTGAAAGATAAAATCCGGACGTTTTCTGATGACATTGAAATACTGCAGCTGCAAAATGACGCGCTGCTCTCTGCCGAGGCAAAGAAAAACAGTGACCGGAACCAGGCGGTTATCCGTGCCAAAGAGGATTACAGGGATACGGTCAGAAACAATGCGGATGCCGTCAGGGACGCAAAGAAAGATGTAAAAGATACGAAAACCAGATTGCGCAGGGAGCAGGCGCAGGCATATGAAAAAAAGCTGGAAGAATTACAGACAGCGGTCAAAGAGGCAAAAAAGACGTATGATGATGCCCTGGAACAGCAGAAAACCGAAGTGCAGCAGGCGAAACGCGCCATAGAGGATGCTGCAAAAACTCCGGAAACTGATTATTCCAATACCATCACACAGATAGAGATCAACCAGAAACAGCGTAAACTGGATGCTGCGCAAAAAAAGCTGGATGCTCTCACAAAGCAAAAAGACGGGATACAAAAATCCATGGATCGTCTGAATGCGCAGAAAGCACAATTAGAAAAAGCATTTGCGCAGGAGAAAGACGAAGCACAGAAGCAGAATTTAAAAACAGGGATTGCATCACTGGAAAGCCAGATTTCTGCGCTGACGGCACAGTGGAATTCCTGTTCTGATCAGTGGGAAAATCAGTACAACACGGTGCAGGATTTAAAAGATGAGCTTGCAACCGAAAAACTCCGGCAGCAGGCAAAGAAAAACGAAGCATCCCGTCAGGAAGCAGACCGCAGACAGACGCTTGCCCGTGCGCAGGAGGACTATGAAAATGTTGTGAGCAAATATGAAAAGCTTGTCAGCGAGGCGGAACAGAAATGGAAGGAATCCAAATGCACCTTGCAGGCATTTGTACAGGGGGAAGACGAAGAACCACAGGACACTTCTGCGGCAGAGAATGCGAAAAAAGCGGTAAAGACTGCACAAAAACAGCAGAAACAGCAGGATAAGGAAGCAAAACGTGCACTTGCGGATGCTGCGGAAATAGAAGCAAAAGACAATAGTGCAGAAATCAATGCGGTCACAATTACGCAAAAACAACAGCAGCTTGCAACATTGCAGAAAGTGAAAGCGTCCAGAGGAAAAGTAAAGGCACAGATGAGCGGTGTTGTAAGCAGTGTACAGCTTACAGTGGGAGAAAAAACAACGGACACGGCGGCCTTTCTGCTGGCAGATACTTCCGGTGGACTGCGTTTTACCACACAGGTCAGCAGGGAAGATGCCGTATATGTGGACTCCGGTGATACGGTTGCATTAAAAGCAGGGGATCGGACATGGGAGGACATGACGGTTCTTTCTACGGAAACGGAAGAAGACCATACTGTAAAAGTTACGGTGTATGTGCCGAAAAAAACAATTTCCCTGGGGGCAAATGCAAGTATGGAGTTGTGTAAAACTTCGGAAGAATATTCTGTCACGCTGCCAATCACCGCCATACACAGCGAAAAAGACAAATATTTTGTATACACGATGGAAAAAGCGGATACGGTGCTTGGAGGAGCGTATGTGGCAAAGAAAACAAATGTGACAATTGCTGAGAAAAATGGAGAATATGCGGCAATGAAAGATGGCGATCTGTCATCGGGAGATGCTGTGATTGTGGATTCCGATGCGATCCTTTCGGCAGGAGAAAACGTTCGCCTGCAGGAATCATGAGGCGTCTGATTGCGTTGTTTCTGGTGGGAGGATGTCTGTTTACAGCGGTTCTTTTTGCCATGGGAGCGGCGCGTGCAGAAAAGTGTGCAGATGCTGTGTGGCAGAATCCGGTTCTTTATCTGGAGAAACCGATTTCTGCGGAGGACGCACAGAACATCGCAGAAAGCGCAGTATTTACGGCATGGGGGGAAACTGCTGACCAGACAGTGACGGATCCGGATCTCGGAAAAAGTGTGCAGACAAACGTGGTGTGGCTGTATGGTTCCTCCGAATGGATATTGCCGGCATCTGCGGTGCTGCCGGCAGATGACGGGAAAGGATGTCTGATTGGAAAAAATACAGCGTGGAAATTGTTTGGTAGTACCAGTGTAACCGGACTGCAGATCTGTGTGGATCATCAGACGCGTACCATCCGCGGTGTTGTGCAGCAGCCGGGAAACGGTGTGTATCTGCAGGGGAAAGATCAGAAAAAGAAAGTGTTTTGCCGTCTGACGCTGGCAAGTGATAAAATGGAGGAAGCACAAAATTTTCTGTTGCAATATGGTCTGACAGGACATGTGCTGCGTATGGATTATTTACGCAGCTGGCAGACACTGTCAGAACTGGTTCCAGGCAGGTGGTCAGATTTTTCCGGGTGGAAAGAAAATGTTCAGACGAGAAAACAACAGTTGCGCCAGATTGCAAAAATGCGCAAAACGGGAATTGAATATTATTACGAGACACAGTGCAGGAGATATAAAGCAGACCGGTGTGGGATGTTTGTCTGTCTGGCAGGGAGCATTTTTGTGGGATATCAATATACCCACCGCAAAAAGCGATGGGTATCGTAACCGGTTTATTTGCCCCGTGATGCAAAAAAGTCATCAATTGCCGCGTGCAGTTTCTGAGGATTCATGCTCTTTAATAAATAACCATTACTTTTACGCTGACAGCCTTCTTTAAAAGCTCCGGGCTTGTGCAGATCAGGTAACCACTTGGTTTTTCCGAGATGACAATGCTGCTGGCTTCTGCT
This sequence comes from Roseburia faecis, assembly GCF_001406815.1. Lineage (GTDB taxonomy): Bacteria > Bacillota > Clostridia > Lachnospirales > Lachnospiraceae > Roseburia > Roseburia faecis. Next base: position 53,085 of record NZ_CVRR01000009.1, on the reverse strand, counting down.
ATCGTTACAATTTTTACTTTGACATTTTGTTTTTCAAAAGCACTTTCTAATGATTGTGCGAGATAACTTTGTTCCTCCATCAGGATGAGAAATGGGCTTTTTATTTCGTGCATAATGTCTCTCCTTCTATTGTAATAAATTGACCATTGTATCAGTTAATTTCATAATTTCTTCCATTTCCACATCTGCAACGCAGACCCGCAGCTGTTCCATCAGGTCTTTGAGCTTATCAGGTGTCTGAAACGTATCCATGGTTTCCATGGCATGATCCACGCCATCCATGTCAAACTGTTCTACACACTGATGCATCTGCTCAAGAACGGTAATCCAGTCATCAGAAGAAACTTCCTTTTTGCTGCTTTCGTTATCTTCCACATAAGGACGCAGGAGGGACTTAAGACTTCGGTACATGGCAAGCATCGGTCCTGTTTTTTCTTCAAGTGCAGCAAGATTTTGTGCATTTCCATACATTTCCAGTTCCTTTGCAGCTTCGGACAGACCGGGGGCACCGATCAGCAATGCGGAACTTTTTAATGCGTGGACTTCAATCGTATAATCCTTTATTAATTGTTCCTTTAGACATTGTTCAATCTTTTTGGATTTGCTGTCGATGGTGTTGTAAAAAATCTGTATGATCTGTTTTAATGCTTCCTCCGATCCGCAGTAGGGCAGACCGTTTTCGAAGCGGAATCAGGGGTTTCAGAATATGAAAAAATAGATCTGCAGGCATATGAAAAACAGGCGGATAAGCTGGTAAAACAGCTAAAGAAATATCAGAAAGATTATGAGTATGTAACATTTGAATCCAATATTCATGGGGATCTGCGAAAAACAGATGTGGAAAAAATCCGGAAATCCTTAGAAACCGGGACTTAATAAAATTTTTAGAAATTTTATTAGCACTCATACTTGACGAGTGCTAATAACGTGCTATAATAGGGACATAAACAAAGAACAAAACGTTTACAGGAGGAAATGACTTATGTACGATTTATTTGATACATTTTTTAACCCATGGTATGACGATAGTGAATATAACAAGAAAGCCCCGAAGCAGCAGGCATCGCAAAACACACAGAATCTGATGAAGACAGATATCAGAGAACTGGCAGACGGATATGAGCTGCAGATGGAACTGCCTGGTTATAAGAAAGAAGAAGTGCAGGCAGCATTGCACAAAGGCTATCTGACGATCAGTGCAGCCAAGAGTGCAGAAGAGACCGTGGAAGGTAAGTATCTGCGCCGCGAGCGTTATACCGGAAGCTGCCAGAGATCATTCTATGTGGGCGAGTATCTCCGTCAGGAAGATATCCGGGCAAGTTTCCAGAACGGTATTCTTACCCTGTTTGTTCCAAAGGAAGATAAGACAAAGACAGAAGAAAAGAAATATATTACTATTGCGTAATCCTTTATAAATATCCCCTGATTTTTGAGCCGTTGCAGGTATTTTTCCTGCAGCGGCTTTTTTCGCGTCACAATTCTTTTTTTCCGAAGAAACAAAACTTTATATGCAGGTATAGAGGCAAGTGGCAATGATTGATGTTGCTTAATGATGAAAAAGGCAATATAATAAATGGATTGAGATGAAATGACACAGGAAAAAGAGAGAATTTTATGTTTACAAACGATACGATTTTTTATAAAAAACTCTGGAGTCTTATGCTTCCGATGATGCTGCAGAACCTGATGCTGGCACTGGTTGCCGTGGCAGATGCGTTTATGCTCGGAGGGATGGACCAGAATTACATGTCGGCAGTTTCACTTGCCACGCAGATTCAGTTTATCCAGAATATGCTTCTTTCTGCTGCAACCGGAGGATTGGCGATTCTCGGGGCACAGTACTGGGGCAGGGGCAATATCAAAACGGTGGATGATATTTTCTGTATGGCACTGCGGCTTTGTGGTCTGGTGTCGATTGCATTTTTCATTGCCTGTATCTGTTTCCCACAGTATCTGATGCTGTTTTTTACGGATGAACCGGTATTGATCGGTTATGGCGTGCAGTATCTGCGGATTGCCGGATTTTCTTATCTGCTTACAGGAATTTCCCAATGCTATCTGGTGGTTATGAAAATCAGTGAGCACGCATTGACAACGGCACTGATCAGTTCTGCTACGGTAGGGATCAATATTGCACTGAATGCCATTTTGATCTACGGAAAACTGGGTATTACCCCGATGGGTGTCCGGGGTGCAGCAACAGCGACATTAAGCGCAAGGATGATAGAACTGGCCTGTTGTATCCTGATTTCCAGCCGTCCGGGCTACATCCGTCCGTATCTGACCCGTCTGTTTCAAAGAAACCGGGAACTGGCACGGGATTTCCGGAAATGCGCAATGCCGATTCTCGGTGCGTCCCTGTTCTGGGGAGTCGGATTTACTTCGTATTCTTCTTTTATGGGACATCTGGGAGTAGACGCGGCCGCTGCCAATTCTGTGGCGGCGGTTGTCCGTGATATCATCTGCTGCCTGAGTGCCGGAATTTCCGGTGCGGCGGGGATTATGGTCGGAAATGAGCTTGGTGCCGGCAACCTAAAACGGGGGAAATTATATGGTACGCGGATGATGAAGATTTCCTTTGTGTGCGGAGTTGCCATGATGGTTCTCATGGGAATTTCGGCACCGTTTATTTTGCATTTTGTCAAACTGACACCGCAGGCAGCCGTATATTTAAAGGGAATGTTTGTTGTGCTCTGCGTCTATATGATTGGCCGCTCCGTCAACGAAATTACCATCAATGGCGTGTTTGGTTCCGGCGGTGATACAATGTTTGATGTGTACAGCCTTGCCGTAACAATGTGGGGAATCGCGATTCCACTTGCTGCGCTTGGAACTTACCGGTTCCACTGGCCGGTGATTGTCGTATACGCGTGTACCTGTATTGATGAGGTTGGAAAAATTCCGTGGACGCTCTATCATTTTCGGAAATATAAGTGGGTGAAGGATCTGACGCATACGGGGATGGAGCAGAAAGAAAAATCATAAATTTATAAAAAATCAGCTGGTCGTATCCCTGCGGATCAGTACCGGTGTAATCTGTTTATGGATCGGTTCCGAAAGAGGAACCGGTCTTCTTTTTTTGCGTTCTTCCATCTGCTGTACCAGAAGTTCTATTGCGGTTTTGGCGATCAGGTCGATCTGCTGTCCGACCGTTGTGATAGGCAGAATTGCCTCGCTTGCAATCGGGGAATTGTCAAATCCGACCAGTTCATAACTGTCAGGAAAGCATCCGTATTTTTGGAAAATCAGGTTTAAAAACATATTTGCATAGGTATCATTGGCGAGGAAAATCCCCTTTTTTTTGCATGGATACTTCTCATCAATATCAGAGAAAATGTGCTTCATTTGTGCAAAAATGTCCTGATAAGAATCCCCTATTACATTTAAATTCAGTTCATAAGGAACGTGATATTCCTGACAGGTATCTTCAAAGGCACGGATACGGTCATAGGCAGGGATGGACTTTGGAACATCCGCATTAACGTGAATCAGTACATCGCATTTGTCTCGGATCAGAAGCGTTGCCGCCTGGAGCGCACCCATATAATTGTCGCTGGTTACGCCACAGATATGTTCAGCTTCGCGCTCAATGGCAATGACAGGGATCTGGTAAGAAGCCAGTTTTTCGGAAGAAAGAGTGTGACTTAACACGATCAGGCCCTCAATCTGGTATGCCATCAGTTCATCAATGTACTGTTCCTCCTCGGACGGTCCGTTGTCGCTGACGAATACGAGAAATTTATAATGAAAATCGCGGTAGCTGGAAAGAATCTGTGTAAGCATTTCCGAATAATAGTGCAGATAAAGGTTCGGAATAATGATTCCGATAAATTCACTCTTTCCATTGGCAAGAACCTTTGCAAGCTTATTCTTTTTGTAACCCAGAGTATCAAGAGCCTGTGAAATTTTCTCCTGATTTTCAAGCGTCAGGGAGTCCGGATGATTAAAATATCTGGAAATGGTTGTCTTTGAAAAATTCGTATATGCTGCAATATCTGCAAATGTTACCTGTTTCTTTCCCATCTGAAAGCTGTCTCCTTTATCTGTTTTATCCATAGTATAACAACCGGAAAGAAAAATAGCAATGAAAAAATAACTAGTTACGTAATCGGTTACTTTAATAAATAAAAGTGTTGACATATCGGAAACTTTGTAGTACTATCAGAATATAAAGTAACCGGTTACTTTACCGGTTACACCAAAGCAGAACGAGTAATACGATGAAAAGGGAGGAGCAATCGCATGAAAAAACTGGCAAAACAAGTCGGCTCTGCGAAAAAACAAACCATGGGGAGTAAGCTGTCTTATATAAAGAAAAACTGGCAGCTGTATGTTTTTTTCCTGATGCCGGCACTGTTACTCACAATCATATTCAAGTATCTTCCGATGGGAGGACTTCTGATTGCATTTGAGGATTACAATGTCATTAAAGGAGTTTTGGGAAGCCCGTGGGTGGGGCTGGAATATTTCCGGAGATTTTTATCATCACCGGATTTTATGAACTACCTGCTGAACACATTAAAGCTGAGTATCTTTGGACTTCTCTGGAGTTTTCCGATACCAATTATTCTGGCACTTTTACTGAACCGTATCCGCAAGGCGGGGATTAAGAAAAAAATCTAGCTGCTGATCTATGCACCGAATTTTATTTCCGTCATCGTGCTCTGTGGTATGGTGCGTATGTTTTTATCTCCGGTAGGACCGTTAAACCGCCTGTTGGGGATGAATACAAACTGGATGACCATGCCGTCCGCATTCCGTACCATTTATATTGCAAGCGGAATCTGGCAGGGAGCAGGCTGGGCATCCATCATGTATACTGCAGCATTATCCAATGCAAGCAAGGAACTGGAAGAGGCAGCCATTGTGGACGGTGCAAATCTTTTGCAGCAGATCTGGTATGTGGAACTTCCGGCAATCAAGGATATTATCGTGATCCAGTTTATTTTACAGGCCGGAAACATTATGAGCATCGGCTTTGAAAAGGCATATGCCCTGCAGACAGATATGAACTTACCGGCTTCTGAAATTTTATCAACCTATGTATACCGGATTGGTCTTTTGAATGGCGATTACGGTTATTCTACGGCAGTGGGACTGTTTAATTCGGTGATCAATGTGATCCTGCTTATATTTGTGAACTGGGTGGTAAAAAAATTAAACGATGGAGAAGGATTATAGGAGGAACGTGAAATGGAAACAGTTAGTAAAATGAAATATTCACGGACAGACCGGCTGGTGCTTGGAATCGGTTATGCCATTCTTGGACTGTTTGTTCTTTCAATTGTTGTTCCGCTGGTCTATGTTGTTTTAGCATCTTTTATGGACCCGACGGTATTGAATAATCAGGGACTGAGTTTTCACATCAAAGACTGGACACTGGATGCATACCGGCGTGTGCTGGAAAACGGAATGATCTGGCGCGGATTTTTAAATTCGTTTTTGTATTCACTGGCATTTGCGGCAATTTCCGTATTTGTCACATTGTTAGCAGCGTATCCGATGTCGAAAAAAGAATTTGTCGGAAGAAAATTTTTTAACGTGATTTTTCTGATTACCATGTTTTTCGGCGGTGGAATGATCCCGACGTTTATTTTGATCAATCAGCTTCATATGGTAAATACCGTGTGGGCAATTCTCATTCCGGGAGCATTTAATGTCTGGAATATGATTCTGGCAAGAACGTACTATCAGTCCATTCCAAAAGAACTGCGGGAGGCATCCGCAATTGACGGGGCAAATGAGATCCAGCATTTCTTCCAGATTATGATGCCGGTGTGCAAACCGATTATCGCGGTGCTGGCACTGTGGTCTTTTGTCGGTATGTGGAACAGTTATTTTGATGCGATGATTTACTTAAATGATGCAAACTTACAGCCACTGCAGCTGGTTCTGCGTTCCATTCTGGTACAGAATACACCGCAGCCGGGCATGATCGCGGACATTCAGAGTACCGCGGAGATGGCAAAAGTTGCCGAACAGTTAAAATACGCAACAATTGTAGTATCAAGTTTACCATTGCTTATTATGTATCCATTTTTCCAGAAATACTTTGACAAAGGTGTTATGGTTGGATCGGTAAAAGGTTAAGCAGAAAGGACAGGTACAGATATGTGGAAGAGAAAAATTAAAAAATGTCTGGCACTCGGACTGGCATTTGCTATGATGACCGGTGTGGCAGGATGCGGAAAAGAGCAGCATCTGGAGGCAGAGATCAATCCGGATATACCGGTTTCAGAAGTACAGTTTCCACTGAAAGAACAGGCAGAATTATCATTTATCACAAGTGCTCCGGCAACCTCTACGCAGAATCCGAACGAGCGGATTATTTTTAAGAGACTCGAAAAACAGACGAATGTACATATTGACTGGACCTGTTTTGTGGCAGACCAGTTTTCCGATAAAAAGAATCTGGCACTGGCACAGTTTGGAAACCTTCCGGATGGTTTGTTTAATGCAGGAATGAGCGATTATGATCTGCTTCGTTATGCAAAGCAGGGAATTATTATTCCGCTGGAAAATCTGATTGACAAATATATGCCAAACCTTCAGGCGGTCTTTGAGAAATATCCGGAATACCGGACGATGTGTACCGCACCGGACGGACATATTTATTCATTTCCGTGGATTGAGCAGCTTGGCGCAGGGAAAGAAGCCATTCAGGCAATCGGGGATATTCCTTATATCAATAAAAAGTGGCTGGATTATCTGGGACTGGATATTCCAACGACAACCGATGAACTGGAACAGGTGCTGATTGCGTTCCGGGATCATGCGGATGATCTGAAAAAACAGTTTGATATCGAGGGAGATGTGATTCCGATGTCATTTATCATCAACAATGGCGATCAGGATCCGGCGATTCTCATCAACGGATTTGGCGAAGGATATGGAGATACGGGCGATCATTTTGCCGTAAAAGATGACGGAACCGTGATTTATACGACCGTGCAGGAAGGTTACAAAGAAGGCATCGAATGGCTGCATAAGCTGGTAACAGAGGATCTTGTAGATCCGGAGGCATTTACGCAGGAGTGGTCAACCTATGTGGCAAAAGGTAAAAATCACCGTTACGGTCTCTGCTTTACCTGGGATATTGCAAATATTGACAATAATACCGATTATGTGATGCTTCCGGCACTGACCGGTCCGGAGGGAGCCAGAAATATCACAAGACAGAATAACAGTGAAACAAGTGGTTTTGACAGAGGCCGCTGTGTGCTTACATCCAGCTGTCGGAACACGGCACTGGCGGCAGCTTGGATTGATCAGATGTATGCGCCGCTTCAGTCCCCGCAGAATAACTGGGGAAGTTATGGGGAAAAGGATTCGTTTAATATTTTTGAACTGTCCACAAATAAAGATGGCGGTGAAATGTTGAAGCATCTGGATCTGGGCGACCAGTCACCGGTAGAGGTACGTGAGGCGCAGTCTGTCAACGGTCCGCTTGCAGTTCTCAATGAGTATTATGATGTGTATGTCACACAGCCGGCGGATGCTAAATGGCGTCTGGACAATATGCATGAAACATATCTGAAGGATATGAAAAGCAAGTATGTATATCCGAATGTGTTTATGAGTATTGACGATACCAATAAAGTATCCCAGTATGATACCGATATTAAAAAATATGCGGAGCAGAAAAAAGCAGACTGGATTTTAAATGGCGGAATCGACAAAGAGTGGGATTCCTATTTAAAGAAAATGGAGAAATACGGGCTTTCCGATTATCTGGCAATCAAACAGAAATATTTCGATCAGTATCAGGAGTCATTGAAAGAAGAAAAATAAACAGGAGAATTTGTATGAGTGAGATGTTAAAAAAAGCGAGAGCATATGAGGCAGAAAAAGCAGCACAGACCGATAAAAATACCAGACCGTTGTTTCATATCTCGGCACCTGCCGGATGGATCAATGATCCGAACGGTTTTTCCGTTTACGATGGAAAAATCCATCTGTTCTACCAGTATTATCCATATGCAAGGGAGTGGGGACCGATGCACTGGGGGCACAGTGTGACAACGGATATGATAAGCTGGGAACAGCTTCCGGCAGCACTTGCACCGGATCAGGACTATGACCGGAACGGATGTTTTTCCGGAAGTGCTATTGAAGCGGATAACAAACATGTGCTGGTCTATACCGGTGTCACAAAGATTACACTGCCGGACGGCAGGGAAGAGGAACGACAGAACCAGTGCATCGCATTCGGGGATGGCAGGGATTATGTAAAGTATGAAAACAACCCGGTTGTGACCGGGGAGATGCTGCCGGAAAACTGTAGCCGGATTGATTTCCGTGACCCGAAAATCTGGAAGGAAGAGGACACCTATTATCTGATTGTCGGAAGCAAGGATAACAGGCAGATCGGACAGGTCGTGCTCTGTTCCAGCAAAGATTTAAAAGAATGGAAATTTGAGACCGTTCTTGCGGCAAACAGTACCGGAAAAGTCGGAACGATGTGGGAATGTCCGGACTTTTTCCCACTGGGAGATAAACATGTACTGATCTGTTCCCCACAGAATATGAAAGCGGAAAAATACGAATTCCACAATGGAAATAATTCTGTTTATTTTCTTGGAAATTACGATAAAAATTCGCATATATTTGAAAAAGAAGAACCGCATACGATTGACTACGGACTGGACTTTTATGCACCTCAGACCACACTTCTCCCGGATGGGCGGCGTGTGATGATTGCATGGATGAAGTCATGGGATGCCTGTGTGGTGCCGGATACGCAGGACTGGCAGGGCATGATGACTCTTCCGCGGGAACTGGAAGTAAAAGACGGACAGATCTGGCAGCAGCCGGTTCGGGAGATTGCGCAGTATCATAAGAATCCGTGCCATTATGAGCATGCAGAGATTGATGGTGAGACAGCACTTTCCGGCATTTGCGGACGGACGATGGATCTGACTGTTACAATGGATGAACAGGATTTTAACGTTTTTTCCATACAGCTTGCCGCAGATGAGGAATACGAGACAAGTTTTACTTATCATAAGGGAACAGGAATATTGGAGATTGACCGCACATACTGTGGTGTGACAAAAGATGTGGTCTGCGTGCGCAAAATTAAAATTGCAGATCCAAAAGGACTTAAAAAAATGCGGTTTATTCTGGACCGTCAGTCCATTGAGCTTTTTATCAATGACGGGCAGCAGGTGGCAACAACGGCGGTTTGTACCCCTTTGGAGGCAGAGGGAATCCGGTTTTTCAGCGATAAAAAGATGTATATTACGGTCGAAAAGTATGATATTATATTATAAAAAGTAACAGGAGGAAGAGAACATGGACGTAGTGGCTTTGGGGGAACTGCTCATTGATTTTACCGAAAACGGAGTCAGCGGGCAGGGCAATCCGCTGTTTGAGGCAAATCCGGGAGGCGCACCGTGCAATGTGCTGGCAATGCTGTCGCGCCTGGGACATAAGACGGCTTTTATCGGAAAAGTAGGAAACGATTTTTTCGGAAAGCAGCTGGAAGATGCGATCACGGAAGTCGGTATTGATGCAGCCGGACTTTTAAAGGATGACAAGGTGCACACGACGCTGGCACTGGTACATACGTATCCGGATGGAGACCGGGATTTTTCCTTTTACCGTAATCCTGGTGCGGACATGATGCTGACGGAAGAAGAACTGCCGGAGGAAATAATCCGTGGAGCAAAAATCTTTCATTTTGGAACGTTGTCCATGACGCATCCGGGTGTCCGCGCAGCAACGAAAAAAGCGATCGCGGTCGCAAAAGAAGCAGGTGCACTCATTTCCTTTGATCCGAATATCCGCAAACCGCTCTGGGACTCCATGGAAGATGCCAGGGAACAGGTGTTATATGGTCTGGGACAGTGTGATATTTTAAAAATATCGGATAATGAAATCCAGTGGCTGACGGGGAAAGAAGATTATACGGATGGAGTCCGCTGGATACGGGAACGCTATCCGGTTCCGCTCATACTGGTTTCCATGGGAAAAGAGGGAAGCCGGGCGTATTATAAAGACAGAATTGTGGAGGCAAAGCCGTTTCTTCAGCCAAATACGATTGAGACGACCGGTGCGGGAGATACGTTCTGTGCGTGTGTTCTGCATTATGTGCTGGAGCATGGACTGGAGGGGCTTGAAGAGAAAAATTTGAAAGAGATGCTTCGTTTTGCCAATGCGGCGGCTTCTCTGATCACGACGCGCAAAGGCGCGCTCCGCGTGATGCCGGAGAAAGAAGAAATTGAAAAAATGCTATAAGAAATGGGATGGGAGGGCAGTGCCCTCCCGTTTCTTACAAAGAAAATGGTTCTATCTTACATGTATGAATCCTGCTTTTGGTATCGTAATTGATTCCGACCAGTAAAAGGTTTCCATGATACTCTTTCAGGCTTTCACAATATTGTTTTTGTTTAATCTGCGTGATTGCGCCCTGTGCACTATGATCCCATTTTAATTCGATAACAAGTGCTGGTTTATCCGGAAACTTCTTCCGTGGAAGAAATACCATATCCGCAAATCCCTTACCGCCGGCAAATTCCCTGTGTATCGTATAGAAATTGCGTGCGGCATAGAGTGCCAGTGAAACCGTATAACTTAACGCATTTTCATCATTATACTGGATATGTGATGTCTCAAAATGCGCCTGCTGAATCCCAAGTGCTACCTGTTCTGGCCTTCCCTGCCAGATTGCCTGCAGGGTGTCTGCTGAATTTTTCAGGGCTTTAGAGATTTCGCCCCAGTCGGATACGGAAACACTGTTAACGTATTCTTCACGCACTTCATTGTTTGGTATTTTTACGGTTTTGTTTTCGTAGTCATAGCTAAGATAGCCCAGATGGATTAAAAGAGTCAACACATCATCTTCGGTGCGAAAGGTTGTCATATCATTGGTAAAACTTCCGGTATTGACAGGAACGGATTCCCCGGCTATCATACTGAGAACATCATCTTTTAATCCTTCAAAATTCATATCGATATAAATCTGCAGGGCTTCAAATGTTTCTGTCTGGTTCCAGTAATTTCCAATTTTCCCAAAACGCATGCAGCTTACAACAGACCTCGGATTATAGATGGATGGTATTTTTTCAAAAGAGTATCCATTATACCATGCTTTTATTTCATCCAGATCCATATGATAATCTGTACAAAGGGCAGCGACTTCCAGTTCGGTAAAGCCGACATAGGATGCAAGAGGTCCCGGATTTATCATGGAAAATTCATCAAACATATTTAAAGCGGAATGGGTTCCGTATTTTTTGATCGGAAGAATTCCTGTCATATAAGCGAGTGCAATACAGGACTTATCTTTTAGCATATCCCTCAAAAAATCCAGATAGATTTCCTGGGCTTCTTTATCCTGTTTGTATTCCCGGAAAATACAGTCCCATTCATCAATGATTACGACAAAAGGACAGTTAGTTTCCTGATATACATCCTGCATGGATTCAATAAGATCTGTATCATCAAAATAATCAACATTCGGGTATTCCCGTTTTAAATCCCGCAGTACCAGCCGTTTCATGCGATCAAGCAGTTCATAGATGTTTTTCGTCCGGCTTAAAAATTCCTGCATATTTAAAAACAGGGTGTTGTATTTATTACGATAGGTGTCAAAATCCAGATTCCGGGCAATTTTATATGGGGAAAAGAGTTCTTTTGCATCACAGCCACGGCTGTAGTAGGCAGCAATCATGCTGGCGGTTATTGATTTCCCAAAACGGCGGGGACGGCTGATACATATATATTTCTGCAGAGTCTGTAAGACAGAATTTGTATAGGTCAATAATTCTGTCTTATCCACGTAGATATCAGAATGTGTAATTTCGTAAAATTTTTTTCCATCCTGGTTTAAATAATTTCCCATGCAGTACCCTCCTCTAATTACACGTTTGCCCGTGTAAATGTATCATATCACAGGAATGCCTGCAGACTCAACTATTTCCGCAGAAACAGCACACTTACATACTATTATGCGATTAAATATACAAAAATAACAGGATTATGTAAATTATAATCTGATATTCTCTTGGAAAATCTGGAAAATACCAGTATAATTTTCTTAAATGAAGAACGGAGAAGGAAATCATGATTAATCGGGAAGACATGCTCGAACTGACACGGCGCATGACTCCGGCGCGGTCACACATTGACCGGATCGCCGGTGCATATTATGATGCAGAAGGATATATAGATGGTACATTCAACACGCATTTTTTAAAACTTTCCACAGCAGAAAAAACGAAAAATCTGGAACTGGCGAAGGCAGTTTTACAGGCAGAGACCAACAAACAGCTGAAGGATTACCGGATTCCGGAAACCGCAAGAAAACCGGGAAGTATCTGGCAGCTTCTGGATGGAATCAAAGAGTCCGGGCTGCAGAACGATGCGTTTTTGGATCTGCTTTATGAAATGATCGGGGAACGTGTTGCACCGGGAAAAGAAAGTTATTGTTTTTTGTTTCATGGAATGTATGATGTTCCAGTGAAAGGAACCGATAAGGAATGGCAGGAAGGTTCCGAGGAAGTATACAATTATCTTCTGTGTGCCGTGGGACCGCTTGAGGGAGAATATGAGCCGGGGCTGCCAGAAGCAGGATTTTTATATCCGGCATTCCGGCAGAGAAGTACGGCATGTAATTATATAAATCTGTATGAAACAGCTGCTTATCAGAACCTGTGGAATCTGTTATGGAAATAGAAACTACATACGGAAACATTTTTGAAGTTCTTTATATTCACCGAGAACAAGCAATGTGGTACCAGACTGGAATACGGTATTTGGAGAAATTGCCATATTAATTTTGCTGTCTTCCCGGATGGCAACAATATTGATTCCGAATTTTTTCCGGATATCCAGTTGACCGATTGTTTTGGAAATCCAGTTTTCTGGAACTTCCACTTCAAAAATTGCATGTGCCTCATCCACCTGAATATAATCGCGTATGTGATCGGCAGTATACCGGATAGCAGCCCACTCTGCAATCTGTTTTTCCGGATAAACAACTTCGTCTGCACCGTTTCGCAGAAGAAATTTTTTCTGTACATCCCGTTCTGCACGCGATACAACCGTTTTTGCACCGAGTTCCTTGAGCAGGGAAGTAGTTTCAAGGGAATTCTGGAAATTTCCACCTATCGTTACCATACACACATCAAAATTACCAATGCCAAGGGATTTTAAAAAATCGGCATTGGTACTGTCACCGATCTGAGCATTGGTGACAAACGGAAGAACCTCATTGACACGTTCTTCGTTGTTGTCGACTGCCATCACTTCGTGACCAAGATTGTTCAGCTGTATGGCAACATGTCTTCCAAATCTTCCTAATCCAATTAATAATATATTTTTCATGGTATTTTCAACTCCTTTTTAACCAACTGTTATCTTTTCGAGCGGCAGTTTTACTCCGTTTTGTTTTATGGAAATTGCCGCATAAATTAAGGTAAGCCCACCGACTCTGCCGAAAAACATCAGAAGGATCAGAATCAGCTGGGACGGGATGCCGAGAGTTGGTGTAATTCCAAGTGTAAGTCCGACGGTTCCGACAGCGGATGCCGTTTCAAACAGGCAGTCCAGAAGCGGAAGGTGTTCGATGGAACTGATGGCAATCCCTCCAATAAAGAACAAAATGATATATAAAGCGACGATGGTGGCCGCATTTTTAATGGCATGACTGTCAAGCCGCCGACCGAAAATTTCAATGTCCTCTTTCTGGCAGAACGTGGCAACCATATTTAAAATAAGGACTGCAAAAGTTGTTGTTTTCATGCCGCCGGCAGTAGAGCCGGGAGATCCTCCGATCAGCATCAGCAGAATCATAACAGATTTTGATGTCGGTGTCATTGCTGTAAGATCTGCGGTATTAAAACCGGCAGTTCTTGTTGTTACAGACTGAAACGTGGAGGCCAGCAGTCTGGTGCCGGTTGATGAACCCGTAAAATCCACAACAAAAAAGAATACGGCCGGAATTATAATAAGTAAAGCCGATGTCCAGAGAATGACTTTGCTCTGTACGCGATAACGTCTGATATGCCATTTATGGGTGCAGATATCGTCCCACGTCAGAAAGCCGATGCCACCAATTATGATCAAAAGCATAATTACGAGGTTGATCAGTGGGTTTGCGATGTATCTGCCCAGAGATACAAACGGCTGGCTGGAAGTTCCCAGAAGGTCAAAACCGGCATTGCAAAATGCAGATACAGAGTGAAAGGCTGCCATCCAGATGCCTTTGATGCCATAATCATGGAAGAAAACCGGAAGCATGGCAGTCATGCCGAGCAATTCAATAAACAATGTACCCTGTACGCTGAATTTGGTCAGGCGGACAATACCGCCGATTTTCGGTGCAGAAATTGCATCCTGCATTGTACTGCGCTGCATGAGCGAAATTTTCCGTCCGGATAAAATGGCAAAGGAAACAGCAACGGTGATGACACCCAGCCCGCCGGTCTGGATCAGCAGCAAAATAACTGCCTGACCAAAAGAAGACCAGTAACTGCCGGTGTCCTGTACAACAAGCCCTGTGACACATACCGCTGAAACAGAGGTGAATAGTGCCTCATGAAAAGGAGTCTGTGTTCCGGAAACCGAAGAGACCGGAAGCATCAGCAGCAGTGCGCCGACAAAAATGACAGCGGCAAAGCCCAGTACAATTAATTTAAAGGAGGAAAGTCTTTTCTTCCTGTGAACCACTTTTGACATATGTTTAGATTTCTCCTGTATTTATTCTACGTATTATAACATCATCTACATAATAACGCATTTGTGAGGATATACGAATTTACAGTAAAATTTTTGTAAACTATTATGCGTTTGTATCAAAATGCGAAAACAATGGTGGGATCTGTAAGAATTGCAGTTGTAAATATATAATAACGGGGATCAGAATTTGTATGGAAGATGTGGAAAAAAGAATGGTATCAGAAACTCAAAAGGATACATGTTGATTATTTACAGAATAGAGAGAAAGTTCATCACCTTGTTGTGAAAAATTATATAAACTTATATAGGGTGTAGGAAGTTGTATGAGCAATGCATTTTTTAAAACTTTCCACAGAAGAAAAAACGAAAAATCTGGAACTGGCGAAGGCAGTTTTACAGGCAGAGACCAACAAACAGCTGAAGGATTACCGGATTCCGGCAGAGAAGTACGGCATGCGAATATATAAATCTGTACGAAAAAATTAAAATATGGGACATATGTGGGAAAAAGTTATGAAAAGATCCTGCGAGAAACAGGGGAGTGGACATATGTAAAAAAATTTGATGAAAAAGTCCCTTGAGAGACTGAAAACGGGATGTATACACCAAAAATAAGACAAAAAGTCCCGTAGTGATTTCTAAATGGGACATAATTGCAAAGAAAGTTGCTATATATCCTGAAGAGATAAATTGCCGGGATATCTATGTAAAGAAAAATTTTATATGTCCCAACAGAAGGGAGGTGCGGGATATATGAATTTACTTTTTTCCGATATATCCCATTGTTAAAAAAATATAAAAATTTACTTTACATGAGAATGAAGTTGTGTTTTAATAACGTCATATTAATGCACAGAAAGGAGAGGTTTTTATAACAATTTATCATCAGATTCTTTCGGAGAAGAGAAGGCTTACGAAAGAATTACAACAAATCAGTGAAGAACTATTGCATCTTCCTGATGGAAAAATTATTTGTGTTCACAATGGAAACCGGGTGAAATGGTTTCACAGTGACGGTCACACACAGACGTATATTCCAAAGAAACACAGAGAATATGCACAGCAGTTGGCATACAAAAGATTCTTATTGGAAAAACAGACAGAGTGTAAAAAAGAACTGTATGCATTAGAACTTTATCAACGACATGCAGTTGGTGAAAATAAAAAGTCGGACAGGTTTCTTTCAGAAGATCCGGCGTATCAGGAATTGCTCTGTCCATTCTATCAGATGGTTACGCAGGAAGAACTTATATGGAGTGATACTTCCTATCCTAAAAATCCCAATTATCCCGAACAATTGAAGTATAAAAGCTGTAAAAATGAATATGTACGATCCAAGTCAGAAGCATTGATTGCAATGAATTTGTATATGGAAAAAATTGCATACCGTTATGAGTGTGAATTAAAAATCGGGAAGGCAGTGTTTTATCCGGATTTTACAATTCTTCATCCGCTGACAGGAAAAGAAATTTATTGGGAACATTTTGGGAAGATGGACTTGCCTGAATATGCAAAGAATGCCGCGGATAAGTTACATATGTATGCGAGAAATGGGATATATCCGGGAGATCGGCTGATTACAACATATGAGACTATGGAGCAGCCGCTGGATACTGCAATTGTGCAAAAGTTAATTACTTATCATTTTAAATAATTCTGAAAGGCAGGAAAATGAGAGTATTTTGCTCTGGAAATTTATATACAGGGTATGTTGATAAACAAATAAGTATCATCTGATAAAGATTTTGTGGCGGTATTAAAAGGTGGGACATATGCAAAAAAAGGCGAGGAAACCTCCCACAGAAATCCCAAAGTAGGACATATGCAAAAAAAGGCGAGGAAACCTCCCACAGAAATCCCAAAGTAGGACATATGCCAAAAAAGGCAAGGAAACCTCCCACAGAAATCCGAAAGCAGGACATATGCAAAAAAAGGCGAGGAAACCTCCCACAGAAATCCGAAAGCAGGACATATGCAAAAAAAGGCGAGGAAACCTCCCACAGAAATCCAGAAACGGGACATAATCAGAAAGAAAATCTGCATATGTCCCAACAAAAGGAAAATGTGGGACATAGTCAAAAGAAAATCTGCATATGTCCCAACAAAAGGAAAATGTGGGACATAGTCGAAAGAAAAAGCTCCATATGTCCCACATCCTATTTAAGTTTACCTGAAATAAAATTTGAATAAAGTTTGTGAAGTGATGGTGTAAGTTTTTCAATTTTTTGCGATGGTCAATAAATCAGCCACCATTTTTACAAGGTTTAATCAAACTCAAGTTCTTCATCTGCAGATTCTGAAACATACGTTTTGTGAATATACCGGTTCATTAAATTTTTCGGAACAGAGATGTCTTCTTTTATCAGTAAATCCAGTCATACAGGGGACGTATGATATAAAAAGTCTTGCGACCTTCCAATAAAGACTGCGGACCTAATGGGTCAGCAGTTCTTCATGAATCCCCTTTGTCTGGGTATCGTCTACACCACCCATATAGTAAGTTTTCCCATTTGCGGAAAATTGGAGAAACGCATCATTTTCTGGATTTAAGAAAACATTGACATCCTCCCCTCCGGAGATGGTAAATGTGCCTTTTTCCAATGTATCCATGCTGGTGCCGTATGTTCTGGTCCAGTCCGGCAGATCACTTGCGGTAAGAAGTGTGGGATCTTTGATTTCACTAAGCGGAATCTGATAATCTGTTTTCAGATGCTGTGCGCATAGTGTGTGGTTTTGGATCACCAGATCAATGGGAGTAAATTCCTCCTGAATCAACCATATGCATAACAGAGGGAAGGAAAGCATCATAATGGCACTGAAAATAGTAAGTCCTTTTCCGAGGGATGTGGCCATATTTACCGTTGTCCCGATGCCGACGCGCTGTTCTACCATCGTATGGGGATCGGATGGATTGTAGTAGAGGATGCCGTCGATCCAGTTTCTGTCATCATTTTCATCGCTGGTCAGATTCCGTTTTTGTGCATAGCTTCGGTCAATTTTTTTCAGCTTTATCATGCAGAAAATGCACAGCAGGAGTAAAAGCAGTGTATAAACAATCATGCCGGCGATGGAACATATTCCCATGTGTCTGGCAGACAGGGTAAGGATCTCCAGAAACAGGATCAGTGCCGTGTTCAGCCAGCAGCAGATCAGCCAGAAGTTCTTCCAGAGGTTTTTCTTTGCGCGTGCATAATTGATATTCACGTCACTGTCCGTACTGATGACGGAAACCGGCTGGCGGTCTATCCATACAGCTGCAAGCCAGAAGACCAGCCCGCAGGAGGCACCGATCAGACAGGAAATCCCAAGCCCGCTGGACTTTGGAAGCAGCAACAGGGCACTTGCGATACCGATTATATTTGGCAGGAAAAACGGGAGAAACCGGACTTTTCTTACGGAGCCAGCCTGTTTTAATTCCACATAATGTTCCGGCTGCCGGTCTTCGTACAGATGGTTTTGCGTTTTCCATGTTTTCAACCGGTGATTCGCACGCATGATCGGCAGGGAAAGCAGAAAAATCGCTGCCAGAAGCCAGAACATCCAGATGGTAAGCTGAATGGACATATGGGAGGTCAGCAGACTTACAAATGGAACAATCGCAAGGAGAATGGCGTAGTAACGCATTTCCTTTTTAAATTTTTGCCGGATGTCTGCGACGGTGGCATCTTTTATCCATTCTTTTTTCATGTTTACGGCAAACAGGCGTCCGTTCTCATACTTGTTTTGTGTGGAAAACAAAAACAGCATGATAAAGACGATCGGATACATGGTTGCAAAAAAGATAATATTCATAATCATAACAATCACCCCTTATAGATGCGTTTGCATAAGTCGAAAAATTCTGTCTGCGTCATGCCGCTTACTTTCGCTTCGGAAATGATCTGGCGCAGCAGTTCCTGGGATTTTTCCGACAATTCTTTATTCGTTTCAAATTCCTGCCGCACGCGGGCACCGCTTCTGCGGTCGGTGTAGATGTAGCCCTCCTGTTTTAAGAGGGTGTAGGCTTTGCTGACGGTCATGGAGTTGATACCGATCTCCTCTGCCAGTGCCCGCACGGTGGGAAGTTGTTCGCCCGGAGCAAGCCGCCCGTCCGAAATGCCGAGCACGATCTGATTGCGGATCTGCTGGTAGATCGGAATCTCGGAGGCATCATTGATGGAAATTACCATGTTTTCTCCTTCCGTAAATATCATACAGTATTTTGTATTAGCTACAATAATACAAACAATACAAAATGTCAAGTAAAACAAGAAGGAATCTTAGGCATTGAAAAATAAATAAAAAAGTGCATAATAGGTTATAGAAGAAAGGGAAATTATTCTATGAAAAAATCAATGATCTATCGTGTATTGATCTATATTGCAGGATTATTAATCCTGGCGATGGGTCTTACCCTGAATACGAAAGCGGGACTTGGCGTATCTCCAATCATTTCGGTATCTTACAGCGTATCGGAGATCACACATCACAATTTCGGAAATACAACACTTGTGTTATACACAATTTTCGTAATACTGGAACTGGTTTTGCACAATATCCGGGAAAAGCAGTATGAAAAAAGGGTGGAAAAGTCACTTCGGGAGACAGAAAACGGCACGGAAGATTTACTGAAACATGCAAACCGGATGAACCGGAAGCTTATTTTTGTTATGGACATTTTGCAGATTCCACTCAGCATCGTGTTTACGCGGTTTTTAAATGTGTTTTCATCGGTTTTGCCGGCATTTCCGGAAGGAAATATGACAGCACCGGTTATGGTGCAGCGGTTGCTCGTATTGCTTCTTGCCCTGCTCTGTACAGGAATCGGTGCAGCAATGTCTTTGAATATGCGGATTGTCCCGAATCCTGGCGATGGAATCGTACAGGCGATTGCGGATTGTATTCACAGAAGTGTCGGATTTACGAAGAACTGTTTTGATGTGCTCAACGTGACAATTACGATTGTGATCAGCCTGGTCTGCACCGGGCGGTTGCATGGTATCGGGATCGGAACGGTGCTTGCCGTGATCCTTGTAGGGCGTACGATTGCGGTCTTTAATCATTTTACAAAGGAAAAACTGACGGCACTTGCCGGAATCGAGGAGTAAACAGGCGGTTACTTTTCCAGTGGAATTACTGCAAACGGGGAGCGTTCCCTGTTGTAGGTATGCAGTAAACCATCTGGAAAATTTCAAACCGCAATCTACATAATCAATTCTAAAAATATTCGTTTTCTATATAGTATAAAATAATCAGGAAATTCTCAGGAGAATAATTATTCAATCAATTTCATTTCAGTTTTCGTGAGCTCAAGTCAGGGCATATTTCAAGCGTGGTGGTGACGAAAATAAGACTATACTATTGAATCAGAAGCATCTGATACCCATCTTGTACTATCTTTTTTGGTCAGTCAGTTGTTATATATATAGTTTTTGATTGTGTGCTGTTTAAACTGACACCTGTGGATGTCGAAGCAAAAATCGTATGATGTTTATAAGCAGGCAAATATGGATGCATTTTCCTAGAATATTGCGAAGAATAATATAATACTTTACACAGAGATTTTAATTTTCTGAAATGAACACGAGTACAAATATTGCAAATAGTAAAAATGCACAAAAAAATAATTGGAAATATGACACTACAGACAAAAATGCAAAAGAATATTGACATTAACAAGAACAGGTAATATATTTAATTTACAAGATAAATGTACACGTGTACAACACGACGCAGCAAGAATAGTTGAAGGTTATTTGCTTGACGAAGTAGAATAATTGGACATATTTCAGAATGGAGGATATATGAATAAGTTTAAAAAGTTTATGGCATTGGGATTGGCGGCAATGATGGTTACATCACTTGTAGCCTGTGGTGGATCAACAGGTAATGCAAAAAATAAGAAATCAGATTCATCAAAAGGGACAACAGTTACTTTCTGGAATAGCTTTACCGGAGCTGATGGAGATATGCTGGTAAAGATGGTTGATAAATTTAATAAGGAAAATACTGATGGAATCAAAGTAAAGATGGATATTTCATCAGATTTTGACAGCCAGTTATCAACAGCATTTGCAGCTGGCGAAGGGCCAACAATGATTCTTAGCTCAAGTGCTTACAGATTTACATATGGGGACTATTTGCAGGATGTTAGTGATGTGTTTGATAAGACAGATTTGAATAAGGATGATTTTATTCAGTCATATTTGGATTATTGTTCTGATGGTGATAAAACATATTTCGTCCCATTCCAGGTAGTTGGATACTATATGTACTGGAACAAAGATCTGTTTAAAAAGGCTGGTCTTGACCCTGAGACACCTCCTACATCATGGGATGAGTGGCAGCAGGATGCAGCAAAGATTTCTGATTCAACCAAAAATATTTACGGCTCAGGAATTTCTTATGATTATGCCTACCAAATTGCACACATTATGCAGAGATTTGGGGGATTGGCTGTTACTGATGATAATGGAACGTGGAAGGCTAATTTTGAAAATAATGCGGGATATGAGAATTTCCTTAACATGTACAAAGATATGGTGGACGATGGCGATAATCCTCTTGAAGCAGATACGGATTCAATGATGAGTGCAGGACAGGTTGGAATTACTGTTGGAGGTCCTTGGGTAACAGCAGGACTTGACACTGCCGGGGTGGATTATGGTATCGGGCTTATTCCACAGGGCGATGCAGGAGATATGAATTCTGTTGAGGTTATTGGATTTGGTATTACAACAGCAGCAAGTGATGCCGAAAAAGAAGCTGCTTATAAATTCATCAAGTGGTGGAATACCCAGGATAAAGATGGAAGCAGTCCTGCTTTAGAGTGGTCTCTTCAGAATGGATTCCCGGCATATACATATTCAGTTCAAAATAACAAAGAATATAAGGCTAATAAGAAACTGAGCGCCATGTCGGCAGCTAATCCGGAAGCTCCTACAGATTTTATAGTTGATTCAAACTTCCCTGGCATTAATTCTGTATTATCAGATGTTATTCCAGAGATGATCAACTCGGTGGCATTTGGTAATTCATCGGTTGAAGATGCGTTAGCAAAAGCTCAGAAATCGACCCAGAAGATAGTTGATAAATACAACAAATAGCAGGAAACATAAATAGCAAAAGAAGGGGCGGCTTTAATAAAAGGTCGCCCTTTCAATAGAAAGGTTGAAGTAATAGATGGAAAAAATAAGAAAGTATTGGAATAGACCATCCAGAAGTGCATATGTTTTTATCGCTCCTTCAATAATTTTATTGATATTATTCAATATAATTCCCTTAATTATGGCATTTGGTTTAAGCTTTTTTGATGTCCCTATTACGATGAATCATGCTACATTCGTAGGATGGGATAATTTTGTAGAAGCATTTCATGATCCACGCTTTATAAACAGTTTAAAGGTTACTGCGATTTTTACAGGCATTGAGGTACCTGTGCAAGTATTAGGGGCCTTGGTAATAGCAGCATTTATTAGCAAAAATAATAAGAGAAATAAGTTTTTACGTGCAGTGTACTTTCTCCCTGTTATTTGTTCTGCAACTGTAATAGGTATTATGTGGAGAATGATTTTACATTCAAATATAGGCTTTATAACGGCTGCTTTACAGTCAATGGGATTAGGAAAAATTAATTTTATGAATACTCCGGGACTTACAATATTTGTAATCTCGTTTATATCAATATGGAGAAGCTTTGGTATTTCGACAATAATATATGTTACTGCAATCCAGCAGGTATCACCTTCATTATTTGAAGCAGCTCAAATGGATGGGGCGGGAAAAATTCTTCAGTTTTTACATATAACAGTTCCTTCCATACGGCCTACATTCTGGTATATCATGATGACCAGATTTGCAGGTGCTCTTCAGATTTTTGATATCATATATGTAACGACAAACGGTGGACCAAATTATACTACAGAGTCAACTGTTAGTTATATATATTCAAGAGCGTTTTCATCAAATTCAAGCATGGGATATGCATCGGCAATGTCGGTAGTACTTTTCATTATTATTATGTTCATTACTGTCTTGATGTATAGAAGAATGGTAAAGGAGGACTAACGGTATGAAAAAGAAAAAGACGATAAGTATTGGGAAAGTATTCTTTAATGTACCGGTTGCTTTGATATTGATCATAATTGCTTTGCTGGTTTTAGTGCCGGTCATTTGGATGACATTTAGTGCTTTCAAGACAGAAAGAGAGATCATTTCATGGCCACCTACATTTATTCCTAAAACATTTACACTTGAAAACTTTGTGGACGTGCAGGGGCGAATTAACATTATTCGTTATATTGCAAACTCTGTAATATATGCAGGTGTAACAACTGCTTTAGCTGTTGTCGTAAATAGTATGGCTGGATATGCATATGCATTTTACGAATTTAAAGGTAAAACAGGAACATTTTTGATGACATTGGCAACAATGATGGTTCCTTTTCAGGTAATTATGGTTCCGTTATTCCTTGTTGTATACAAGATGGGAATGTATGACACTTATTGGGGACTTATAATTCCGAGAGTGGCAGTTGCTGGTTCAATATTTATGATGAGAGCTGCGTTTACGGGGATACCGAAAGAAATGGCAGAGGCAGCCAGAATTGATGGCCTGTCGGAATTTGGAATATTCTGGAAAATTATGCTTCCGCAGGTAAAACCAGCGGTAATAACATTGGTTATTTTAAGTGTTAATGGCTCTTGGAATGATCTGTTATGGCCGATGATTGTTACAAGCAGTACAGAAATGAGAACACTTGCAAATGGATTAGCATTATTTATAGGACAAAATACTATTGAATATGGTGCTGCTTTTGCAGGAGCACTTGTTTCATTACTGCCGATGTTTGTACTTTATATGTTTGGACAGAAGTACTTTGTTGAAGGCATGAGCAGTGGTGGATTAAAAGGATAGGAGTTGAGGAAGATGGAAACTACAAAAGTAGTATGTAATAAAGAATTTCAAATTGACAGAGTAGATTCTAGATTGTTTGGCTCTTTTCTTGAGCATATGGGAAGAGTCATATATTCTGGAATATATGAACCTGACAACAAGAATGCTGATGAAGACGGCTTTAGGCAGGATGTGATTGATCGCGTAAAAGAAATGAATGTAACAACAGTACGTTATCCAGGTGGTAATTTTGTTTCTGCATACCATTGGGAGGATGGTGTTGGGGCTAAAGAAAAGAGACCGCATAAACTTGATCTTGCATGGAGGTCAATTGAAACAAATGAATTCGGTACAAATGAGTTTATGAAATGGGCAAAAAAAACAAATGTTAATCCTATTTTTACGGTAAATTTAGGAACACGGGGTGTTGAAGATGCTGCACATTATCTTGAATACTGTAATTTTCCTAGCGGAACACAGTATAGTGACATGCGTAAATCTCACGGTGTAGATGAGCCATACGGAATAAAAATGTGGTGTTTGGGGAATGAGATGGACGGAAGCTGGCAGATAGGACACAAATCAGCGGAAGAGTATGGAAAGATTGCGGCTGAGACCGGAAAGGTTATGAAGTTGATAGATCCTGATATTGAACTGATTGTATGCGGAAGTTCTCTGTCAAGTATGGATACATATCCTGAGTGGGATATGGAAGTATTGGATAAAACTTATGATGTTGCAGATTATCTGGCACTGCATCAGTATTATGCAGGACAGGAAAAGGGAACAAAAACTTTTCTGGCACAATCGGTTGATATGGAAGAGTATATTCATACTATTAGATCTGTTGCACAGGTTATCAAGCAAAAAAAACGTTCTAAAAAAGATATGAAGTTTAGCGTTGATGAGTGGGGCGTATGGGCTGTGCCAAGCAATACTGTAAATAATGAAATTGATGAGAAACCATGGCAGATAGCACCCGCAATCAGTGAACAGATTTACACCCTTGAAGATGCGTTATTGTTTGCAGAGATGCAGATGGTAATAATTAGAAATGCAGATGCAATTAAAATCGCATGCCAGTCACTTCTTACTAATATAAGTGCATGTATTATGACAGAAAAGGGTGGGGGGCATTGGTTACAGACTATATATTATCCATTTTATTATTTCGCAAATTACGCTAAGGGGATAGTTTTAAATGTCTCGAGTACTGGGCCAGTATATGACTGTAAAGAATTTAACAATGTGCCTTATGTAGATTTTATTGTTGTATGGAATGATGAGGATGGAGAGTTAGTCTTTTTTGCAGTAAATCGTGATGAAGATAATAAACAGAAAGTGTCACTTCAATTGTCGGATTTTGAAGTAGATAGTGTAATCGAAAGTATCGGTATGACAGCAGCAGATAAAAAAATGACAAATCAATTTCAGCATGATGCTGTTAAACCGGAAACAGTTGACAATGTGAAACTGGGCAATGGGGAGGCGAAAGTAGTATTAAAACCATTATCATTTAATGTGGTTAGATTAAGAATAAATCAGTAACAGGAATATATAGTGAATCCTGAGAAAATCGTGAGTTCATTGATGATAACAGGCGATTATGGTATACTCTGACTAGAAATATACGGGGGTACGGATATGGCAATTACAGTAAATCAGATAGCAGAGCAGTGTGGTGTTTCCAGAACGACAGTTCTTAGAGCTTTAAATGGTGGAAGTGTGTCAAAGGACACTAAGGAACGAATATTGCAGGTTGCTAAAGATAATAATTATCGCCCGAATCTTCTGGCTAGGAGCTTAAATCATGGAAGAACAATGTCACTTGGGGTTGTAACAATCAATATCGAAAACATGTACTTTGTACAATCATTAAATACTATTAATAAAGAGGCTGATAAAAGAGGATATTTTACTAATATAGTAGTTTGTGATGATAGCCTTGAATGGGAGAAAAAACTTATTCAGGGATTGGCTGAACGTCAAATGGAAGGGATATTGATTAACCCAATAAACAAAGGAAAAGAATTTGAAGATTTTCTCTTATCACTGCATGTTCCGGTAGTATGTATTGGCAATCAGGTATCAGAAAAGATTACAACTGTACAGGTAAATGAAATGGTTGCGACCATGGATGCGGTAAAACATATTGTATCAAAGGGCTATGAGAAGATTCTGTTTATCTGTCCTCCGCTTGAGATGAAAGAAGTGAAAAATACTTATACGCATGAGCAGAGAGAATTGGGATTTAGAAATGCTATGGGGATGTATCCAGATGTAAATATGCATGTAATTGGAAAAAATGAATTTTTACAAGAAGTGCAAACAGTTTGCAAAAATAATCTGGATAAAAGAACCGCTTTTCTTTGTTCAGGAGACAGCTATGCATTGATGATAATGCAATGGGCTGCTAAGGAAGGCTATGAAATTCCAAAAGATTTTGGATTAATGGGATTTGATGATATCAGTGTTTTACAATATATTTCTCCAAAACTTACAACGGTTTCGACAAATGTTGAGGGAGTTGCATCTACTGCGGTAGTGGAACTTATCCAACAGATAGAATCAGAAGTATATTCGCCTAAGTCTATATATTTGAATCACAAAATATTAGATAGAGATACATTATAATTACCGTATTCATATTTCCTGTGCGAATAAAGGAGATATGAATATGAATAAGAACAATTATATAGAAACTGAGTACAATAAACCATTTATTAGACAGCGTGCAGATCCATATGTGTATAGGCATTCGGATGGAAGCTATTATTTTACAGCTTCCGTGCCGGAGTATGACAGAATAGTATTGCGACGGAGTAATACTTTAAACGGGTTAAGAGAGTCAGATGAAGTAACTATATGGAAAAAGCATGATAAGGGAATCATGAGCGTGCATATTTGGGCACCAGAGATTCATTATCTAGACAATAAATGGTTTATTTATTATGCAGGAGGAGATATTGATGATATATGGGCTATAAGACCATATGTGTTAGTGTGTGAAGGACAGAATCCGTTAAATGATCCGTGGAAAGAACTTGGAATGGTAAAGGCAACTGATGCTTTTTCTTTCAATGATTTTTCATTGGATATGACGGTGTTTGAAAACAAAGGTAAGAGATATTGTGTATGGGCTGAGAAAGTAAATATCGGTAAGAAAATATCTAACTTGTATATTGCAGAGATGAAGTCTCCTACAGAACTTGCTACAGCGCAAGTACTTTTATCCTCTCCTGATTATGAATGGGAAAGGGTTGGTTTTTGGGTAAATGAAGGACCGGCAGTAATCAAACATAATGGAAAGATTTTCTTGACATATTCAGCAAGTGAAACGGGAGAATGCTATTGTATGGGAATGCTGAGCATTGGCGAAAATGAAGAGATTTTGAATCCTCGTGCTTGGAAGAAGGAATGTAATCCTGTTTTGAAAACTGATGTTGATAAGCAAATATATGGACCAGGACATAATTCGTTTGTAAAAGATGAAACAGGTAATGATGTAATGATTTATCATGCCAGACAGTATGATGAAATTATAGGTGATCCGTTGTATGATCACAATCGTCATGTTTATCGGATGAAAATAAAATGGAATTCAAGAACTGAACCCGTTTTTAACTATGGCAATAACTTTTAACATGATTTTCAGAAAGAATAAGGAGGAGTCACTAAAACAAGCAAATATAAAAACAGACCGCCTAAGTGAAAAATCAAAGCGGCTAAATTTCCATACCGAAAATACATCGAAGATCTGGAAATGAATCTTCTCCCGGAAGGAATGCGAAAATGCCTACCGGAGCTGTGTACGCTGGATTTTATCAGAGAAGGAAAAAACATCATTATGACCGGCAATCCGGGAACCGGGAAAACGCACACGGCTATCGGACTTGGAATAAAGGCCTGTGAACAGGGCTATCGTGTCCTGTATACAACAATTCCTTATCTGGTAACAGAACTAAAAGAAAGTAATAGCAAGCAAAAACTCCGCACATATCAGAAACGCTTTGAAAAATACGATCTGATCATAGCTGATGAGTTTGGTTACATATCTTTTGATCGGGAAGCTACTGATTTGTTATTCACAGTCCTTTCATTAAGGGCATCCCAGAAATCAACCATTATTACTTCAAACCTTACATTTGAGAGATGGGACGAAATCTTCGAAGATGCCGCCATTACAAGTGCAATCGTTGATAGGCTTACATACAAAGCTTATCTGATTGATATGGAAGGCGATTCCTACAGGCTCCGTGAAACTCTGCGGAACAACGGAACCGACTTCGAAACAGTAGTAAAATAGTAACTGCACCTGTGGCAGTAATGCTGCAGGTGCCAAACTTGGTCTATAGTGACCTAGTTTTCAATGAGCGGTTGACCGAATTTTCGGTTGACAAATACAGCAAGTATTTATTACAAAATAAAAAGATCTCAGGATTATTCCTAAGACTGAGATTTTGATTATATAATAACACTGACTAAAATGCCCTTCTATTTTACTGAATTTCTTCTCCATTTTCATTTAAAAACTTGTATTGTATATCATAATCAGATGAAATATTCGACATGTCCAAATAATATACAAAGGGAATATTATTAATTTCTATATTTTTGGTTATATCAGCTCCATTTCGTGGCGATATGACAGCCTGTATGGTACTAACATTTTCATTATTGCAGACTATGATATATCCGGTATTCAGTTTACATAACCTTAATTGCCATCCTATATCATTCAAGGAAATGGCATTTTTATATTTATATTTTCCATCCTGATTTTTGGAAAACTGTGCTGCATAATAATGATATGTTTTGTCGTTTTCCCCTGTCATTCCGACAACTATGGTAGTATCATTATCTACAATACGGCCACACTCTATCATATCAACTTCAGCAGATATATTTTCTTTTTCTTTCACAACATCTAACATTTCATCAGGTGTACTCACTTTTTTTCCGCAAGCAGCAAGGCATATCGCCAAAGAAAGGATAAGTAAAACGGTTACTTTTTTCATCTTATTCCTCCGTTATCATTGTGATTAAATTACTCTTTTTCGTAACATTCATTATCTATATAGTATAAAAAAATCAGAAAGTTTTCAAGAGAATAAAATTATCAAAATTGATAGAAAAATGTTGTTTTGGTCGTAAAATCTTGAAACTTGCGTAAAATAGTTGTAATTTGTATATCTTTATGTTATTATCCCACTATAACCTAAAACTATAATCTTAGTTTATACTCAAAAAATATTATCAATGTTAACGATGAAAGGGGAAAATATGGAGGAACTGACTACAGCGGAATCCATGGTGATGAAAACAATCTGGGATCATCCCCATGAAATGGCACTACAGGAAATTATGAAACTGACAAACGAAACATACGGGAAAGACTGGAAATCCCAGACCGTATCAACTTATATTGCAAAGCTGGTGAAAAAGGGCTTTCTAAGGATGAACCAGAGCGGGCGCAATGCCACATATGAGATCATAATACCGGAACTTTCCTATCAGCAGGAGCAGAGTCGCAAATTTGTAAAATTCTGGAACCGTGGATCGGTTGCACAGTTTTTAACTGCTTTTTATAAAGATCATAAACTTACCAAAGAGGAAATAGAGGAGTTGAGAAAAAGCATTGATGAACTGGATCAATAATTTGTTTTACATGGGGCTGTTTACTGCACTTACAGGCAGTATTGCATTTGCGGTATATGCAGTTGTTGCAGGCGTTTTGGATGGGTTAAAAAAATACCGCTATATATATGGGCTGTTGCTTGTGGTGTTACCGTTCTGGCTGTTTCCGGGGCTGTTTCTCCTGTTGTATGTTACGCATTACCGCAAAATGGGGGAGGCACTGTTTATCAAGGGGCACCTGTTTGAACTGACACCTGTGATTGCGCACATAGAGTGTGTGGCGGCAGTGGTCTGGCTGCTTGGTGCAGCAACGGTTCTTGTGCTTCATCTGGTTCGTTATTACCGGGTGGAACATTACATAAAAAAGCACCGGATGCCGGCGGAAAAACGGCTGCAGCTCGTTGCGGCAGGGACAAAGGAGCGTTTAAAGATCCGGGGAAATGTAGAAGTGTATTGCTGCTATGGTATTTCTTCCCCGATGGTGCTGGGGCTATTTCATAAATGGATTGTATTGCCGGTGAGGGATTTTTCTCCGGAGAGTCTGCAGATTGTGCTTACGCATGAGTTTGTACATGTGCGGCAGCACATCCTGACGTTGAAATGTGTGGGCAGAGTGCTGGAAGATTTATTCTGGTATAATCCGCTGATCTATATTTTCAATCGCAGGCTGGATTTCTGGTCGGAAATGGCATGCGACATGGAATGCTGCCGTGATTCCGAAAATGTTTTTTCTGTCGGACAGTATTTTCGTGCAGCACTTGAACTGCTTACGGAAGAGACCCGTCCTCTCGAATTTCCGTTTTCCATGTTTGGGGCGCAGAATCATTTACAGGAGCGTATCCGCCGGATGAAGCAGTACCGAAAACAAAAAGAGATGAAACCACTGGCTGTTTTGGCAAGTTTTATTCTGGTTTTTCTTGGCAGTATCTGCTTTACCTGTGGAGCCGGCATCGGTACACAAAAAGCTGTACAAAAAATCTATGCAAAGACTGTACAGCAGAAAAAAGTGAATGTACAGATGGAGGTTATGGACAATCAGGTCTGCTATGCGACGCAAATAGAGACAGATCCGGATGCCAGACACAGTTATATGGTAAAGGAAGAACCGTATGATGTTTATAAACAGGCAGTTATGGATGCATTTCCTGAGGATATTACAGAGGATAGCATAAAACTTTCCGCAGAGATTCCAAAACAGACGTTATGCAAATGGGCGGTTAAAGGAAAACCACAGAAAATCAGCATCACGGTCGATAACATCCGCGCAGACAAAACAATTTGTGTGGGGATTCTGACATCCGCCCATAAACGGGTCTATATTGAGGCAAATGGAGAGGTGGGACAGTTATTTGAAACATCCGACAAAGAATTTATACGGAGTGTTTTTATAGAAAATACGGATGTAGATACGGTTAAGATTTCCGGGATTGCTACAATGTTAAGTGATTCAGAGCAGAATGCAGGAAATACACAGCGATAGAAAATCAAAAATTGTAATTTTTATAAAAAATCGTTATACTGTAATAAACGGTATAGCGATTTTTTCGTGAATATTTTAAAATTTTTGGAAATATCAGATGACAGATCAGTTTCCATACATTGTCTGCACTTGACTGTTTGACATTCATAAAAAGCGAGGTAATTTATGACAGCGAAAGAAAGAAATGATTATTTTTATGTGTGTGCATTGATTGAGTATATTGCAAGGGAGACCTTGAATCACAGAGGTGATATCGTTAAAGCCATCGGTGAAGAAGGTATTAAGAAACTACTACATGATGCGGAAATGGATCATTGCCTTAGCTTTGAGCAGGTCAGTGATAAAATTTCAGAATTTAATACGGATTTATATTATCAGAATCCGGACTACCTTGAATGGTCATACAGAGATGGAAAATTACTGGATTAAAAACTAAAGTAAATTAAAAGGGAGCGGATTCCATTAACGAACTTCTTGGGCTGACGATCAAATCAGCCCAAGAATAATATTAAAAAACAGATAAAGGAAAAGATGGAGGAGTTTAAAGATGAACAGGTGGACGAAACGTTGCATGGCATTTGTACTTACATTGACAATTATATGTACTTCAATAAGCGCAGTGAAACCAACAGTGGAAACGACATATGCGGCCACTGTGCAAAATATTACGAAGTCAACAAAGGTTGTATGCAGGAAGACGGTTGCGGTGAAAGCACCGTCAGGATATAAAAATTGTAAATATTCAAGTACGAATCCAAAGGTGGCTTCCATAGATGCAAAGGGAAAATTAAAAGCTCTTCGTCTGGGCGTTACAACCATCACAGTAAAAAGCGGTACGAAAAAGAAAAGCTATACGATCACGGTTGTTCCGGAAAAGAAAAGTGATGTAAGACTTAATCAGGAACTGATTCTTGGCGGACAGATGGTTCAGTTAAAGTTAGTATCCGATAAGTATGATACAAGTCAGGTAAAGCTGTATGTTGATAGTGCCTTTAAGGAAATTGACCACAGGGGAAATTGTAATTTCAAGAAATATAATGGTTATCAGGCAAGTGGATCGCTTTATTATTCGTATGGGCAGTTTACCAGAAATATTACCCTGTACATCTGTGATAAAGATGTGATTTTTGATGGATTAATAGAGAATTCCCAGGCTGGGGTAAACTATGATGCAGATTCTCTGCAATGGGAATTTTTGGGGAAATCATTCCATTATAAACAGTTAAAAAATAAAGGCATCGAAATTCAGATGGATGGCAGTGCATTGCCGGATCAGATTGTTTATACTCCGGGAGATCATACATTTACTGTTATTGCCGGAAAAGAGATATATAGCAAAAAAATTAGTGTCAGTTATTCGGTCAAGGATACGCTGATAAAAAAAGACGCAAGAGGATATACAGAGGATGGAAAAGCTGTATTTGATGCGGCCTTTGCAGCAGTTGATCAGGTAGTGAAGGATGGAATGGGTGAGGAAGAGAAAGTAAAAGCCATTCATGATTATTTAATCTATCATGCCAATTATGTCAATAATGGAGATTATAGTACCGCGGAAAACTGGGCATATGGAGCTGGTGGAGTATTGTTACATAAAGAAGGTGTCTGCCAGAGTTATGCGTTTGCTTTTTATATGATGGCAATATCTGCTGGGCTTGAATGCAGGTTTGTATCCGGTACAGCAGATGGAGGTGGTCATGCATGGAATCAGGTTAAGGTTAACGGAAAGTGGTATTATATTGATTGTACATGGGATGATCCGGTTGGCGGAGGATATGAAAATTATAAATATTATTTATCGGAGAGCCTTTGGTCAGATCATATTGCAGAGACGGCAAAAGATCTGTCGGAGGATGGAAAATATGATTGGGAGCATTATTATCTGACAGGAGCAGATTATGCCAGATAATAAGACTCTGTGGCAAGTTTCATTATCTAAGGGTTATTTCTGGGACAGTCTAGCCGACTGCCTCAGATAGCTCTTTTTCTTTTGCAGCTTTTGCCGCCTGTTCACGCTCTTTTCTACGTCTCCAATAAGTACGATTCCAAGCACGTTTGCGGCGTTTGTGTTCTTCCTCTTTTATCTGTTCGGGTGTAAGCTCCTGCATCGGTCCGTTTCCTTCTATGTTATAAGTATCATGAAATTTTAATTCCATAAATTTATGGAAATTAGTGGAGATATATTGATATCTTTGTTGTAAAAAATATCACGTTTCCTGTCGGTTGTCATTTTGGTAAACTTGAAGTTAACGGGTTCAAACTGTAATCTCAATTTGATTGCCTTCGATTGCAACAATACAGCTTTCGTAGTAACCATCTCCTGTTGTCCGGGGACCGCTGATTACTTCATATCCATCAGTTTTCAACTCTATGGTCAAGGCATCAACCTTTTCTTTACTTCCTACACTAAATGCGATATGTGCATACCCCGTGCGAGCAAGCTCCTTAGGTGAATCAAGCATTTCTGGCTTATTCATAATCTCCAATCGTGTGCCATCATCAAATGACAGAAAATAGGAGCGAAAGTTAGTTTGCAGGTTATGATATCCTTCGTTTGATTTTGCACCTAGATACTTCATAAAAAAGCTACGAGTTTTTTGCAGGTCGTTTACATATAAAGCAATGTGTTCGATTTTCATAATTCACCTCCAAATTTCAATCTGTTAATTTGTTTTATTATAGCACATGTAAGCTCATTCACAATAAATAAGAAATTGCAAAAGAATCAGTTACCAGTTAATCAATGAATTAGATATAGATGTTCTTCCATTTTCTCCGAAATCATTAACAGTCTTTTCAAAATCATAAATCAATAGTTCCGGTTTATTTCTAACACATTCCTTGATACATTGACCAGATTTTCCAAAAACCATTGTCGGTGCCGTTTGAAAAGGCGAGGTAGCATTTACTGAAATAGTAGTAGTAACATTTTCAACTGCACGAGTTTGCAGATGTCCTCTAATCATACTATATCGCTCCTTGTCGTCCGTATCCGCTACATCATAAAACAAAACCACATTTATGTCGGTATTTCTTTTATACAATTCTCTGAAAAATTCGGGAAATCTTATTTCAAAACAAATTCTAATTCCAAACACAACCCCATCTATCTCAACTATTCCATCACTATTCCCTTTTGCGAAATTATCATTATCCCATCCCCATAAAGCCCGCTTGTCATAAGACTTGATTTGTTTATTAGGCTGAAATAGTAATGCTCTATTATATATTTCTTTTTCTTTAAATATGGTTCCGACAATAAAAGAAATATCATTTTGGTCAGCTACCGATTGAAGTCTATCACACATTGACTGCACAAGGTTAAAATTGACACATGATGAATTTGATATATCTCTAGGTGGATATCCTGTTAATGAACATTCTGGAAATATCAGTAATTGAACATCTTTATGTTTTGCTAAATATATTGCTTTTTCTATTTCTTTATAATTCTCATTTACATCTCCAGATATCGCAAATTGATACGCTCCAATTCTCATTTATCAATCATCTCCTTTTCCGCTGTAAAAAACATTTACAGCTATATAAACTTGAATTTCACTAACCCTTAATTGGTATCCATATTTCAATGATTGAATTTTCTCTATTCCAATGAAAACGATAATCGTATCTTTCAAAGTGCAAAAACTCCTCTTGCAGAGGCGTGTAGTCCGTATTAGGTAATATTTCCTGATAAATCTTTCTGTAAGTTTCATATAGGTTATCCATAGAACCAATATGCTCTACAGCAAGATATTTATACGACTGTATGTCTTTATAGATAAAGCCGTCTGGAATTACGTTTCTTTTTGGAATAGAACAAAAATAAAACAGTTTTCCGTTTCTCTTTATCATAAAGGCATATTTTATCCAATTCTCAAATTGCGAAAGATAGGATTTCTTCAAATCAGCGTTAAACTTTCTCCAAAATTGTGTGCTGATTTGAATATTTCGTTTATGATAATTTGTAAGTTCTACTTCTTGTCCTATAACTGAAAATGCTTCTAATTCACGAATTGTATATTTCATTTCTTTTCCCTATGTGCCGTAATAATCGTATAACTATAAGCATTTACAGTTATGATACAGTTATCTATATTCACATACCAGTTCTTCCCACTTCTTGTGATTACAGCCTTTACAGAATCGATTTTAGCTTTACACCAGCCGACTACATCATCTGTATCTAAAAACAGATTTCTTTTAATGCGTTCTACGCCTAATTCTGTTGTGTGCAATTTATCCAAATTCTTTAGTAATTCATCATCTGCATTCATTTTATAATTATCCATTTCTCTTCATAAAATTACGATTGTTCTAATTCTTTTCACGCCCACCTTCTTGCCCTTCGGACAAGAAGTATCCCTCGCTCAAAGAGCTCGGTCAATCCCGATTTGTCAGATTCTAAAAAACTATTTTCCGTAATTGTATCATAATCGCATAATCCAGAAAAGTAATTATTTTTTCTTTTCCAATCCTTTTAATATCTTATCAAAATCAGATTCTATCGGCTGTGTCTTGTTAAAAATATCATATTCCTGATATGCTTTCTCCACTGCCTGCTTATGGGAAACACGTCCATTATCTTTCAAGATATCGTATCTGCGGAACGCAAGGAACTCGTTCACGCTTTTTGAAAATTCCTCCATTGTAAAGACGTTTTCACGTTCAATCAAATCCTCTATGTAATCAAAATATCCTGTGACAGCACGTTCTAACTGACGAATCTGTTTCTCGTCCAAATAGTTTTTGGCAATCGGTGTATCAGATTTGAGAATACGACCATCGGGAGCATTTTTCCATGTGGTCAAGCCCATATTTTCCTTGGTGTGGTCAGCCTGATTATAGACGATTTCAGCCGCTGTTTTACCGGTAATGGCATAATGAAATTTGTTCTGTATGGTTGCATAAAAATGATATGCAGTATCAGAATCTCTATTGTAATCAATGCTGCACTCGGCAAATATATCCGTTATCTGTTGCCATATTCTGCGTTCGCTGGCACGGATGGAGCGAACTCTTTCCAGCAATTCACGGAAATAGTCTTTTCCAAAAGCTGTTTTACCCTGCTTCAGGCGTTCGTCATCCATAGCAAAGCCCTTTATCATATATTCCTTCAAAATACTGGTTGCCCATATACGGAATCTGGTTGCCTGAATGGAGTTTACTCTGTAACCAACGGAAATAATGGCATCTAGATTGTAATAATTGGTAGGAATAGTCTGCGTTTTATCCTGCATTGCTCCGTGCTGAGTGGTTGTTGCAATTTTTGCAACAACCACTTCCTCATCCAGTTCACCGGATTCAAAAATCTTTGCTAAATGGCGGCTGATGCCCGATTTGTCAATACCAAACAATTCAGCCATAGCTTTTTGTGTCAGCCATATCGTTTCATCTTTTATCAAGGCACTGACCGTTACATTGTCATCTTCGGTTCTGTACAGTACCATTTCCATTTGCTTTGTAATATCTGTATTCATAATCAGCCTTCTTTCTTATAGCAGATGAATTAGTTAGTGTTGTCTTTATCCTTAGCCCGGCTCTTATACACATTATACCGGTTTTTACATTTACCACTGCAAAATACGCTGTTGGGTCTGCTGGCAACAAAGGCTTTTCCGCAGTGTTTACATACCTTCAGCGAGGACTTTTCATCTGTAAGCATAAAAGAAAACATCATCTGCACATCGTCCGTATTCCATGAAGATTTATCTTATCCGTTGTCGCAGTCCATCAAAGATACTTCAATTATAACAAACATATGTTTGCATTTCAAGGAGGAGGTGAAATTATTATGGAGCAGACAGCAAGTAAGGAGCGGGCGATGTCCTCTTTTACCAAAAGAAAAGGACAGACCACCTATAAGGTAAATGTGTTTTTCGCAGAGAATACCACAGCAACCTTGCCTTATGTATTGTCAGCGTAACTTTGGCATTGATTGCCGTAAGGTATATTCCAGTGGATATCAATGTAGTGAGCTGGTGGATTGGCTTTTCGGTCGGATTGAATATTTTGTATCATGGTTGCTGTAAGATAAATCACTAAGCTGAAAAAAGTACTCCCACGGGCAGATAAAATCTACTCGTGGGAGTGTGGTAAAATTAGTTAATGTGAAAGTTCCTTTTATTTTGTTAAACCGGCATTTACAAGTGCCTATAATTTACAAATCATAATATATTCTTCATCATTTTCATCAACGATTTCAAATCCTACATTCCTATACATGCGAACAGCATAATTCATCTTTTGAACAGATAATGATGCTTATTTATATCCTGCTAGTTTTAATTTCATTAGCATCTGTTTTATTAATTCTGTTCCGATACCATAGTTTCTATACTCTTTAAGAAGTGAAATTGCAAAAGACGGTGTTTCATTATCTATATGCCCGTAATCATTCATAATCCGAACCCATACTGCACTAACAATTTTATCACTAACTTGAGCAACCAAACATAAGTCTCCCTTATTCTTACCAAAGTCTTTTACATATACCTGCAAATCTGGCTGGTTAATAATATCTTTGGATGGTGCAGAAATCCATTCGGGAATAAAAATCGCCTCGTACAAAAAAGTATCTAATACCTTACCAAATAACTTTGAGTTTATATCTCCCGATGGTTATAATCTTTCTCAACTCAACCTTCTTGTCCTTCGAACAAGAAGTATCCCAGCTTTAAGCTCGATCAATCTAATTTTTCTCTTTCTATTGTACCATGCACAATTCTTATATTCCACTTATATTTTCCCGAAGATTCTTAGAAAGGTGGACTGCCATACATAGCAATCCACCCATAAAATTACCACACTTTATGTGTCCTAGAATTATCCTTTAGAAAGGGAAACACAAGAGGGCTTTGCATCATGCAAAGTCCTTAATTATTACTCCCGCTTGGAAACGAAATTCTCTACAATATCCTGAATCAATGGAAGGTCTTTTTTGTTGCACAAGGCAAGAGAATCATAAATATTTTTCGGGAGATTGTCCGTGTGCAGGCTTCCCAGTAAAAGAAAATCGGGAGTGGTATCCAGCTGCTCACAGATTTTTACAAATGTTGTCAGGCTTGGAATCTGTTTTCCGGTTTCAATCGAAGAAATATGATTGTTGGAAACATTTACTTTTTCTGCCAGTTCTGCCTGACTCATTTTTAATTCTTTTCTGCGTCTTTTCATGCGTGTGCCCATGGCATTTAGATTTATATGCATAGAGTTCCCTGCTAATTTGTATTTTATAAAGTATCTTTCTAATGCATTAGCATATCAAAAAACAGGGAAATTAAAACAAAAAATGAAAGAAAAGTTCTGTAATACATGGAATATTTACAACATTAAGAGAAGAAAAGTTCTGTAATATATGAAATACTGGAACAAAACTTTACAAATAAATGTATTCCATTTATGATGGAAAAAGAAAGGTGGACAATACCATGAGTGATCAGATCGAAAGAGAACAGCAGATAGAAGAGGAATCCCTGACGAAAAACAGTCTTCAGATACAGAAAGCGGCATGGATCCGGGAGGAACTGGAAAAACGCCGGGCGCAGGAAGATCAGCTTTTGCAGCAGATCCTGCGGGAGCAGCAGATGCTGCAGGAACTCGACGAAGACATGGATCAGAATATGGCGCATGCAAAAGAGGGGCGGAGATACCGGGAAGATATGAAAGCGCGTGTGGACGACCGCGTGTATGAAATGCATGACCTGAGCGCAGACAAACGGGAGGGCATGCGGGAATACGGCTATGCGTACCGCAGGGGCTATGCGCTGGCAATGGTTTTCTTTTCGCTTGCGTTGTGTGTGTTTGCCGGGTATCTGCATGGCATCGCTTCCCAGACATGCCTTGTACTTATGTTTTTTACCGGAGTACAGGCAGCCATTCTGGTACATAAAAAACAGTGCCCGAAGTTCTGGCAGTTTGTCTGTGATGTGTTTTCTGCGTTGATTTTTCCGGGGATGCTGATCCTGTTTATTGGTTGTGAACTGCACTATTCTTATTACGAACGTGCACTGCCCTATTGTCTGGCTGTCGGACTTTTCCTGCTTGCACTGACAACGGCTTCTTACTTTTTATACGATCCGTACCGCAGTGCACGCCGCAGGGTGGGAGATGCCAAAAGCATGATTCGCAGTATCGAGCGGTCTGCAAAGAAACAGGTGAAAAAGAATCAGAAGCAGCAGATAAAAGAGGAACTGCGACAGGACCGTCTGCAGAAAAAAGAGTCCGAAAAACTGTTGAAAATCCAACAGAAACAGGAAGTGCGCTTAGAAAAACAGGGGAAGAGACTGCAGAAATGGGAAACATGGAAACAACAGTTTCTGGAGCGGTTCCGAAAGAGTGAGGATATTGTGGATGAAGTGGTATCCGACGAGACGTTGCCGGATGCGGCTGCAGGGGATGAGACACTGCCGGAAGAGGCTGTAGTGGACGAAGCACTGCGGAAAGATACTGTGGTGGACGAAGCACTGCCAAAAGAGACTGTGGGGAACGAAACACTGCCGACAGAATCCGAGGAAGAAGATCCGGATGATCCGCACATTTGATACACGGGCAATCAGGCATATTTACTTCACAACAACCTTCATTTTCGCTTTCCTGCCACTTCCGGTTGTTACCGTAATCGTGGCCTTACCTGCTTTTTTGGCGGTCAGCTTACCGGTCTTTTTATTGACCGCAACAACCTTTGGGTTAGAAGACGTAAAAGATTTGCGATCCGTGCAGCCATTCGGTTTTATTTTGACCGTTGCCTGCGCGGTCGTATTTTTTTTCATGGTAAGTGTGGGTTTCGTGAACTTAATACTTGTTGCTTCCATATAGGAATAGACCAGATCACAATATCCTTTGTCGGTGTTGGCACCTTCCAGTGAACCTTTCTTTGTATACTGCCATAAGTCTGCAGATACCGGCAGCTTTGGTCTGGTATCACTGTAAGATGCAACCCAGACTTTACAGTTTTTCAACTTTTTCCAGTCAAAGTTTTCGTTCAGGAAGGAAGCGGAAGAATAAATCATCGGCACGTAACCGGCATCGGCGATCGTGTCACAAAAGGCCTTTGCAATCGCAGTCGTATTTTCCCTGCCACCTGCAAAGGTGCCCTTGCGCTCCATGTCATAGGCAACCGGATAATCCAGATCCCTTCCATCAAGAATCTCCAGACAATACTCTGCTTCTTCCACGGCTTCTTTCGGAGTCCGCACGCAGCACACATGATACACACCGACTTTCAGCCCGGCAGCAACAGCACCATCATAATTTGCCGCAAACTGGGTATCAACATCCGGTGCCCGGCCCTCTCCGGTACGGATCATTACAAAATCCATGTCTGCTTCTGCAACCTGTTCCCAGTATACGGTTCCATTATAGCTTGATAAATCAAATCCCTGTCCACGAAAGTCTGCTGCCTGCACAACGGTAACCGGGATTATTGTAACCATCCATAGAGTTGTCATTACCATCGCCAGAACACGAAATCCATTTGTTTTTATCATTTTATGTCTCCTGTTTATCTTAACGTGTCAGCATGCCGTGATGTTCTTCCATAAATCCGCTGAAGTGAAGATTTTTGTAACCGAGTTTTTTAAATTTCTTCATGGCAACGTTTGGTTTGTGGTAATAACTTCCGATAATATACAGTCCGGTTGTTTTGTCCGGAAGCCGGCGGCAGACACGTTCTTCCGTGATTTTTTCGATTGGAAAATTGATGGCACCGGCTACATGTCCGTGCGCATAATCTTCTTTGGGACGGCAGTCAATGAGGACTGCGTTATCGGATGTGGTTACTTTATTTTTGGCCTCGTTGACGGTCAGTTTTTTCATAAAAATGCTTAACATTGTAAAACCCCCTTAATAAAAGATGCAACTATTCAGATTATTATACCCTATTTGGTAAAGATTGCAAGAAAAATAACGGTGGGCACAGCCTGTGTTTCCCGTTTTAAAGGATAATTTTAGGAGATATAATAATTTATCAACACAACCGCCTATCTGGAATAAAACGGAAAGGACGAAAAACAGATTCGTCAGTTGGAACGTGCTGTTACAGGATATTTTGAAAGATAATGAACGTATTTCCCATAAACAGGCAGTGGAGAAAGCATATCAGGAAGATTTATTGTCAATCCCTGTCTCTCCGACGATTTCAAGCAAGTTTGGTATTAATACGGAAAAGCCGCAACGGTAATAATAATTGTAATTTGCCCATCAATCCGCTATACTATAGCTAAGTATAGCGGATTGATACGTTTTGTGGAGGTTCATATGGCATGCACTTTAAAACTGCCGGTAGGAATTGATAGTTTTGAAAAAATCAGAAGGAATAAATTTTATTATATTGACAAGACAAAGCTCATAGAGCAATTGGTTGAAACTGGTGGAGAGGTCACTCTTTTTACGAGGCCACGTCGTTTCGGTAAAACTCTGAACATGAGTATGCTTAAAGCCTTTTTTGAAACCGGTGCGGATGAGTCATTGTTTGATGGCTTATATATTGCGCAAAATAAGGCACTTTGCGAAGAACATATGGGAAAATATCCTGTTATATTTCTGTCATTAAAGAGCGTGGAGGGATTGAAATATGAGGATGCTAGATATCGTATTACTGAGCTCATTGGAATAGAGGCAGAAAGATTCGGCTTTTTAGAAGATAGTGAATATTTGTCAGAAAATGAAAAAAAGCGCTACAAGGCGATTATTGCATTGAAGGATGGAACGAATGCAATGGATGAAAAAGTGCTTGTATCGAGTCTGCAGATTTTATCTCAATTATTATATAAGCATTTTGGACAAAAGACTGTAATATTAATTGATGAATATGATGTACCTCTGGATAAGGCATTCCAGAATGGTTACTATAAAGAGATGGTTTCACTCATCAGAGGGCTCTTTGGACAGGCACTCAAGACTAATGAGTTTCTACAGTTTGCCGTACTTACAGGCTGTCTACGTGTATCCAAGGAGAGTATTTTTACAGGTCTCAACAATTTTGAAATCAATTCCATTGTAGATATCGCGCATGATGAACAGTTTGGTTTTACTGATGATGAGGT
Source organism: Roseburia faecis (assembly GCF_001406815.1). GTDB lineage: Bacteria > Bacillota > Clostridia > Lachnospirales > Lachnospiraceae > Roseburia > Roseburia faecis. The sequence continues at coordinate 11,372 of NZ_CVRR01000009.1, read as the reverse complement.
CAGGAAGCTGCTTTTAGATTATGACAGGTCTGAGCGATACCCTGATGTAAAGGAGTGGTATGATGGCTATCATTTCGGTAATACCGACATTTATTGTCCGTGGGATGTAATCAATTTTGCCAAGAAGCTGGTTTGGGACCCATCAGCCAGGCCGAGTGCATTCTGGATTAACAGCAGTGGCAATGACATGGTGAAGCGCTTTGTGGACAAGGCGGACCAGACTACGAGAGATGAGATAGAAAAGCTCGTGGCTGGTGGTTTTGTTGAGAAACAGCTCCGCCTTGACTTGACCTATGATGAGATTGACAATACTATAGACAATCTGTGGAGTGTACTTTTTACAACAGGCTACCTGACTAAGGCTGGTGAGGTCAGGCTGCCTGACAGCGAGAGCTATGCCTACAAGCTGGTGATTCCAAATAAAGAGGTGCGTGAAGTGTTTGTTCTCCAGATTCAGGAGTGGTTCAAGGTTGTTGTCGCAAAAGATGATGATACCATGAAGCTTTTATCCAGAGCCATCCTTGATAAAGATGAGAAGCAGATTGCAAGACAGCTTAACATCGTGATGAGCCGCATGATAAGTATACTTGATACCAAGGCTTCTGATGATATGAAGGAGAACTTCTATCACGGTCTGCTCCTCGGTCTGCTTCGCGGAAGCAATCCGGGCTGGCTTATTAAGTCAAATCGTGAGTCGGGAGACGGTTTCAGTGATATTTTAATCAAGCCGGAGGACCCGGATGCAGGTATCGTTATTGAAGTGAAATATGCAAAAGAGATGATAAGCCTTGATGCAGCGTGTGAGGCTGCTATGGCGCAGATTAAGGAGAAGAGGTATGATGAGGCTCTGCGCGATGAGGGCAGGTGCGATATTTTAGCATATGGTATTGCTTTTTGCAGGAAGAGGTGCAGGGTTGTAGGAGAAAAAATAAATGATTAAAAACATAATATTTGATATAGGAAACGTGCTTGTCAGGTTCCAGCCGGACGAGGCAATGCGTGAGATTGGCATTGAAGAAAATAAAATAGCAGCTTTAGCCCATGCAACATATGAAAACCCTGTCTGGGTTGAGCTGGACCGTGGTGTAATTCCTGAGAACGAGATAATTGATGAGATGGTTAAGGTGGCTCCACAGTATGAGGCGGATATCAGGAGATTTTTCAAAGAGGGAAAGGCTTTTGTTGTAAAGGCATCCGACTATGCAGCAGACTGGATTAAGGAGTTAAAGAACAGAGGCTATAAAGTGTATTTGTTATCGAATTATCCAAAGGAATATTTCGAACTTCATACACACAGTGAACTTAGTTTTGTGTCACTTGTTGACGGCAAAGTCATTTCAGCTATGGTTGGGATGATAAAGCCTGATGCCGGTATCTATCAGTGTCTGTTTGATAAATATAATCTGAATCCGGAAGAATGTGTGTTCATAGATGACAGACTGGAGAATATCGAGGGTGGCAGAAAGCTTGGCATGGAGGGAATAGTGTTTACAGACTATGAGACCGGAAAGAAAAAGCTGGAGAGGATGCTGTCTGAGAAATAAAACAGTATTGTAAAGGAGTAAGGTTAAAATGAAGATGTTTAGCCACAGCTTACCAGTCCGTGCACGTCAACTATTGAAAGCACCGTATACCGAACGGTACGTACGGTGCTGTGAGAGGACGGCGGTTAATCACCGCCTCCTACTCGATTAGTTATCCAACAACCATTTCCAAATAGGAATTACCTCAATATTGATCCCATCGCAATCAATCACCGCCTCTTCGCTATTAGTAATGAGAATACATTTGGCGTTGGAGATAAAATTATTTAGCTTCACAAAGGCTCTGGTTTCACGTTCTCTTGTATCTATGTTATCCAGAACCTGCATACTGACCTGAATAGCAAGATTGTCTAATGGTATATAAAAGTCAATTTCTACATTATTCTCAAAGAAATAGACATTTTCGGTACCATAACGTCGTATCAGTTCGATTGCAACAAGATTTTCCAGCTGAGCAGATTTGCAGTCTAGCAGCATAAGTCCTAGAAGTCCGGTATCCATAAAGTAATACTTAGGAGAAGTCTCTTTTTCTACAAGTTTGGCGGCATAGTTTTGCAGAGTAAAGAGCAGGTAGGAGTCTGTCATATAGCTGACATAGTTTATTACGGTTTGTTTACCGATAGACATTCCACTACTTTTTAATATATTAGTCAGTCGGTTATACGATAAAGGTTTTGTGACAGATTCTGCAATTTTCTTTAGGATTAGCCTTATTGCAAAATCATTGGTGATTTTATTTCTGGTTATAATATCACCGAGATACACAGTTTGATAGATGCTGTTTAAAAAAGCTCGTTTATTTCTTATCTCAACTAATTCTGGAAATGCTCCATAGGTTACATATTTGTTATATTGATTTTGGACATCTGCCCTGTCTTTGGTGCTAATAACATCCAGGTAATTCTTTGTCATATTATTTGCAATAAGATATTCAGAGAAAGAATATGGATAAATATTCATAATAACAAAACGCCCGCCTAAAGTGGAAGCTATTTCGCTGCTTAGCATTTTACTATTACTGCCGGTAATATTGATTCGATACTTCATATCTGCAATTCTGCGAACGAACTTCTCCCACCCGTTAATATTTTGAATCTCGTCTAAAAATAAATATGGCTTGATATCAGTTTCGGATATTTCTAATCCAATTTCTAAAATGAGATTTAAATCTTCAGCAGTCATTTCCAAAAGACGCTCATCTTCAAAATTTACATAAATAATTTGGGATAGGGGAATTCCATCGGCTTCTAATTGTTTTATTTGTTGATACATCATATATGACTTTCCGGTTCTTCTGATACCAACAAAGCAATAGTTGACATTGGCTTCTAGAAAATATTGTCTTGTTATTAATGGATTGTTGAGATAAATATCTTTTTGATCAATCATGATTTGTTTTAAAGTATCTCGATTCATAATATATGTCACCTCTTTCTATATGAGATAATTATATATCAATATTGTCTTGTACACAAGACATTATTATAAACAAGTTGTCTTATTCAATGCGTATAGAGATATAGATAGTATATGCGTATTTATGGGTATTATAACAGGGAGCCGATTGGCTTGTCAGATAATCCGGAAGAAGGGTGATGCTTGTTACCATTATCACCAATATTATTGATGGAGCATTAACAAGCATTTGGCTGTTAAATGATAGGATTATGAATAGTGGATTTTTTGATGGTATTGAGCAGTTATTTGGAACGGATGCAGAAGTTATTTCACATGTTTTTATACATTTTAATAAGGTATTTCTCTCAATCATCATTTTGGCATTAACAATTAATGGCATTGAAACAGTCGTGAAAGCAGTAAAATACAGTCGACAATAAAATAATTTTAGATGAATCAATCTCCATTTACAAATAATAGTGCGAATTTCTAAATTGTAGAAATAATAAAATGTAAATGGAGATATGAGTAGAAGCATTTCAATCAGTTCACCATGTCGTTTTCATTTTGTGTTATACTGTTTAGAGAATTTTCTTTCCCTTGTTTTTCCCTTATCAGAGTTCGTAAATCCATATGGGAAGATATAACATAAGGGAAAGTCTAAGAAAAAACTCACCTGCGATAAATCCAGTGTTTTCAAGGGATTGCGGAGAATTTAATAACAAAATATAACAGTTATTAAATTTCTTAAAACAGGTGAAATCTCAATTCTTGTTTGTAGGGATGACAGAATCACAATTTATGAGATGTTAGAAGAGAGGTGCATATGCTATGCCAGATATACTCGTGGTTGAAGATGATGAAAATTTAAATCGTGGAATTACATTTTCACTGAAAAAATCCGGATATGAGGTTTTTTCAGCAGAATCAGTGAAAAAAGCGAAAAGAATTGCAAGTGATAATAATGTGGATGTTACCATTTGTGATGTGAATCTTCCGGATGGGAATGGACTGGAATTTGTAAGGTGGATGAGATGCAATTATAATACATACATTATTTGTCTTACAGCACTAGATCAGGAGATGGATCAGGTTATGGGATATGAAGCAGGTGCAGATGATTATATTACAAAGCCGTTTAGTCTTTCGGTACTTCTTTTGAAAATAGAAGCACATTTCCGCCGCAGACAGGAGAAAACGGAAGCCGGAAAGATGATTTCGGGAGATATCGTATTTATCGCAGGAGAAATGAAAGTCCTGATAAAGAGTCGTGAAATCAGTCTGACAAAAACGGAGTTGAAAATGCTGACTTTTTTTCTGCAGAATCCGAAAAAGATTCTTTCAAAAACACAAATATTGGAAAATGTGTTTGATCTGGAAGGGGATTTTGTGGATGAAAATACAATCGCTGTCAATATCAGAAGACTCCGTGAGAAAATTGAAGACAATCCGGCTGCACCGGTCTATATAAAGAATATCAGAGGTCTTGGGTATATATGGAATCAGGAGGTAAGGCAGTGACAAAAAGATATCGCAAGAAGATCACAGTAGCGATCTCCTTGGTTTTGCCTGTCATAGTATTGTTTGCAATATTAAATTGCTTTACCACATATGTGTTTTATGAAGATTATAAATATAAAATGAATCTTATGACAGAGATTGCTGCAAAGGAAGAATTTTCCGGGCTGGATGCTGTTTCGGAATTGCTTAAGGATAAGGATATTGAAACCAACGAACAGGGAAGGCAATTATTGGAGCAATATGGATACTGGGGAAATAAAGGGAATGCATTTTATATGCAATTCCGGCATCAGGTTATGGTGACTGGTGCTGTAAGCACTGTGATATGCGTGCTTCTTTTGACTTTTTTACTTTATTGGAAGAAAAAAGAAGATGCGTGTCATCAGAAAATTTTAGACCAGTTGGAAGAAATTCTGATCAGATTCCGTGAAAATAAATTTGATGATTTACTGAAAACGGAAAATCATGCAGAACTGGAAAAATTGAATGACCAGCTTGAAGCAATCGGACATCATATTCAGTTGCTAAAGGAAGAAGCACGGGAAGAAAAAGAGAGCACGAAAGAAATGGTTTCTGATATCTCTCACCAGTTAAAGACACCGGTTGCAGCTTTGGATACATGTTTTAGTGTGCTGATGCAGAATGACTTAAGTGCCACAGAACAGGAGGAGTTTCGTATCCGTTGTCGGAGTGCTCTGGATGGACTGGAGACATTATTGCAGTCGCTTCTTGAAATATCCAAGATGGAAACTGGACTGATTCAGATTAATAAGAAAAAACTTCCGCTTATGGATACTGTCATATCTGCTGTGAACTGTACTTATCCAAAAGCGGATGAGAAAGAAATGGAATTCGTTTTTGACTATGCAAAAGAGCTGGAAACATGCATGGTTATGCAGGATAAAAGATGGCTTGGTGAAGCTGTGATCAACGTTCTGGATAATGCAATCAAGTACAGCCCGGATGGTTCAAAAATATTTATCCGGTTACAAAAAAGAAACGATCTTGTAAGAATGGAAATTGAGGATCAGGGAATTGGTATTCCGCAGAATGAGTATCACAAAATTTTTCAACGATTTTACAGAGGAAGTTCCAGGAAGGTCATGGAAAAGAGTGGTACAGGAATCGGACTTTTTCTATCGAGAGAAATTATCGAAAAACACGGAGGTACAATCATGGTAACCTTCGGCAAAAAGAAAAAAGGAAGCACGTTTGTGATTCAATTACCATATGTTGGTTAAATTTTAAGTGGGCAGAAATCTTACAATTCTGTAAGACTTCTGCTCGTTTTTTGAAAGTGAAATGAAAGATTATCCTGATACAATTTGGATGTAGGTTGAAAAGGTACACTTTACAGAATGAAAAAGGAGGCAACACATGAGTGTGATATTAGAAACCAAGCAGCTTTGTAAGTTTTATGGCGCAGGTGAGAATCAGGTCAAAGCGGTTAATCAGGTGGATATTCAGATTGAGCAGGGAGAATTTGTCGCAATTGTCGGAAAGTCAGGTTCTGGTAAAAGTACATTACTTCATATGCTTGGAGGGCTTGACACCCCTACAAAAGGCAGTGTTACTTTAGCCGGGAAAGATTTATACAGGATGAAGGAAGATGCCCTTGCTGTTTTCCGCAGAAGAAAAATCGGATTTGTTTTTCAGGCATTTAATCTGGTTTCATCTGTTAATGTCTGGGAAAATATTGTACTGCCACTGGGGCTGGATGGAAGAAAAGTGGATGAAGCGTATGTAAATGATATCATTGCAACTCTGGGGATTGAAAACCGGATTTATAATCTGCCAAATCAGTTATCCGGAGGACAGCAGCAGAGAGTAGCAATTGCAAGAGCACTGGTGAATCGTCCGGAAATTATATTTGCAGATGAGCCGACAGGAAATCTTGATTCCAAGACCAGTGATGAGGTAATCGCCCTGCTTAAGATGACAGCAAAAAAATATGGACAGACAATTGTAATGATTACCCATGATGACGAAATTGCACAGGTCGCTGATCGTATTCTGGTGATTGAGGATGGACAGGTGGTGGATTTTAGATGAAGACAATAAGCAGGATTGCATATAGCAATGACAAAAAGAACAAGACAAGAAGTATACTGATTATGATGTCCATATGTTTGACCACGATGCTGCTTGTGATTATCAGTACTGTGGGAAATGGAATGATCCGTTTACAGAAAAGTCAGGCGGCAGGCTCATATGGAAGCAATTATGGTTTGTTTGTCGCAGCAGATGCCTCGCAGTTAAAGGAAGTAAGCCGCCGTGCAGAAATAGATGCAATAGGAATTATGTGTACAGAAGGCATCATAAAAGGCAATGAAAACGGCGGGTTTGTCTGCATGGATGAGACTGCAAGAAAAATGCTTCCCTATAATAAGGAATATGAGTTAAAGGAAGGAAAGTATCCGGAAAAAATGCAGGAAATTGCCGCCGGAAGAGCTTTTTTTCGTGCAATGGGATATGATGATGTAAAGGTCGGAGATACGGTTACACTGGATTACCGTGCAGGGATGCGGTCAGAATATAAGCCGGAAGAGTTTGTTGTCAGCGGAATCCTATATGACCGGGATGAGTATACCATCGAGGCATCTTATGTTGCTTTCGGGTCACAGGAGTTTTATGATGAGCACGTCGCAGAGAATGACAGACAGTATAATATTTATTTTACTTTAAATGATTCTGCAAATGTATCTATGAATAATATTGAACCGGTTATAAAGCAGATTGCAGCAGCTTGTGGGATCGAAGAAAAAAACGTTATAGTCAATGATCTCTATCTGCAATGGGTCTTGCAGCCGAGTTATGAAACGATTGCGGTATGTGGAATTCTGATTCTTGCAATTGTACTTTTCTCTGTTGTGGTTATTTATAATATTTTTCAGGTCGGTATTGTCAACAAGATACAGGAGTATGGAAAAATCAAGGCTCTGGGAGCGACAAAAAAGCAGATGAAACAACTGATCTTCAGAGAGGGCATTTTTTTGACAATTTTTTCAATACCGGTTGGATTGCTTCTTGGTTTTCTGATTGCAAAATGCGGTTTTAACTGGCTGGTAGAACAGGGAAACCTTGTATCAACCGGAATGGGCTCTATGGGAGTCCAAAATCAGCAGGTGCCACTGTTTTCCCTGCCTGTTATACTTCTCTGTATTTTCGTGTCATTTCTTACCGTTGCTTTGGCACTGCGCAAACCAATGAAAATTGTTTCACGGATTTCACCTATCGAAGCAACACGGTATTTAGAAAATGCAGAAACACACAAAAAAGGAAAACGAAATGGCAGAAAAAATGTCACCGTGTTTTCTATGGCAATGGCAAATATAACGGGTAATCCAAAAAGAACCATTGGTACCATCCTCACACTGGGGCTTTCCTGCGCATTGTTTGTGATTATCTCTAATTATGTAGGAAATATTGATACGGAGCATGAAGCACGTTTTTCCGTTAATCATGGACAATTTGAACTGCAGCTTGACTATTCTGCTGAGTACGATGAAAGATATCCGGAGAATAATCTGGATACGATTCTGACGGATGATCCATTGAATGATTCGCTGATTGAAGAAATCAAAAGCATTCCGGGCGTGACAGATGTCATGACGAGAGAGATTGTCTCTGTAAATCTGAACGGAACAAGATTTCCGGCTGCTATTGTGAGTAAAAATGATTTTGATTTTATGCGCCAGGACGGGGATATTGGCTCTATGGACTATGATCAGGCGGTAAAGAATGGTGAAATTTTCTTTGGTTGGTTGATGTGGATGGAAGAAGATGGATATGCTCCGGGTGAATCCATTGCATTTGACTTTGAGAATGGAAGTGGAACCTATACCTATCAGGGAAAGATTGCGGGATCCTTTGTAAGTGCGGGCACTTATCTTGTCATTCCGGAAGGTGTATACCGTTCCATGAATCCGAGGGGAACAGCCTATGGCTATCTGTGGGTGGACTGTGATAAAAAAGATGTGGCATCTGTGGAACAAAGTCTGAATACTTTGATTTCTAAATCTTCACATATAAAAATGGATACCTATCATGCGCAGTTACAAAATGCAGAAGTCGCAGCCCGCATGATGAAGCTCGGCTGTTATCTGTTTATAGCGGTTGTAGGACTCATCGGTTTTATGAATATGGCAAACACCATGATCATGAATATTACGACAAAAAAGCAGGAATATGGTGTATTACAGGCTGTGGGTATGACAAATAAACAATTAAATTTATGCCTGCAGTTACAGGGACTGATTTTTACGGTTGGTACCATATGCGTAGCTTTGATCATTGGTCTGCCGCTCGGCTATGCACTTTTTTCCTATGCAAAACATAATGGAATATTTGGAATGAATATCTATCATGTTCCAATCGTACCAATTTTTATTATGATTTTTTTGGTCGGTCTGTTACAGATTGTACTTTCCTGCGTTTTAAGCAGTAATCTGAAAAAGGAAACGCTGGTTGAAAGAATAAGGTATCAGGGATGATAAGCTTGGATGAACTAAATATTTTAACAGGAGAAGAAAATACACAAATCTCCCGTAGTGGTGCAACTTTTGAAACGGTGTATAGCACTTATTCAACAGGCGGAAAAAAATATGATATAATGCGTGTGTATGCAACTCCGACATCAAGTAATATGTTTTCAATCTGAAATTAATGTTGGTACAATTTTGGGAATTGTAATTATTATTATTATTGGATTTTTAGTAAGAGTTATATTTTACAGATGCCCAGAATGCGGTGTCATGATTCCATGGAGACCATTAAATGTAAAGCATTGTCCAAATTGCGGGAAAAAATTATAGTATTAGCTCTTTTGATTTTTCCATAGAGAAGCTCGAAAACCAAATTATATTTGGATAGATAAAGGAACTGTCACTTTCTGAGATACTGGGAGTGACAGCTTAATCATCACAGATAAAAAGAATCTTCTGCATCTACCCACATCTGCACCGTCCCATCAAGATACAGCCTTGCATATTCAAGTGGCTCATCAATAGCAAGAGCATTTAATGCTCAGTCTGAACAGGGTGTGGTTTTCAAATTTTTTTCAGCTTCCCAACAGTCAATGCGGAGCATATAGCCTGCACTGGTATAAACATCAATGCTATTGCGTTGGGGATTGTATTCTGCAAATATTGTTTTCATCTCTTTAAGAAAATTGATCGCCATATATAAAATTGTGGCTAAATTTAATCCGGAAACACTTTGTTCAAATCGATTTAAACAAAAACAATTTGAATAGAATGAGTAGAAAATCTGAAAGATGAAGATATTTTGGTGAATATTAACCGAAATATCTTTTAGAAGATTGCATAGTATCATGCTGCTGGGTATAATAGAAGATATTTAGGGATACAATAACCGAAATATCTTTTGGGAGAAAATGTCATGGTAAAAGAAATTAAAAGAGATTACTATTTAGAACAACTTATAAAGCGTGAAGGAAATGGTCTGATTAAAATTGTAACAGGAATAAGAAGATGTGGAAAATCATATTTATTGCGAACCCTGTTTAAAAATCATCTGCTTGAAAATGGAGTGGATGAAAAACACATCATTGAAATGGCGTTTGATTTATTTGATAATATAGAATACCGAGATCCGAAAATCTTTTACCCTTGGGCAAAGGAACAACTTCAAGATAATGAAAAATACTACTTTCTTTTAGATGAAGTGCAGTTGCTGGATGAGTTCGTGAGTGTGCTTAATGGTTTAGTGGATAAGAAGAATTGTGATGTGTTTGTAACGGGAAGTAATGCAAAGTTTTTATCCAGAGATATAGCTACTGAATTTGGCGGTAGAGGGGATGAGGTTCATATGTACCCTTTGAGCTTTTCGGAATTTATGAGTTGCTATGATGGAAATAAATATGATGGATGGAACGAATATATTACTTATGGAGGTATTCCGTTGGTGGTATTAGCTGAGACGGATGAGCAAAAAATGAATCTATTGGATAATCTGTTTCAGGAAACATATATCAGTGATATTGTGAAACGAAACAAAATCAGAAACGTTGGAGAAATGGAATCATTGCTTGATGTTTTGGCATCCGCAATTGGTGCCTTGACGAATCCTAACAAACTTCAGAAGACATTTAAAAGTGTAAACAATTCGAAGATTACAGCAACAACGATTACGAAATATATTGAATATTTGGAGGATTCTTTTTTAATTGAAGAGGCGAACAGGTATGATATTAAGGGAAAATCCTATATCGGTACGCCATTGAAGTACTATTTTATGGATATGGGACTCAGAAATTCAAGAATTCATTACAGGCAACTGGAAGTGACACATTCTATGGAGAATGTCATTTACAATGAATTAAGAATGAGAGGCTTTCATGTGGATGTTGGCAATCTGACTGTTGTTGAAAAGGGGAAGGATACAAAACCGGTAAAAAAGCAATTGGAAGTCGATTTTATCTGTAATAAGGGTTCTAAAAAATATTATATCCAGTCAGCATATATGCTGGAGACAGAAGCAAAAATGGCACAGGAAATTCGCCCTTTTTTGAAAATAAATGATTCATTTAAGAAGATTGTAATTACATCTGATATACCAAAACCTTTTTATAATGATCAGGGAATTTTAATCATGAATGTATATGATTTTTTATTGAATGCAGATTCGTTGGAACTATAGGAAGTAAAGGGCATTACTTGAAAGAGTGAAAGATGCATATATACTAAGACCGCCTTATGCTATGAAAGCTTAGGAAAAATACCGGAATTTGTATTTCTAACTTTCCCTATTTTACAGGCTTTCCAGCCTGTGCATTAGCGAAACGATATGTATTTTCCCTTATTTTTCCCTTATGAGATAATCGTAAGGGAAATAAGGGAAAGTTTTATTTAGTCATTGCCTGCCACTTTATCAAGTAACCTTGCAGAT
>NZ_CVRR01000008.1 GCF_001406815.1 Roseburia faecis | reverse complement strand
AGTCTTGAAAATACTGACTTTTAGCCTCTTTAATACAGAAAAATCCCCGGCAAAAAGCCGAGGACTTTGTCTACAGTCTGAACCGGCATCCGTGATGCCGGTTTTATAATACCATACTTTTTCTTTTTTTGAAAATCTGAAATTTTACTTTGTACCGTTTACCGTCTCCTTCTGTTTCTTAAAATTATTTTTGCCGTTGCATACGGATGTGTAAACACTGTATCCGTCCGCCCCATTCACCGGAGCCGGTATCACAGTTGAACTGTTGTCATTTTCTGTATTGCTGCCGGATGAATTACCTGCCAAATGATTTTAGTTTTCCTGTTTCACTGGGTATCTTTGGGATGAAACTCCCATTTAAAAAGCACCAGCTTAACCTGCAGACATCTACAGGCCCAAGCTGGTGCTTATTCCCATATTATTTTTCTTTATGCGAACGGATTCTCCGTCGGATAAGGCAGAGATGCCGGCTGGTTGTAATTGATGTCCTCCATCGGAACCCCAATATACTTAAATACCTCAAACAGAGCCTTTCCGTAATGTCCGAATGCAACCGCTCCGTGATGCGGATAATTCTTCTCAATCAGAACGTGACGGTAGAAACGTCCCATCTCATGAATGGCAAATACGCCAATGCTTCCGAACGAACGGGTTGCAACCGGAAGGACTTCTCCCTGTGCCACATACGCGCGCAGCTTATTGTCGGAAGTGGACTGCAGGCGGTAGAATGTGATATCGCCCGGTGCAATATCTCCCTCAAGGGTACCGTTTGTTACTTCGACAGGAAGGCTTCTTGCCATGATCATCTGGTTTTTCATCTCACAGGATGCCAGCTTCTTTGAGCAGGTATTGCCACAATGGAATCCCATAAATGTATCTTTATGTGTATAGTCAAACTTGCCCTCGATCGACTCTTTGTACATATCCTTCGGAACGGAGTTATTGATGTCGAGCAGTGTGACAGCATCCTCGCTCACGCAGGTACCGATAAACTCACTCAGTGCGCCGTAAATATCTACCTCGCAGGATACCGGAATGCCTCTTCCGGTCAGACGGCTGTTGACATAGCACGGAACAAATCCAAACTGTGTCTGGAATGCCGGCCAGCATTTTCCTGCAATTGCAACATATTTACGGGAACCTTTGTGCGCCTCAATCCAGTCAAGCAGTGTCAGTTCATACTGTGCAAGTTTCTCTAAAATCTCCGGCTTTTTGTTTCCCTCACCGAGTTCTGCTTTCATATCTGCAACAACCTCCGGAATACGCTGATCTCCTGCGTGGTTGTTGAATGCCTCAAACAGATCCAACTCTGAATTTTCCTCAATTTCAACGCCCAGATTATAAAGCTGCTGGATTGGAGCATTGCATGCAAGGAAATTCGTTGGTCTTGGTCCAAAGGAAATGATTTTTAAGTTTGCAAGTCCTTCTACTGCTCTTGCAATCGGTAAAAAGTCGTGAATCATATCTGCGCAATCCTCTGCATCTCCAACCGGATATTCCGGAATGTAAGCACCGACATTGCGAAGTTTTAAGTTGTAACTTGCATTTAACATACCGCAGTATGCATCTCCACGTCCCTGAACCAGATTGTTCTGGGACTCCTCTGCTGCTGCAACAAACATCTTTGGTCCATCAAAATATTTTGCAAGCATAGTCTCGGAAATTTCCGGTCCGAAGTTTCCAAGGTATACACACAGCGCATTGCATCCTGCTGCTTTAATATCTGCCAGCGCCTGCTCCATATGAATTTCACTCTCTACGATGCAGACCGGACACTCATAAATATCCTTTGCATCATACTTGTCTGTATATGCTTTGATCAGCGCCTTTCTGCGGTTTACGGAAAGAGACTCCGGGAAACAGTCACGGCTGACTGCAACGATACCTACTTTTACTTCTGGAATATTAATCATGATTTTGCCTCCTTGTTATATGTAATCATTTTAATTTTTTGTTAGATACGATGATATGATTTTATTTTGCAAGTTCCAAAAACAGATCCCTGCATGCCGGATAAATCTTACGGAACTTCTGATAACGCTCTTCATATTTTGCTGCAAGCTCCGGTTCCGGTTCTACCGTATCGGTCAGTTTTACAATTGTCTCTGCTGCATCGCGGACGGTCGGGTATTCTCCACAAGCTACTGCTGCAAGCATTGCGCCACCCATTGACGGTCCCTGTTCATTTTCCGGAATATCTACCGGAATATTGAGCACATTTGCCACAATCTTTTTCCACAGCGGACTCTTTGCTCCTCCACCGCAAATACGGGTACGGGCAATATGAATGCCGAGTGAACGTGCCACCTCAAAAGAATCTCTTAAGGCAAATGCCACACCTTCGAGTACCGCCTGTGTCATATCCGCTCTGGTAGTATCCATGGTCAAACCGATAAAAGTACCTCTTGCATTCGGATCATTGTGCGGAGACCGCTCCCCCATCAGATATGGAAGGAAAAATACATGGTTTTCTCCAAGCTTCGTAATATTTTCCTGTTCTGCGCCATAATCCTTTGTGCCGATAATATCATCCATCCACCATTTATTACAGGATGCTGCGGAAAGCATGCAGCCCATCAGATGATAACTTCCATCCGCATGGTCGAACGAATGCAGTGCATTATTTTCGTCCACTCCGAATTTATCGGAAGAAATAAATACGGTTCCGCTCGTTCCCAAAGAAATGTTACATGCACCATCTCCAACGGTTCCGGTTCCCACAGCTGCTGCCGCATTGTCTCCGGCTCCGGCTACAATTTTTACCTGATCCGATACGCCGAGTTCCTTCGCCAGTTCCGGAAGCAGCGTTCCAACTTCCTCATAACTTTCGTATACTTTTGGAAGCCAGCTTGTTTTAATACTGCAGATCTCACACATTTCTTCTGACCAGCAGCGATTCTTTACATCAAAGAACAGTGTTCCGGACGCATCCGATACATCCGTACTGTAATTGCCGCTCAGGCGAAATGCCAGATAATCCTTTGGCAGCATAATTTTATGAATCTTTGCAAAATTCTCCGGTTCATTGTTTTTCATCCAGAGTACTTTCGGCGCAGTAAATCCGGTAAATGAAATATTGGCTGTGTATGCAGAAAGACGTTCCTTCCCAATTACCTGATTTAAATAATCGCACTCTTTTGTCGTCCTTCCGTCGTTCCAGAGAATTGCCGGACGAATCACTTCATCCTTATCGTCCAGTGCTACAAGTCCATGCATCTGTCCGCCAAAGCTGATGCCGGCAACCAGACTCCTGTCTGTACCATCCAGCAATTCCTTTAGTCCATCCATTGACTGTGTAAACCAGTCATACGGATTCTGCTCCGACCATCCCGGTTTTGGAAAACAGATTGGATATTCACGACTGACGATCTTTAAAATTTTTCCACTGCCCTCCATCAAAAGAAGTTTAACAGCAGAAGTTCCCAGATCAATTCCTATGTAATTCATGATAACCCTCAATTCTGAAATGTTAATTTTGTGCTCGTGCACGTTTCTACTCATATCCTACAACGATGCGCTGATATTTTCAACTGTTTTCCGAAATTTTTTCTCTTTTTCGTGATTTCTTCCAAACCGGTTGCACTTATTTTGTGGAAAGCGTACAGTAACTTTCCCCACTCTTGTCGTGCACGCACACATTTTCTGTATTTCAATTGACATTTTACCTTATCAATGCTACCCTTGTTAAGAGTTATTCAGGAAAAATTCAACAAGGGGGAACGACATGGCCACTATAAAACAGATTGCTGAAATGGCAGGTGTTTCTCGCGGTACGGTTGACCGTGTACTAAACAACCGTGGTTCCGTCAATGCCAATACTGCAGCCCGTGTACGTGAAATTGCAGAAAAATTAAACTATAAACCCAACAAAGCAGGACTGATGCTTGCTGCACAGAAAAAGAATCTGAAAATCGGTGTTATTTTATTTCCCGATTCCAATCCTTTTTTCAGTGAAGTCCTTGAAGGCGTAAATGCCAAGGCAAAAGAATTATCTGCCTATAATTTCACCGTTCTTATCCGTCAGGTTCCATTTGATGAGACGGAACAGTTTAATGCCATGGAAGCACTTCTTGCAGAAGGCATCAATGGATTAGTTATCGCACCGTTTAATTCTTTATATATCGCTGCGGAAATCGACCGCCTCACAGAAATGAACATTCCGGTCATTACCGTAAACACCGATATTCTGTCCCGCAGGATCGCATATGTCGGAAGTAATTACCGCCTGTCCGGACAGACTGCTGCCGGACTGGTTTCTCTGATGACATTCGGGGAAATTCATATTGGTATTGTAACCGGTTCGTCACATGTACTCTGTCACTCCGATCGTATCGAGGGTTTCACTTCAACGCTTTCCGAAAAGGGCGAACGTATTCATATCGTGGAAACAATAGAAAATCATGATGATGATAATGAAAGTTATGAAAAAGTCAAAGAAATGCT
The DNA here is from genome assembly GCF_001406815.1 of Roseburia faecis. Classification (GTDB taxonomy): domain Bacteria; phylum Bacillota; class Clostridia; order Lachnospirales; family Lachnospiraceae; genus Roseburia; species Roseburia faecis. Next base: position 87,070 of record NZ_CVRR01000008.1, on the reverse strand, counting down.
GGCTTCACACCCCGAAATCAATGTGCTGTATTTTGCGGCCGGCGGTGTAGCAGGCGGATGCCGTGCCGCAGTCGAAAGCGGCCGGATCGATGCCATGCGTATCTTTACTTACGACTGTGTTCCTTCCACAAAAAAACTGCTCGATGATGGCATTATCACTGCTACCATCTGCCAGCAGCCATACAAGCAGGGATACCTTCCGGTAGAATTGCTCTCCCGTTATCTGATTGAGGGCATCTCCTGCGAAGAATTCCACTACACAGACATCGATATACGAATAAAGGAGAACCTGTAAAACAGGTTCTCCTTTTTATAACTCCCGGCTAGAAAGAACTCTTTCCTTCTTCCAGTTTCTGCTCATACTCTTCAAAATACTGATAAAACGGACTGTCCGGGTCCTGCATTTTTTCCGCAATATTCACAGCATAAAGCGAAACGGCAATCCCAAGAACAATCGAAATCACTGCTGTAATAATTCCACCAATCGCCAGCCCCTTTTTCTCGTTCTTTACAATCTGCACAATACCGAAAATAATCGCAAGCACTGCCAGAATATAATTAATGCAGCATGCAAATGTAAAAACAGATAAAATTCCAAGAACCAGTGAGGCAATTCCAAATCCGGTTCCTGTTCCCTTTGCCTGTGTCTGTCCGTAATATGCCTGCTGATATGCATTCGGCTGTGACTGTTCACTCTGATATGCCTGCTGGTACGCAGTCTGTCCATACGCATATGCCGTATTGTCCGGCTGCGGATTTTCCTCTGCCGATGTTGCTCCATAAGAAGTCTCCGGCTGTTCCTGCGTCATCTGTGATGTTTCATTCTGTACGATCTCATTTTCCGGTGCCGTATAATCCTGAAAGTTTGTTTCCTCCGGTGTTCCGGAACCGTTTTCGTTTGTTGTAAACTCGTCGCTCATTCCATCCTTCTCCTTTTTATTCTTTCTCTGACTTCTTATCAATAATCACAATAGTAGTCATTTACTCATTATAATTATTCTGTCCCCAAAAATCAACAGGTTCATAGTCCTGTAGTTTTGCAAGGAGCCCCTTCTTCTGCAATTCCTCCTGAATCATATCCAGAATTTCCACGCGTTCCGCCCGGACCGTATGATAATGGTATCCGGAAGTAACATTTTTCAGCAGACTGGATTTCCCGGAACGGATCTCCTCCATATAATTGCGGATATCCATACGGGATTTGATATTCATCTCTGCCCGAAGCACTCCGTATACCTTATGATATACAAATACATCCTCAACGGTTCCTCCGAGATCCACAATCGTTGTCAGCTCTTTTTCAACCTCATCATCTTCATGCTGTACCTTAAATACACGGGTTGTCTCCTCATCTTCCTGTATCAGATACCCCCGGTTGGTCGAAAATATATTTTTTCCATTTGCCCGAAGAAGTGCAACATCCTGCACAATGACCTGTCTGCTCACGTCAAATTCTTTTGCCAGTGTCGTGGCAGAAACTGCTTTGTCACTGTTTTTTAGTGCCTGTATAATTTTTCCACGCCTTTCTTCCCCGCTCATTTCTGGAATCCCACCTTCTTTAATTTTCTACCGGATGCAGATTTTTCAAAGAAATATCCAGAATCGGAGCCGAATGTGTCAGTGCTCCGCTGGAAACATAATCTACACCAAGCCCGGTCAGTCTTGCAATATTTTCTTTCGTCACATTTCCGGAAACTTCAATCTCTGCCCGTCCGTCAATATAGGCGATGGCTTCTTTCAGCGCATCGGTGTCCATATTATCCAGCATGATAATATCCGCACCTGCCTCCACAGCTTCCTTTACCATATCCAGACTTTCTACTTCTACCTCAATCTTACGGACAAACGGTGCATACTCCTTTGCAGCAGCAATCGCTTCTTTTACTCCGCCTGCAGCTCCGATATGATTATCTTTCAGCAATACCCCGTCGGAAAGATTATATCTGTGGTTATTTCCACCACCGATTCTTACTGCATATTTTTCAAAAATACGATTGTTTGGTGTTGTCTTTCTGGTATCCAGAAGTTTGATTCCGGTTCCTTTTAATAATTCTGCCACGGAATGTGTGTAGGTTGCAATTCCGCTCATACGCTGCAGATAATTCAGTGCGGTACGCTCTCCGCATAAAAGGGTCCGGATATCGCCATGCACTTTTGCCATAAGCTGTCCCTTATGAACTTCTGCTCCATCCTGCACCAAAAATTCAACGGTTGTCTTTTCATCGAGAAGGGTAAACACTCTCTCGAATACCTGTAGCCCGCATATAATGCCATCTTCTTTGCAGATAAGATCCACTTCTCCTGCCTGTGGATGAGGCATGACACTGTTTGTGGAGACATCCTCACTTGTGATATCTTCTTTTAAAGCACTGAGAATCCATGGATCTACATTTAATTTTAAAGTTACCTGATCGTACATCTCTCTCTCCTGATTTTCTTATTTTATTTTATCCGACCTGTGCACACTGCTTGCGAAATGCAACCGTTGCTTTTGTCCTTGCATCTTGTACCTGCTGCATCTTTGCATCTGCCGCGATAATCGCTTCCCGTACATATTCATGATACCGGCTCGCCAGTGCTGCGGCATCCGCATAGATACTCCGGTCAATTGCCGCAAACAGTTCCGGTGCTGTGGAAATCTTTTCCTTCTGCTCACTCATCTGCTTTGCCGCCCGTTTTGCAAATACAAGGCTTTCCAGCAGGGAATTACTTGCCAGACGGTTTTTTCCGTGTACTCCGTTACATGCCGTCTCTCCCACAGCATACAGACGTTCCATGGACGTATGGCTTTCGTGATCTACCCATACCCCACCCATGAAATAATGCTGTGCCGGTACCACAGGAATGCATTCTTTGGTTACATCATACCCCATTTCACGGCAATGTTCCACAATATTCGGGAAATGTTCCATCAATTCTTCTCTTGGAATGGTACGCAGATCTTCCCATACATGATCTGTTCCATCTTTTGCCATCTGCTTATAAATTTCTTCTGCCAGCAGATCACGCGGCAGCAGCTCATTGACAAACCGTTTCATATTCTTGTCATAAAGCTTTGCCCCTTCTCCGCGGACAGATTCCGAAATCAGAAAACTGCGTTCCTCTTCGTCCGGCGAATAGAATGTGGTCGGATGAATCTGTACATAATTCACATCTTTCAAACGGATTCCATGTTTGATGGAAAGTGCAAGGGCATCTCCGGTCAGATGACGGAAATTGGTCGAATGACGATATAATCCTCCGATTCCTCCACATGCCCAGACGGTATGCTCCGCTTCCACCGTTTCAATTGTACCGTCCTCCCTGCGGATTACGGTTCCGTAACAGCAGTTATCCTTCGTCACAATATCTACCATCCTGGTATTTTCCAATATGGTAATATTCGGACACTTGCGGGCAGCAGCAAGCAGCTTGCTTGTAATTTCTTCTCCTGTAATATCCTCATGAAAAAGGATACGCTTGTCCGAATGTGCTCCCTCTCTGGTAAATGCAAGATTGCCATTCTCGTCACGGGCAAAATCCACGCCAAATCCGATCAGGTCATGAATCACATCCTGTGACGAACGGATCATAATCGATACGGATTCCCGGTCATTTTCATAATGTCCCGCTTTCATCGTATCCTCAAAATAACTGTCATAATCACTGTCATCCTTAAGCATACAGATTCCTCCCTGTGCAAGATAAGAATCACTGCTCTTAACATCTGACTTTGTAATAATTGTAATCTGTTTCTCCCGCGGAAGATTTAATGCACAGTATAAACCGGAACATCCGCTTCCCACGATCAGAATATCTGTTTTCATTTTTGCCACCTTCTGTATGAATATTTCAATAGTGTTTGACATGCAGTATAGCACATATCTTTACAGGTGACAAGACAGTTAACCTTTTTAATTAAATCCAACCACTTTTTGCGACAGACGGTATGCCGCAACTGAAATTTTTCTTCCGCTTCTTCCCGGCAGATTCATGGTCTGTCCCATAATGCCGTTGCGCAGGCGGTGAAACAGCCCGATATCCTTGTTTTTGATATACCGCCACAATTCACGCTTTTTCTCAAGGTTTTCTTCTGTGCCGGAACGCAGCAGCATAACCGTCGTGACAACCGTGATAATTTCCAGATAGTTTATCATATAATGCCGGCATTTATAATTGGACACTTTATTCAGATCCACATCGTCAATCATGATCTTATTCACACGGATCTGCTGGTCAATCCGGCTGATCATCACCTTCTCATTGACGGACTGATCCTCTCTTCCGATAAAATAACGGTAAAAATCCACATCCATATAATACATCGTCCGCACATGCGGCAATGGCTTATATACATAAATGTTATCCACATAAAAAGTATGTTTCGGCAGTTCAAGTCCACATTCCCGGAGAAGTTTTGTACGGTAGATCACGGAATGCATCAGTATGTAATGTCCTTTATAAAAATGCCGCACATCACTCCAGGTAAAGATCTGATCTTTCGGAAAACCGGTCTGACGCATGACCCGCTTGTGTTTTGCCCCTTCCTTCTCATATACATAATTTGCCAGAAGCATATCAAGTGCCACACTTCCCCCTGCAATCTCCCTAAGCTTTGCAAGAATCGCCTGATAAGCGTTCCAGTCTACCCAGTCATCACTGTCCACTACCTTAAAATATAAACCGGTTGCATTGCGGATTCCCGCATTCACAGCTTCTCCATGTCCCCCGTTCTCCTGATGAATTGCTTTTACAATCGTTGGATATTTTTCGGCATATTCATCTGCAATCGCAGCGGTATCATCCTTTGATCCGTCATCCACAATCAGAATCTCCACATCTTCCCCTCCCGGAAGAATCGATTCAATGCAGTGACGCATATAATCCTGTGAATTGTAACACGGTATTGTAAATGTTAATAATTTCATATGTTTTCCCTTCGTACAAACCTGCTGAAAAAATAATTGATAGACCTATTATAAATGAGAATTTATAAACAGTCGAGAGATATTATCTTAACATTTGCTTAATCTTTTTCCATTGTTATTTTTGTTCATAATTTATTTACAAATCTCTCATAAACTCCACACACCGGCGTCATAATTGCAAACTATACTTTAGTCATACCTAAGAAATAAACTTTTTCTTTTTCATAATCCTCGCACCGCAAGGCGCGAGGTCCTCCCTTTTTTAGAGATTAATTTTTTCTCATAACACATAAAAAGAGCTGTCCTGTCCGGACAGCTCTTTTGCTTACTCTTTGATTTCCATCTTAATGGCATTCCAATACGCGGAAAAAGCACTGGGAACTGCATAGTTTTCCACTGCTTTCTGTGCCTCAGTAAATAAAATATTTTCTTTTGGTGCCGTAGTTTCTTCTACGAGAACCACATAGGCATGCATATGCCACTCCACATGGGAAAAAATGTGTCTGGCCGGTGCAAGTGCCTGTATCCGTATCGGTGAAAACCCCTGGTTTTTCACATATTCCAAAGCTTCCTGCTGCTCTAAGATACCCGAAACATTTAAAAGTTCATACAGGCCTGCTAAAAGCCCCTTCGCCGGCCGCTTGCGCAATGCCACATGTTCTCCGTCCCGGATGACAAACACCGTGCGCTCCTCGATTCTGCGCGCTTTTGCCCTGGTTTTCACCGGAATCGTGTCAATTTTATCCTGCAGACGTGCCTCACAGAATCCATACCATGGACATTCCGGACAATGCGGTGCCCCATTCGGCACACACACCATTGCGCCTAACTCCATCAGTGCCTGGTTAAATTTACGCGGAATCAGGCCATTCGTTACTTCCGTTTCCATCATCGCCTGCAGGCTGCGCTCCATCGCACTGCGGACCGACTGCTTCATGATATCCGAATCATCTGCGCACACACGGGAAATCACCCGCAGCACATTCCCGTCCACCGCCGGAACCGGCCGGTTATAGGCAATCGAAGCGATCGCTCCTGCCGTATAGCTTCCGATGCCTTTCAGGCGAAGCAGTTCTTCCACCGTATCCGGAATTGTCCCGCCATACTGCTCCATAATCTGTTCCGCTGCGGCATGCAGATTCCGGACACGGTTGTAGTAACCAAGTCCTTCCCACAGTTTCAGATAACGATCCTCCGGACACGCGGCAAGCGCCTCCACATCGGGAAGCGCCTCCATAAACCGTGCAAAGTAAGGTTTAACGGCTTCTACCCTTGTCTGCTGTAACATGATCTCAGAAATCCATACTTTATATGCCTTCGGATCATCTCTCCAGGGGAGTACGCGGGCATGCCCATCAAACCAGTCCTGCAATGGCTTTACCAGCTTCTTTAATTCAAAATCCGCTACCATATTACACCCGCAGGAAAAACGCACGATATCCCGGAATCTCAAATCCACCATTCAATGCAATTTTTTCTCCGGTGATCAGGTCGGTGGCTTCCGCTGCTCCGGCATCAAATCCTGCATAAAACGGACTGTCTGCCGCATTGACCGCAACGTAGACGCGTTCCCCTTCCCATTCTCTTTCAAACACGCACTGTCCATTGGTCAGAACTTTAGATATAAAGTTTCCATACTGCAGTGCTTTGGACTGTTTCTTTGCCTCTGCCAGTTTGGAAATCCACTCTGTCAGATCATTCCACTCCGGTTTCTCAAACGCTGGACGAAGTGCCGGATCTCCATCTTCTTTGCGTCCTTCTGCACCCCACTCACTTCCGTAATATACGCATGGGATTCCCGGCATCCCAAAAGCAAGCGCGTAAATCAGCGGCAGATGATTTTTATTGGTCAGAATGGAGGCCACACGGGTCACATCATGATTATCCACGAAAGACAACAGGTGTTTTCCCTTATATAACGTCCAGTTTTCCGGTCCGAACTGACGAAGCAGGGAATGATTGATCTCAAACATGTTCATGCAGTTAAAGCTGGAATACAATCCCTTGTAACACTCATAGTTCGTCACCGAATGCAGCATTTCATCGTTCATCAGCTGGTTATAATCCCCATGCAGTGTCTCTCCGACAAGGAAAAAGTCTGGTTTTAATTCATTACAGAAACTGCGCAGTCTGCGCACAAAATCATGATCCAGACAATATGCCACGTCCAGCCGCAGTCCGTCAATATCAAATTCGTCTACCCATCCTTTGATGGCAGAAAAGATATGCTGGATCACCTCTTCATTGCGCAGGTTCAGTTTGACCAGATCATAGTTTCCTTCCCAGCCCTCATACCATAAGCCGTCATTGTAGTTGGAATTTCCGTCAAAGGCAATGCGTCCGAACCAGTTCACATAAGGGGACTGCTCCCGGTTTTTCAAAACATCCTGAAATGCCCAGAACCCTCTTCCCACATGGTTGAATACACCGTCAAGTACCACGCGGATTCCTTCTTTGTGCAGATTGTTGCATACATTTGCGAAATCCTCATTTGTACCCAAGCGGGTATCAATCTTTGTATAATCTCTGGTATTGTATCCATGTGTGTCCGACGCAAATACCGGAGAAAAATAAATGGCATCGGCCCCTAATTTTTTAATATGAGGAATCCAGTCATTTACTTTTTCAATTCTATGTTCCAGCACACCGTCATTTTCAAATGGTGCTCCGCAGAACCCAAGCGGATAAATCTGATAAAAAACACTTTCGTAAGCCCACATATATTTATTAATTCTCCTTTCGGTTTTCTATCATTTTATGTTACATTTCATCCGGCATGATAATGGCCGCAATGATGTATGCAATCAGTCCACTGCCACCCACAAGTGTAAAGATCACCCAGATCAGACGAATCACGGTCGGATCTACGTCAAAATAGTTTGCGATTCCGCCACATACTCCACAAACCTTTTTATCTGTACTGCTCTTGTATAATCTTTTCTTCATAGTATTTCCCTCTTTTCTGAAAATCTGCAATTGTCAGGATAGTTTCAGTATACACAATCCCGAATAAAATTTCCACTGTCCCTTCAACTGTTCATGCCTGGTTAAGAAAACTTTAAGGATTTTGCAAAATCAAAAGAATGCATAACAATTTGCAAGATAGATAGATGTTGTATGAACTGTTCTGTGATAAAATCAAGAAAATAATGAAAAGATTACCAAGAGGGGAGATATAACATGCAAACCTGTACTTTAAACGGAACCTGGCAGCTTTCTGCCGGACACCGTTCTTTAGAATCTGTAGATATGCAGATTCCCGGCACTGTACTTTCCGGGCTTCTTGCCGCCGGAAAAATAAAAGATCCATTTTACCGTACCAATGAGGATGCTACACGCGCATTGTTCTGGAAGGATTATGTTTTCACCCGGACGTTTGATGTCGATGAAGAACTCTTGGCCCAACAACATATTGTTCTGGTGTGTGAAGGACTTGACACACTTGCGGAAATCAGCATCAACGGCACATTCCTTGCAAAAACAGATAACATGCACCGTACCTGGAAATTCCAGGCAAAAAAACTTCTGCACCCCGGAAAAAACGAAATTCAGATTGTTTTTCGTTCTGTGCTGCGTTTTATCGAAGATTATCCTTATGAAGCCCATAAAAAAATCAATTATATTCCGTGCGGCTCCATGAAAGGAAACCAGCTTTTGCGCAAAGCACACTCCATGTTTGGCTGGGACTGGGGTCCACAGACCATCGATGCCGGAATTTTCCGGGACATTTATTTGCAGGGATATTCCCATGCCAGAATCGAAGACATCCGCATCCATCAGCAGCATGCCAAAAACGTTTCCGTCCAGACATCCATAACACTTTCCGAATCCGTTCCGGGACAAAAACTTTGCGTGGAACTCTCAGAAGACGGTGCAGACAAACCGCTGCAGACGAAACTGTGTAAAACAAATGCAGACGGTGTGGCAGCGGTGGATTTTGTGATCGAAAATCCAAAACTCTGGTGGCCGAATGACTATGGCGATCAGCCTCTTTATATCGTCAGGACCACTTTACTGGATGAGGACGGAACAAGCCTGGAATCTATCACCAGACGGATCGGTCTGCGCACATTAACGATCAGCCAGGAAAAAGACGAATGGGGAAATGAATTCGCCTTCTGTGTCAATGGTGTCAAAATTTTTACCCGCGGGGGAAACTATATTCCGGATGACTGTCTGTACACAAGAATTACCGAAAAGAAGCTGGATTATATTCTGGAAAGCTGCCGCAGGGCACACTTTAACTGCGTCCGTGTATGGGGTGGCGGTTACTACCCTTCCGATGCTTTTTATGATCTCTGTGATGAAAAAGGGCTGATCGTATGGCAGGATCTGATGTATGCCTGCAATGTCTACGATGTAACGGACGCGTTTGCCGAAAACTGCAGGCAGGAGACCTATGATAATGTGCGCCGTCTGCGCCACCACGCCAGCCTTGGTTTATGGTGCGGCAACAACGAAATTGAATCTGCCTGGGATCACTGGGGCGATTTCCAGAAAGAAACTCCTTATCTTCGTGCCGATTATATCAGATTGTTTGAAGAAGTCCTCCCGAAAGCCGTACAGGAGGCAGACGGTGAAACCTTTTACTGGCATTCTTCCCCGTCATCCGGCGGCTGTTTTGACAATCCGGATGATGCAAACCGCGGAGATACCCACTACTGGGATGTCTGGCATGGACAGAAACCATTTACCGACTACCGCAAATATTTTTTCCGTTTCTGCTCCGAATTCGGTTTTCAGTCTTTCCCATGTGCAAAGACCGTCAACAGTTTTACTTTGGAAGATGACCGCAATATTTTCTCCCGTGTCATGGAAAGCCATCAGAAAAATGATGCGGCAAACGGTAAGATGCTCTACTATCTGTCCGAAAATCTGCGCTATCCAAAAGATCTGACACATCTCCTGTATGCCAGTCAGGTATTACAGGGTATGGCCATCAAATACGGTGTGGACCACTGGCGCCGAAACCGCGGCCGCTGTATGGGAACCCTCTACTGGCAGATCAACGATGACTGGCCGGCACCTTCCTGGTCCAGCATTGATTATTTTGGCAGATGGAAAGCCCTGCATTACATGGCTCAGAAATTTTATGCCCCACACGCGGTCAGTATGACGCTGGAAGATCACAGGTGCCACGTATATTTTTCCAACGAATCCTTCGAAACCACAGAGTATTCTCTCACCCTGTCCATTCGTGACCTGTCAGGGAATGTGCTGGAAACATACGAAACCAAAGGGAACTCCCCGGCCTTTTCCGCTATCGAAACAGCAGTTGTCGATATCTGTTCCTGGGAAGATCAAAAAGACGATGTATTTTTGGAAGCAGTGATACATACAAAAGATCAAAAAGTGTTAAAGGATGTGGAAACACTTGTGCCGTATAAATATTTAAATCTTAAAAACCCGGTTATATCCACGGAAGCAAAAGAAACGAATGATGCTTTTATCCTGCACATTTCCAGTGACTGCTTTGCTCCGTTTGTCGCTTTGGATTTTGACGATGCAGATGTTATTTTTTCTGATAACTTTTTCCACCTGACGGATAAAACGGTACAGGACATCATTGTGAAAAAAGAAGACATCTTACAGGGACATTTTGAAAATGCCGAAGATTTCAGGAAACGCCTTCAGATTCTGTCTCTGGGCACTTCCTATGCCCGTTCCTGAAAAAATGTATTTATCCACGTATCACAAAAAATAAAGTGTGCGCTTGTCGCACACTTTCGCGCGCGAGCGATATGTTCAACATAAACTTCAGCGCCGGATCCACTTTCTCGGATTCCGGCGCTGTCTTTTGTTTACAGATGTTCTTCCAGTAAAAGGACATCCCATTTTTTCAATTTCATTCCGTGTTCTGTCATCTTTTGGCTGATCATGTCTTTCTTTCCGGTCAGACTCTCCGGCAGAATCTGCTCCTCATCCGTAAAGTTCATGACAAAATAGAATCGCGTGGTATCACTGACGCGTGTGACAACTTCAAGTCCGGTTTCTTCCGGGATAACGGATGAAACTCCGGCCTCCTGGACTGCCTGATCCAAAATCTTTGCAAGCCCTTCTTCCTCAAACCGGGTTGCAATATAATATGTGGTACCTTTTCCGTATGTATTCTTCGATGCTGCCGGCATTCCTGCATAGAAATCTTCCTCATAAGAGGCAAGTGCTTTCGCACCCTCTAAATGCATCAGATCGCACAAAAGACCGCATGCTGCTGTACTGCCGTCTGCAAACTTTGCCTTATTTTTCTGTTCCGGTGCAAGGGCATCAATCTCCTCAACCCATACCCCCGCCATCTCGCGGAGCGGTCCCGGATAACCGCCCAGATATACATTATCCGACTGTCCGACAATTCCGCTCATAAACGTAGTAATCAGAATACCGCCATTTTTCACAAAATTCTCCAGCGCTTCTTTCATTCCATCCTTTACCATATAAAGCACCGGTGCCACAACAATCTTGTATTTTGAAAAATCCGCATCCACAGGAATCATATCCACACCGATATTCTTTTTGTAAAAATACTGATAGTACTGATGAATCTGATCCACATATTTTAAATCCTCGGACGGACCGCTGGTGTACTCCAGTGCCCAGTAATTATCCCAGTCGAAAATCAGTCCGACTTCCGCTTCATTGCGTGATCCCAAAGTACGGTCTCCAAAGCTTTCCAGCTCCGCGCCAAGCTGAGCCACCTCACGAAAAACACGGGTATTTTCACTTCCTGCATGTGCAATCACAGCGCCATGGAATTTCTCACATCCGCCCACACTTCTGCGAAGCTGGAAAAACTGGATCGTGTCTGCCCCATGTGCCAGTGTCTGATAACTTTGTGCCCGCATCTGCCCCGGACGTTTCAGGGAATTGTATTTCTGCCAGTTCTGCTGGCTTGGCGTCTGCTCCATCAGCATAAACGGCTCATCTTTTAAACCGCGCATCAGATCGTGTGTCATGGCAATGCTGCTCCACGGAGTATCATAGGAAGGATAATTATCCCAGGATACAACATCCATCTCTTTTGCCCACTTGAAATAATCAAGCCCCTTGAATGTTCCCATCAGGTTTGTGGTAACAAATGCATCCGGCTTGACACTCCGGATCGCGTCGCGCTCCATCTTGAAGCATGCTAACTGGCTGTCCGAATAAAATCTGCGATAATCAATGGAAATACCTGCAAAAGCAGTCTTTTCACTTCCGATTCCGTCACTTAACGCATTTGGCGGTACCACATCATCCCAGTCGTAAACGGTATGTCCCCAGAATTCCATATTCCAGGCCCTGTTTAATGCATCAATTGTCTTATACTTATCTTTCAGCCACACACGGAATGCCTTCTGACAGTTCTCACAGAAACACTCGTTTCCATATTCGTTGCTGACATGCCAGCAGGTCACATGTGGATTGTCTGCATAGCGCTCTGCCAGTTTATATGCCAGTTCACGCGCATAATGTTTAAACACAAAAGAATTCGGGCAGGCATTGTGACGGCCGCCAAATTTGTGCTGTCTTCCTTCATAATCAGTAAACATCACTTCCGGATATTTACGCACCATCCATCCCGGAAGGGCTGCCGTGGAAGTGGCAAATACGATATCGTAATTTTCTTTCGAAAGCATATCCACGATCTCGTCAAGCTCATCAAAATTATATTCATGCTCCGATGGCTGGATCTTTGCCCATGAAAATACATTGATTGTCGCGGTATTGATGTGTGCATCCTTAAAAATGCGCATATCTCCCTGCCAGATATCCTTCGGCCACTGATTCGGGTTGTAATCTCCTCCGTAGAGGATTCTCTTAAAATGCGTGCTCATAGTTTTCTCCTTTTCTTTTCGATTCTGAATTTATGTCTCATTTTTTGTTTTCGTTGATTTTTCCCTATTATACGATACAATCTTTTATATTTGTATAACATGATAAACCAATTTATATAACATTTTGAAACTATTTCTTTTTCTGTTGAAATATGCTATGATGCCATAGAAAAAAGAAGTGGAGATATCTCATGGCAATCTATTTCAGCAACACGCTCAGCAAAGAACCATTCCAGTTTGATTCCGTTGGAAACCACTGGCTGCAGGAAGCGCTCAGCCGTCCACAAGGTTACCCAATCTATCACTATTTGCAGACAGAAGAAGGCTGTGGCATCTTCACAATTGACGGAAAAGAATATTTTTTGCCTGAAGATCACGGCATTCTGATCACACCGCATGTCCCACATGCTTACCGTGCAGCAGACACCTCTGCATGGATTACGTGTTTTGCAACATTTGGCGGTACAATGGAAGCACATCTGCCACAGATTCTTGGCAACAACCGCATAATTTTTACAGAAAAGGAAAATGCTCTGGAAATCAAAGCTGTGATCGACCGTGCTGTAGCACGTTTTAAAACAGCACCAGTCAATACACACCAGCTTTCCTGCGACTGTTATGCACTGCTGCTGCAGTTTTCCAATGGATTTTTCCACGCAAATACCAGCGATCCCCTGTGGGAAAAATATGTTGAGCCCGTATTGCGGCTGATCGAAACACACTATATGGAAGACCTGACCGCCGAAAAGTTATGCCAGCAGGTCTATGTATCCCCGCAATACCTGTCCCGCCTGTTTGTGCGCTACCTAGGCTGCTCCGTCTACGAATATTTAACAAACTACCGGATCACCAAGGCAAAAGAACTGCTGCTTATGCGCCGTGACCGCAAAATCCAGGAGATCGCACACGATGTCGGTTATACAGATTCCAGCCATTTTATCGTGATGTTTAAAAAACTTACCGGCATGACACCCTCACAGTTCCGCAGACAGTAAAAGGAACAGCCGGAATTGCTGTCTTTGCCTTATTCTGCAAGGAATGATAAAATTTTGTCTTTTGTGGTCAGTATGACCGACATGTGCCCGGTACCATCTTCATACTCGCGTGTCCCATACACGCCATAGTACGATGCCGTTCCCTGATCCGGAACGAGATGCAACATGTAGGTATCTTTCGATTTTGTACGCGACAGTGTGTATGTTCCCTTCCAGATTTTTTTGTTTTCAAGATTTTTGCACCGATAGGTCTGATCTTTTTTAAATGTCAGAACGACCTTGCTTTTGGAAGGATCTTTTGCGTAGGATGAAAGCTCGTTGCCGTCTAAATCCGCTTCTTCCTCCAATTTCCATGTGACCGCTGTCAATTTTGGCTGGCTTTGTTTTCGGACTGTCCAGATTGTAACAATTCCAATAAAAACAGCGAAAAACACAACAATTACTGCTAGTTTTTTCTTTATGTGTTCCATTATTTCTTAATATTCCTCTCCTTATTTTTTCTTCTTTCGTAAAAGGAAAACCAGTGCAACCATACAAATGACCGCCAATCCCCCAAAAATCTCGCTGCTGTTTACCGGTGACGAGTTTTGCAGCACGATCATCGTCATCGCATCCCCACCGCCAATGGCATTTTTCGGCATCCGAAACCGCAGACTTTCGCCCAGTGCATACAGACAGAACAGTCCACCCACCGCCAAAAACACTACAGCAACTTTTCGTTTTCCGGACAGCGGCATGGTCTGTCTGCCACAGCCGAGCGCCTGTGCATACGCCTGCGGTTTTCCGAGCTGTTTTATGATCTGGCTTTCGCTTTTTCCATGCTCTTTTCCAGAATCAAAAATCTCCTGAAGATCCCGCACGATCTCCTCTTTTTCTTTCACGGAACAGTCCAGTTGTTTTTTTACTTTCCGTATATAGGTTTCTCTGTTCATATTACGCATCCCCTTTCATAAATCCATCCACACAATCCTTGTAGTTTTCCCAGAAATTTTTCATTTTTTCGAGCATATCTTTTCCCTCTCCGGTAAGCGAATAATATTTTTTTTCGCCCCCGTTTGCTTTCGCCGGCACCAGGCGGTACTGGATAAGTCCTGCCTTTGTCAGACGGTACAAGATCGGATAAATGGTTCCCTCTTTGGCAAATGCAAAGATTTCACCACCCTGTTTTTGTATTTCCGTCAGAATCTCATAACCGTATGTTTCTTTTTGGGCGATCAGCGAAAGCAGGATCATTTCGTATGCGCCCTTTTTAAACTGCTGTATATACTTTTCTTCCATACCCATCCCTTTTCTTTTTATTTAGCGGTGCTATTTAGCATTGCTAAGTAGTATAGTACTCTCACACTGCTTTTCTGTCAATCCCATTATGAAAAAACCGCCGGAGGCATCCTCCGGCGGTCTGGTATCTGTTCTTATGCGATATTGGTCGGTTTTCCCACATACTGCACTGCTTCCGCAGTATCGTATACTAAAGGAATTCCGTAAAACTCTTCGTAAATCTGTTTCCATACAGCAGCATTTTTTCTGCGCATCGCATCCACATTTTCTGCCTGTGTTTTCTGTGGGTCCGGATAAATCGGCTCTGCAATGTGTATTGTGTATTCCTGCACATAAAAGCCATCATCGCCGAGGATGTCGCTGTCTTCCATGGTGATAAAGCAAGGCAGCACCGGCACATGGTTTTTGGCGGCAAATGTATAGGCACCCTTCTTTAACGGCTTCGGTTTGCGGTAATTCCACCACATACTCTGCTCCGGATAGACCAGCATGAAATCTCCGTGCTGCAGCACGGTATCCATGGAACTTAAAAATTTCTTCATCGTATCGCGGTTGGAACTCAGTGGAAACGTGTAACAGTTTCGCATGAGCATTCCGTAAAAGCCCGGAAAATTCGTATAATTTCCTTCCCGGATCACACGGTAAAGCCGGCGTTTTTTGCACTGCTTTGATTTTTCATAGGCAATCTGCATGGCAAAGCTGTCAAATGCATTAAAATGATTACAGGTAATCACCGCACCGGAAGTCAGTGCATCCATATGTTCCGTTCCAATGACATCCTTGATGATCAGCTGTTTATTTTCAATGATCTTGTTTAAAAATGTCCGCGCTACTTTGTAAGTCAATCTTGTCTTGATACGGCTCTTTAATTTTTTGCGCAGATAATCGATCTCAGACGGCTGAAGCTCACGGGTAGGCGGATCTTCCTCCACATCTTCCCCAAAACGCCCCTCTCTTTCGTACAAAGCAATTTTTTCAAGTACTTCCAGGCGGTCTTTGGACTTTAATTTTCCTGCTTTCACCAGATTCAGGTAATTATTTTCCTTGGCGATCTCATCCTTTGCGGTCTGCATCAGACGGTCACAGGACTCCGCATCCCGCTTTCTTTCTTCGTCTGTATAGCTTTCAAGCACCTTACGGATCTCGGCATACACACTGGTCTTTTGTGCGCTCTCCCAGAAATATTCCTGCAGGCGGCAGTCATTGTAATGCCATGGCTTCGAGACCATAATATAATGCAGCACACAGATTTCTTCTTCGCGGCACGGGATCTGACCGAATACTTCCACATTCCACTTCTGCGGCAGCCAGCACACCTTGTTGTGGCAGATCAGATTCAGATAATCTTCATCCTGTGTGACCACAAAATTGTACATCGGGAGAAGTTCCATAAACTGCTCTAACACGTGATTTTTACGAAACTGTTCACAGTTTATCACAAGCATACCGGCGTTGAAATAATTATCACGTTCTACCCCAAGCACCTTCTCCACATAAGTGCCGTATACCTCTTCCTGAATCATCACCTGTTCCCTGCACGCTCCCACATAAGCATCTCCAAGATCATAAGCATACAGTTGTGCAATATCCCCCAGCACGACCGTATCGCTGTCGATATAGATGGCTTTGTCTATTTCCGGAAACATTTCCGCGATAAACAGACGAAAATATGTTGTTTTGGAATAATAATCCCGAAGTGGAAGTTTCTCCTGTATGGAATGTAAATATTCCGTCACATGATCAAACTGCACAGAAAAATTCGCATTCTCCATAGCATGCATCTTCTTTTGCATTTCTTCCGAAATATTGGTATGAAGTACATGAATTTCATACTGTGCCTCTTTGGATGCATGATCCATCATCGACTGCAGTGAAACCATCGTGTATTTCACAAAATTATCATCACATGCGTAAAACACCGGTATTTTATTCATTTTCTCTTTCATGCTCCTTCTCCTCTCCTGCATCCGTTTCATCCGGATGCAGCAATTTATATGTGTTTACTTTTTTCATAAATATATTTTAAGTACAGATACTCTTTTAAAATGTCATCAAATGCATGGTAATGAAATACCGTATGCACCCGCTCTACCTCCCATTGTTTGATGTTGTCCGTATGCGGATACGGCAGATAAAACAGCCGTCTGGAAAAATGTCTCACGACGGTATGTTTATGTAAAAATTTCTGATCATTAAATTTCTGTGGGAGCAGCATTTTCGCACGCGTACTGCGAATAATCGCGCTTTGGTCCGCAAAAATGAGTTTTTTTGTCTGAAGCAGCTTTCGTGCTTTCATAAACAGACCGGTTCTTCTGATATTTTTCATATTAAGCAGCAATACCCCCGCATTAATATAATCCGGAGAGATCAGATACTTGCCATAATGATCCCTTGCCGCGGCATATTCCACGTGTGACACATCCTTGTCATACAGCAGCCGGATATCTCTCTGAAACAGAATATCCGCATCCAGATACAACAGTTTATCCGGCATTCCCGGCACCAGATCTGCCAGCAGGCGCAAAAGTGTATATGGCGAACAATAAGCACTTTCATTCGGACATCCTCCGAAATAACGCTCATATAATACTGTTACATCCACTGAAATCACCCGGTTCTGCGGATGAAATTTTTTTGCAACGCGCTCCAGAAAATCTGTCATATCTTCGCTGATCGGCGTATATTCCGGTCTGATCCGCGTCATGTCCATTGTGAAAATATAAAAACAGAACGGATCTGTTGCATGTGTTCTTTTTAAAACAGACAACATGCATGTAAGCACACCATCAAATACTTTACTGTTTCCACAAAAAAGAATATTTCTCATATGAATGATTTCTCCCTGTCAGTGTCTTTTTTTATATAACGGATCATTTCCATATTGCTGTTTTGCGCCCGTTTTCCCATGGCTTCATACACCTGATCCCTCAGCTGCGTTTTTTGCAGTTTTGCAGGCAATTCTGCATCCGGATAAAATGGCCCATCCAGATACGTTACGATCTGCGGAATGTGAGACTTTCCCCTGCGCTGATAAGTATTGGTCAGACAGAAAACCGGAAGTTTCTGCTGCACCGGATAGCGGAATGATGTATCAGGAAACGGCCGTATTCCGGTATAAAACGGCCAGATATGTGCTTCCGGATAGATCATAATACAATCTCCACAATCGGTATGCCAGGTCAATGCCTCCAGAAAATGTTTCATGGCACCTCTGTCATCCGGCAGCGGAAGTGCCCCAAGATATGGTGTAATCCGCCCCAGCACCGGCATGGAAACATTATTCGGATGCACAATCACCGCCGTTTCCCGCGGATAATTTACCAGCGTTGGTATCAGCGCATCTGCCAGAAAATGTGTATGATTCCCATACAGATAAAATCCACTGTTTCCGGCCTGCTTTAACACTTCTTTGTTTATTATTTTATGTGAAAAATGCAGTTTCATGTAAAGGCGTGCAAGCGGAACTGCAACTATGCCATACCAGAATCCATGCAGCATCCGTTCCAGAAGACGCACCCGGATATACCGGTAATCCTGTCCAATATGTTTTGCTTTAATATGATCTCCGGCAAACTCGTCATGCAGTTCATCCTGATAATAAATCGTGCGCTGTTTCAGCTTCATCCCGCCTCCGTTTTCTACTCCTTTTATGTCACACATCATATTACACCATTTGTCATCGCATGTCTACTATATTATATAGTTTTTATTACTACATCATGTGATTTTATATCATTAAACGTTGTTTTGTCGTTCTGGTCTTATAATAAATATTTGTTTTGGCTATTTCCATATATCCAATCAAGTTCTATAATGACCGGCATAAAACAAATTTTTGAAAAAAAGGAGAAGAATACCGATGAGCACAGCAGAACAGTATGAATTAAATAAAAACCTTGCACAGATGTTAAAAGGTGGCGTAATTATGGACGTCACCACACCGGAACAGGCAAAAATTGCAGAAGAAGCCGGCGCATGCGCCGTCATGGCACTCGAACGGATTCCTGCCGACATCCGTGCAGCCGGCGGCGTTTCCCGCATGAGCGATCCTCAGATGATCCGCGGCATTCAGGAAGCCGTATCCATCCCGGTTATGGCCAAGTGCCGGATCGGTCATTTTGTAGAGGCACAGCTTTTAGAGGCTATCGAGATCGACTACATCGACGAGAGTGAAGTGCTCTCTCCTGCCGATGACGTCTACCATATCGATAAGCACCAGTTCAAGGTTCCGTTTGTCTGCGGTGCCAAAGATCTCGGTGAAGCACTCCGTCGTATCAGTGAAGGTGCATCCATGATCCGTACCAAAGGAGAACCTGGTACCGGTGATGTCGTACAGGCCGTCCGCCACATGCGAAAGATCAACAGCCAGATTGCAAAAGTTGTCAGCCTGCGGGAAGATGAACTTTTCGAAGCAGCAAAGGAATTACAGGTACCGTATGATCTGGTTGTCTATGTCCATAATAACGGAAAACTTCCGGTGGTTAACTTTGCTGCCGGCGGTGTCGCTACCCCTGCAGATGCTGCTTTAATGATGCAGCTCGGAGCAGAAGGTGTCTTTGTCGGTTCCGGAATCTTTAAATCCGGCAATCCTGCCAAGCGTGCAGCTGCTATCGTAAAAGCCGTCACAAACTATACCGATGCAAAACTGATCGCAGAATTATCTGCCGGGCTTGGAGAAGCCATGGTCGGAATCAACGAACAGGAAATCGCCTTACTGATGGCAGAAAGAGGGAAATAAACATGACTGTTGCAGTACTTGCCCTGCAGGGTGCATTTATCGAACATGAACATGTATTGGAAGAACTTGGGGTAAAGACCGTGGAACTGCGTCAGGCGGCAGACTTAGACCAGCCGTATGACGGACTGATCCTGCCGGGCGGGGAAAGCACTGTACAGGGAAAACTTCTCCGGGAACTTAAAATGTTTGATCCCCTGAAAAAACAGATCGCTGATGGAATGCCGGTGCTTGGCACCTGCGCCGGGTTGATCCTTTTAGGCTCCCCGGAACATTTTGGCACAATCCCGATGCAGGTAAAAAGAAATGCCTACGGCCGCCAGCTCGGCAGTTTCCATACGAAGGCAGAATTTAAAGATCTCGGACTGGTTCCAATGTCTTTTATCCGCGCCCCTTATGTAGAGAGTGTATCGGACGGTGTGGAGATTCTCTCAGTAGTCGATGACCATATCGTCGGTGTACGCTATGGAAATCAGGTCGCAATTGCTTTCCATCCGGAACTCGACAGCGATCGGAAGATCCATCAGATGTTTTTGGATATGATCAGCTAAAAACAGGGAGAATGCAGCATTCGCTGCAATCTCCCTGTTCTGTTATCTAAATCTGATTCCGTTTTTTCCACTCCGATGTCAAAATAGACATACGCAGATCTCCTCCGTCTGCTGCAGCATGTTCCTTTACAAAATCAATTGCAAGAAAGATGTTTTCACCTCTTTGTTATCCGTTTTCCTGTATCAGATTTTCATATATTCCGACATCATGCACACGCCTGCTGCACCTGACTGGATGCAGCTTTCCATATTTTCTTCATGAATCCCGCCAATTGCGTATACCGGAATTTTCACAGAGCTGCACACCTCATGCAAAAAATCAAGTCCTCTCGGTGCCAGTCCTTTTTTACAATCGGTCACAAACACATGCCCTGCCGTCAGACAGGTTGCCCCACATTGTTCTGCCAGGCGCGCATCCTCCACCGAATGTACGGAGACACCGCGCACTGAAAATTTCTGCTTTTGTTCTTCCGGCATCTCCATAAACCGATGCAGCGGCATATGAATGGCCGTACACCCCAGATGCATTGCAGCATCCGGGAAACTGTGCAGAATCAGCCTGGTGTCCGTGTTTTCACACAATTTTTTTACTTTTCCCGCAAGTTCTTCATATGCCTCTTCCGTGAGGTCTTTTTCCCGCAGGATCATCGCATACGGTTTTGTGACAAGCACGCACGCTAACTGTTCTAAAAAAGGACGCTCTGCCAGCGCACGGTTGGTCACGCAGATTTTTCTATACATAGACATAGTCATTTAATACCGGCTGCAGACCTTCGCTTTCCATATCGTTATACATCTGGTCAAAGCTTCTTCCATCGGAGATTTCAAACTGCTCATCTCCGGATTCTCCGGTATCCTTTCCGGTATACTTGCTCTCATGATCTCCGATTCCGGTAGACACTCCCGCAGATACCTTTGTCGCTGCAATCTTTACGATGCCGTCACGGAAATGTTTCTGCTCGCGGGAAGAAACGGTGATACCGACATACGGCAGGAAAATACGGTACGCACACAGAATCTGGCACAACTGCTTTTCGTGCACGTCAAGCGGATTGATCTTGTCGTTGTTGATGATCGGGCGCAGACGCGGACAGGACAGGGAATACTCCGCATACGGATACTTACGCTGCAGATAATAAATGTGCAGTGCCGAAGCCAGCGCATCTTTGTGGAAATCAGAAAGTCCAAGCAATGCGGAAAATCCAACACCGCGCATGCCTCCCATCAGCGCACGCTCCTGTGCCTCAAAACGGTATGGGAATACACGCTTATGCCCCATCAGATGCAGGGTTTCGTATTTGACATTGTCATAGGTTTCCTGGAATACCGTCACGTAATCAGCGCCGCATTCGTGCAGATACCGGTATTCATCACTGTTGACCGGATAAATTTCCAGACCGATATTACGGAAATATTTCTTTGCCAGCCTGCAGGCTTCCCCGATATACTCGACATCACTCTGTGCACGGCTCTCTCCGGTCAGCATCAGGATTTCCTCAATGCCGGAGTCTGCAATGACTTTCATCTCATGCTCGATTTCCTCAAAAGTCAGTTTCTTACGATGAATGTCGTTGTAGCAGTTAAATCCGCAGTACACACAGTAATTCTCGCAGTAGTTTGCAATATAAAGCGGTGTGAACAGATACACCGTATTTCCGAAATGCTTGCCTGTCTCAATCTTTGCACGCTGTGCCATGCGCTCTAAGAATGGTTCCGCCGCAGGAGAAAGCAGTGCTTTAAAATCCTCAACGCTGCAGGTTTCATGCTCTAATGCATTCTGCACATCTCTTGCCGTATATTTGTTGTAATCGTAATTGTCCATCTCGGAAAGGACTTTATTTCTTATGGTTGGATCGATCTGTTCCATCCCCGGCATATATTCCATATGGTTCGTTCTGCTCGACGGATCGGTTTCCAGTTTATGTTTGCGCTCCAGTGCAGCTTCGCTTAACTTATCGGAGTCGATAAAAAATTGATTTTCTGCCATGATTATGCCCCCTAGTCTCTCAAAAATCCAGTCAGCGGATCACTTGCGGAAGCACCACGTTCAAGTACACGGCCCAGTCCCGACAGATATGCACTTCTTCCAGCTTCAATGGCTGCCTTGAATGCACCCGCCATGACCGGGACATCTCCGGCTGTTGCAATTGCGGTATTTGCCATAACTGCGGCAGCTCCCATCTCCATTGCCTCGCATGCCTGGGAAGGTCTTCCGATTCCGGCATCCACAATTACCGGCAGATCAATCTCATCAATCAGAATCTGGATAAATTCTTTCGTTGCCAGACCTTTATTAGAACCGATCGGAGACGCCAATGGCATAACAGCTGCGGCTCCGGCATTGACCAGATCACGTGCGGTATACAGATCCGGATACATGTATGGAAGCACCACAAATCCTTCTTTTGCCAGCATTTCGGTTGCCTTTACGGTCTCCACATTATCCGGCAGCAGATATTTACTGTCTTTCATAATCTCAACCTTTACGAAATCTCCGCATCCAAGTTCTCTTGCCATGCGCGCAATGCGGACTGCTTCTTTTGCATCTCTTGCACCTGAAGTGTTTGGAAGCAATGTTACGTTATCCGGGATAAAGTCCAGAATGTTTTCTTTTTTCTTTGTGTTGGTGCGGCGCACTGCTAATGTAATAATCTGTGCTCCGGCGTTTTCAACGGCAGCCTTGATCAGCTCCATGGAATATTTTCCTGATCCTAAAATAAAACGCGAGGAGAATTCTTTCCCTCCTAATGTAAATGTGTCATTCTTCATTTTTTCTTCCTTCTTTCTTGTATTCTCTCTGGTATTTTTCTTTAAATAAAGTGTGCGCTTGACCGCACACTTTCGCGCGCGAGCGGTATGTTCAACATAACCTTCAACTCCGCGAGCTGCGCATCCCCGCGGAGCGTTTTTGAATCATAGGAAGGAATTTCCTATGATTTGAAAAATTTGCTTCGCAAATGGACCAACGCTACATTATGGAGCGATACATCAGAGATGTACCGCAGCCACCCCCCATAAACTGGACAACTTCTATAACATCACCATCCCTGAGGATATATGTTTTATAATCCTCTTTATGAATAATCTCTTCATTGCATTCCACAACAAACGTACCCATCTCATAATCATTTGCATTTAAAAAATCCATCAGGGACTGCCCTGCCACATCTATGTCTTTTCCATTGATATGTACCATGTAAGACCTCCTTTTTATTTTGAAATTATTTAGGCGATTACGGAAGAATCTGGAAAAAGTTTCGCAATCACTTATTATTGCAACAAAAAAAGCCACACAAAGAAAGCTACACCCGCGGTGGTGTACCCCTTCGTGTGACTTCTGTCATCACTCTCTGGTTCTCATATTCAGAACAATATGTACTTTAACACAATATCACAGCAAACGCAAGCAGACTAAAAACAATTTCACCTATGCTTGCAAATAAATACAAAACAGTTATGCTTCCTCAATATTTTCAAAAGACCATGCGTGTACATTTAACTCCACAACACCGGCGCCACAATACTCACAGAATTTAGCTCCGAGATTCGTGATCGGTGCTCCACAATTCGAACATGTGACTCCAAGCGCTCCATCGGTATTTCCTTTGGCAAGGTCACGATTTTGAATATAAACCAGATCAACATTATAGCGGCTCTGCTCTAAGATATGATCCGATCCCCGCACCACGGCATGTGCTGCATCTGTCACATAATGAAAACTTTCCACCGCCGACTGGAATGTCACGATGCAACGGCCAGCTTCTTTCCGATACCGGGCGATCTCCGTCTGATGAATCTTTACCTGCGTAAAATGTTCCCATTTTTCCTGTGAGACCAATGCGCGAATCTGTGAACGAAGCTGTTCTTTCAAATCTTCATTTCCTTCCTGTAAAATTGTTACATCCTGTGCCGTTACTGCCTCGAAATACTGCATCAGGGCATTTTCTGCACGCTGCTTCATTTCATTGTACTCAAAATCCGGAAAATTGGAAACGATCTGCGGCAGGGCAATTCTTGTCATTGCCGATACCGAACGCGGTGTTGTTGACAGATCTTCCTGCGCTTTTTTTACGCCCTGCAAAATATCATCTGTGCCAAACAATTGTCTGGAAAAACGTTTCACACGGTACACTCCGTAAAAAATCAAAACCAAAATTGCCAGAATCAGAAGTAATATTATGATTAACGGAATATATTTCATTTCAAACTTCCCTTTCCATCTCCTCGTGTATGTCACCCTTTTAATTCTGCCACAAAATATGTTCTCCTGTCACAATTGGGTAATGCACCAGCGTTTCCCCATCGAGATTCTCCCGATGCATATCCACAGCAGTAATCTGATGATTTTCATATGTCGTATAGTAATAAATACCCTTTGTTGCATTACAGCAGGAAGTATACAACGTAATCTCATATTTGCCATCTGCCACCTCACAGCAGCCACGCTGCTGATCCACCGAACCTAAAATATGAAAAAACTGACTGATACTCTCTTTTTCGGATTCACCCGACATCGCATGCAGCCGGGTGAATGCCACACGGGCAAACCGTGAAGCAGAAGACAAATCTCCCGGCAAGCCCAGTGCTCCCATGCCGCGGCTGTACTGCTCCAGAGGAAGCTGCTTGGAAAACGCATTGACCGGCTGCTTCGGTGACAGATGCATATACTGATTCAACAAAAACATCTGTTGCGGAAATGGCGGATTGTTCGTCAAAACTCCCGCCGGATTGTCATATATATGCAATCCATCCGCCATACATTCTACTACAATACATTCCTTTTCATCCGCAATCATCCAGTGTAATTGTGCCGCCGGAAGCTGCTCACTGAACTGTGTTCCTACCAGATTCATCTTCTCCAGCTTTTCTCTTGCTTCACAAACCGAAGCGCACTGTGCTAAAATCCATGGGATAAATTCAAACTGTGCGATGTTTTCCCGCCCTTCTTCAATTTTCTGATACACGGCATTGCCGACAAAATTAAGCCCTGCCATACCCAGTCCTTTTTCATTGATTCCATCATAATACAGTGGATAATCGCCCACTACATATGCCATACCGATGATCGCATAATGCGCTTTTAATACACCCATATGCCGGAAGGTAAGCGCATAATTCCGTGGCAGGACTGCCACTTCATCCCCATAGGAAAATTCATAATCCAGGGTACGTCCAAAATAAAAATCCGTTGTCTTGTATGTTGCTGCTGTACACATTGTGATTGCCCTCTTTTCTTCGTTTCTGTTTCCATAGTTTAACCGTTTTAATACCATATACCACAAGGAAACCTACTTTGCAAGAAATTTTATCAGAATTTATTCTGTTTCACGCAATCTCTCCACAATCGGTTACCTTCTGCACTGGAAATGCATCCATTACATAACCCACACTTGAAAATCTGTGAAAAAAGGACTATAATCGCAGCCGTGTGCAATGCACACAAAATCTATCGGAAAAGAGCACTATTATCATGAAACAACAGAAAAAAATCTTACGTGGTGAGGCAGCACTTGTCCTTGCCGTTATCATTAACAGCCTCGGTGTCCTTCTGATGCTTCAGTCCGGCTCCGGAATCTCCGCCATTTCAAGCGTGCCGTATGCGTTTCAACAGGTTTTCCCGAAACTGACACTCGGCACCTGGACTTACCTGTTTCAAGGACTTTTGATCTGCATTCTAATGATTATGCGAAAAAAATTTGTCCCATCCTATTTATTTAGTTTTGTTGTAGGGTTTGCGTTTGGAGAGATGATGGATCTGCATGAACTGTGGATTACGCGGCTGCCGCTGAATATACCACTTCGCATCCTCTACTTTGTATTGAGTTATCTTATCATCTGTTTTGGAATTGCGCTGTCAAACCGCTGCAAACTGCCGATCATCCCAACCGATCTGTTTCCGCGGGAAGCCGCAGACATCACAAAGGTTCCCTATGCCCGCATCAAAATCGGTTTTGATGTAACCTGTCTGGTTATTACCGCATGTATGACGTTCTTCTGTCTCGGACATATCATGGGACTTGGCATCGGAACCATTGTTGCAGCTTTTACCATGGGAAAAGGAATTGCAATTATCGGGAACTGGATGGATCAGCGTGTGGAATTTGTTTCCCTGTTGTCTTAATGATACACAAGCTCCTCAATAGAAAATTCTTTATGGTCTTCCGTAAGAGCATATCCAACAGAGATACTCACTCTGTCAACCTTTGTCCCAGACTACTTCTCTGTTGTATGCTTTAATTCGAGCAGGGTTGACTCAACCTGTTTTTGTGTCATGCCGGCAAATACAACAAATTCATCACCACCAATGCGGAATGGCATTGCAATCGCACTTGCAACGGGAAAGAATTCACAGGCTGTTACGATGAGTTTTCAGAAGGAATATGCAGAACGCTATGACTGGCTGGTGAAAGAATTTTCCGACTGGGCATTTACCTTTACCACAAGTTTCTTATACTATATGGACTATGACAGTCTGGATGAACAGACAAAAAACCTGTATCGTCAGGGTATGTCTGCATTTGGCGGCATATCCCCGACTTACCATATCGCATTAGCGGAAAATGCCCCTGTTATCGTATGGAACTTCCATTCCCTGCTCGTCATGATCCAGATGTGCTTTTCTTTTATGCTTACGGATTCTGACTGCGATATGAAGCTGTGTAAGCACTGTGGCAGGGCATTTATCGCAAGCCGTAAGGGAAATGAATTCTGCTCTCCGAAATGCAAGAATCAGTATAATGTCTATAAGACAAGGGCTAGAAAAAAAGAGGAATAACTCCCATATACCAACAAAGACGGCAAATTATCAACAACTTGTTGACGATTTGCCGTCTCTTATTTTTTATTATTTCGTTAATGATATTTACGCCATTGCTGGCTCTTTCTTTACAATTTTCTCAATTTCAGATATGCTCTTTTCTGTTACATCTGCAATTTGAGCTGATATATAATTTTTATATTAAAGGAATGAAACAAATTCTTTCATTGGTATACGCTGGGATTCATGTCTATTTGCATCTGCTTTCTCATTCGTATATCCAATCGCCAATATATTGATTGGTTCAAGTCCCAACGGAAGTTTAAATTCTTCTTTTATCACATCTGGTTTAAAGTAACAAATCCAAACAGAGCCCAAGCCAAGTTCTGTAGCTGTAAGCATCATATGATCGGTAATGATTGACGCATCTATATCCGTTGTTTTCATCCCATCAAATGGACGCGTCCATGCTTTATCCGTATCTGCACACACAATGATTGCAACTGGAGCACTGTAAATATTGGCTGCCTTTGCCAGTTTTTCTTTTGCTTCATCGCTTTTTACAACCAATAGTTTAACAGGCTGCATATTTGCTGCGGTTGGTGCTACATGAGCTGCTTCTAAAATTGTCTCCAATGTCTCCTGTGAAATCTCTTTAGTCAGATAGTTTCTTACTGAAAAACGCTGTTTTGCAATATCTAAAATATTCATTTCTGTAAAATCTCCTTAAAATTATGATTGTATTGTCTAGACAATTTGATTATAATGGATTCGATATAAAAAAGACAAGAACGTACTTTTTTGTAATATACTAACTAAAAAGAAAGTGTAAAATGTAAAAATGCAAAACAAATATAATTGTCCTGTTGATGCAACGATATCTAAAATTGGTGGAAAATATAAAGCCGTTATATTGTATCATCTTGGCAACAACACGCTAAGGTATAACCAAATCCACAAAAAAATTCCAGCTATCACTGATAAAATGCTGGCTCAGCAGTTACGCGAACTTGAAAACGATAACTTAATCATTAAAAAAATATATCCTGTAATTCCTCCAAAAACAGAGTACAGCTTAAGCGAGTTAGGCAAGACACTGATTCCTTTATTGGACTCTATGTGCGAATGGGGGCAACAATTTATGCCAGACTAAGATTTATCAAAATAACATAAAATTCAAAGAAGCGGCAACTCCTCAACAACCTGTTGACGATTTTGCCGCATCTTCATTTTAAACTATTTTACCATGATGTTTACGCCATTGCAGGCTCTTTCTTCTTAATAATCGCCTCAACTTCATCAACACCTGTTTCAGCTACATCTGCGATCTGATCCAATGTATAACCCTTTTTATACATATTCAGAATAAACTTTTCGCTTGTTTTTTCAGTAGCTCTTTCAGTAGCTCTTTCTTCAATTCCTGTACTCAGATTACACATAATTCTCACATCCTCTCTAAATTCTTGACTGATTGGAATATTATATTCATGTTCTATAATATCCAATTTTTCCTGTTCTTTCAATTCGCCTGAAAGCAAAGTCCCAATCAGGCGGTGCATTTCATATTTTTCATCATGTTCCGGAATCTCATTTGTGATTCCTATTAACACAATATTTAACAGATCGAGATTACCTTTCCAGTTACATGGTTTTAACATCTCATCTTTTGTCAAATGGATGTGGCTTAAGCTGTTATCATCCATGTTCATACATATCCATATGCTGAATACCTGCTTAATGTCGTCGTAGTTAGTATTTACAAAATCTCTTTCCTTTTGTGACGAAATCAGCCTACTCACATAAAAGATTGCCCGATTTAAAATTTTATATTCCGTCGGCTCATCCTTCTGAGCCTCAATATTCACAATAATCTGCGAAAGTCCATTTTTTGTGTCATCTACGGATGGCATGCGGACATAAAAAATAATATCAAATCTGACTAATCCTTCATTAATTTCAGCATTTTCCGTATTAAGACCTACGATACGCTGTCCTGCAGCATCTGTTTTTTCCATATTTGCTAATCCCGGCTCAACCGGAACAACGCTAATACTCGGTTCGCCTTCGATGTATTTCACAACATCTTCCGGCTTCATTCCTTTAAATTCATCGACTGTTTTCACCAGAATATGTGCTAATATAATCTTCTGTGCCAGTAACCTTTTAACACGAGTATCATATTGTGCCTTATCTCCTGCTGCATTCACAGCATTTGCTATTTCTGTATTCAAGTCGGCATCCCTCCTTTTGTATTGTGCATAACACTTCTAAGATTCCGCAAAAGGCTCTCTGCCTCAATATCATTATAAGCGAGGAACTTTACGGAATCAACTGAATTTTCTATGAACTTTTTCATACCTAAAGAAATACCAGAATTTTCAAAAAAGTATAGGAACAATCAAATGGTATTTGTCAAGCAGAAAAAGAAAACCATGCGATATAAAAATTTTTAATTTCTTTAAATTTACCATAAGAGCTGTTTGTCGAAATCCGCGCAGATATCAGGATCAATAAAAGAGCCATCCAGATGGATGACTCTTTTATCTAGTGCTTATTTAATTGATCGTGCAAGCGCTACCGTTTCAGCATCTATGCTTCCCACGGAACTGGTGTCAGGCACCTCGTTCCCTTTTATAAATAACCGGCACATCATATCCGAAAGTTTTCTTTCCATTCACTTCCATACTTTCGGACACCTCCAGACATGTCTCCGAGAATCTCTCCCATAACCGGAATGTCATCACAGGGGTAAACTGACTCACACTTCCCCCTTCCCAGACACCATCCTTTTCCTGATACAATGCCGGGGTAAACTTCTCAGATCTTTTCAGGTCACTATATTCTACGTTCTTCATGGAAGCATAAGAAAACGTATTTTTGTCTTCTCCTGCCGGAATTTCGTAGGAAGAAAGCATAATTCCACCGTCACAATCCGTAATAAGAAATAAATGCGGTGATGCATGGCATTTTCCATCCGTCTCATAATAACTTTCTTCTACCATAAATATTCCGGTAAAATTTTCCGGAATATTATTTATCTTATCATTACAGACTGTATTCACATGTCGGGCATACGGAAATAATTTTCCTGCAGATTTCATTTCTGTAAATTGTTCTCTGTTATCAAAATGTCCCGTCATAAGCTTTACAAATTTTTCCATTTTCATTATAATACCCTGCCTCTATAATTTTTTTGTTTTTAAAATAACAGTTGTAGTCCCATTGCAATCATCCACATATATGCACAGGTTTTTGGAATCATTAATAATCCCACCTTTGGTTTCGTTTTACTGAATAAAGTAACCGGCAGATAACAGCCAAAAGAAAGAATGATCGCCGCAACCATTCTTGTCATACCATACCCATTTGCATTCCCGGAAATGATATACAGAATAATCACTCCGATCCCCGTCACCGCAAAGACACCATTTCTGGCAATTGATAATTTCATATTTCCTTCATCTGTACACCAATTGTTCTGTGGGAACATGCATATCACAATTCTGACAACCGCTGATATCCACACGACCGCTTCCACTATTGTCGGTATTATCATTTCCGGAAATGTAAATTTCCAGACATACATTAAAATAATATAAAACACCGTCATTGTAACAGACGATACCTGCAATCCAATTCCCAGCTGCCTCTTTATCTTCTCATCGCTTCCACGCACTGCCCTTATAATTCTTGGCACCAGATGAAAAGCATCCCCTCCGCAAAGTGTCAATGTTAATATTCCATAAAGTACAAATAAGATATTTCCCTTTGAAAATGTAAAAAATAAAATTGCGGCAACTAAATCGAAAATCAGATACGCAGCATCAAAGATTGCTTCCATCACATCCGGAATCTGTGGTTTGTAATTGTTCTCTTCCATCCTTTTAATCCTGCTCCTTTTCCATCAATTGACTGTAAAACAAATGATTCCCGGTACTCTTCATATCCAGGGATTCGTTTTCATTCGTTTTTTCCTTGTATTCCCTTAAATGTTCTTCCGCATTATTGCAGATCCGGTCAAATATCTGGATACACATGTGCTTTTCTTCTTCTGTCAATCCGCTTAAAACATTTCCTGCAAACTGTTTCTGTGCGTTAATTCCTGCCGCCACTATAAGTTCCGCCCGATCCAGCAGAATAATCTCTATATGCTTTTTATTATCCTTACTTTGTATTCTTTCAACCAGTCCTTTATTTTCCAATTTTTTCAACGAAGTTGAAACATGGGATTTCGTTGATTTTCTAACCTTTACTATTTCTGCTGCGGTATTGTGATGCGGATTATTATGAAGGAACATAAGTATATCGTATTCCATCTGTGTCAGCCCATACCGGTCACATACCTCTCCGGAAAGCAATTCATAATAACTTGTAATTGTTTTATGCTTATCCCAGAAGTACATCTTCTCTTCCTCCTTCATCGTTCTTTTTAGAACGATTATAGAGGAATATTTCCGGTATGTCAAATGTTTTTTGCTACTATGCCTTCGCCTTTAATGTTCCAATATATTCCCCATTATTATAAACAAACGGTCCGGCTTCTCCCTCTTCTCCGAAATATTCCGGTCTCAATGACAGAATATTGAGCAATTCATCCACCGTCTTCACCTTTGTTGCCTGATATGGCTGTTCAAATGCAATCTTTTCTACAAATAAGTAATCGTCCCTGTCCTTTATCAGGATACCTGTATGACCCACGAAAGTAACATCCGAATACGGGTCATATATCACGATACTAAGGAGCGATATCCTGTCACTGTCTATTTGAAATCCATAATGTTTCCAACTATCCGAAAATGCTGTTTCCGGATGTTTTTTATCTGCAACACTCTTTTCTCCATAGAGTGTGGTAAACATATCCCGGTTCTCTTTTATGGTTTCATACCTTTCCACATTATCTATTGCTTCTGTATCAAACATTAGATAAGTACCTTCATAATTGTCTTCCGTTGATTCTGCGTGAAGCAGACCATCCAGTAAGAGAAAGGCTGTCATTCTGCAGTCCGTGTCGGAGTAATCATGATTCTGTTCCCAGCCATCCATACATTTGCCGATATCTGCTTTCATGTTTTCCGGATCAGACCAGACATCCTCAAGCTTTGCATTCTTCCCGGCCGAATCTGCAAAATCAGTTACCCATTCCCGGAATGTATCTACATGGGAAGCTCCCGCGGTATCCAGTTCTTTGCAAATTTCTGTAATGGTATGGTTTCCTCCCATATAAGTTGCAGCCGGTATCTTCTGTTTCTGTGCACATGCCCCCAGCATCAGGCACAGGAGCATAACAACAGCTGATAATTTCATTGCCGTTTTGGTTTTATTCTGTCTGTTCCATAGATTAAACGCTCCGCCACAAAACATCCTGCCAATTATAACTATGATCCGTTTCTTCCTCATCCATAAACCTCTTTCTTATGATCCGCATATTTTACATATTTTTTAAGATTACCTTACGGCTTCATTTATGTAAATAGTATGGTTTCAAAATTAAAGAAATATTTATTTTTATTGCTCTGTTTGTGGAACATTCAGCAACGCTTTCGGCAGATATCACATCTGTCCTGAAAAGCAAAGTAACCGAATGAATTGCTTCTTATGCCACATGGATTCAGGCTTTATTCGGAAATGTTTTGTTATTCTTTTTTACTCCGTCTCCCTCAGCCGCTCCACAATCGTCTGCTTTCCAACCACACAATAGACCACAAGCGGAACCCCCGCGCCGATCACGGTAAAGATCAGTGCCGCAAGCACGACCGGACCGATGGTATACTGAAACCGGAAAAACCAGAACATTTTTTCAATCATCTTTCCCATAAACGGCTCAGATGCCACAACAAGAATAAGCGAAATGACAATCGCCGCAAACGTATACAACAGTCCCTCATACACGAGCATCCGCTTCAACTGGCGTCTGGTCATGCCAACCGACTGCAGCACAGCAAACTCCCTGCGTCTTGCAATCATCCCCGTGAGGATGGCATTCAGGAAATTTAATGTTCCGACCACGGCGATCACACCGGAGAGAACACCTCCAAGCAGCAGAAACATCCCACGGAACGAATCAAACTCTTTTTCGTAGGAAAATTTCGATTCATAGCTGTACAGCGGCTCGACCTGTTCCGTATAATTTTTCAAAAAACTTTCCATTGCTCTTGCACTCTGATTGTTTTTCATATCAAACATCATATGCATGACATCTTTTGTCCCGGTATCTTTGATAAACGTATCGCTTCCAAGCACAAACTGCGGTGATCCATAATACCGGCAGCTCATCGCGGAAGGCACCAGAATCTCCGCCACCACCGTATAGGTTTTTTGTGTATAATCATCTGCTTCCACGTCACATGCACCTTCGTAGCTGTCAATCTCTTCCTCCGGGATCTCTTTTCCAGTCTCTGCATTAAAATATTTCCAACTGTTTACATACCTGAGTGTCACCTGATCGCCCACCCCGGCCCAGTTACTGTGATCAACTTTTTTGTCATAATCATCCTGCATATAGACTGCCGCAATGGCATTCTCCTGATCCAGTGACGCGACATCGCCTTTGAGCACCTTTACTTTCTGAAGCGGGAATGCATCCATTCCATACAACTGAATATCGTCATAATAACTGCCATCATCTGCCTGTTCCTTCCAATTGAAATAACCCTTTTCCTGCTCTTTTGTCATGGTATGTCCCATGGATGTAAAATACGCCAGCATATCTTTTTTCTTTATTTTTTCCAAAACCCAGGTTGTCTGCCCGTAGACACACCCACTCTCTTTGATGCCATTTTGCGCGAGCACGGTCTGCATTGCAGAATCTTCCACCGCTTCATCGGAAAAACGAAATCGTTTCTGCACGTTAAAATAATCCGCATTGGCAAACATAAAATCGCTCACACAGAAGTGTTTCAAATACAGATCCATATCAAATCCATTTGCAAACATAACGGTCAGATTTAAAAGAACAACCGCAAGGGAGAGGGAAATGACAACAAGAACCGTTTTCTTCCGGTTTCGTCCCACATTTGCCCATGCCATACGCCCCAAAGACGCCGGCTTTTTTTCCGCTTTTGCTTTTTTTCGGCCACAGTCTGCCTCCGTATAGCGCACCGCTTCGACCGGGGATACCTTTGCAGCGATCTGCCCCGGCTTATTGCAGGATAAAAATACGGTGACCAGTGAAAAAAGTGCTGCTCCCACAAATACCCACGCATGCAATTTTATAACCGCTGTCGTGTAACTCGTCTGTGCCATGACAGCCGGTGCCAGTCCCACGCCGATTCCAAATCCCAGAAGAAGTCCCGCCGGGATTCCAATGCCTGATAAAAGGACTGCCTGCAGCCGGATGATCCGCTTGAGCTGCCGCCCGGTCATGCCGATCGTTTTTAACAGTCCGTAGAAACGGATATCGTTGGTGACAGAAATCTGAAACACATTGTAAATGACCAGATAGCCGGTAAATACAATAAGCACAAGCAATGCCACAATGGCTGCAATGCTTTCCGGATTCAGATTGCTGCTCGACTGCGCACCGGTATAGCCCCAGTTTACACCAAATGCAATATAGCCCGGTTTTGAAGCATCTTCTGACTGAAATCCACAGTCTCTGATCACCTGCCGCATATCTTTTTCGATATGAAGTGCATTCCCAAACATAACGTCAAGTGACCATTTTCCACTCTCTTCATCCTCCCCGATATCCACATGCTGCAATGTCTTTTTCACATAACTTTCCGGCACGATCACATTGCTTGCCTGGGAAACTCCGTTGTAATCCCACCAGCCGGAGAGAACAAACTCCTGCGTCACCGTTTTCGGTTCTGACTGACCTCCTCCGATCTGATACGTCACGGTAAATTTGGTGCCGATTTTTGGCTGTACTCCTAACAGTTTTAACACCCGGGTATCTGTCATCGCCTCATTGCTTCCCTCTTTTGGACGATGTCCGTGCGTTGGTGTGCAAAAATAATGTTTTACTTCATGCGCATCCATATAGCTGACTTCCACCTGTGTCTTGCGAAATGCATCCCCGGTTCCCATTCCTAAAAACAACCGCGCACCTGTCTCCCGAATGAGCGGATCTTTTTTTAAGGTTTCCATCTGTTCTTCCGTCAGTTTCTTAAAAGACCCGTGCGCATCGCCTCCGGCCATAAGAAAGTTGGACTGCTGGAACGAATCATTGATGGAAATTGCAATCGTAAACAGCGCGGTAAACAGCATCGTGGTCAGCATAATTGCAATCACAGCGATCCGGTTTCTCATTCTCGAAGCCCGCAGACTGCGCACGGCAACGGTACGCACACAGGCACGGTTTTTTACCTGCATCATAATGCCTCACCTGCTTTCCCTGTCACAATCCGTCCATCCTCGATACGAATGATCCGGTCTGCGAGCTGTGCGATCTCCTCGTTGTGTGTGATCATCACAATGGTCTGCGCAAATTTGGTGCTGGTTGTTTTGAGCAGCCCCATCACATCCTGTGAGGTACGGCTGTCGAGATTTCCGGTCGGTTCATCTGCTAATAAAATCGCCGGTTTGGCTGCGAGTGCCCGCGCGATCGCCACGCGCTGCTGCTGTCCTCCCGAAAGCTGGTTTGGCAGCACGTTTAATTTTTCTTTCAGTCCGAGTGCCTCTGCAATCTCCCCGATAAATGCATTGTCCACGGTTTTTCCGTCAAGCTGCAGCGGCAGCACAATGTTTTCATAGACAGACAGCACCGGAACTAAATTAAAGGACTGAAAGACAAATCCAATTTTTCTTCTGCGGAAAATCGTCAGTTCTTCATCCTTTAATGCAAAGATGTCTTTGCCGTCCACATAGACTTTGCCGGATGTTGCCCGGTCGAGTCCGCCAAGCATATGTAAAAGCGTCGATTTTCCCGATCCGGAGGTTCCTACCACCGCGACAAATTCTCCGTTTTCCACTGACAGGTTTACCCCCGCCAGCGCGTGCACGGCGGTCTCCCCCGTGCCATACTGTTTTTTCAAATCTCTGGTTTCCAAAATGACCATCCTGTAATCTCCTTTTGCTCCTGATTTGGCATTTCCTGCCTTCTTTTAAGATTGTCGCACAGAATTCTTTCGAGAATCTGTCCCGGAAACAAAAGATTCTTACAGTTTTGACACAATTGCCGTTGGAAAATACAGCCCAAACGTTGAGCCTTCCCCCGGCGTGGACGAAAGCCGGATATATCCGCCCTGCTGCTGCATGATAGAACGTGCCAGATACAGTCCGATCCCCACACCGCTCTTTTCGGCAACCGCGTTTCCCCTGTAAAAACGCCCAAATACCGCCGCATGCTCCTCCTCACCGATGCCGATTCCCGTATCCGTCACTTCCACGCAGGCAAACAGTTCATAGGAACAGAGTTTTATGGTAATCCCTCCTGTGTTCGTATATTTGATCGCATTATCGAGAATATTTCCCAGTGCTTCCATGGACCATTTCTTATCAAAGTACGCATAAACCGGTGCGTCTTCCTCTGCTTTTTTCGTCCCGGAAAACGCAATCGCAAGTCCTTTGGCGGCTGCTTTTTCCCGGTAACTTTCCATACCGTCTACCACCAGTTCTGTCAGCGGCTGCCGGATTGGATGCAACACAAAAACGCCTGTCTCAAGCCTTGAAAGTTTGACAAGCGCATCCATTAAAAACTGTAATTTTTCACTCTGCTGCCGCAGCTTTTTTACGGAATCCTGTGCTGCTTCCCCCAGCGGTTCTTCCTCCAGCAGTTCCGTATACAATAAAATATTTGAAAGCGGCGTTCGCGTCTGATGGGAAATATCTGTAATCAGTTCCTTGATTTTTTCCCTCTCCACGTCTATGCTTCGCACCGAAAGTTCCGATGCCGCCAGATACTGCGCCAGACGGTTTTCCAGCGATGACTGCCGCGACTCATCAAATGTGGTCTCGGAAAAGGTGCCGTTTATCGCCGCCTCAAGCATATCGGAAAGTCCATCCATTACCTGTTTCTGCCGGTGTCTGAAGAAAAGTGCTGCTGCAAGCACACTCCCTGCCGCAAGCAATATAATTACAAAATATCCGATCATACTTCCCATACATATCCGATCCCATACACGGTCCGGATCTGCTCCTTTGCCTGTAATTTATCCCGCAGCCGCTTGATGGCAACCGAAAGCGCGTTTTCATCCACGTACACCGCGCCATCGATCCAGATGCGATCCATCAAAGTTTCCCGCGGCACGGTCATCCCCACATGCTGCACAAGAAGCGCCAGAAGTTTCTGCTCGGTTTTACTTAACTCCACTTCCTGTCCGCTTACGGTAAAACGCATATTTGTAAAATCAAACTTCCAGATACTGCCCTCCCAGATCTGTGTATTTTTTGCGCTTTCTTTCTGCATCTGCGCCGTCCAGTTCCGAAGCTGGGTGTTTACCCGCGCCCGGAGTACCGCCAGACTGAACGGCTTTGTGATGTAATCATTTGCTCCCTGCTCCAGTCCGCTTACAATATCCATTTCCAGATCGTTTGCCGTAAGTAAGATCACCGGAAGATCCGAGGTTCTGCGGATCTCCTGCAGCAGATCAAAACCGCTTCCATCCGGCAGATTTACATCGAGAATCAGCAGATCTGTCTGGTTCTGATGCAGATGCTGTCTGGTCTCCTGTATATTTTTACAGCATAGCACCTGCCGGTTTTTCTCCTGTAATGCGCGCTGCAGTCCCTGTGCGAGTGCCATATCGTCTTCCGTGATCAGAAGATGCATGATTTTTTCTTCCATTGGTTTCTTCCTGTTCTGTTCATGTTGCGATTTTTGTTCTTTCAACAGTATATAACAGAGCGCACGGACTGTCAGCCTTTTTCTTAATACTATTACTATTTACCCCCACTTGAAAATCTGTGAAAAAAGGACTATAATCGCAGCCGTGTGCAATGCACACAAAATCTATGGGAAAAGGAATTGCGATCATCGGAAACTGGATGGATCAGCATGTGGGATTTGTTTCAATCCTGCAAAAAGACGAAGCTTAACGCTTATTGCTTTTTATCATTTTCAATCACACAGGAATGTTCTTTCGTCTTCTTATCATAATTGATTCCTACGAGCAGAATATTTCCTGTATATGGCTCTAACGATTGCGGATACTTTCTGTCTTTTATCTGTTGTAAGGCGGTATCCGCAGTTTTATTCCATTTCAGTTCCACAACCAGTGCCGGATAATCAGCTTTATATTCCGGTTTTGGAATATAAACAAAATCCGCAAAACCACGGCCGGTCGGCAATTCCCGGATGGGTTTAAAATAGTACTGCATGGAACTTAAGTATGCGATCGTAAGTACACTGCTGAGCGAATTTTCATCATGGTACATAATCGTTGAAGAATACCCGGTATGAATTTTCTCAATCCCCTTTGCAACCTCCATTCCATCTTTTTCCAGCGTTGCATCTAATAACGCTAACGATTCTTTTTGAAATGTCACCATCTCATTCCACCTGGTACGTTTCACTGCATGATTTAACTCGTGCCGGATTTCTTCATTCGGAATAAAAACATGCCGGCTGTCCTGATCATAAGCCAGATATCCCAAATGAATCAGGTACGTAAGCACATCATCCCGATTTGCAAAACTTACCGTGTCATTCTGAAAGGATGTCACATCCACTTCTACGGATGCACCCGACAACATCTCGATAATTGCAGATTTCAAGCCATCAAAATCCATGTTGATCAGTGGCACAATTGTCTCATAACTTCCGGTATTTGACCAATAACTTTTATACTTTCCATTTAACATGACACTGACAACGGCCTTCGGATTATATACCTGATAATCCTCTAATAAATAGCCATCATACCAGGATTTCACCTGTTCATAACTGCATCCGTATTGTTCACACAGTCCGTGGACTTCTTCTTCTGTAAACCCGACGTAAGGAGCCATCCGTCCTGCATCGAGCATGGTAAATTCTTCAAAATTGTTGAGCGCTGACTGCGTTTTTAATTTCTTAATCGGTAAAATTCCCGTCAAATATGCTAACGCAATGTATCTGGAAGGTTCTGTGCCTTTAAACATTCCTCTGAGAAAATCAATATATGTCTCCTGCAATGTATGATTCTGTGCCTCATCTCGAATCAAAACATCCCACTCATCAATGATGACAACAAATTTATTGCCCGTAGCCGCTTTGATATAGGACATTGCCCCATAAGCAGTCCTGACCGCATCCGGAATGATCTGTCCGTATGCTTCCCTCAGTTCCTGTAAAATTCCCTCGTTGATATAATCTACAACATGATCTGTATCTTCGGCATCCATCATGCACCACTGTACATCAAAATGGATCACATCATATTTATTAAGATTCTTTTCATATGATGAAACTGTACTTATCTCATAATTTTTAAAGAGCTCTTTGGAATCACAGCCCCTGCTGTAATAAGCGGAAAGCATGTCTGCAGTCATGGACTTTCCAAAACGTCTCGGACGGCTGTTACAGATAAATTTTGATGTGGTATTTATCACCCGGTTGATGTATTCCAGCAAACGGGTTTTATCAATATAAATTTCTGAATTGACTGCCTCTGAAAAAGCCCCGTTATCTGGATTCAAAAATCTTCCCATAAGTACCTCCAAAAAATAATCCGCTATACTATGCATCTAGTATAACGGATTACGCTTAAAAAAACAATTATATTGCCGAGTCCCGATCCCCCATACCGTTTTACTCACACGCAATATAGATGTCCATGCTTTCCCCATTCGTCTCATAGCATGGAATCACTCCACTTTCGGTGTGAACCAGCCCATTCACTCTCATAAAAGAATCAAGTGTCTGGTATGCAGACGGTATTGTAACAAACGGATTCTCAAACCTTCCGGTTGTATTCCCACCGGAAGAACCCAGACAGCCGTGCTCTTTTGCCACAAGCTGCATATTATAAATCAGGATTGAAATAAACTTTTGAGGCAATGACAACTATTACCGGTAATCCCCGGACACATCCAGATAGCTCCGCTTCCCCATGCCTCAACAAGTCCCATTTGACTGAATATGTTGGCAATACCTTTATTCCGGATTTTAGAATGACCATTCATGACTTCTTCATACAAAAAGCCGAGCACATGCTGCGCAACACCACCAAATCAGTTGCCGCCATCCGCGATACGCTCGGCTATGAAAATCCGGAGGCCTTTATCCGTGCCTTCAAAAAAGAATTACACACCACTCCGGCGAAATATCAGCGTCTCTACCGTGACACACTATCTTAAGCCTGAAACTATACCGGATAAATTTACAGATAGGTATCTTCAAACTGACCTACCGGAATCGGCTTTGAAAAATAATACCCCTGATATATTCCGCATCCCATTTGTGTAAGCTTATCAATTTGTTCCTTTGTTTCAACGCCCTCCGTGATAACGGAAAGACCAAGTGTTTTGGTGAGTGAAATGATCGTATTTATAATGGACATACTTCTCTCTAAGCGTTCCGGCCGGGTTGTCCTTAAAAATCCCATATCTATTTTCAGCACATCCACGTCCATATCCTTTAGCGTATTAAATGAAGAATAGCCGCTTCCGAAATCATCTATTTCCACCTGAAAGCCAGATTTTCTGAACCGTTCAATCATTTCAAGTTCCCCTGCGGTTCCGGTCATAATTGCGGTTTCCGTAATTTCCAGTTTCAGTGTGGAAGGAATGATTTTATAGGTTTCAACAAGACTGGTAATTGTTTCATATACATCCATATAGTAAAAGTCCTTGGTCGAAATATTTACGGATATATACAGATCGTCCCGCCCGGCTTTCTGCCATTGTGCAAGTTTTTGTACGGCAAGTTCCCACACAAACCGGTCAAGCCGGTAAATCAGACCTGTTTTTTCAAAAACTTCAATAAAATCCCCCGGAAAAATCAGACCGCGTTTCGGATGCTGCCATCGGACAAGAGCCTCTGCCCCCAGTAATTTTCCTTCCGATGTCACCTGTGGCTGTAAATACATGCAGAACTGTTTTTCGGCAAGTGCTTTATCAAAATCCCCCACCAGCTGCTTTTCAGCAACGGTATCATGAAATATCGTGTCGCTATAGTATGCAATTGATTTATCATAGTTTTCCCCCAGTGTCTTTATTGCAAGATTGGCTTTATCACACATAATAGATACATCTTCATTCCGGTCTGTGATTTCATAAACACCGACATAAATATGAAGATGATACAGGTCATTGTTAAATGCATGCCCCATGGTCTGTATCGCATCCATAAAATCCTGCTCTTTAAATTCTTCTTTTGGGATGCATATTGAAAATTTATCACCACCGGTGCGTCCATAGACGCTCCCTTCCCCACATTGTGCTTTAAGAAGATCTGCTTCCATTTTAAGGACTTCGTTTCCTTTTTCAAGACCAAAGAGATCGTTGACCAGTTTAAAATCCTTGATATTGGAACAGATCAGCAGCCACTCTTTATCCGGATTTTCATTTAAAATTTCCGATGTTTTCTGGGCAAAATAATTCTTATTATACAATCCGGTAAGCGTATCATGTGTTGCAAGGTATTTTTCTTTTTCAAACGCAATATGTTTCTCCGTATTATCAATCAGATTCAGGAAAAAACCTATGTATTCATTCTTTTTGTCAAACAGTTTTCTGTATTCGATATCAAAATAATAGGTTTTGTTATCAATAATGGTTTGACCACTCCATTCAAGGGAGGCCGAATTGTTGGTGTCATGTTCTTTTATCCAGCCCTGTACATCCTCCGAGATCCCGGAAAGGGAATCCAGTGAACTGTTAAATATTTTCAATGCACGCTCATTGGCATACACACATTCATTATTTATATCAAAACATATCACAGCGTTATTCATTTCATTTACAACGATGGACAGTGTTTTATCTACAAGTTCACGCGAAGAACGGTACAGCGTCAGGTAACAGATCAGTATTGCTGCGCATACAAAAAAAGGAAGCGACACATCAATCGGAAATTCTGAAATTCCACATATAAATTTTGATACCGTGATCACACATATTAACACAAGTATCGGCAAATATTTCTTACGGTAAAAATCCGGTATCTGTATAATTTTGATTATAAACGATGCAATAATACAAAATACCAGACCAT
Source organism: Roseburia faecis (assembly GCF_001406815.1). Classification (GTDB taxonomy): domain Bacteria; phylum Bacillota; class Clostridia; order Lachnospirales; family Lachnospiraceae; genus Roseburia; species Roseburia faecis. The sequence goes on along the minus strand of NZ_CVRR01000008.1, from coordinate 44,960 downwards.
ATGCAAACACATAGTGAAAGTAAAAAATAATGGATTTGTCGGCTACATGATACATATCAAAATTCGGGAATCGCACGGTTTCTATCGTAAATACGTTATGAAAAATTATATTTAAAAACAGTAAAATTCCATCCAGATATGCAATTATGAAACACCCCTTTTTAAACGGTGAAACCTCGTGAAAAACACGCGTATACTGCTGGGAATACTGCAATACATATATCAGCATCAGATCAAAGGAAAACCGATAAAGTGCTTCCATTATATAAGAAAATGTTTCATTTCCTGAAAAAGCAGACAAACCATTGCTAAGGATAGTAACAATTGCAAAAATGAGGCATTTCACAATGGAAGATGCCACATCACTTTTTATTTTTCTGGAATATTTGATACAAATAAGAATTGGTACTATCATCAGGCATAATAAGATCATATATAGTTTATCCATGAAGACGTTAAACCTCCATTTAATAATAATTTCTATAACACTCCTGTTTTAGGGTAACTCCCTTATTATTTATAATAACCTAATTTCACCAGATTGTCTAATATAATTCCATTTTCCCTATCCTGAAATATGGCAAAAAAGGACGATATGATTTCTCATATCGCCCCTTATCGCCCTCTGTATGATTTTAGAAATCTGTCAATGTAGCAGCTCTCTTCTCTAAGAAAGCACCCATGCCTTCCTTCTTGTCATGTGTATCATTGACAACGCCAAACAGGTTAGCTTCCATCTCAACAGCGTTCTTGATATCCATGTCATAACCATTGTTGATTGCAGCCTTTGCAACAGATACGGCATAGCTTCCCTTGGAGATGATCTTTGCAGCCATAGCTTTTGCTGTTGGCATAAGCTCTTCTTTTGCAACTACCTTATTTACAAGACCGATGCGGTATGCTTCGTTTGCATCTACGTTGTCGCAGGTAAAGATCATTTCTTTTGCACGTCCCATACCTACCAGACGGGCAAGTCTTTGTGTACCACCGAATCCAGGAATGATTCCAAGACCACACTCTGGCTGTCCGAAGATTGCATTCTCACTTGCGATACGGATATCACATGCCATAGAGATCTCACATCCTCCGCCTAATGCAAATCCGTTGACTGCAGCGATCGTAACCTGACGCATATTCATCAGTTTGAAAAATGGCTCAGAAGCCTTGATTCCGAATGCACGTGCTTCCGGAGCTGTAAAGTTTACCATCTCGGCAATGTCTGCACCAGCTACAAATGACTTGAACTCGTTGCCCTTCTTGTCCGGACCGCCGGTTAAGATGACTGCTTTGATATCATCGTTTGCTTCGATCTCGCTTAAGCATACGTTTAACTCATCCAGAGTCTCACTGTTTAATGCATTTAATGCTGCTGGTCTGGAGATTGCTAATACAGCGATTCCGTCAGCTACTTCCAGAGTTAAATTCTTGAACTCACTCATTGTATAAATCCTCCTAATCCTAAATGTCTTTCGTAACGGTATATGTACCTGATTGTCACGAATCATCGACAGTTTCATATGGGATAATCGTAACACTTTGTCAAAAATTTGTCAATCCTATAAGTGTCCGTAAACGCAGAAAAACAGCCGGGTTTCCGACTGCTTTCCTTCTATGCAACCCTATGCTGCATATGATTCTTTAAAAACAGATAATCGATGCCATCCACCACCTGTTTGTTGACCAGCACAATATTCTCAATGTCTTTTGCAGTATCAATCTTACTGCTTAAATACTTATCATGCATTTTCTGAATATAATCAAACAGTGCCTCCTGGCTGGCAAACTGCCGATGCCCGCATTCATTCAACACCTTCGGTGCCTCCGTCTTTAAAAAGGCGCGGAGTTCATGTTTGAGATGTTCTTCATAAGCGCAGTGTTCTTTAAATCCTCCCGGATAAATCTTATTGTGCGGAAAGGTAAAATAATCTGCTACGTAATGCGTGATCTCCCCCAGGTTCATGTAATACATCCGCTTCCGTTTTGGAAAACGGTTCTCTTTTCCATGGATCAATGCATCTATATCCTTCCTGAGTTTTGGAAATGTACCGGTAATCTCATGCCTTTTATAGATAAAAGATGGCTTACAATCCGGCAGGACACTTCCAATATAAAACGACAGCCAGTGTTTTTTCAGCCCTTCGTCCTCTGTGTTTGCTACAATATAACGTGCCAGTGAAATATGTGACTTCTTTCTCATATTTTCCGTCCATCCTTTCTGAAATGGCTTTTGTGCTGTAACAATTTCCCTGTCATCATCATATATCCAGAGCTTCAAAAAAACAAGAGAAATTTTTGTAAATATCATAGGAGATTTTTGAAAAAACAGCCCGCTACTTCTCGTTCATCTGTTTCATATAAGTAATAAACTCCTCCAGTTCCAGTGGTTTTGCATACAGGTATCCCTGATAGCAATGACAGCCCAGCGTATCCAGTAGATCTCTCTGCTCCCTGTTTTCCACAAACTCTGCAATTACATTTACCCCAAGTTCCTGTCCCAGTTCAATAATCGAACGCACAATTTTCTGATTCGTATGGCTTTTCAAAAGCGGGCGGGTCAGTGAACCGTCCAGCTTGACCACATCAAAATACTCTGACTGCAGGTACAGCAGGGAAGTATGTCCCATGCCGAAATCATCAATCAAAAGCTTATGCCCCTGCTTTTTGAGTTCTTCAAGTTTCCGGACAACCACATCCGTCTGCAGAAGGATATCCTGTTCTGTAATTTCAATCCAGAGCATATGGGCATCTATCTCTTTTTGTTCCATTGTCTGCCGGATATATCCCTCAATGTCCCACAACAGGGAGTGCGCGGTAATGTTTACGGAAATTTTAAAATCCGAATCATATTGTGCACGCGTCTGCACAATCCCATCCGTAACCTCATCAATGATAAACTGTTCCAGTTCCGGCAATACCTTTCCCGCCTCTGCAAGATAAATAATAAGTGGTGGATATATCATACCATATACTGGATGGTTCCAGCGCAGCAGTGCCTCAGCACCAATACAGATACCATCGCTGTATACCTGTGGCTGATAAAGCATATACAGTTCTTTATTCTTGATCGCATGCTTTAAATCAAGCAGGAGCATACGGGAAATCATTCCGATATGGTCTCCGCGCGTCAAAAACACCGGCTGGTCAATCTGTTCTTCCTTTTCCTGTAATTCGTGTATCAGAACCTGAACATGACGCTTGGCTTTATATACCTCCATCCTCTGATTTATTTTCAGGAACGGAAGGTAAAACAATATCCCTGCCAGAATTCCCACTGCCTGCACGGCAATTCCCTTCCAGGAACCGCTGGCAAGATAGCCACCGATACCAACCGGTGTCGACCATACTACTTCATGGGTAAGAACCGGCAGGAAACCGCATACCGTTGCTGCATATGCCAGGCAATAGCACACCACCGGTGTCAGGACAAACGGAACCAGCAGAATCGGATTTAATATGATCGGAATACCAAATGTAAGCATTTCATTTAAATTAAAGACTACCGTAAATGATGCCAGCCCTGCCAGCTTTCCGGTACGTTCTTTGCGGAAGAACAAAAGCAATGCGATCAGGACACTGACCGTTGTGCCACAGCCTCCCATTGCCACATACACATCGTAAAATGCCTTTGAAAAAACAACATTTCCTGTGACACCAAAATTATGGACTGCCACTGCCTCCAGAATATGGCTTCCATGCAAACCGAAAAACCACATCAGATTTACCGCGAACGTATAGAGCAGTCCGGAAAGGAAATTACTGTAATCTGCAATATTCTGACATGCTGCATAGAAAATATGGTTAAACCACTGATAACATCCATAGATTCCGGTAATTCTGCCAATAAGCAGATTCAAGCCTCCCGAACCGGCTGCAACAATACCGAGTGGAATCAGTGTACGGATTGCCAAGACACAGCCTCCCCCCATCCCCGCGGTATACTGTTCCAGCATCAGTTTATGGCATCTGCGCAGCTTTGAAAATGCCATGCAGGACAAATAACCGATAAACATTGCCGCAAAACATCCGGTCGTTCCCAGTCCTGCCACATCAAAATCTTCTGTTCCCAGATTCAGCTGTGCGCTGAATGCGGCAAGTGCCACAACCACATACATAACGACATTTTCCAGCGATTCATTTTTCTCCATTGCATAACTGTACGCAATGGTAATCACCAATGCTACAGAAAAAATACCGTATGTTCCCTCATAAACCATTGTAAGGAAATCATAAAACCATCTCCCACCCCCCCTGCGTCAGAAACATCTGGTACGGGGCGACCGGAAAATCACGGACAGCACAGGAAATCCCCCCTGTCAAAACAAGTGGGATTATCATTCCCAATGCACATCGGACGACATGGGAAAAAAAGCTGTTCTCAAATTTCAGCATTCCTCTTTTTAATACTTCTTTCATACCCTCTCCTACCCAAATTGATTCTTCTTGTTTTTTTCTTTTATTATCGCTCTCTTTCTGACGAAAAGCAACGAAAATGTACAATTTCAACAAAAAAGCACCGTACAAAAAGACTTTTTAGGTAATTTCATACGGTGCTTTTTTTATCGTTTTCAATTATTGATTGTCTGATTCTCCCAGCGACTGTAATCCTTTCAACAGCTCCCCGGCATCAATATCACTAAGTTTATTCAGGGCTTTTTCGAATTTTCCCACACCATCACTGCCTTCTGCACAGCCATGCCCACAGGTCATGCAATTATGGGTACATTCTTCTTCCATCTTATTTATATCTCCCATAGGACTGCCTCCTATTCATGTTTTGGAACGATTTTCTCAATTCCTCCCATATATGGCTGTAATGCTTTCGGAATGTTTACGCTTCCGTCTTCGTTCAGATTATTCTCCAGAAATGCGATCAGCATACGTGGCGGAGCAACAACGGTATTGTTTAAGGTATGTGCAAAATACTTCCTGCCATCTTTTCCCTTTATGCGGATCTTCAGACGTCTTGCCTGAGCATCTCCCAGATTGGAGCAGCTTCCTACCTCAAAGTATTTCTTCTGACGCGGAGACCATGCCTCGACATCACAGGATTTCACTTTCAGATCTGCCAGATCACCGGAACAGCACTCCAGGGTACGAACCGGAATATCCAGACTGCGGAACAGATCTACCGTATTCTTCCAGAGCTTGTCATACCATGCTTTGGATTCTTCCGGCTTACATACCACAATCATCTCCTGCTTTTCGAACTGGTGGATACGGTAAACACCACGCTCCTCAATACCATGTGCTCCCTTTTCCTTACGGAAACATGGGGAATAACTGGTCAGTGTATATGGAAGCTTCTCCTCATCGTTGATGGTATCAATGAATTTACCGATCATGGAATGTTCGGATGTGCCGATCAGATAGAGATCCTCCCCCTCGATCTTGTACATCATGGCATCCATCTCGTCAAAACTCATAACACCGGTCACAACGTTGGAACGGATCATAAATGGCGGAACACAGTAAGTAAATCCGCGGTTGATCATGAAATCCCTTGCATAAGCGATTACCGAAGAATGAATTCTTGCGATATCCCCCATCAGGTAATAAAATCCGTTTCCGGCAACCTTTCCGGCAGCATCGAGATCAATTCCGTCAAAACGCTCCATAATATCCGTATGATATGGGATTTCGAAATCCGGAACATATGGATCACCGAATTTTTCGATCTCCACGTTGCAGCTGTCATCCTTTCCAATCGGTACGGATGGATCAATGATATTTGGAATCGTCATCATGATCTTTGTCACTTTCTCGGAAAGTTCCTTCTCCTGTGCCTCTAACTCAGACAAACGGGCAGCATTTGCAGCTACCTGTGCTTTGACTTCTTCTGCTTCATCTTTCTTTCCCTGTCCCATTAAGGCACCAATCTGCTTGGAAAGTTTATTACGGCTAGCACGCAGCTCATCTGCCTCGGACTGCGCAGCCCGGGCCTTTGCATCCAGTTCTATTACCTCATCCACGAGTGGAAGCTTATGATCCTGAAATTTCTTTTTGATGTTTTCTTTTACAACATCCGGATTTTCTCTTAAAAATTTTAAATCTATCATGGTTCCTCCTAATTAATGCATCGGCTGCAGCGGATATTTATCGGTCAGTGTTTTAATGATGGCTTTTGCCTTCTCAACAGCCGGCTCTCCCTCTTTGATGAGCATGGCAATTGCCTCAGCTACCTGATCAAAATCGTCCTCTTTTAATCCTCTGGATGTAGCCGCAGGTGTTCCAAGACGGATTCCGCTTGTAACAAATGGTTTCTGCGGATCGTTTGGAATCGTATTCTTATTGGCAGTGATATGCGCACTGTCAAGAAGTTTCTCAACAACTTTTCCGGTCAGGTCATATGGTGTCAGATCCACCAGCATCAGATGGTTATCTGTTCCTCCGGATACAATCTTGACATCACGCTTCTGTAATCCTTTGCAAAGTGCCTGTGCATTCTTTATAATCTGCTCCTGATACGTCTTAAATTCCGGCTTTAATGCCTCCTCAAAGCAGACTGCTTTTGCAGCAATCACATGCATCAGCGGTCCTCCCTGTGTTCCCGGGAAGATAGCTTTATTGAAATTATACTTTTTGTTTACCTCATCACTGCAGAGGATCATTCCTCCACGAGGTCCGCGCAGTGTCTTGTGTGTTGTAGTGGTTACCACATCTGCGTATGGAATCGGGCTTGGATGCAGCCCTGCGGCTACCAGTCCTGCGATGTGCGCCATATCTACCATAAGCACCGCATTCACTTCGTCTGCGATCTCACGGAATTTCTTAAAGTCAATAGTACGTGCATATGCAGATGCACCTGCAATGATCATCTTTGGCTTACACTCAAGTGCAATCTCTCTTACTTTATCATAGTCAATAAATCCCTCATCGTTGACTCCATAAGGTACTACATGGAAATACGTACCGGAAAAATTCACCGGTGAACCGTGTGTCAGATGTCCGCCGTGATCGAGATTCATTCCCATAATGGTATCACCCGGCTTTAAAATAGCAAACTGTACTGCCATGTTTGCCTGTGCACCGGAATGCGGCTGTACATTGACGTACTCACAGCCAAACAGTTTCTTTGCGCGTTCTCTTGCCAGTTCCTCAACTACATCCACGCACTCACATCCACCGTAATAACGCTTTCCCGGATAACCTTCTGCATATTTGTTGGTCAGAATACTTCCCATTGCAGACATAACCGCCGGGCTCACCCAGTTTTCCGATGCGATCAGCTCAATGTGGCTGTTTTGTCTGTCAAACTCTGCAGTGATCGCTGCTGCAATTTCAGGATCTACTGCCTGTATATCTTCCAGTGTGTACATAATATTCTCCTTTTCAACTCTTTTTCCCCATTATACCGAATTCTTCGGTGCAATGCAACCATTCCACTCCTTAGAAAACAAACGGGAGCTGCCGTGCAGCTCCCCTGTTTTTTAATATTTATTTCTTTTTTGTCTTTGCTACTGCTGGTTTTAACAATTTGTCCTTGCCAAGATGCAGTTTCATGACATACCATAATGCAGCTGCAATAAAGATGGAAGAATACGTACCACTGATCAGTCCAATCATAAGCGGTAATGCAAACTCACGGATGGAAGATACTCCGAGGATAAACAGCAGCAATACCATGATGATGGTTGTAATGGAGGTATTCAGTGAACGGGAAAGTGTCTGTGTCAGAGACCGGTTTGCCACCTCTGCCAGTGTTTCCGGTGTCTGTTTCTTCATACCCTGCATGTTCTCACGGATACGGTCAAAGATAACAATGGTATCATTGATGGAATATCCGACAATTGTAAGTATGCAGGCAATAAATGTATTACCTACAGAAATACGGATCAATGCATAACCCGTCAACATAACAAGTACATCGTGTACCAGTGCAATAATCGCACTTCCGGCGAAACGGATGTCCTTGAAACGGAACCAGATATAAAACAGCATGAAAATACATGCAACGATCAGTGCCTTGACCGCATTGGAACGCATCTCATTACTGATGGTAGAACCAATACTCTGGCTCTCGATTGTGGCTTCATCAACACCAAACTTGTCCACCAGCATCTGATTTACTTCTTCACGTTCGCTCAGGCTCAGTGTCTTTGTCTTAATTGTCACAACATTGCTGCCGGATACGGTACTTGCCTGGATGGCATTATCATTGATAACCTTTGCGACTTCCGGTACAATCTTGTCCTCTACCTGCTCAACGGTATAATCTTTACCAAAATCTGCGGAGATGGATGTACCACCCTTAAACTCCAGACTGAAATTCAAAGCGCCCTTTCCGGCTGCTCCGTAACCGATCATTCCAACAAATCCGGCTACGATCACAACGAGGGAAAGAATAAAACATACCCAGCGATGCTTCATGAAATCGATGGTCTTATGTTCTTTTGCACGTCCGTATAATTTCTCGTTTCTGCATCCAACCGCATAAAATGCCAGATTTAACAGTCTCGAAATGACAAGTGCAGTGAACATGGAAACAATCAGGGAGATAATCAGTGTATATGCAAATCCCTTAACAGTTCCGGAACCAAGCCACATCAGTACCAGCGCTGCAATAAAGGTGGTCACGTTACCGTCAATGATGGCTGACATTGCCTTTTTGTAACCTGTTTTGATGGAAGTCAGTACAGACTTGCCGGCTGCAATCTCTTCACGGATACGTGAGATAATAATAACGTTCGCATCCACCGCCATACCGATACCAAGGATAACACCCGCGATACCCGGAAGTGTCAGCGTAATTTCAAACAGATAAATCAGAGCTACCGTTACGGTTGTATAAATGGCAAGACCAATGGATGCAACCACACCAGATAAGCTGTAATTTAAGATCATGAAAAGCATCACAAGGATCAGACCGATGATGGCTGCCTTGACACTGGAAGAAAGTGCTTTTCCACCCAGTTGTGCCCCTGCTACGGAAGATTCCATCTCTTCGAGCTTTAAGTTGATCGCACCTACACGAATAAATGTTGCAAGCTGTTCCGCTTCATCATAATCAGACATACCGTTGATGACACAGCTTCCGTCTTTGATTGCGCTCTCTACTTTCGGTACACTGATGAAATGATCATCATAGTAAATACCGATAGATTCTCCGGAAGAAGCTGCCTTTGTGGTTGCCTCTCCAAACACATCTGCTGCTTTTTTCTTTAATGTCAGCTGAACAACCGGCTCCTTGGTACTGGTAGAGGAAGACTGGTTATACGCTGCATTGGCAGACTTTACATCATTACCGTCCATGATTACAGAACCATTGTCAACCAAATTCTGAATGTCATAATTCAGTTTGTATTCCCCTGTGGAACTGTCATAACTGTAGTTTTCATTACCGTCCGAATCTTTCTGTACGATAAAATACAGCGATCCCGGGCTTCCCAGATCCTCAAGTACGGCATTTGCATCATAGACACCAGGAATTTCTACCGTAATACGGTCATCGCCGACCGGATATACCGCATATTCGGTACTGTAACTCTCGGCACGCTCTTCAAGCTTTGCTACCGTATCATTGATATCTTTCTTGGATGGATTCTTATCCTTGATCCGGTAAGTAATGGACACACCACCGGAAAGATCAAGACCAAGTTTAATACCTTCGGCTTCCGTCTTGTTGTCAGTTTTTTTCTGACTTGTGCTTGTCGCAGACATAATCGTGCTCGTGTAATATCCCAGTCCGATCAGACAGGCCAGGATAATCGCGATTATAGCGACGCCCTTGCTTTTTTTCATGTTTGCTTCCTTCCTATTCCTTTAATTTTCCGCTTCCGCAGCTTTTATCATGATTGCGCATTCAATACGTTTCTTCTGGAGTTCACATCCCAGATCATAAGCATCTGTGATGGTTCCGTGGAAATTGTACGAATTTGCAGCACATCCCCCACTACAGTAAAATCTGGCAAAGCATTTACGGCACTTTTCTTTTGCATAGACATTGCAGCATTTAAACTCGTCCTGCAGATTCGTGTTTTTCACGCCATCCCAGACATTTCCCATCAGAAAATCTTCATTTCCGACGAACTGGTGGCACGGATACAGATCTCCCCACGGTGTGACTGCAAGGTATTCCGTTCCGGAACCACATCCGGACAGACGCTTGTACACACAAGGTCCACCTTCCAGATCAATCATGAAATGGAAGAAGTTGAAAGAATTTCCTTCTCTGTTACGGCGGACCATCTCCGCTGCCAGTTTATCATATTCTTCAAAGAGAACCGGAAGATCCTCTTCCTGCAGTGCATATTCATCGGTCGGCTGTGCGACAACCGGCTCCACAGAAATCTGCTTGAATCCCAGATCGGCCAGATGCAGTACATCCTTGGAAAAATCGGTGTTAAAATGGGTATAGGTACCGCGGACATAATAACGCTCCTGATTCCGGCTTTCTGCAAGTTTCTGGAACTTCGGAACGATCAGGTCATAGCTTCCCGCCCCCTTCCGGAACGGACGCATACGGTCATTCACTTCTTTTCTTCCATCGATACTTAAAACGACATTGTCCATTTCCTTATTTGCAAATTCCATGATATCGTCGTTTAACAACACCCCGTTCGTTGTCAGCGTAAAACGGAAATGTTTGTCATGCAGCTTTTCCTGTTCCCGTCCATAGGCAACCAACTGTTTTACCACATCAAAATTCATGAGTGGCTCTCCTCCGAAGAAATCCACTTCAAGATTTTTCCGGTTTCCGGAGTTTGCAATCAGGAAATCAAGTGCCTGTTTTCCTGTCTCATAAGACATCAGGGCTCTTCTTCCATGATATTCGCCCTCTTCCGCAAAGCAATAGCGGCATGCCAGATTGCAGTCATGTGCAATATGTAAACACAATGCCTTTACTACCGTCGGGCGCTTCTTAAAATCAAAAATCTTCTGTTCGTAAGCATCTTCCGTAAACAGGTCTCCCTGCTCCTTTAACTGCTCTGTTTCTTCGATTGCTTCTGCAATCTCCTGTTCCGGATACCGGGATTGTAACTGGGCAATGATCTCTTCCCTGGAGTGATCTTCAAATAATGCGATCACATCATAAGTCACATCATCCACCACATGAATGGCACCGGAGTTTACGTCTAATACAATATCATAGCCATTGTTCTTAAACTGATGAACCACTATAATATTTCCTCTCTTTCCTAAACATAATAAAACCGCGCGCTACGCACGCGGCTTTATTATGCCTTATTTTTCTTACCTTAGCGTTCGGGCTGTGTAAGTAATCACTCCGTGATTACTTACACTTCTCGCAGGTCTGGTTTCCTACTGTACAGGATGTCTTACATGCAGACTGGCATGATGTCTGGCACTCGCCACATCCACCTGTCTTGATTGTGTTCTGTAACTTTCTTGTATTTAATGTCTTTACATGCTTCATGAGAATCTCTCCTTTGTCTGTTTTTTTGGATTTCCCGTCTATCTGTATTATTATAGCACAGTGGTCACCATAAGGAAAGTCTTTTTTTACAGTCACACAGCCCTTACTTCTTTTTCCACCGCACGCTTCCCAGCAGTGCCGCTGCCGTACACAAAATCAGAATCGTCAGGTTTTCTCCCTCCAGCGCAATCCAGTGCTGTTCCCGTATGCAGGAACAGACATACAGAATCCCGAAAAAAAAGCCTCCCAGCATAACTGCGCAAAAAGGTATGGCACCACATTTACATGCGCGCAGGATTTTTCCACCGATGAGACCGGAAAGCGCATACCATGCCGTAATTCCCACCCGGATCAGTTCCACCGACAATCTCATGGAATAGGAAATCCCGCACCATAACAGAAAAAGCGCCGCGGAGAGCAGACATGTGCCTATAAAGCAGCCTGCAAACTTTGCGACGTTTCTTCCTGTTTTATTATTTATTTGTTCCTGCCCATTCTCCACACATACTTCTCCGGAAATTGTCCTCCTTAGAGTTTATGGGAAATACGGCTCTTTTATTCCATTTTACAGTTCGCAGTTATTTACGGTTCTAGGGAACGGAATGACATCGCGGATATTTGCCATACCCGTCAGATACATCACGCAGCGCTCAAATCCAAGACCGAATCCGGCATGTCTGGCTGATCCGTATTTGCGCAGATCCAGATAAAACTTGTAATCTTCCTCTTTCAGCCCCATGTCCTGAATACGTGCCAGAAGTTTATCATAATCGTCCTCTCTCTGGCTTCCGCCGATGATCTCTCCGATTCCCGGAACAAGGCAGTCTACTGCTGCAACTGTCTTTCCGTCTTCATTGAGTTTCATGTAAAATGCCTTGATTTCCTTCGGATAATCGGTTACAAATACCGGTCTCTTATAAATCTGTTCGGTCAGGTAACGCTCATGCTCGGTCTGCAGATCACAGCCCCAGGATACCTTATAATCAAACTTGTCATTGTGTTTTGACAATATCTTAATTGCTTCTGTGTAGGTCACCCGTGCAAAATCATTGTTTACTACGTTCTCCAGACGATCCAGCAGTCCTTTGTCCACAAAATTATTGAAAAATGCCATTTCTTCCGGTGCATGTTCAATCACATAATTGATCACATACTTTAACATGCTTTCCGCAAGCATCATATCATCTTCGAGATCTGCGAATGCGATCTCCGGCTCAATCATCCAGAACTCAGCCGCATGTCTGGTTGTGTTTGAATTTTCCGCACGGAAAGTCGGTCCAAACGTATAAATATTTTTAAATGCCATCGCATAGGTTTCTCCGTTTAACTGACCGGATACGGTAAGATTGGTAGGTTTTCCAAAGAAATCCTTAGTATAATCCACGGTTTTATCCTGTTTTTTCGGCACATCTTTTAAATCAAGCGTTGTTACCTGGAACATTTCCCCGGCACCCTCGCAGTCACTTCCTGTGATGAGCGGAGTATGCACATAAACGAAATCGCGCTCCTGGAAAAATTTGTGAATCGCATATGCACACAGGGAACGTACACGGAACACCGCCTCAAACGTATTGGTTCTCGGACGCAGATGTGAAATGGTACGCAGATATTCAAACGTGTGACGCTTCTTCTGCAGCGGATAATCCGGTGTGGAAGCCCCTTCCACGGTTACCTCTGCTGCCTGGATCTCAAACGGCTGTTTTGCTTCCGGCGTAGGCACCAGCTGTCCTTTTACAATGACTGCTGCTCCGACATTAATCTTGCAGACTTCCTCATAATTCTCCAGACCATCTCCATATACAACCTGAATCGGCTCAAAAAAGGTGCCGTCATTCACTACAATGAATCCAAAATTTTTGGAATTACGGTTACTTCTTACCCATCCGCCGATCGTTACCTGCTGATTTTCATATCTGATCGTATTTTTGAAAATCTCTCTGACATTTACTAATTCCATACTGTCCCTCCGTTAAAAATCTAATCTATCCCTTAGTTGTTTTTATTGAACCCTTTAGTTTTCCGATGACTCTGTCGTCTGTGTATCCGGTTTTACGGTAATATTGGCTTTCTCCACAACATACGAAATCGCCTGATTGACCACATACAGCTGACGAAGTGTTTTCTTTCCATCCTCTTTATTTCCACCACCATAATATTTATATACCGCATTTTCATCTGCCATCTGGCTGTTGCCTGAACTTACCAGATAATCTACAAATGACTTAAAATCATCATCACTGATTGTAATATTTTCTTTTTCCGCAATCCGTCCAAAGATAAATTCAATTTTGATCTGCTTGATCATCAGTTCTTTCCACTGTTTTTTCATATCATCCACGGTGGTATTGTTATTCTTTGCATACTGTTCCAGAGTCTGTGTATCATTGCAGTTGTCTGCTTCAAATTCATGCTGATATTCCTGCAGACGCGCATCCAGATACTCATCCGGAATCGTCACTTTACATTTATCCAGCAGATCATCTTCAACTGCGCTGATACTTGCCTGAGACTTGGAATTTGCGGCCTGCTTTTCCAATACCTGCCGTACATATGCAACCAGATCCTTTTTCGTGGTGATCTTCTGCTCGGTAAATGCATCTGCTACCATGTCATCGGTCAGCGTGTCCATGGTAACCGGCTTATAAATTCCCTTGATTTTGAATTTAAACGTTGTTTTCTTTCCCGCCAGATCCGAAGACTGGTAATTCTCCGGGAATGTCACATCCGAACTTACTTCATCCCCGACTTTTGCGCCGACAAGCCCATCACTGAATCCATCAATGTAATTTGTCTTCTGTGTGGCATCACAGTTGTTCGCCACATCAATCATTGTGTCTGTCGCAGAACCGCCATCAAACGCATCCCCGTCAAGATATCCGGTATAATCCACCTTGACATAATCATCCTTTTGAACGGTATCACGGTCCTTTACCTCAACTCCGGTGATTCCGTAATACGGAAGCAGCGACATTAAATTCTGCTCCACCTGATCATCTGTCACATCATAATTTCCGGAGATTGTAACATCAATCCCTTTATAATCTGCAAGTTTCGTCACAAGTTTTGACAAATCCAGCTTCATCTGTGCGCTGTGCGGTCCGTCAAACACTTCACTTGCCGTCTCCTGTGTTCCCTGCTGGGTACTTGCCTTTTTATCACTGTCTGTACCACATGCCCCCATGGATAATACCATCGTCATGCACAAAAAAAGTATAACCACTCTTTTCTTCATAATGTCCAAAATCCTTCTTTCTTTCCTTTTACAACTAATTAAACATACCATAAATCCATAGAAAATACAAACAGTAAACGTTGATTTTTACAGAAATCTTTGCTACAATAAATTTTAGTATATAGAGGAGGAAATCCACGATGAAACCAATAGGAATCGTATTATTAGTGATTGCCATTATTCTGGTAGCCGCTATGATTGTCCTGTACTTTCTCGGAAAGAAAGCACAGAAGAAAAAAGAAGAACAGGATGAGCAGATGAAAGCCGCTGCACAGACAGTGACGATGCTGATCATCGACAAAAAACGAATGAAAATGAAAGATGCCGGCCTTCCTTCACAGGTAATGGAGCAGGCAAACAAACTCATGCAGCGCGCCAAACTTCCAATCGTAAAAGCCAAAGTCGGACCAAGAGTCATGACACTGATCGCAGACGAGCAGATCTACGATGACATTCCGGTCAAGAAAGAAGTCAAGGCAACCGTCAGTGGTCTTTATATCACAGGCGTACGCGGACTCCGTGGACCGCTGGAAAAACCGGTCAAAAAGAAAAAAGGATTCCGTGCAAAGCTTCAGGAAAAGTACAATGAAGCCAATGCCCGGCTGAAAGAATCCAAATCCGGTTCCAGCAGCAAAAAGAAATAATGTGTTTACAGGAAAAAACAGGAAAAGGCTTATCTTCCCCACCGGGAAGATAAGCCTTTTCTTTTCATGCAGATTCTATACCGTTGTTCCACAAATCATGATTCTTCCATCTGAAACAGCTGCATATTCCTTTCCAGAACCTCTGCAATATTTTTAAGGTTCTCTGCATTCTGGCTGATATCATTGATAACCGAACCAATTTCCATCATGGAAGCCGAAGTCTCCTGTGTGCTTGCCGCATTTTCCTCTGCGATTGCCGACAGACTCTGTACCGTATCTACGATCTTATTTCTTGCATCCTCAATCTTTTGTGTCTGTTCTTCTATGGATACCATTCCATGGATGGACAAATTGACACCTTCATGCATTTGTTCAAAAACTTCTGCCGTCTTTTTCACTTTTTCGTTCTGCTCCTGCATGATTTTCTTCACATCTTCCATCGTATGTACTGCAGTTTCGGAATCTTTCAGCAGTTCACGGATAATATCCTCAATCCGCTTGGCAGATTCGTTGGACTGTTCTGCCAGCTTCTGGATCTGTGCTGCCACCACCGCAAAACCTTTTCCTGCCTCTCCTGCCCTGGCAGCCTCAATGGAAGCATTGAGTGACAGCAGATTGGTTTCATCTGCAATGGAAGCAATCAGCGATGTTGCATCCTTGATCTTCAAGGCAGAATCATTCGTTGTATTGGTCTGTTCATAAATCACATTGATGGACTCGGTTGCCCTCTCATTGATTTCTCCCAGTTCTTCCAGTGCCTTTTTGGCTATCTGTCCGGACTCATTCATCACATCTGCCGTCTCGTTCATGGATTTTACCTGGCTTGTAGAATCCTCAATCATCGTACCCATGGAAATAATGGACTCGGTTGCCCCCTGTGTCTCCTGTGCCTGACTGGTTGCACTGGTTGCGATCTCATTTACTGCGGTCTCCACATTATTTACGTTTCCTGCTGTCTTTACCGCGTTATTGTTTAACGTTTCCGACGCATCAAACAACTGTCCACTCTGCTGCCGTATCTTCTGTACAATTTCCGTCAGAGCCTCTTTCATCCGAAGCACGGCATTTGCAATGCTTCCGACTTCCCCACGATGTGCGGCACATTGTTCCAGTACCTGATCGTTTCGCAGATCCAGCTGTGCAATCCGGTTCACGGAATCTGTAATCTTTGATAACGGACGTGTAATCCGTGTTGCAAAAACAAACGCTGCCAAAGCCCCGAGCAACAGCAGCACACCGGAAATCAGGATTCCCCTTTGCTCCAGCATTAATGCCGGTGCAAGAAGCTCTGCATCATCCGCCGTGACTACAAGGATAAACTGTTTTTTGCTGGTATAACATGCGGAAAATTTTTTCTCCCCCTGAAATACATACTGCACAGTCTCCGGTTTTGGGATACTTCCCCCCTGTATCTCTTTGAGCATCTTTTTGACAGCCTCGTTTTCTACCGGCTGCCCGATTTTCTCAGCGGTAGGATGATACAGCATCGTTCCGTCAAATCCAACCAGATAGGCATAAGCTGTCTTGGCTCCTGCGACATCTATCTGCTGTAAAATGTCCTGTGCAGCTTCCGGGTTATCTAAAAGATCAATATTTACCTGCATGGCACTTTCCATCTCCCGTCCATACGAAATGGAAAGATCCAGCAGATAGTTGGAATAGATACTGCGGATATTGCTCTTTACCCCAGGCATAATCATGAGTGTATACAATATTACAATCACTGCCGCCACAAGAATCACTACCGCAATAAACTGCGTTTTCATGGAATGCCAGAAAGAAATTTTCTGCTGCCTGTGTTCCGTATTCATAATGATTTCCCCCTCTGTTATCATTTTTTACATTATACCACAACTCAGCATTTTTTCACAATATTTAACAATTTTTTCGTTCATTTTCGTTTGTTTTCGTGCATATTCATTACTTACGTCTGTTTATCTGACAAGTTTGAATGCCGGGTCCTGTTTCGGATTTGCCAGAATCCGGATATGGCAGTCCGCCAGATGCTCATTGTTTATCTCCAGCGCATATTCCACCTCAACCGTAATCTCTTCCTCTTTCTCCTGCACATCCACACGGTAGGCATCAATTCCCACCAGCAGACTGCCGTACGGTGTATTGTAGTATGTAATATTCTTTTTATTTTTTTCAAAAATCATATGAACGTTGACGGCACCCTTTTTCGTCAGTTCCATATAATTGTCCCTGACCTTAATCATGTTTCGGGTAGATTCTTTCTGACCTTCCATGACTTCCTCATACATAAAAAAATGCTTGCCATTCCGAAAATAATAATCTCCCGGAGAAATCACTTCTATCGTGTCATTCTGTTCATTTTCCCCGATCTGCAATCCCTTAATGGACAATAATACGTCTTTTGTCATAGTCATTTCCTTCTTTTCCTTGATATCTTAACGCACATTGGCGTGCCCCATTATCATAACGAGTTTAACGGAAATAATCAAGGAATTTCCACCGGATCTGCATTTTCCCAGAATCAAACACGTCTGCATATTCTTCCTGTGTCAAAACTTCACGCAATGCCTCCTCGGAGGATTCATCCACAACTTCATATACCGATCCCTGAAAACACATATTCGGATACAGCACACACCACCAGTTATGTCCTTCTCCTTTTCCCAGCGTTATCTGCAATGCACGGTATTTTCCTGCCGGAAACGTATAATCCCCATACGTTTTCACAGGGAAATCCACATTGGCAAGCCTTGCCCTGACACCATATGTATAGCCGTTTTTGTGCAGTGTTTTTTCCGCTGTTTCTATAATTTCGTCCATATGGTCCTGCACAATTTTTTCGGTTTGCGCCCGGTCTGTTACCTTTTTTAGTTTTTGCCCAAGCATATGCCCCACCGCATCCCGGACCTTTAGTTTCACATTCTGGTCGTCCTTGGCATCACTGTTTGCCAGTACATGAAACCGCAGTATTTTTTCTGCAATTGCCGGCTGCAGTGGGTCCACCCTTTCCTTTTCTGTTGCGTGCGCAGTTCCCGCAGCAAGAACTGTTAACATACATAAAATGATAAACATGATTTTTTTCTTTTTCATTTTCCCACACTCTCTTTCCTCTGATAGTAAGAGCATTTCCATTATTTTTCCTGTTTATACAAAAACCTGTCATCCGGTACGCGGTACATGGTTTTCCAGAAGATGATATGGTCTTCTGTTTCCAGATATGGCAGCATAATCTGCAGGATATGGTTTTCCTTCTCATCCAGCAGCCTGCCAAGCTTAAACAGTTTTCCTGATCCCGCTGATTCCTGATTCTGCAGATACTGTTCCAGATAACTTCCCAGATCCTGTGGCAGATCTTCTTCTGTCTCAAACAATGCCAATGGATCTTCCGCCACACATACATAGATGTTTCTTGGGAAAAGTCCGGTTTGTTTCAGATAAGAAAGAACATCCGCATACCGTCCGGTATCCTCCATCAGATTTTCCCCGAAGACAAGCACTTTCATATGATTGCAGTCTGCCAGTTTTTCCAGCCCGCTATCATAGGTCTGCACACAGCTTTCCATCGTCTTTCCCGTGACAGGCGCGATATTCACACGCGCCTCTTCCAGATCCGTATTATCCTTCTGGCTCAGCTTGGGAAATCCATAACCAAAAAAAATCTGTCCATCCTTTTCGTCCACAACCGCCATCATTGGAAAACAGCGGTCTTCGAGTTCTGTGGCACTGCATCCGCAAAGCAGCTGCTGCACAGACAATACCAGTGCAACATATTTTTTTATTTTACCCTTCATGCCGTTTTTTCCCCTTTCCCCACAAAAGTACAAACAATGGCAGGAACAAAAACAACGGGATTCCGATATACAGCAGATAATCCCGGAACCATTCCCCATGGCTGCTTTGGTGGAGCATTTCTGCCACCCCGAAAACGGCAGCCATCACCCCACAGAGATACCATTTTTTATGCGTATCTTTTTTCCGCAGTTTCTGTACCAGTTCCTGTGCATAAAACAAAAACACAGTCACAAGTGCAAACAGCGTAAAAAACCAGATGGCGATCATAAAGGCATCCAGCCGCTTCAAAAAACTTCCCCTCAGATGGATACTGCTCATCAGCGTAATTGCCGGATATTTCATGGTCGTTAGGGAACGGCTTCCAAAACTGCCCAGCAGGATCACATACAAAACTGCAAGAACACCTATGGCAAACCACATTGCCGCATGCACGGCATGCACCAGCTTCCCCCATTTTGCTTTCTGCACATAGGAGGGAAAAAATGCAAGCAGAAACAACGGCATCAGACAAAAAAAGACTGCCAGACTTCCTTTCATCACCGACCCGGTATCTGCCTGAAAAAAGCCATACAGATATTCCATCTCCAGATCCCCCGCCGCAATCAAAAGCATTACTGCAAGAAGTACAAACAAAACGACAAACAAAATCTCATACACCCGTGCACGGCTTTCAATCCCGCCACACACGGCATATCCTGCCGTCAGCAATACCAGAATCAGAATCAGGGGAAACGGCTCCCCTGCAATCAGCCCCTTTTGTATCACGTCCGAAAAGATATATGCCCCGTATCCTGCCATCCCGGTAAAATAAACCAGCAGTAACACCAGAAAAATTTTTTTCATCCATGCCGGCAGAATCCGTTCCATATAAGTGACCAGATCCGTTTCCATCTTTTTTAAAACATATGCAAGATACCACAGATACAGGCTTCCCATAATGCCGCCCAGCACAATGGATGCCAGACCGTCATTTCCCGCAAATGCCGCCAGCTGTGAGGGCAGAATCAGCGTACTTTCCCCTACAAAATCGAACACAAACAGCCGGAACACCTGCCGCGTTGATATCCGGTTATTATTTGAAAACATATCGTTCCTCCGTTACTGTTTACTCAGCCTATTTTTTCCGCAGACGTATCCGCTCCCCACGTTTTGCATAAATGGGTCTTCGCACCATTTTTTTCAGTGGTGCACGCCAGATACTGTCGCGTTCATCATGATAATCATTGACATCTGCCCCCACAAACGGCATGAGATACGGAATCCCAAAGCTTTCCAGCCGCGACAGATGGATGAACACCGTAAGCAGTGCAATCAAAAATCCGAAAAATCCAAGCCATGCGGACAGGACAATCACATAAAATTTCAATATCCGGAATGAAAAAGCAAATTCTTCATTCGGAATGGAAAAGGAACAAAGCGCGGTAAACGCAACCACGATCACCACAATCGGACTGACAAGGTTGGCATCCACAGCTGCCTGCCCGATAATCAGACCTCCGACAATTCCGATCGTATTTCCCATTGCCCCCGGCAGCCGGACCCCCGCCTCCCGCAACAGTTCAAAAGAAATCTCCATGAGAATGACCTCCAGTGCCGCCGGAAAAGGCACACCGATCCGTGCCTCCCAGAAGGATAACAAAAGCGGTGTCGGCAGAATCTGTGTGTGAAAATTTGTCACCGCCAGATACAGTCCGGGAAGTGTCATGGCAAAAAAAGCTGCCATGTAACGCAAAATCCGTGCAAACGTTGCCACACCAAAGCGATTATAATAGTCATCACTCGTCTTCAGAAAAGAATTCAGGTCTGTCGGCAGAATGAGAGCGACCGGAGAATTGTCGCATAACAATACGATTCTCCCCTCCAGCACTGCAAGTGCTGCCCGGTCCGGCCTCTGCGTCGTCTGAAACTGTGGAAACGGTGAATACCATTTCTTTTCCGCCAGCTGCTCTAAGATTCCGCTGTCCATGACCCCGTCAATCTCATATTCTGTAATTTTTTCCCGGATCTGACGCAGCACGGATTCATATTTCAGATCTGCCATATACACCAGGTCAATTGCCGTGTGCGAACGCACCCCCTCCTGTACTTCTTCTACTTTAACCCGTGTTGATCGCACACGCTTACGGATAAGTGCCGTATTCGTTTTGATGGAATCGGTAAATCCCTCCTTCGAACCGCGGATTACTTTTTCCGAATCCGGTTCCTGCACCCCCATGCCGGGATATCCTTTGTCGGCAATCTTTAATGCATGTCCGTATCCATCCACAAAAAGGATGGCATCCCCTGTGAGCATCCCCTGTGCTGCATCCTCTATGGTATCGTACGGTGTCACATCTGAAATCCCCATCGCATTCTCATTGAGTACCTGATTTAAGTCTCTGTCCGGCAGCTCCGATAATGCCGCCAGCAGTCTCCCCAAAGCCGTCGTTTCCAGCAGCATATTGCTGACTGCCACCTCAATATATGCCAGAAAACAGCGTCTTTTTTTTCCTTTTCCCAGACGCATTTCCTTCATTTTAATATCTGCACTGTCTGCAAACAGCTGTTGAAACTGTTTTATATTCTGCTCAATATCGGTCGAAATTTTTGTATGCTCCATTTTTACATTCCTATCTCTTTTCATCCCATAAGGTGCCTGTATACCTAAAAAAAGACAGACACCAAAAGGTATCTGTCCTTACTATTTCCATCTGTTACATAAACTATTCATTTTCTGCTTCATCCTGACACTGGATTACACTTTTTACTGCCACTGCCTGGTTTTTTACATGCTTGTGCATGGCAAGCGTTGCCGCTTCTTTATCCCTGTTTTTCAAGCCCTCCGCAATCGCATTATGTTCTGCGATCAATACCGGATAATTGTCCGGATTTTTGATATATTCCACACGGTATCGGTAGATCTGCTCCCGCAGATTGTTCAATAACGTCACGAGTTTCGGATTTCCCGTTGATTCAAAAATAACATCGTGGAATTTTACATCCATCTCGGCAATCATTTTCACATCTCCGGTCTTTGTACTGTTTTCAAACTGATCTTTGACTTCTAAAAGTTTTTGCAGCTCTTTCTCCGAAATCTTATCACATGCAATCTTTACGGCAAGTTCATCCAGCGCCTCCCGGATTTCCAGAACATCTTCCATATCTTTGAGTGTCATCTTTGCAACCTCTGCCCCTTTGCGTGGCATGGTTACAGCAAGTCCCTCCTGCTCGAGCATACGGATGGCTTCACGGATCGGTGTACGGCTCACCCCAAGCTTTGCTGCCAGCTGTAACTCCATAAGCCGCTCTCCCGGTTTGAGATCTCCTTTTAAAATTGCCTCTCTTAACGTATTAAATACAACATCTCTCAGTGGCAGATATGCGTCCATATTGAGCGTCAGATCATCTGTCATGTTATCGTCTCCATTTCTGTTTGTGTGAATTATTACTTTCTCCTGTTGTTGTAGATCGTGGTCAGATATACCTGTTTTGCAAGACCGGAGCGTTTCATTTCCCGCAGCGCACGCTTTGCCGTTTCTCCATCTTCAAAAAGACCGAATACGGTAGGACCGCTTCCGCTCATCATGGAAGCTTTGGCACCCGAACGCATCATCTGCTGTTTGATCTCTGCAATTACCGGATAGTTTGGTATCGTAACCGATTCCAGTACATTTCCCATATGTGCACAGACACCGTCAAAATCTTTCTCCCGGATATCTTTCATCAGTGCATCAATATCCGGATGGTTCGTCTGTTCATCCAGCTTCAGGTTCTGATATACAAATTTGGTCGATACAGAAATGGATGGTTTTGCAATCAGCACCGGACATTTGATCATCGGCGGAAGCTGTGTCAGTTTTTCCCCGATTCCTTCTGCCAGTGCCGTTCCACGCATAAGACAGTAAGGAACATCTGCCCCGATCTGTACCCCTCTCTTCATCAGTTCCCTGCGGGACAATCCCAGATCATACAACTGATTCATCGCATACAGCATGGCGGCAGCATCCGTGCTTCCTCCTGCCATCCCCGCCGCTACCGGAATTCTCTTTGTCAGTTTTACGGAAATTCCATCTGTAAGCGCAAACTCTTCCTGTAACAGCCGTGCCGCTTTATAGACCAGATTATTTTCATTTACCGGCAAAAAAGAGAGGTTGGAAACAATCTGTATCTCCGGCTCCCGGATTTTTTGAATCTCCAGAAGATCGTACAGATGAATGGTCTGCATGATCATGCGCACTTCATGATATCCATCTTCCCTGCGCCGGACCACATCCAGTCCCAGATTTATTTTTGCAAGTGCTTTGAGTGTTATTTCATCCATTTGTATTTCCTCAGTATTTTGTATACACCGATTGTACTACAAAAAATACAATCGGTCAAATTCTATTCTCCCTGTTATTCTTTCCACTTTCTTCCGAAAAAATAAGTCACAAAATAGATCACAGATGCGATAATTACAATCATTGGGCCGGTTGCAACGTTTGTATAATAAGACAGAATCAGCCCCATGACGCCAGAGAAAACGGAAAAAATTATCGAAAAGACATGGTATTCCCGCATATTTACCGACAGATTTCTGCTCGATGCCGCCGGAAGGATCAGCAATGCATTGATGATCAGAATACCTACCCACTTGATGGAAAGCATGACAATCAGTGCTACAAGTACCGCAAAAACATAATCCATCAGTTGTACCGGAATCCGCTTGCTCTTTGCCAGTGCCCGGTGAATACAGATGGCATTCAGCCAGTTAAAACAGGTGATCCAGAACAAAATCGTAACGATAAAAATAATAACAAGATACCCGATTTCCTTTTTGGTAATGCTCAGAACATCCCCGACTAAAAGACTCGAATATTTACTGAAATTTCCGCCTTTTGACAGAATTGCCAGACCAATCGCAACCGAACAGGAGGAAAAAACCGAAATAATCGTATCGGTTGATACGGTACTTCTGCTTCCGATTTTGTTTAACAGCAGCGCGAATACAACTGCAAAAATCACCATGGAAATATTCGTATCCGGAATTCCGCATACCACTCCTACAGCAATTCCCGTCAGTGCGGAATGCCCCAGGGCATCCGAAAAATATGCCATTTTTTTATTGACAATCATGGTTCCCATCAGCCCAAACAGTGGTGTAATGATCAGTATTGCGGCCAATGCCATCTTCATAAAACCATAATCCATCCAGGAGGTCCAATCAATCATTTGTCTCATCCTCCTTTATCCATGTTTCTTCTTTTCCCGCAGAAAAAATCCGTTCAAATTCGGAACTTTCGTATACTTCTTTTACCGTTCCCTGCCTGAGGACCGTCTTGTCCAGAAGCACTACATGATCCGCATATCTTGCCACGTAATCCAGATCATGTGAGATCAGAATAATCGCAAGATCATAATGTTTTTTCAGATAATCCATCGTTTTAAAAAAAAGTTCCATGCCATTCTGGTCAATTCCGGATACCGGCTCATCCAAAAGCAGCAGATTCGGCTCATCCATCACCGCCAGTGCAAGAAGCACTCTCTGCAGCTGTCCTCCGGACAGATTACAAACCTGTTTGTCGATCAGTTCTTCTGCCTCAAAAATGCGCAGATGCGCTTTGATCTTTTCATATAATTTCCGGTTTTTCGGCAGAAACACCGGATATCTCGACTCATAGCTTGCCAGCAGGTCATAGACACTGACCGGTGTATTTTTTTCGATGTTAATCGATTGCGGGACATATCCGATTTTTAAATTCTGCATCCGTCCGTCTTTGGTATCCCGAAACTCAATATCTCCCGTATGCGGGATGTCCCCCAGCATGGCACGGATCAATGTCGATTTTCCGGCACCGTTTTTTCCGATAATCGCATTCAGCGATCCACAGTGCATATGAAGATTCACATCTTTTAAGATTTCCTGCTCACTGAACCACACCCCCAGATGGTTCACCTTGATGCAATGAAATCCACACGGACTAATGATCTTTCGCATAAAATGCCTCCTCAAGTATCTCCATGTTTTTTTTCATACCGTTAATATAACTGTCTTTTTCGTAAGTTCCGCGATTCAGCGGGTCCAGATATAATACCTTTGCATCGGACTCTTTCCGGATCGTATCTCCCATACTCTTTCCATACAGTTCTTCTGCAAGAATGTATTTTACATGCCCCTTGCGGACAGCAGAAAGCACATCCGATACTTCTCCTGCGCTGACCTGCCGTTCCTCATCGAGATCCAGCAGATAGTTTACCTGCAGTCCATAGTCCTCAGCGACATAGGCATATGCTTCATGAAACAGAATCACCGACTGACCGGAAATTTCCTGTTTTAATTTCTCCTGACGTTTTCTCAGTCCGTCCAGTTTTTCCAGATATGCCTTTGCCCCATTCTGATAGGCACTGCTTCTTTCCGGATCTGCTCCAGATAATCCATCGGCAATCGTCTGTACCTGTGTCTCATAAGCAGAAACGCTCATCCATGCGTGGGCATTGACATCCCCATGGGCATGTTCTTCTTCTGTTTCCCCCTCATGATGATGTGTATCGTCCTCCTCCCCGGAGAGCAAAGAAATATTCTCACAGGCTTCTATAATTTTCAGATTCGGGTAAGCCTCTGCAACTTCCTTCATAAAGCTTTCAATTCCACCACCATTGATGATAAACACATCCGCCGTACTGAGTAACTTCATATCTTCCGGTGTCAGCTGAAAATCATGCAGGCAGCCGGTCTGCGGCTCACTTAAATTTTCCAGACGCACTCCGTCTGCATCTCCGATTACATTCTCAGCCGCAATATACATTGGATAAAAGGAAGTCACAACCGTCAGTTCCTGTCCATCCGTCTGTTCCTGTGTCTGGCTGACGTACCATCCGGTCAGTCCCATTCCTGCCACCAGAATGGCAAAAAGCATGATTGCAGTATACAAATACTTTTTCTTCATTCTACTTTTTTTTCACTTTCTTTTTCTGTTCTTTTCGAAGTGTCTTTTTGGCTACCGGGCGGTCTGTCTTTTTCCAGCGCTCTTTTTTCTTCGGTTCCTGCGGTGCCGGCTGCTTTTGTTTTGCCTCTCTTTTGGCATTTTCCGCCTCGATGTACCCTTGCGGAAGTTCAATAACGGATTCTACAATCTGCCAGATTTCTTCCCGGCCCTGTTTTGACTCCGCAGAAAACGGAATAACGATCGTTCCCGGCTCTACTTGCAGGATATCCTTTATCATTTGCACATGTTGCAGGATTTGCATCTTTTTTAATTTGTCCGATTTTGTTGCAATGATGATTGGCGCAAATCCCTGATGAACCATCCACTCATACATCATCTGATCATTTTCCGACGGTTCATGACGGATATCAATCAGAAGAAAAACTGCTTTCAGCCGTTTGGATGTATGCAGATAATTTTCGATCATCTGTCCCCATTTCGCCTTAATCTCAATATTTGCATTTGCGTATCCGTATCCCGGCAAGTCCACCAGATACATTGCCTCATTGACATTGTAAAAATTTATGGTCTGCGTTTTTCCCGGCTGGGAAGAAGTACGCGCAAGCGATTTCCGGTTCATCAGCGCATTGATCAGCGATGACTTTCCCACATTGGATTTTCCGGCAAAAGCCACTTCATCCAATAGGTTGTCCGGAATCGCACTTGTAATTCCACAAACTGTCTCCAAATTCACATTTTTGATAATCATATTTATTCTCCTGCAAAAAGAATTTGGGCTGCATTATACAAATGCAGCCTTAATTACCTGATCCATATGTTCTACCGGTATGATCTCCATATCTCCAACGATCTCTTCCGAAATTTCGGCAAGATCCTGTTCATTCTCTTTTGGAATACAGACCGTCTTCATTCCGGCATTCTTTGCCGCAAGCAATTTCTCTTTTAATCCGCCAATCGGAAGTACACGTCCGCGCAGTGTAATTTCCCCTGTCATGGCAACATCTGCCCGTACCGGCTTCCCGGTGACCGCAGAAAGAATTGCGGTTGCCATGGTAATTCCGGCAGACGGTCCGTCTTTTGGAACCGCACCTTCCGGAACATGGATATGGATGTCATGTTTCTGGAAAAATTCCGGATCAATATGGTAATCTTCACTGATGGACCGAATATAACTGATTCCGGTCTGTGCAGACTCTTTCATGACGTCTCCGAGTTTTCCCGTCAACACCACACTGCCCTTGCCCGGCATCAGATTCACCTCAATCTCTAAAGTTACACCACCCACACTGGTCCATGCCAGACCGCGCACAATGCCTACTTCATTCTTTTTGTTTTTCTTCTCCGGACGATATTTCGGTTTTCCGAGAAAATCTTCCAGATTTGTGCCGGTTACACGAATCATTTTCTCATCGCCCTCGTAGATTCTGCGGGCTGCTTTGCGGCAGATTTCTCCGATCTGCCGTTCGAGAGAACGTACACCTGCTTCTCTGGTATAAGAAGAAATCACCATTCGCAGCGCTTTGTCCGTAATCTTTAGTTTGCCATCTGCAACTCCGTTTTTTTCAAACTGTTTCGCCAGCAGATGATCCTTTGCAATATGGAACTTTTCGTTTTCCGTATAACTGCTAACCTCTATAATTTCCATACGATCCAGAAGCGGTCCCGGAATATCCTGCATGGAATTGGCACTTGCAATAAACAGTACCTCGGACAGATCCACCGGAAGCTCTACATAGTGATCCCGGAATTTATGATTCTGTTCCGAGTCAAGCACTTCCAGCATGGCAGAAGCTGTATCTCCCTTATAATCGCTGCTCATCTTGTCAATTTCATCCAGCAGCATCAGTGGATTTTTGACTCCCGCCATCCGCAGTCCATTGACGATTCTTCCCGGCATTGCTCCCACATAGGTTCTGCGGTGTCCGCGAATCTCCGCTTCATCCCGCACACCTCCGAGTGAAATACGAACATATTTTTTATCCAGCGCACGGGCAATCGAACGCGCAATGCTAGTTTTTCCAGTTCCCGGAGGCCCCACCAGACAAATAATCGGGCTCTCTCCCTTTCCGGTCAGATTACGGACTGCAAGAAATTCCAGAATACGTTCCTTTACCTTTTCGAGACCGTAATGATCCTCATCCAGGATCTTCTGCGCATGCTTTAAGTCTTTGTTATCCTCCGATACTGCATCCCACGGAAGTTCCAGTAAGGTTTCGATATAACCACGGCTTACCGTACTCTCGGATGAATTTCCTGAAATTCCCTGAAAACGCTCAATCTCCTTATGAATTCTTGCTTTCACTTCCCCGGAAGCCTGAAGTTCCTGCAGTTTCTTTTCATACTCCTGTGCATCGGTTTCTGTATTGGATTCTCCCAGCTCTTCCCGGATTACCTGCATCTGCTCCCGAAGCAGGTAATCTTTCTGGTTTTTATCCACATGTTCCTGCACTTTTTTCTGGAAATCACGCTTTAAAGCCAGAATCTCTGTCTCCTGCAGCAAAGAAGAAAGCACCGCCTCATAACGTGCTGTCAGCGTGACAGCCTCTAACAGTTTCTGTTTCTTTTTATAACTGATTACAAGGCTGTTTCCCACATAATCAAGAAGTTTTAAAAGATCCGTCTCTTCCTGAACCTGGCGCATCACATCCTGCCCGATTTTGCCATGTACTCTTGCATATTTTGCAAACGTTTCCTGCACACTCAAAAGCATTGCAGACTTTGCCTGCTCCGGAAGCTGTTCATCGTCTTCCTGATCATACACGATCACACGCGCTTGCATATAATCGGCTGTCTGTGTATATTCATATATCTCTGCGCGCCCGATTCCTTCGATCAGTACACGCATAATATTTTTCTGTAATTTTACGACCTGACGAACCACAGCCAGAAGCCCCACTTCATACAGATCTTCTCCCTGAGGATCTTCTTTCTCTGTATCTTTTTGTGTGACGATAAAAAGCTTCTGGTCTCCTTTCATGGCTTCCTCGACAGCACGCAGGGATTTGTCCCTGCTGATATCAAAATGAGCCACCATGCCCGGCAAAATCGTCATTCCCCGCAGTGCCACTGCCGGAATTGTCAATATTTTATCTTCCACTTGTATCTGCTCCTATATTTCCAGACGCATCCGGTCTTTTTATGAAGCAAGTTCTTCTTTTACTTCTTTCTTCGGGTCCTGCTCAATTCCAAGAATCTCTTCTCCATCTAAAGCAAGATTGTTTTCCACCATCTTTTTATCTACCACACACTTGCTGATGGAATCATCCGATGGGACACGATACATCAGATCCAGCATTACCGCTTCCATGATGGCACGCAGTCCACGTGCTCCGGTTTTACGCTCTAATGCCTTATCTGCAATTGCTTCAATTGCGCTGTCCTCAAATTCCAGTCCTACCCCATCCAGTTCCAGAAGTCTGGTATACTGTTTGATCAGAGAATTCTTTGGCTCTTTTAAAATACGGATCAATGCGTCGCGATCCAGCGAATCTAAAGATACGGTAATCGGCACACGTCCGATAAACTCCGGAATCAGTCCAAACTTCACAAAATCCTGTGGCAGTGCACGCTTAAATGCATCCCCCACATTGATGTCAGACTTTGACTTCACCTCTGCATTAAATCCGATCGCAGAAGCGTCCATACGTGCCTCTACAATTTTCTCCAGACCATCAAATGCTCCGCCGCAAATAAACAGAATATTTGTTGTATCAATCGGAATCAGTTCCTGCTGCGGATGTTTACGTCCTCCCTGTGGCGGAACCGATGCAACCGTTCCTTCCAGAATCTTAAGTAATGCCTGCTGAACACCCTCTCCGGATACGTCTCTCGTGATGGATACATTCTCCGATTTCTTTGTGATCTTATCGATCTCGTCAATATAGATAATGCCGTGCTGTGCACGCTCCACATCATAATCTGCAGCCTGAATCAGCTTCAAAAGAATGTTCTCTACATCCTCTCCCACATAACCGGCCTCTGTCAGTGTCGTGGCATCTGCAATTGCAAACGGTACATTAAGTACACGGGCAAGTGTCTGCGCCAGAAGCGTCTTTCCGGAACCGGTCGGTCCCAGCATCAGAATATTGCTTTTCTGAAGTTCCACATCATTTTCCTGATCTGCAAGCACTCTCTTATAATGATTGTATACCGCAACCGAAAGTACCTTTTTTGCCTGATCCTGCCCGATTACATAATCGTCCAGAAACGCCTTCATTTCTTCCGGTTTAATCAGATTGATTTCTTCCTTTGCAGAAGCCGGAGCTTTTTCTTCCAGATTCTCTTCCTCAATGATCTCTGCGCAGATATCTACACACTCATCACAGATAAATGCACCATTTGGACCTGAAATCATTCTTCCGACCTGATCCTGTGTTTTTCCGCAAAAAGAGCAGCGGATTTTGCCATCATTCTTTCCTGCCATAATTTATTTACTCCTATAAATGAAAAATACCTCCGGCAATGACCGGAGGTTTCCACATAACTATCTATTCGTGATCACTCCATCGATCAAGCCGTAATCTGCAGCTTCCTGCGCGGACATATAATTGTCACGTTCCGTATCTGCTGCAATTGTCTCATATGGCTTACCGGTGTTTGCAGCAAGAATTTCATTCAAACGTTTCTTTGTCTTTAAAATATTCTCTGCCGCAATCTGAATCTCTGTTGCCTGTCCTTTTGCACCACCGGAAGGCTGATGAATCATGATTTCTGAATTAGGGAGTGCAAAACGTTTTCCCTTTGTACCACCAGCCAGAAGAAACGCACCCATGCTGGCTGCCAGTCCGATACAGATGGTTGATACATCACATTTGATATACTGCATGGTGTCATAAATTGCCATACCGGCAGTAACCATTCCACCCGGAGAATTGATATATAACTGAATATCCTTGTTCGGATCTTCCGATTCCAGAAACAGAAGCTGTGCAACAACAAGACTTGCGGTTGTCTCATTTACTTCTTCCCCTAAAAAGATAATTCTGTCTTTTAACAGACGGGAATAAATATCATAATTTCTCTCGCCCCTGCTGGTCTGTTCAATGACATAAGGTACTAAACTCATAGAAAAATCGCCTCCTGTATTTATTACATGCATCCTGCGATGCACCTCAATGAACAAAAGACCGGTCTGGTATTCTCCCAGACCAGTCCTTCTCTGTCGTAGTTTTCAATATTAAGCCTCTGCTTCTGCCTCAGCTTCTTTTTCTTTCTTTGTCTTAGCCTTTGCTCTTTCTTTGATGTTGTCCATGATCAGTTCAACTGCCTTTGTGATGGCAAGTTCTCTCTTCATGGATTCTTTCTCGCCTTCGCCCATGTACTCTTTGAGCTTATCAGCTTCCATACCGTAATTCTTTGCCATCTTCTCGATCTCTGCATCTACATCTGCATCAGATACTTCGATGTTTTCTTCCTTAGCGATCTGCTCTAATACGAGACTGCTCTGGATACGGGTAAGAGCTTCCGGACGAACCTGCTCCTTTAATCCGTCTACGGTAAGACCGGAGAACTGTAAGTACTGATCCATGGAAAGACCGCTCTGTGCGATTCTCTGAGCGAATTCCTCGATCATTGTCTCACACTGTGTATCGATCATTGCCTCCGGAATCTCCATCTTTGACTTGTCAATGATCTTCTGGATGGCTTCGTCTTCTTTTGTACGCTTTGCTTCATCCTGTTTCTTCTTCTCCAAGTCTTTCTTTAAGCTTTCCTTGTACTCAGCTAATGTATCAAACTCAGATACATCCTTTGCGAACTCATCATCAAGCTCCGGAAGTTCCTTTGCTTTGATCTCGTTGATCTTAACCTTGAATGTAGCCGGCTTTCCTGCCAGATCAGCAGCCTGATACTGCTCCGGGAAAGTAACATTTACATCTACTTCATCGCCAACATTCTTTCCAACCAGCTGATCCTCAAATGTATCAATAAAGGTGTGGGAACCGATCTCTAATGAATGATTTTCTCCCTTACCGCCCTCAAATGCAACACCGTCTACAAATCCTTCAAAATCGATCACAGCGGTATCTCCCTGTGCAACTGGTCTGTCTGTTACATTGATGGTTCTTGCATTGTTATTGCGTTCTTTTTCCAGAGCTTCGTCTACTTCTTCATCGGATACAGAAGTATCGATCTTTGTAACGGTCACTCCCATGTATTTGCCAAGTGTAACTTCAGGCTTTACAGCAACTTCAGCTGTGAAAATAAAAGGCTTGCCCTTTTCAATCTGTACAACGTCAACGGTCGGACGTGACACAATATCAATTCCGCTTTCGTCAACAGCTGCTGCATAATTCTGCTGCATCAGAGCGTTTGCTGCATCCTCATAGAATACGTCAACTCCATACATCTTCTCGATCATGGCTCTCGGAACTTTTCCTTTACGGAATCCCGGAACACTGATCTGCTTCTTCTGCTTCTGGTAAGCTGACTCAAGTGCTTTCTCCAGATCCTCTGCTGAAACCTCGATGGTAAGTTTCGCCATATTCTTCTCTAAATTTTCAACCTGTACACTCATCTTAATTGTTTCCTCCTTATATATATCAATTCCATGTACGATCTATTTTTCCGTGATGGTACAAACAGGCATACTACGACCACCACAGTCATTTAAGCATTATAGCATACGAAATACATATTTGCCAAGTGTTTTTTTATTTCCTATAATAAAAACAGCGTATGGCCTGTCAAAAGCCATACGCTGTTTTGTTTTCCGGCAGAAAGTCCTTATTTCATCTGTTCTTCCTGCTTCATGATCATCTTCTTGACCATTTCTCCACCAATAGAACCTGCCTGTTTGGAAGTCAGATCCCCATTGTATCCATCTTTTAAAGGTACTCCAAGCTCGCTTGCAACCTCTTCCTTAAAACGCTTCATTGCGTCCTTTGCCTCCGGTACTGCCATACGGTTTGTACCGCTTGATGAATTGTTGTTACCTGCCATAGTTCTTCACCTCCTGTATTTTATATGCCTGCATAAAAAAAGCCGGCCTGCACACAAGAAGGCAGGTCGGCTTTTGGGGTCAACTTGCTGTTCTCATGTGCCTGAGTATAGTGTGACCAGAACCAGAGGAATTATGAGAACAAAAAGCTGACAATTTCTGGAACCTGTTTATGCGTATACAAGTCCGGCTTTTACATGTTCTATGGTTGCATCATCGGTAAAATAACGGGCAACTGCAAGACCAAACGGTACGGCAGTTCCCATGCCGCGGCTTGTAATCACATTTCCATCACATACTACCGGGGAAAAGAATACTTCTGCTCCGGTCAGTTTTTCTTCAAATCCCGGATGACACGCAGTTTTCTTCCCATTTAAAATTCCGGCCTGTCCCAGCACACTCGGTGCTGCACAGATTGCCGCAACAAGTTTTCCTTCTTTTGCAAACTCACGGATCACCTGACTGACCGTATCATCTTCTCCCAGATGAACCGTTCCCGGCATACCGCCCGGCAGAATGATCCCGTCATAAGCGGAAAAGTCAGCCTCCTCTTTTGTCGTGTCTGTCATAAATGTCACATTGCGGGAACTGGTCACCTGCTTTGTTCCGTTGATGGAAATCATGTCAATTTCAAGTTTTGCACGGCGCACAATATCCACAACCGTCAGTGCTTCTACTTCTTCACATCCGTCTGCAATAAAAATTCCAAGTCTGCTCATATTTATCATTCTCCTTTTCGGTAATTGCTATAATCTATTGTAGCAATTTCTTACAAAAACGACAAGCACACAATCGGAGGATTTCCATTTGACTCACCTGCCATTTTTGTATTATACTTTCGATAGTTTATGAGGAGGGAATATCATGACTTTAGATTATTACCGCATTTTCTATTATGTTGCCCGTTATAAAAGCTTTTCCAACGCGGCAGAAATGCTCGGAAGTAACCAGCCCAACATCACCCGCTGTATGAATATTCTGGAAAATGAGCTTGACTGCAAACTGCTGATCCGTTCCCACAAAGGGATTCAGCTGACAACCGAGGGCGAGCACCTGTTCCGTCACGTTGCCATTGCAATTGAACAGCTCACCTATGGAGAAAAAGAAATTATCAAAAACAAGAGCCTTGAAAGCGGGCAGATCAATATCGGCATCAGTGAAACCGCCATGCGTCTGTACCTTTTAGACAAACTGCAGGAATTTCATAAAGATTATCCGCACGTCCGTCTGAAAATTTCCAATCATTCCACCCCGCAGGCCATTGATGCCTTAGAAAAAGGACTTGTTGATATCGCCATGGTCACCTCTCCTTTGGAAATCCGAAAGCCTCTGCGAAAAACCGCACTTCGCAGCTATCATGATATCCTCATCGGAGGCAGTGCTTACAAAGCAATCGCCAGCCGGAAGCGTTCTCTGAAAGAACTCGAAGATTATTCCTTTGTTTCTCTGATTTCCGGCACTGGAACAAGTGATCTGTATATCCGCTTTTTCTATGAAAACCATATGCGTTTTTCTCCGGATATGGAAGTTGCCACGACAGACCAGATTCTTCCTATGGTGCGCAGTAATCTCGGCATCGGTTTCTGCCCGGAAGGAATTGCCAGACCCGCTGTAGAACGCGGGGAAGTGTATGAGATTCTGTTAGAAGAAGAAATCCCGGAACGTCAGATCACACTCGTAGAAGACAGTGGAAAACCACAAAGTATCGCTGTACAAAAACTATTAACTTATTTTAAATGAGGAATTCTATAAAATGGAAATCGAACGAAAATATCTGGTAAAAACATTACCTGAGCACTTAGAACAATATCAAAGTAAAAAAATCGCACAGGGATACCTGTGTACGGCACCGGTGGTACGTATCCGCCGCTCCAACGATGATTATTATCTCACCTATAAAGGGGAAGGCCTTATGGTGCGGGAAGAATACAATCTACCGCTCACCAAAGAAGCCTACGAACACCTGCTTTTAAAAATCGACGGACTTCTGATAGCAAAAACCCGCTATCTGATTCCATTAAACGATCATCTGACTGCAGAACTGGATATCTTTGAAAAAGATCTCGCTCCGCTTTCTCTCGTAGAAGTGGAATTTGACTCCATAGAAGAAGCCGATCGCTTCACCGCACCGGACTGGTTCGGAGAAGACGTGACCAATTCCGGAAAATACCATAACAGTTATTTAAGTCAGCACGGACTGCGCTAATCAGCGCAGCCGGTTGGCAAATTCATACTGTTGTCTGGTCCGGATCACATACCTTAAATCGTCATATCTCTTATCCAAATCTCCCTCCGGAATCACGGTATCCATCACAACCGCCATCGTATCAATCATGCTATCTGTGATGACATCCCTCATGGAAGTCAGAATATTATATTTTTGATCAAAACTGTCCGCTTCAAGAAACTCCATAAGCTTTGGTTCCACTTCCGCTTGTGTCATGTCCGGCTCTATGGTATTTTCTATCGTCTTTGTCTGCTGCGTAACAGGCGGCTCCATAACAGGCGGCTCCTGCTTTGCTTCCGGCATCGGTTCATCCACACGCTCAAAACGATATTTCTGGCTCACCTGCGGATACTTCACATGATCCACCTCACTTACAAACATGGATAGTGGTCTGGCATACACCCCGAAATCTCCATACAATGCCTGATAGATCACTAATTCTTCTCCTGTCTCGGAATGTTTTGCAACGGTAATCACCTGATACAATTTATTTTTAAAGTGCCGGTATTTTTCTCCCGGCATCGGTCTGCGTTCCATGGATATCCTCCTCACCTGTGTCTTTATTCTTCCATTAACTGTTCTAAAATATGTTCCGGCTGCCCGTCAAACAAAACCTGCAGCATTTCATATTTTTTCCTGCTGGCCCGGTCAGTTGCTGCTTCATAAGTATCTTTTAACTGTCCGGCACGGGAAATCCCGTTTTCCAAAAGCTGCAAAATCAGCTGCCGAAACTCATGTTCATAGAAATATGTAATTTTTTCCAGTTTTTCTGCTGGTGGCAGCTGTGCTAGTTCCTGATCCGATCCCAACTGATAATAAAACGTAAGGGCTTCTATCTTTGGTTCCTCTTTTTCCAGATTCTCCTTTAAAAGTGCAAGCAGATTTTCGATCTCACTCTGCAGCAGAAGTTTCTGATCCGAAGCATTTAATGCTTTCATTCCCAGACGCAGGATCGTATCATATGTGGAGTGAAACTCCTGATCTTCCTTGCTCACCAGAAATTCATGGTCAAAATTGTTCTGCATCTGCCGGAGGTCTTTTAATAATCTGCCAAACTCCTTCCGATCCGCAGTCTGTTCTGCAATAAGCATCTGTTCCATCAGCTGTGCATCTTCCTGCACCCGCTTCGTCTGTTCCCGGCAGCGCTCGTAACGCTCTTTCTGTTCTTTTTGTTTTTTCTTCAGACGGTCATACTGTTTCTGCCAGCTGCGAAATGCCCCCATATCACAACCGGCCGCTGCCAGTGCATCTTTTATATTTTCTATAAAATCATTTCTCCCAAACATATTTTATCACCTTCGTTCAAACACTCTAACTGACATTATACCAAAATTAATGGAAATGTGTTACAATTATTACAAAATAATGAAACCGGGAGATACTATGTTAACCTCTGACGAAGTATTAAACTTAAATTATTACAAAAAAACGAGCTATACCGGCTGG
Source organism: Roseburia faecis (assembly GCF_001406815.1). Taxonomy (GTDB): domain Bacteria; phylum Bacillota; class Clostridia; order Lachnospirales; family Lachnospiraceae; genus Roseburia; species Roseburia faecis. Next base: position 8,427 of record NZ_CVRR01000008.1, on the reverse strand, counting down.
ATCAACGGCATGCGCTTTCTGATCAGACGGGAAGCCCCCGAGGAAGGGGACGCCTTTTTTCATGCATGGGTCTGGCCCGGTCCTCTTATCTTTTCCCTGACGGATGATTCCCTCAAAACGGATTTTACTGCGCCCTTTACAAACGAAGGCAAGCAGCAGGTCGTTGACTGGATTAACGCACAGTATGAGGATCATCCGGAAAAATGGTCACATGAGAAAAAAAATCTGTATTAACAAAACACAAAAACTCCGGGAGCCTTTCCCGGAGTTTTCATGTTTCTCATCGCGGTTGTATCCGGATGATTTTATTTGTCTTTTGTTGCATACATAAAGTACTTCATACCATAGATGGTAGAGTAAATGCCCTTGATATTTGACTTTAACATATAAATATCATTGTAGTAGTAAATCGGCATTACTGCACCGGTATCCATCAGCATATCCTCTGCCTGATGCATCAGATCCACACGTTTGGAGAAATCAGCAGTTGTACGGATCTCTTTGATCAGCTTATTATAATCTGTCCAGTCCGGTGCAGAATCGGAAGGCTTGTCTCCCTTTCCAAGCTGCATATCGTTGTTACCGGAATCCGTTGTAAAGAGTTCTAACATATTGATCGGGTCGTTGTAATCTGCCAGCCATCCCTCGCGGGCGATGGTAAAGTTGCCGGACTTACGGTCTTCAATAAATACATTCCAGTCTTCCGACTTAATCTCCATATTGATCCCCAGCAGTGCGAAATCCTGCTGCAGGGACTCCCCAACTGCAATATGCGTACTGTCATCGTTGGTCAGGAACGTCATGGAAATTGCCGGATCACACTTGTATGAACCATCTCCGTTATCCGTAAATGTATAACCGGCACTTTCAAGCAGCTTCTTTGCTTCCTCTACCTGGTCTGCACCTGTCTTGTCTGCATCATAGTAGCTTGTATCATCGGTCTTGAATACTCCGCCGTTACCGTCTGACATACCTGCCGGTACGAAAGAATCTGCGGCAATCTGTCCGGTCTGTCCTACATTCTCCACGATAAACTCACGATCAATCAGCAGGTTCATTGCTTTACGCATAGATGCTGCCTGCTCTACGGTCTTTCCGTCAAAAATCGGGTCGTTTACGTTAAAACCAACATAATAAGTTCCAAGGTTTGGAATGATATGGAAATCAGAGTTCTTTCCATTTAATGTTGAAATCTCATCGTTTGGAACGGTATCTACAAAGTCAAGGTCTCCACTATTGTATGCTGCATAGGTCGCAGTATCATCTGCACTCAGCATGATGTGGATCTCATCCATAGTTACATTGTCTGCATCGTAATACTTCGGGTTCTTTACATAAACCATGCTCTCGTTGTGCTTCCATGATTTTAATGTATAAGCACCGTTTGATACAAAGCCAGCCTCCTGACACCACTTACCCGGATTCTTTCCATCAGGATCCGCTTTTTCCACATCCTTCTGGTATACCGGGAAATAAGTAGGAAATGCCATCAGGTCATTGAAATACGGGCATGGATTGGTCAGTGTAATTTTTAACGTATAATCATCAGTTGCCTCTACAGCAAGTGAGCCGTCATCATTTCTTGCAATAATATCAAACAGATACGCATAATCAGCTGCTGTTTTTTCATCCGCAGCACGGTTCCAGCTGTATACGAAGTCGTTTGCTGTTACCTCTTCCCCGTTGCTCCACTGGGATTTTATCATCTTTACCGTATAAACAGTTTCATCATCGGATACTTCCGGCATATCAGATGCCAGCTGCGGAATCAGCTTGCCGTCCTTGTCGTAGGTATAAAGACCCGCGAAAGAATTCACGATCATACATCCACCATCTACGGCAGAGTTCAGTGCCGGATCGATGGATTGTGGCTCGGAAGCAAGGTTAATGCTTATCTGGTTGTCCGGTGTTTTACTTACACTGGAAGCCATTGCTTCGGTTCCGTCCGTCTTTGCAGAGTTTCCTTTTGATGAACCACATGCAACTACGCTAAGAGCCATTGCAGCAACCAGCATGATTGATACAAGTTTCTTCTTCATAATTGTTCCTCCTGAAAATTATTTATATGTTTCACCCTTGCGGGAAAAAACCTTATTTATTCCAGCATGCAACCATATGACCATTCCCCCTGTCGGTCAGCTGCGGCATCTCCTGACCGCATTTTTCCGTTGCATACTTACATCTTGTACGGAATGGACATCCGGTTGGCATTTTCAGCGGACTCGGAACATCCCCCTCCAGCACGATTCTATGACTTTTTCTTGCTGTCTCCGGATCCGGAATCGGAACTGCGGACAGCAGACTCAGTGTATATGGATGTATCGGATTTGCATTTAACTCATCTGCATCCGCAATTTCCATCATCTTTCCCAGATACATAACTGCAATCCGGTCGGAAATATGATGCACAACCAGCAGGTCATGTGCGATAAACAGATAGGCAACTCCAAGTTTTTCCTGTAATTCCTCAAACATATTGACAACCTGTGCCTGAATGGAAACATCCAGTGCAGATACCGCCTCATCACAGACAATAAATTTCGGATTTACCGCAAGTGCACGGGCAATTCCGATACGCTGACGCTGTCCACCGGAAAACTCATGCGCATAACGCATGGCATGCTCTGCATTCAGACCGACCAGCTCCATCAGATCGAGAATCTTTTCACGACGCTCTTTTCTATTTCTGTAGAGTTTATGCACATCCAAAGGTTCCCCGATAATATCTTCCACCGTCATACGTGGATTTAATGATGAATACGGGTCTTGGAATACCATCTGCATTTCCTTGCGGTACGGCATCATATTGACATCTACTTTTTTGCCCATAACCGGCTTTCCGTTTGCATCAACGATCATTTTTCCGTTTTCATCATACTGTTCTCCACTGTCAAAGAGAACTTTTCCGTCAAACGTAATCTTACCTGCCGTTGGCTGATACAGGCGAAGCAGTGTACGGCCTACTGTTGTCTTTCCACAGCCGGACTCACCAACCAGACCAAGTGTTTCTCCCGGGCGGATGGCAAAGGAAATATCGTCCACTGCTTTCAGCGGAATGGTGCTAAAACCCTGATGCACCGGAAAATACTGCTTCAAATGTTCTACTTCCAGCAGATAATCATTGTTTTTCTTTTCACTGCTCATTGCTGCCGCCCTCCTGTGCTTCATAGATTTCTTTTACATTCATCCAGCAGCTCGCCAGATGGTCTTCGCCCACACGAAACTCCGCCGGCTGCTGTTTTAAACAGATTTTCATTGCCGACTCACAACGCGGACAAAACGCACAGCCCTCCGGCATCTGGAGCAGGTTGATCGGAGTTCCGCCGATTGGGATGAGTTTTTCGTTCATATTGTCTGCCTTTGGGATGGAGCGGAGCAGTCCTTTGGTGTACTCATGTGCCGGATGATAGAAAATGGCATCCGCTGTGCCCCGCTCACAGACACGTCCACCATACATGACAATAATCTCATCACACATACTTGCAATGACACCCAGATCATGGGTTACCATGATGATCGCCATACCGAGCTTCTTCTGCAGATCCTGCATCAGTTCAAGGATCTGTGCCTGAATGGTCACATCGAGCGCCGTGGTTGGCTCATCTGCGATCAGAATATCCGGTTCACAGACCAGTGCCATGGCAATCATCACACGCTGGCGCATACCACCGGATAACTCATGCGGATACTGTTTCAGACGGCTTTCCGGCTCATTGACACCAACCAGTGTCAACATTTCAATGGCGCGCTCACGTGCCTGTTTTTTATCCTTGTCTGTGTGGAGCAGAATTGCCTCCATCAACTGATTTCCAATCGTAAATACCGGATTCAGGCTTGTCATCGGATCCTGGAAAATGATCGAGCACTTTTCCCCCCGGAACTTCTGCATCTGCTTTTCGTTCCACTTGGAGATATCCTCGCCGCGATAAAGTACCTCTCCTCCGGTAATTTTTCCGGTTTCCGCAAGAATCTGCATGATCGAATAAGAAGTAACGGATTTACCGGAACCGGACTCTCCTACAATTCCCAGTGTCTTTCCCGGTTCCAGATTAAAGGAGACACCATTTACCGCACGAACTTCCCCAGCATCCGTAGCAAAGCTGGTATGAAGATCTTTTACCTGTAATATATATTTATTTTCTTCACTCATTTGCTTATCTCCTTAATTCAGTTTTGAATCAAATGCATCTCTTAATCCATCGCCCAGAAGGTTCAGCGCAAGTACGATCAGACAGATCAGCACTGCCGGAATTACCAGACGGTACGGATACGACTGCATTGCTGAACGCGCATCGTTTGCCAGACTTCCCAGGGAAGTCAGCGGTGCACTTACCCCAAGGCCAAGGAAACTTAAGTAGCTCTCGGTAAAGATGGCACTCGGCACCTGCAATGCGGTCGTGATAATGATAACAGATAAACAGTTTGGCAGAATATGACGGGTCAGGATGCGGCTGTTTCTGGTACCGATACAGCGTGCTGCCAGTACATATTCATTATTTTTAATTGTAAGAATCTGTCCACGGATCAGACGCGCCATACTTACCCAGTAAAGCAATCCAAACACAATAAACATGGAGATCATATTGGTTCCGAGTTTTTCAAACATGGTTCCCTCAATCAATGGCTTTAACCGTTCCTGAAACACAACCGAAAGCAGAATGATAATGAGCATATCCGGCAAGGAATACACAATATCCACGATACGCATCATGATCAGATCCACTTTTCCACCAAAATATCCCGCAATCGAACCATAAACCAGTCCAATGATAAGTACCATGATTGCAGCGATCACACCAACCGAAAGGCTGACTCTCGTACCGTAAATCACACGGATAAAGTAATCACGGCTTAAGTTATCGGTTCCGAAAATATGCGGAAACAGTTTCTCGCCGGTACGATCCATGTACTGCTGCTCTAATTTCGAGTACTCAAACGGTGCCATATTGGCTGCGGTCTTGTCACGCTTGCCGTCCACTGTAATGATATCCGAATAGCTGTATGGTACAAAAAACGGTGCAATAATGATCAGTGCCAGAATCAGAACCAGAATCACAATACTTCCCATTGCCAGCGGATTCTTTTTCAGACGTTTCATGCCATCTTTAAAAAATGTCGTTGACTCGCCCATGACGTCCTGCTGCTTCTTCTCTTCTTCCGTTGCCTTTATAAAATCGCCCTTATTAAATTTACTTAAATCAATCTGTGCGGACAGCATCTGCCGCTTTTTTAATTTTTCATTTCCCTGCATTATTCTAAGTTCCTTCCTCCATCATTATTCAAATGTGATTCTTGGATCAATCAGTTTATATGCAATATCTGTAAGAAGATTTGCAACTACCATCAGAACCGCAAGGAAAATCGTGATTGCCATAATCATAGTGTAATCACGGTTGACAATGCTTGTTACGAATTCGGTTCCAAGACCACCAATGGTAAATATGTTCTCCACAACCATGGAACCTGTCAGAATATAGGCAACCATAGGACCAACATATGTTACAACCGGAATCAGGGCATTTTTCAGCGCATGCTTAAAAATAACTTTGAGCCGGTGCACACCCTTTGCCCTTGCAGTACGGATATAATCCTGATTTAGCGCATCCAGCATACTTGTCTTTGTCAGACGCGTAATATATGCCATCGGATATGCCGCCAGTGCAATGATTGGGAGCAGATAATTCGGATTGCTCGAAGACCATACCGGAATCCATCCGAGTTTTAAACAAAATACAAGTAAAAGCAGCGTTGCCAGTACAAAAGACGGCATTGCCGTACCCAGTGTCGTGAAAAATACGATCAGACGATCCGGCAGTTTATTTCTTGTAAGTGCTGCGATACTGCCCAGTATCACACCGATGATAATGGCAACAATTGCCGCAACTCCACCTAATTTTGCAGATACTGCAAACTTTCTGGAAATCTCTGTTCCGATATTTCTTCCACTGTGAAGTGAAACTCCCCAGTCGCCATGCAGCAGATTGTTCATATACAATACATACTGTTCCGGAACCGGCTTGTCCAGATTGTACCTTTCCTCCAATACCTGCTGTGCTTCCTTGCTGGTCGCTTTCTCCTTATTAAACGGTCCACCAGGAATCAGGTTCATTACGAAAAACGTAATGGCACTTACAATGAGTATTGATAATATCGCTAACAATACACGTTTTACTAGATATTTACTCATGTTCTTCTCTCCTACCTCTTATTGAGTATTTAGTAATTTCATCGTATTATCTCATTGCCTCATTAACTCTGTAGCACGTTAAAGTGTTCCAAAAAAAAAGCACGTAAACATGCCCCCTTTGACATTATTTGCGTACCAATTTACCTCAATGGATCATACAAATGATAATTCGTATTATACCTTCATAAAATATTTTGTCAATATACAAAAAATGGGTATTGTATGCTTTGTACCTTATTTGTTACGGTTTGCAGGGCAATCTGTGAACTGTAACCCCTATTTATAATACTGTCTTCTTGTCAATAAAACAAAAAAGATGTCCGGTCATACCGGACATCCTGTAGGATATGGGCTTAAGTGGACTCGAACCACCGACCTCACGCTTATCAGGCGTGCGCTCTAACCGGCTGAGCTATAAGCCCTTGTGCAAAACACGTAATATACAATACAATATTTTTTTCTATTCGTCAAGTAGTTTTCCCATAATTTTGTCATTTTTTTAAGCAAAAAGTAATTGACATCTGCACACAATGTCGTTATAGTTAGTAAAGTATCTTCTATAATAAAAGATACAAAAACTACATAAACTTGCGGGCATGGCGGAATTGGCAGACGCGCTAGATTTAGGTTCTAGTGGGAGACCGTGCAGGTTCAAGTCCTGTTGCCCGCACGAAAAGAGACTATCCTTACTGTTAGTCTCTTTCTTTGACTACAATTACAAATGAATAAGAGGTAAAGGAGATTTTACTATGAGAAAAGACATGACGATCGGAAATCCAATGAAGATCATTCTTCTTTTTTCCCTTCCGGTTCTGCTTGGAAATCTGTTCCAGCAGTTCTACAACATGGTAGACACCGTGATCGTAGGCCAGTATCTTGGGGAGGATGCACTGGCCGCCGTTGGTTCTACGGGCTGCTTGATGTTTCTGGTTCTCGGTTTCGCCAACGGAATTGCTCAGGGATTCGGTGTCATGGTATCCCATGCATTCGGTGCCAAAGACATGAAACTTCTCCGTCATTGCGTAGCACTTTCACTGCTTTTAACGGTTGTAATTTCCATGATTCTGACCGTTCCTACGGTTGCGTTTTCCCGCCAGCTGCTTCTGTGGCTGAATACTCCGGAAAATATCCTCACACTGGCAAACCGGTACATCCGGGTCATCTTTGCCGGTATCTTTGCTACCATGGCATATAACGTAGCATCCGGTATTTTACGTGGGATCGGTGACAGCCGGACACCACTTTATTTTTTGATCCTGTCCAGCGGTCTCAATATTTTTCTGGACATCTTCCTTATTGTTGTGGTAAAACTCGGCACTGCCGGTGCCGCTTATGCCACCGTTATCTCGCAGGCGGTTTCCGCAGTTTTATGTTTCATTGTCATGTTCCGCAAATATGACATCCTGCGGACCACACGCGAAGATTATTACTGTGATTTTCATGAGATCCGCCGGATGCTGTCTGTGGGAATTCCGATGGCTTTAAACTATTCCATCACAGCAATCGGAACCATGATCCTGCAAAGTGCCGTCAACGTGTTTGGTTCCAGCGTGGTAGCTGCTTTTACTGCTGCTTCCAAAGTCAGCAACATCGCCACCCAGACCATGCCGACACTCGGTACAGCCATGGCCACCTACTGCGGACAGAATCTCGGTGCTGGAAAACATGACCGCATTTTCCGCGGTATGAAAGATGCATTTTATTTATGTTTCTTTGCAGCCGGAGCCGCCGCACTGCTCTGCTGCCTTGCCGGACCTACGATGGTCGGATGGTTCATCCACAACCCATCTGAACAGACACTGCACGCAGCAATGCAGTATCTGCACATTGCAAGTATTTTTATGCTGCCTCTGGCATGGATCTTTGTATACCGTAATGGTCTGCAGGGCTTAGACCGTGGTCTGGTTCCCATGCTCAGCGGTGTACTTGAACTGTTCAGCCGTTATGCGGTTATCCTGATCGCCACAAAGCCTTTTGGATACGTGGGTGTATGCAGTGCTGATGCTGCTGCCTGGCTGACAACCGGTATTTTACTGATTGTTACTTATATGATTTGGAAACATCGTGTCAAAAAACAGCTAAACGCAGAAAATGCCACCATGAACTGCATCAAATAACTATTCTTCCATATCGGAAAAAGGGAGCGTCACCGCTCCCTTTCAGACCGTAGACAAAGTGCTCCGAGAAACTTCCGTTTCTCGGAGCATTTTTCTTTGTGTTTATGAAATTTATTCCGAAAA
>NZ_CVRR01000007.1 GCF_001406815.1 Roseburia faecis | reverse complement strand
TCTAACGGAATCAGCGTTGTCCAGGTAAATCCATATGCTGTAAAGCAGAGTAAAGAAATAGAAGACAATAGCCAGCTCAAGGCATGATTGCCTTTAGTAAAACGCTTTGCAAATTCCACACCCAGCCGGTTCGCTTCTTCCGGGGAGATCTCTCCGGGACGGAAGGACTGGCGCACATGATAGGCAATCACATCATCTGTACCACGCACTCGTCCGGTAGCGGCAATGTATTGCCTCTTTGCCAGAAGAAACTCTGCATCCGCAGTCCGGCTGTCACACGCATAGCCGGTAATGAGCCTGCCGTTATCTGTTTTCTTTGGATTGGCCACATAGTCGATGATGTCACTGATCGCCCGACTCTCTGTGCGGCCTTTGCCGACATGAAGCGGCATGATTCTTGTAGTTGCCATAATGCTTCCTCCTCTCCAAACACAAAAGCTGCCACCCAACGAATCTTTATCGTCGAAGTGACAGCTTTCTGTCATTATACACACCTTTGTAATGGTGCTTTTATGTTCTTTTACTATTCAAAAATTCAACCAGCTCATAGACTGTCGTTACCGGATTACTGTCTCGGCAGATCACAGCAACCTGATCTCTGGTTAATCTCTCCACTCGTTCTTTTGCGTACTGAATAGCTTCTGGCTGGTGTTCCTGCAATTCTTCAAAAACATCCACACTTTTTCCGTAATTTTCCAAATATCCTTTGTTTTTCAAGATGTCAATTATCGTAGAGGAATCTTTCAAATATCCATTCCGTTTTTCAAAATGGAGCAGATACCAATATTCAAATGCCGGATTGGAATATGCGATTTTGTACCCATGCTTCTCCGAATAGAAAATTGCAGCTTGAAGCTCAGAGTCTTTATTATCATCACGGTCAAATACACACCAAAGCTGATCTCCGTCTTTCGGATAATAATCTGCTTGAGAGATCAGAGATTTTGCGTGTTTCACCAAATGTTCCGCCGCTTTATGTTTTGATGGAATTGGGATAATATCCACCAGGCAGTTTCGTGAACGAAAATGTTTGAAATAAAGTGTCTCTGTTTCTTTTCCTTCGCAGATGATATAAACAATCGGTTTACGCTTCCGCCGCTTAACTTTGTTCGGATCATACTCTTTTCGCATCTTGCTCATCAGGCGTCACCTCCGATAAAAGGGATTGCACCAAATCGTCCCTGAAGATAACCCTTACGCACATTTTCTCCTTTTCTTGGAGAGAAAGATGCCAACGAGTAAAGCTCTGTTGCACAAGTCTCATCGTTTTTTTCAGCAAACCAAATCTGATCTCTACGGAAGAAATTCAAGTCAAGCAGCATTGCATCGTGTGTTGTAAAAATCAGCTGCGCTCCCTTTGTATTGACAGCCTTATCCTGCACCATTTCAATCAACCTTCTGGTTAAAAGAGGATGCAGACTATCTTCAATTTCATCAACAACTAAAAGTGCGCCGTTTTCAAGTGCCTGCAACCATCCTCCGATGCGGGCAAAAAAGTGTTGTGTACCGACAGATTCCTGCTCCATGAAAAGCTGAAAGTATTCTGTTGTACCGTCCTCGTTAATAATTCGATGTGTTGTCGTAATAACCGGTATTTTACCAGAGGTATTCTTGATTGTAACATCGGTGATTCCAAGATCGGCAAGCATCAATTCTTTTAAGATTCGAGCTTTCTTATCATCACCGCTGACAATCTGGGCAACAGTTTCTGAGGTAGCTGGCTCTTCATCCATCAGGAATGTCAACTTTTCCAGGAACCACTGATAAGCATTTTCCGTCTGAGGCAGATTCCAGTCATTAGAGGACACCAGATAGAGCTTATTGTCCGGTGTTCGGTTACTCAGAGTAACCTGCTCATTTACATTTTCCCGGAACTCATACACTCCATTTTCTCTTGAAAAAATTAAGGCTTCACGGCCATTCGGCCAATGGTAAAGATACTCTTTGTAAATCTTCTTTGCATCAAAAGAAAAACCGTATGTGTAACGAACTCCCTGAAAAATAAATACCATTTCAAAAGAAGTCGGAACCTTTGTTCCTCCAAACGGCTCCCACGGCAACTTTTGTCCCTTAGAAACTTTTGCAGCATTTCCCACAACCATTTCTTTCATCGTCATCATTGCATGTAATACGTTACTTTTTCCGGCTGCATTTGCACCGTAAATTGCAAGTACTGGCAGCAATCTCTTCTTTTCATCTGGATGAAGCAGATACTCTTCAAATGACTTATCCTTAGAGGCCGCAAAACTGATCACGGCACTGTTTTTTATTGACCTGTGATTTTCCACTGTAAACTGAATCAGCATAATTGAATACCTCCATTCTCAGTATTCGTATTTTCAGTCACTATTATAACAGTTAAAAATGCCTTGGTCAATATTTATAGATTATTTTTGCAGTTTTTCTGCAAAATTTATAAATAAATTCTTTCTCAGCCATTTTTCACAAAATACTTATCATACTAGGCTGAATTGGAATCCGAGCTTCCAGTTTGCAAGTTTAAGTTCTGATTTAGCTAATCGCTTGCATAAGTAAATTCTTGCAAATCAAAATATCATGATTTTTATGGAAGTTAGTTTTGCAAAGTTCTTCAAAACTGGAATTTACTATTAGAAACAAGTTGTTTTATGCTTCATATGCTGATATTCTTTTTTTGTGATCTTAATCCTCTGAAAAAAGAGTCACGTTAAGCGGAGGTCGAATTTTATTTCTTTTTTCGCAAGATTAAATTCCACCCCTCATTCGGTTCAGTATTTCTTCCGAATGGCGCTACGTTTCTTATTTTTTCAGTAATAGAGGTGTAAGGTTAATCTCGTTAGCGGGAATGGATTTTATTCCTAACCATACAACCAGTCAAATATTTCTGTAACTGACTTGGCGGTATTGTTATCACGGATAAAAGCAAGCATTGTCCTATATTTAACCACTAAAAATTGGGTGAAAACGGCTCTCGTTTGGTCAAATGATGTCAAACTATATCAGCCCGTTTAGGTATAAGAAAACCCCGGAAAACCTTGATTTTCCGGGGTTTTTGAACCATTTTGATATAGTCTGAGCAGTCGATTATCTCTTTGTTAACGCTTGCTGAACTGCGGAGCGCGACGAGCTGCTTTGAGACCGTATTTCTTACGCTCTTTCATACGTGGATCTCTTGTTAAGAATCCAGCAGCCTTAAGAGTAGGTCTGTACTCGTTATCTACCTGAAGGAGTGCACGGGAGATACCATGACGGATGGCACCGGCCTGTCCTGAGTATCCGCCGCCCTTTACGTTTACTAAAACGTCAAACTTGTCAACTGTCTCAGTTGCTACTAATGGCTGACGAACGATTACCTTTAAAGTCTCAAGACCTAAGTACTCGTCAATATCTCTTTTATTGATTGTGATCTTTCCTGTTCCAGGTACTAAATAAACTCTGGCAACAGATGATTTTCTTCTTCCTGTTCCGTAATACTTTGTATTAGCCAATGTTGTTTACCTCCTCTGATTAGAATGTTAAAGCTTCTGGCTTCTGAGCTGCATGCTTGTGATCTGGTCCTGCGTATACAAATAACTTTGTGTACATCTGACGTCCTAAAGGTCCCTTTGGAAGCATTCCCTTAACAGCGAACTCGATGACACGCTCCGGATGCTTGTTGAGCATTTCCTTAAGAGTTGTCTCCTTGATTCCTCCAACGTATCCTGAATGACGGTAGTATACCTTCTGATCTAACTTCTTACCAGTTACTTTGATCTTCTCAGCGTTCACAACGATTACATAATCACCGGTATCAATGTGTGGTGTGAAGATTGGTTTATTCTTTCCTCTTAATACTTTAGCAACTTCTGATGCTAAACGTCCTAATGTCTTGCCTTCAGCGTCTACTACATACCACTTTCTGTCGATGGTAGCAGGACTAGCCATAAATGTTTTCATGGGTTTTCCTCCTTGATAGATATTCAAATCAATAAAATGCGAACAGTTTCAAGCCTCGTATGTCCGGACGCTGCTCTTTCCTGCTCTGCTTTTCTATATAGTTTAAATGCTCGCCGGGGCTTTTGGCTCACATTTACATACTATCACAGACTTATATATTATATTACCCGGGTCTTTTGTTGTCAAGCAGATTTCTCGTGTAAATCCCCATTTTTCCACCTTTATCCACAGGTTCTGTAAAAAATGCCATCTATATCCACAATCAAAATCTATTTTTTGACATATTCAACAAATCAACACAAAAATGATCCTATTCCGTGGTTTATTCGTACTCCAGCCCGATCATTGTCAGTCCGTGTGCAGGAGCCGTCGGTCCTGCCACACTCCGGTCACAGGCATCTAAAATCGTCTGCATCTCCTGTGGGGCAAACTCTCCCGCTCCCACCTTTATCAGTGTTCCTGCAATGATCCGCACCATATTATACAAGAACCCATTTCCCGTCACCCGGATCGTGATAATATCCGCTTCTTTCGTGACCGTACATGCATAGATCGTCCGTACGCTGGTTTTCGACTGTGCATTGACCGCACAGAAACTTTTAAAATCATGCTCGCCAACCAGATAATCCGCGGCCTCCTGCATTTTCTCCACATCCAGCGGATAATGATAAAAATATGTATCCAGCCGCCTGGTCGGCATGCGGAACCGCCGGTTTAGTATCCGGTACTCATAGGTCTTTCGGCTTCTGGAAAAACGTGGATGAAAGGTATCCGGCACTTCGCAGGAATCCTGCACCACGATATCTTCCGGCAGCCTCTGGTTTAATGCGTAGCTGATCTTCTCCGCCGGCATACGGGTATCCGTATCAAAAATACAGACGTTTCCCAGAGAATGTACCCCCGCGTCCGTGCGGCTTGCGCCGGTCACGCGGATGTCTTCCCCAAGAAGCGCCTGCAATGCTTCATTTAATTTCTGTTCAATGGTCACACCGTTGGGCTGAATCTGCCAGCCGCTATAGTTGGTTCCGTCATATGCGACGACCATTTTTACTCTCATATTTCTTAATCCTGTTCTGTCAAATTTCCTGTTTTCAGATGATTTATATGCTGCTGCCGGCGGTCACCGTCCTGCTACTGTGGCCAGCGCAACAGCACTCGTGCAACAATCACAAGCACAAGAAATGCAATCAATATCACATAGGCTTTGCGGTCTGTTCCCTGATAGCGCAGCGGTTTCATCTTTGTTCGTCCCTCTCCGCCACTGTAGCAGCGGGCTTCCATGGCCATGGCAAGATCGTCCGCGCGACGGAACGCCGATACAAATAACGGAATCAGAAGCGGCACCATGCTTTTGGCTTTCTGGATCAGATTGCCGTCCTCAAAATCGGCACCACGCGCCATCTGTGCCTTCATGATCTTGTCCGTTTCCTCGATGAGAATCGGAATAAACCGCAGGGCAATGGACATCATCATCGCAATCGCATGCACCGGTATGTGAATCCGGTTCAGCGGAGACAATGCTTTTTCAAGTCCATCGGTCAGCTGGTTTGGCGTCGTGGTCAGTGTCATGAGAGACGTTCCAATGATCAGATAGATCAGCCGGATCGTCATAAGCACCGCATTCATAATACCTGTACTGGTCAGATGAAACGGTCCCCAGTGCCAGTACTCCGTACCGGTCGGTGTAAAGACCAGATTAAACACTGCCGTAATCAAAAGCAGCACCACAATGGCTTTTAACCCTTTTACGATATACGAAAACGGTACTTTTGAAATTTTGATCATAAAAATAAGCATACCGGTTATGATCGCAAATCCCAAAATGCCCTGGAACGTAAACAGCGCAATAATATATATCATTGTCGCAAATAATTTTACACGCGGGTCCAGTTTGTGTACGACAGAATCTGCCGGATAATACTGGCCCAGAGTAATATCTCTTAACATAAATTTCTCCTGTGCTCTGCAAACACTAAATGACGTTTTTCTCCCGAAGTGCCGACAGAATTGTCTGTGCTGCTTCTCTTGCCGTGGTTGCCTGTGTGTCCACAGGAAGTCCCCGTTCCGCAAGTTCGTGTACCAGATACGTCACCTGCGGTGCAGCAAGTCCTACCGCCTCAAGCTCCTTATAATGCGCAAACACCTGCTTCGGCAAAGCATCAAACATCACGGCACCGTGATTCATCACAATGATGCGGTCCACATATTCCGCCACATCTTCCATACTGTGTGATACCAGAAGAATCGTGATGCCAAGTTCCCTGTGCATCTTAGAAACCAGTCCAAGGATTTCATCGCGCCCTGCCGGATCAAGTCCCGCCGTCGGCTCGTCCAGAATCAGCACATCCGGTTTCATTGCCAGTACTCCGGCAATTGCCACACGGCGCTTCTGTCCACCGGACAAATCAAACGGCGGCTGATAAAATAACTCTTCCGGAAACCCGACGTTGCGCAGTGCCTCAAATGCCCGCAGTTCTATATCCTTGCGATCCAGTCCCTGATTCTTCGGTCCAAAACAGACATCCTCAAAACAGGTGGTCTCAAACAGCTGATGATCCGGATACTGGAAAACCAGCCCCACTTTGCTCCGCAGGGCTTTCATATCATACCCTTCATCATAGATGTCCTGCCCATCCACATAGATGCTTCCCGATGATGCCCGCAGCAGTCCGTTCAGCAGCTGAGTCAGAGTCGATTTTCCCGATCCCGTATGACCGATAATTCCGATAAATTCGCCCTGATGAATCTGCAGATTGACATCCTTTAATGCCTGAATCTCATAAGCAGTACCGTCGCTGTATGTGTAATTGATCTTGTCTAAAATGATTTCTGCCATCTTTTTATCTCCTGCCTGTGCGCATATCTTTGTCTAGGCATTTGCCACGGACATAATCGCATCCACCAGTTCTTTCCTCGTAAGGATTCCCTGTGGAATCGGTACGCCCGCGCTGCGCAGTTCATCTGCCACAAGCGTTGCCTGCGGTACATCCAGACGATGTTCTTTCAGCTCGTCCACACGCGAAAAAATATCGCGCGGTGTACCGTCCATCACGATCTTTCCTTTCTCCATGACGTACACATAATCTGCGTCAACCACTTCTTCCATATAATGTGTAATAAGAATGATGGTAACGCCCTTTTTCTTATTCAGATCATGTGCGGTAGCAATAACCTCTTTGCGTCCGTTCGGATCAAGCATCGCTGTCGGCTCATCAAAGACAATGCATTTCGGTTCCATTGCCACAACACCGGCAATTGCAACACGCTGTTTCTGTCCACCGGAAAGTTTATTTGGAGAATGTTTGCGGTATTTTACCATATCCACAGCTTCTAAACTCTGATTGACACGCGTCCAGATTTCTTCTGTCGGCACCCCGATATTTTCGGGACCAAATCCCACATCTTCTTCTACCACACTGGCAATGATCTGATTGTCCGGATTCTGAAATACCATCCCGGCAGTTTTCCGGATCGGAATGGTATTGTCCTCATCGAGTACATCCATTCCATCCACCCAGATCACGCCTTCTGTCGGTGTCAGCAACGCATTGATATGTTTGGCAAGTGTCGACTTGCCCGATCCGTTGTGTCCGAGAATGGCAATGAACTGTCCCGCTTTTACATCCAGATTTACATGATCGAGTGCCGTCGTAATAGACTCAACATTGCCTTCCTCATCTCTGCGGAAAAATTCGTGTACAACATTTTTTGCTTTGATAATTCCCATTTTAATCGTCCCAGCTCAGTCTGTGAAGCTGTCCTTCCAGCTTCATATGGTCAAAATCGTTCTGGCGCAGTGCCTCATAAAGCACAATGGCAACAGAATTCGATAAGTTCAAAGAACGGGTTTCCCC
The DNA here is from genome assembly GCF_001406815.1 of Roseburia faecis. GTDB lineage: Bacteria > Bacillota > Clostridia > Lachnospirales > Lachnospiraceae > Roseburia > Roseburia faecis. Next base: position 87,358 of record NZ_CVRR01000007.1, on the reverse strand, counting down.
GATCATCGGAATACGCACACAGGTATCCGGATTCGCCTTTAAGATTTCTTCCGGAATTCCTGCACTCTCTTTTCCGAACATAATGAAACAGTCCGGTTCATAATGGACATCCGAATACACATGACGTCCTTTTGTTGTCGCATAATAAATTTTTGCACCCGGATTTCTTTTACAGAAATCCTCCCAGTTTTCATATACGGTGACATCAAGATCTTTCCAGTAGTCCATGCCGGCACGCTTTAAATGTTTCTCCGATAAAGAAAAACCAAGCGGCTCAATCAGATGCAGCTTTGTACCGGTTGCGACACAGGTCCTGCCGATATTTCCCGTATTTGCTGGAATTTCCGGCTCATGTAATACAATATTTAACTCTGCCATTTTTAATTCTTAATCTCCCGAATCTCCGTTACAAACTCAGCCACGCGATCCAGTGCAATCCGCAGATCATCCAGGGAATATGCATAGGATATACGAAGGAATCCCTCTCCGCAGGCACCGAACGCCGTACCCGGAACAACCGCAACTTTCTTCGTCTGCAGAAGTTTTGTTGCAAACTCATCACTGGTCATACCCAGATCCTTAATACAAGGGAACGCATAAAATGCTCCAAATGGTTCAAAACAGGAAAGTCCCATCTCTTTGAACCGCTCCAGTACATAACGACGTCTGCCGTTGTACTCTTCCCGCATCATGGCAACATCTTCATCCCCGTTGCGCAGTGCCTCTACCGCCGCATACTGGCTGGTGGTCGGCGCACACATGATCGCAAACTGATGGATCTTTAACATCTGTTTGATGATTACTTCCGGTCCACATGCATAACCGAGTCTCCATCCGGTCATTGCATGCGATTTGGAAAATCCGTTGATCACGATTGTTCGCTCCCTCATTCCCGGAATGGAGGCAATGGATACATGATTGTCCAGATAGGTCAGTTCCGCATAGATCTCGTCACTCAGGACAAACAGATCATGTTTCTTTACCACTTCTGCAACTGCTTCCAGATCCTTCTTTTCCATAACCGCCCCGGTCGGGTTATTTGGGAAAGGCATAACAAGAAGCTTTGTCTTCGGCGTGATTGCAGCCTCAAGTTCTTCTGCCGTCAGGCGGAATTCGTTCTCTGCCTTCAGTTCGATCGGAACCGGTGTTCCATTTGCCAGTACACAACAAGGCACATAGGATACATAACTTGGCTGCGGAATAAGTACCTCATCTTGCGGATCTAACATGGCACGCATGGCAATATCAATTGCCTCACTGCCTCCGACTGTCACAAGCATCTCCTTGTTATAGTCATAGGAAAGCCCGAATCTCCGGTCAAGATATCTGGAAATCTCAATTTTTAATTCCTTTAAACCTGCATTTGAAGTATAAAAAGTTCTTCCTTTTTCAAGGGAATAAATTCCCTCATCACGAATATGCCACGGTGTATCAAAATCCGGCTCTCCGACGCCGAGAGAGATTGCATCATCCATCTCACTGACAATGTCAAAAAATTTCCGGATACCCGATGGCTCAATGGTTGTAATTGTTTTTGATAATGGATTTCTCATTATGCCATCATAATCCTTTCATCTTTTGCTTTCGGAGCCATAACAGTTCCGTGGTCTTTATATTTCTTCAAAATAAAGTTTGTCTTTGTGCTGAGTACCTGATCCAAGGCAGAAAGCTTATCGGATACAAACTGGGAAATCTCACGAAGTGTCTTCCCCTCCAATGTAACCATCAGGTCAAATCCGCCGGAGATAAGATACACGGAATTTACTTCCGGATAATTGTAAATGCGCTCTGCAACCTTATCAAATCCCATGCCGCGCTGCGGTGTCACACGCACTTCAATCAGTGCAGTTACTTTTTCCACACCGGCTTTGTCCCAGTTAATCAGCGTATGATATCCGCAGATAATTCCCTCCTGCTCCATAGCTTCCAGCTCATTCATGACTGCTGTCTCATCTACACCGAGAATTACGGCCAGCTCCTGTGTATCGATGCGGCTGTTTTTTTCTATAAAAGTTAAAATCTTCTCTCTCATATTTTATTGTTCTCCTAATTACATTTTACCATATTCCATAATTCGTCTGTCTGTGTTGTTTCTAAGAATCTGCGTTCCTCCCCATTGATAAGTACACGGTCATTGCTGTCGATTGTCCTTCCGATAATAACAGCTTCCCCGCCAGCCTGACGGATCGCATGCACCAGTGCATTGCCATCTGCCGCTGCCAGAAGAAGACTGCCTCCCGACAGAAGCTTGTAAGGATTTAAATCAAAAAATTCACAGATTTCTATGGTTTCCTGACGAATTGGTATTTTCTTCAGATCAATTTCCAGTCCGACGCCGGAACACTGCCCCAATTCCCAGAGAGCTCCGAAAACGCCTCCCTCTGAGAGGTCGTGCATTGCAGCAACGCCAGACTTTGCGGCGACTGCGGCCTCCGAACGGATCGAGAGATAATCGATATATTTTGCCGCTTTGTCAAGAAACGGCTGTGCGTATCTGGCCGATAACTCTTCCCGGTGTTCCGTTGCAAGAATCGCTGTTCCTTCCAGCCCGACCCATTTGGTCACAATCACATCCATATCCGGCTGCGCCCCTGCTGCTGTGACAAATAATTCCCTGTCAGCTTCTCCCACTGCCTGAACAATCAGTTGCGGAGAGGTCACTGTCCGAAGAACTTCCGTGTGTCCTCCGAGAACCGGAATCTGCTCTTTCTCACTTACACGGGATACTGCCGAAATCCATGCACGCAGATCATTTTCGCTTGCAGATGTCGGGAGCAGAAGCGTCATCGTAATTCCCAATGGTTTTGCCCCACTGCATGCAAGATTATTCAATGCCGCATAAACGCCGGCTTCCGGAAACGTGTCAAATGCACGGCAGGCTTCCGCAGTAACGATCTGCTTTTCATCAGAAGCATCCACTGTACCGAAATCTATTCCTACTCCCGGTGTCCGGGCTGCGGAATTATGAAGTTGTCGGAGAACCGAGCGTTTTAATACGGACTCGGATAATTTTCCTGCTTTCATACTGTTATTTTCTATTCACTTTCTTTGGACGATTGTGTTTTTTTCGTGGATGTATTTGTTGAAGATGTTGTTTCTTTCTTGGTATCCTGTTTTTTGGAATCTTCCTTCTTTGTATCTTCCTTTTTATTATTTTCATCCTTTTTGGAGGAATCCTCTTTCTTGTTCGTATCGCTCTTGTCTGCGTCCTCCTTTTTATCGGTATCGTCCTTCTTTTCTTCTTCTTTCTGCTCTTCTTCTTTCTTTTGCGCGTTTGTCTTTAAACCGGCTGCCGCACTTCTTACTTTTGCTTCATCCCCGATTGTAATTGCTGCCTTTAAAGCAGAAAGCGTCTCGCTTGTCGCATCTTTGGTTCCAATGGTAATAAGCTTTGGAGTTGCCTGATAATTACTCTTGTTGAACAGATCCCTGCTCTGCTGTTTTCCGTCCACCTTCACAATCTTCCACAACTGCGCAATGCATCCGGACTGTCCGGACTGGGTAACAGAAACCGAACCGGCGGTAAGGGAAGCATCCATTGTAAACTGCACCTTTGGATCTGTCTTTGAAACGGTTTCACTTTCAAACGAAATCTCCCGGTTGGATGGTCTCGTTTCTTTTCCATATACATTAAAATAAATGATACCGCCACTGCAATATCCTTCGATATATACCGGCGCATCCAGATTATTTTTAAACTTCAGATCTTTATAATTTCCGGCAATTGCCGCATCCATGGACGGTTCCACATAATGAACCAGCATGGAATGATTAAAACGCATCGTAATTTCCAGTTCTGCCCGGATAACTGCATTATATAAAGTCGTTGCAACCTGACAGATTCCACCGCCAAACGATTCCACTACCGTTCCGTTCTGATAGGCACCGGCCAGTTCATATCCGTTCTCCTGTGTAAACGGGCTGACCGTTTTTGCCAGATCAAACTCCTCTCCCGGATAAAGGATTGTACCATCTACTTTGCTCACTCCGGTTATGACATTTTTTGCACGTCCTGCACTCGAACTTGCAAAGTTTGTCGTATAAGAACCGATCAGATCCGTAATTTCTGCGAGTTCTTTCTCATCCCCGCGCGGTTCTACCGTCTTTGTTACCAGATCAATCTCATTATTGGAGCCGTCCCAGCCCTGTGCAAGAAAATCATTGATTGCATACACGGAATTTACGACATCCACCTCGACGCCTTCTTTTCCCTTTACAAATTCAAATTTTCCATTGACACGCTTTAATCCATTATCAACAGCCCCGACGGCAAGATCATCTGCGCTCTCATATATCTTTTCGGCCGTCGCCTGTTTGTTTACACTCAGATGCATATCGAGAACCAGTTTTTTCTTTTTGAGATCCTGCAGGGTTTTATACCGGTTGATCAGACTTCCGGCGTGTCCCACCGCCAAAGCTTCCTGCACGGCAGTATCCGCATCCGCGGTCACTCCCATATCTTCCGCAGTCATCTGAATGGAACCGGTTTCTCCTTTCAGCGTAAAAGTTGTATCCATCAGCCCATCCACGTATTCTTCTACCGCAGATATCGCCTGATTTTCTGTCATTCCTCCGACGTTTACATTTCCGATGGAAATTCCATTTTCAATGGTAGTCTCCTCTGCTGCCATCGCTGCCTGTGTATGAGAACCGAGTCCCACCACACAAAAAAGCACTGCTGCAGCCATTCCTAACTTTGTTATCTTCTTCATATTCTTCCTTTAAAATAATTTTAGCGTTATCTTGTATTTTAACATAAACAATCACTTTTTCAAGTGCCGCTACCCATAAATCAGCGCTGAAACCAGTGTTGTAACAACCATTGCAGCGATAACAACCAACGATATGAGTGCAATCAGCTGTCTTTTTCGTTTTGAACCATTAAAATTATACATACTATTCACCTCTTTCGCAAAATCAGTTATAATGAATACACAACAATATCAGAAAGGATTTCCATTATGTTTGTATTTCTTGCTATTTTTATCGTTTTTCTGCTGTATATTAACTTTTTGATGCATAAAAATAAACGCGCCCAGGAAAATCTCGAAAAACAGTTCTGGGACCGGGAGCACAGTGCGAATTTCACACGCAAAAAAGATATCAGCAATCTTAATTATCTTATCATAACAGAAGATAAAATACCACAAAACCTTACGACCGATGCCCAAAAATCACTGGAAACACTATGCGGTCAGAAAATGCTGAATCTTTCTTCCATGAGTAACACCGACCTGAAACTTGAATATGGTGTTGCAAACCTGGATGAACTCAGCGCATGTGATGACCGTTTTTCCACATTTGAACGAAATGCTGCCATCTATGCCCAGGAACTGAGTGATGCCGGATATACCGATCAGGCACGCCAGCTGCTGGAATTTGCAGTTTCCTGTCATGTCGATAACAGCAGCATCTACACACAGCTGGCAGCCATCTATCAGACCGGGGGCAATCTCTCCGGAATCTTGCAGCTGCAGGAAGCAGCTGCGCAGCTTGCGCCGTTTCCGCAAAAAATCATTCTGGAAAAACTTAAAAGTTTCCAGCCCTGATCTTATCCTGCAGCCGGGAGGCTTCACTGCGTGTAAGAGTCTCCCAGCTGATACTGTCTTTCCTTCCATATTGTTCCATCAGTTCCCTGAGCCGTTCTTTCTGATGCTCCGTTGCCGGCGTCTGTCTCTTTGCCTTATACACCAGAGGTTTCGGGACAAACAGTTCCATGGAAGCACCTTCTATGGATTTTAAATTTTCAAATACCTTATATGTTTCTACTGCATCATCCAGTGCCCGGTGTGCATGTTCCCGTTCAATCTGAAAATATTCACACAGGCTTTCCAGTTTTTTCGACTGTGCCCCCGGAAGGAGTGCCCGCGCAATCCGCAGGGTATCACAGGCCGACAATTCCAGTGGAATTTTCTGATTGACGGCCCACTGCTTCAGAAAACTGTAATCAAAAATCAGATTATGTCCCACAAGAATATCATCCCCGATAAATTGCAGAAGTTCCTGCATTGCCACATTCTCTTCTTTCCCCAAAGCCGCCATTTCATCTGTAATCCCGGTCAGCTGTACTACCGTTTCCGGAATTGACATTCCCGGACGCACGAGCGTTCCATATGTATCTGCAATCTCTCCGTTCCGTACACGAACCGCCCCGATTTCTATTACTTTGTCCCTTTTCGGAGCCAGTCCCGTCATCTCCAGATCAAGAACCGTATAATCCATTTTATGCACCTGCCTTACGCTTTCATACATGTTTATTATACACATATAAGAAAAGAAAACCAGCCAGAATATGGCCGGTTTTCTTTCACAATAACGCTCTTTATAAAATTCTTCCAATCAATACATCCAGTCCTGCCACCCACAGCAACAGTGCGCCAACGATATATACTTTGGTTTTTGCTTCATATCCGACACGGTATCCGGTATAGATGCCGCCGATCACAAATGCAACGGTACATACAACAATCATGATCAGAATCATAAGCACATTCGTTTCCAGAAATCCAAATGCAATTCCCGTAAGCAGCGTGTAAATTCCACTGATACATGCCATGCGGACAAATCTCCGGATTCCAAGATGATGTTCCAGATGTTCTTCCACATGTTCGTTGCGGATTGCTTTTACCATCAGCCGGATGCCAAGAATCATAAAAATCACCATGGATATAATCTGTCCCAGCAGCTTTTCGTCCGGCACCGACCGGTAACGGCAGAACAGGGAGGACAAAAAATGCCCCAGATATAACGTAATCAGCTGTGCCAGCGCAACGATTCCACAGATCACTGTCAGATTTTTTTTATTTATTTTTGCAACCAGTGATCCCTGGCATTCCATTGCTGCGAAAATATCCAGAGATACCCCTGCTACTATCAGCAGGTTTTCCATCCAGTTCATCCTTTTTCCTCCGACCATCAAAATTATTTGTTATTTTCACTGTCTCCCTTGATCGCATCCTGTTTATAAATAAATTTTACGCTTCCGTTTACACCGTCTGCAACCTTTGTAAATGTCTGGTAATCCTCACCCGCATCAAGCATTGCCTGCAGTTTGTCGGTCAGCGGTTTGATATCTCCGTTATAGCTGTTCGCAATCTTGGAAATACCCTTCTCGTCGAATTCTACCATGCCATCTGCCAGCGTATGGGATCCGTCATCCAGTTTATCTACACCGGACACAATCTTTACCGTGGCATCATTAAGTGCCTTGATTCCCTTCGTCAGTGTTGGAACTGCGTCTGCCAGAGACTGTGTTCCCTTACTGAGTGCTGCGGAACCGGTAACCAGACTGTAACCGTTTTCCTGTACTGCTTCAATCTGCTGTGCAATTGTAGCCTTTGCACTCTCTGCTCCTGTAACAGCGGCTGCACTTGCTGCCTGTACGGCCACATTCTGACATGCTCCTGCCAGCTGTGTAGCCAGTGTCTTTAAGCTGCTCTCCACACCGTCTGTCACCTGCTCATTGTTTCTTCCTGCTGCAAGCTGTGCCTTGATTGTGCTCTGTGTCTTGTGAAAGAGTGTGTCCTTTGCCCCACTCTTTGCATACAGCAGTTCCGCAAGCTGTGCACTTGTCATACCATCCGATACGGCATACATAACCGTTGACGTCTGATCGTTTGCCTGTGCGCCCTTTGCCCACGCTGCTTTAATGCCGGCAGCCGCCTGATCTGCAGTAAGTTTGCTGTCTGCCGCCTGTCCTGCAGCTTTCAGCAATACCTGTCTTACCACTTCATTATACACGGTTTCTGCTGCATTTGCACTATAAGCGCCATCATAAAGAGAAGTAAATAATGCGCCATCCGTTGTGCTGCCATCTTTTCCTGTGCTGTAACGGAGTGCGGCATAGATCTGCTTTGCGACTTCCTGCGTTTTTCCGTTTGCAAACTCTTTTGCCACCGTCTCGGAAGCGGTCTTTGACGCTGCCTGTTTCTCTGTATCACTCATCTTTGTATTTAACGCTTTATCAAGTGTCTGGATTCCCTTGCTGATGGATTCTGCGCTGGTGTTTAATGTCTCCACACCTTTGCCCAGATCTCCGCTCTTTGAATTCAGCTCATTCATGCCGCTTGCATAATCCGCAAGATTTTTCTGTAACGTGTCCAGTCCATCGGATAATTCTTTTGATCCGTCTTTTAACTTGCTGCTTGCATCCAGCATGTCATCAATCATATCATCCAGAGAAGAAGAATCCCCGCTCTTCATGGAAATCATGCTTCCGGCATTTGCCACGATCGTCATTGCCGTATCCAGCTTGAAATCTTTTACATCGGCAGTCACTTCGAAATCTTCCGGAAGTTCCAGATCATCGATGAAATCAGAATCTTTCACATTCAGACTTTCTTTGATTCCCGGCAATGCATAGCCGATAACCACATTGCTGTCCCCGTTCTGGGAAACTTTTCCGTTCTTTACTTCCACATTGCTGAAACTGTCATCCAATACCAGTGCCGTTACTGCTGCAAACGGAACCTTTACCGTCTGCTTGTTTCCGTTTACGGTTTCTTCATAAGAAGAATTATTTGTGTAATCATAATGTATGGTAACTTTTCCGGATTTTCCAGCCAGATCCTTCGGTGCAATCTCATTTCCATCCAGATAATAAGTAACTTTCAGAGAAACCGGAGCTTCACTGTCTGTTTTTCCCTGATAGTAAATATCGGCTCCATCTGCCTGCCAGGTCAGCTTCTCTCCGTTCTGTGAGAACTCCTCGCTTCCCTTCACATTTTTGATATCTGTCAGATTGGACTGATCCTCCAGTGTAGCGGACTGGTTTTTATTGATCAGGTGATCGGTGACAATGGTATCATACACACTTCCCGTTGCATCGGAAATAAGGTAAACATTTTCATCTTTTCCGATTTCTTTATCACTGACAGATACCTGAAGCAGATCCTCAATATCATCCTTCTTATCGGAAGAATCCTCTTTCTGCTCTGTCTGAACTGCAGCATCTTTCTTCTGATCTGCCTGCACGGCAACTGCTGTCATGCTGCTTCCAAGAAGTGCAATGGTCAGCACACCTGCCACAATACGGACTACATATTTATTTTTCAGTCTGGTTTTTAACTCTGATAATTTCATAATTCCATCCTCCTATTTGATTTTGTTGCGAAATCCTGCACTTGATGCACAGATCACACGGTCAAATACCATGAACATGCTTGGCAGAATAAAGATTACGACAATCATACTGATGATCGCACCACGTGCCATCAGCATACATAATGAACCAATCATATCGATGTTGGAATATAATCCTACACCAAACGTTGCTGCAAAGAAACTGAGCGCACTGACAATGATCGACTGAATGGACTTGCTCAATGCATCGGTAATTGCTTCTTTCTTATCCATACCGCGGAAACGGTTCTTCTTATACTTGTTCGTCATAAGAATTGCATAATCGACCGTAGCTCCCAGCTGTATGGTTCCGATTACAATGGATGCAATAAACGGCAACACCGTTCCTGTATATGCCGGAATACCCATATTGATGAAAATTGCAAATTCAATAACACATACCAGAATGATTGGAAGTGAAATGGACTTAAATGTCAGTAAAATAATAATAAAAATAGCTGCAATCGAAATAATACTTACATTTTTGAAATCCACATCGGTAATCTCAATCAGATCCTTGGTACATGGCGCCTCACCGATCAGCATTGCGGTATTATCGTATTTTTTAATAATCGCATTGATCTCATCACACTGTTTATTTACTTCATCCGTTGCAGATGCATATTCTGAAACAATGACCATCATCTGGTAATCTCCACTCTTGAAGATATCCTTCACATCGTCCGGAATGACATCCTGCGGAACCATCGGTCCGGTCAGGGAATCCATCGAAACCGCAAGTTTTACACCGTCTACTTTTTTGATCTCATCGATCATATTCATACTGTCTTTTTCAGACAAACTGCTTTTTGCCAGAACCATGTGGGTTGCACCCATATGATACTGTTCGGACAGCTTATCATTTCCGACTTTACTGCTGAAAGTCTCCGGCAGCGTACCAGTCAGATCATAATATACATTGGTATGTGTATATCCGTAGATTGCCGGAATCAGCACAACCAGAAACGCAATGACAAATACCACATGATGTTTTGTGATAAACCCTGCAATTCTACTAAGATCCGGAAGAATTACTTTATGTCTGGTCTTTTCGATTGCCTTATCGCAGACAAGAATCAGGGACGGAAGAATCGTTACACATCCGATAACACCAAAGACAACACCCTTTGCCATAACGATACCAAGGTCTTTTCCAAGGGTAAAGCTCATAAAACACAGTGCGATAAATCCGGCAACTGTTGTAATGGAGCTGCTGACCACGGAAGTAATTGTATTGGAAATCGCATGTGCCATGGCACGGTTTTTATCTCCGTCAAACCGCTCCTTCTGCTCCTGATAACTGTGCCACAGGAAAATGGAATAATCCATTGTAACACCGAGCTGCAGTACCGCCGCCAGTGCCTTGGTAATATAAGAAATCTCCCCGAAAAATACGTTGGAACCCAGATTGTAAATAATTGCCATGCCGATACTGATCAAAAACAGGAACGGAACAACTACGGAATCCATCGTAAGTGATAATACGATCAGAGAAAGCACAACGGCAATCAGAACATAGATCACACTCTCATTCTCTGCCAGTTTTCGGATATCATTGTTCACCGATGCCATACCACTGACAAAACACTGCTTTCCAACCAGATCATTGATCGTCTGGATCGCATCCATGGTGCCGTCCGACGACATGGACTCATCAAACAGGACTGCCATCAGCTGGCTGTCTGCGTCTTTGTTATTGAAAAAGTTGTAGATATCATCCGGAAGTGCTTCTCTTGGAATACTAAAATCCATAACGGAACCATACCAGATAACATTTTTTACATGAGGTACATCCTCAATCTTATCTGCTATTTTCTGCAGATCCTTATCCTGCATTCCCTCAACAACTACAAAAGAGAACGCGCCTGTTCCAAATTCATCCAGAAGGATATCCTGCCCTTTCATCGTTTCAATCTGTCCCGGCAGATAGGACAAAATGTCATAATTAATTCTGGTTTTCATATAGCCGATCGCGGATGGAATCAGCAGTAAAAAAGCCAGGATCAAAATCAGAAACCGACATTTAACGACTCCTTTTCCAAATTTAATCATTTTTTTCACCATCCTCTATTTTTCTCTCAGCCTATCATAAAAAAAAAGACCGAATATGAAAATATTCAATCTTTTCGTCATGTACTGCATGATTATACATTTTGAGTGATTTGTATGAATTCGTATACAAATCATTCAAAATGTCATCGCATATTCTTTTTATAATTCTTTGATGATGTCGGTCAGAGACCGGGTCAGCATATACTGATATGCTTCGGCCATTTCGCGCGGCGAGATGATCATTCCCATACTGATCCATTCCTCTGTTGCAAAACACATGGACTGTGCATAATAGGAAGATATCACCTCCGGCGTCAGCCATTTGTGTTTTGAAACCCTTCCGCTGCTTTCGTTTTGAATCAGTTCAAGCAATACTTCCCGCACACATTTTTTTGCGATATCGTGAAATTTGACCGATCCCTCCATTTTTACCAGCTGTGAATAAAATGCCTTGTCCTTTTCAATGTTGGTAAACAGCAGAACCATTGCTTCTATAATCATATCATTCCGGATCAGAGGTTCTACCGGCTCTAACAGTTCTGTCCGGATGATCCATTCAATAAGCTCAAATTTATCCTGAAAATGATTGTAAAACGTTGGCCGGATGACCCCTGCTTTATCAGTTATCTCTTTAATTGTAATTTTTTCTACCGGCCGCCTGACAGCAATCTCTTTCAAACTTTTTGCAAGCAGCTGGTCAATATCGGTTTTGCCCTGTATTGCCATTTCGTCTGTTATCCTTATTCGTCAAATTCCATGGTCACAAAGTACCCTTTTTCTGTCTCCTTCACATCAATCACATCGCCTTCCCGGCTTTTTAAACGTTCCCCTACCGCATAATTTCCTGACATGGCTATTGCATGCTCAATGGTATAATAATAGGAAGTGGGAAGTTTTCCCTCTGTCACCTTCAGATGATCCCCTACTTTGGTCAGTCCCGGACGTTCCATTTTAAATTCCATCTGTCTCATCACGGTCACCTTCATTTTCCACAAACTCTGTATCAACAGTCTCTGTGCGCCGTCTGTAATCCCTCGCTGCACGCGTTGCTGTGACAGCAATCCACAGATTCAGCGCTCCGTTGATAATCAGCACGATTCCTACCAGCATAATAAACTGTTTCAATACTCCAAGCGGACAGAAAACACAGACCAGACCACAGACCAGACAGATAATGGCAAATACAAGATCCATGCCCCACTTTTCATATCCGTATTTTTTGGCATTCACAGCCTCCGTCACCGCACGAATTCCATGAAATACAAGTCCTACACCCAATATAACCGGAACCAGACTGACAATCAGCGACGGCTGGATGAGAAACCAGATTCCAACTGCAAGTACCAGAATTCCGACAATCGTTGATGCTCCAAATGTTGCAAGGCTCAAAATAAAGCTTCCCAGATAAATAATTCCAACGATGATCATTGCAATCGAAAGAAGTGTTCCGATCACATCAATAACTCCGCCTTTCCACACAACAAAAATAATTCCAAGCGCAATACACAAAACAGAAGAAAGCAGATAATCCGCCTTTGCCCGCTTCAAAAATTCTCTCATGAAATGACGCCCCCTTTTGAAATATCTTTTGCAACATTATAACATTTCCTTTTTTATTGTTCAACTTTTCCTCTAAAAATGATATACTGTGCGCGGAGGTGAATATCATGGGAAAAGAAGTAAAAACCAATGCCGTGCGTATTCTGGAACGAAATAAGGTTCCCTATGAACTGCTGACTTATGAATGTGACGAATTTATAGATGGAATTCATTCTGCCGAAGCCACTGGCACCCCGGTTGCCCAGACTTACAAGACACTTGTCATGCAGGGCAAAAGCAAAAAATACTACGTATTTGTCATTCCGATTGCCGAAGAGGTTGATCTGAAAGCTGCCGCGCGTGCAGTTTCCGAGAAATCCGTAGAAATGATCCATGTCAAAGATTTAACTGCAATCACTGGTTATGTCCGTGGAGGCTGCAGTCCTCTTGGCATGAAAAAAGCATTTCCAACCGTTATCGATGCCTCTGCCAGGCAATATTCTGAAATTTATGTAAGCGGCGGCCGTATCGGAACCAGCATCCGGCTTGACCCTCAGGATCTGGCACGGGTTGTCCGCGCTACTTTTGCGGATATTCTTGCCAGACCATAAAAAGAAAAGTGTGCCAGATTTATTTCCCTGACACACTTTTTCTTTTAATTTTCGCCCGGCTGCCGGATAATATCCAGCACACGCTGCAACTCGGCTCCCTCTGCCGGAGCCTCTCCATAGTCAACATGCTTCCAGTCTTTTTTGAATTCTCCAAGCAGATGTTTTCCCGGATCCTGGGTCCGTTCAATCGTAAAATATCTGCCCTCCTGCGTTTCGTCATTCCATGCAAAATATACACGGAAACAGGATGGAACTCCCATATCGCGTACCGGCAGATCCACACGGACAATCAGTAAACTGTCGGACAAATCCATAACCATAACGGAGAAATCTTCCGGCAGATACGGATACATACGTTTCTGCTGATAACATTCCTCAAAAAACTGATCCATATATTCTTCTTTCTTCTCACAGAGGTCATCCATCATCTGTTTGCCCTGCGCAAAAAAGCGCTTTGGCATAAAACCAAATTCAAACTGCTTACGTTCAAACAACAGATACTGTTCCTGTGTAAGCTGCATCTTCTTTGGCTGCGCTCCCTCTTTACGCTTCTTTTCCACTTCCTCGATTTTTTCCACCAGTGCACGTTTAAAAATCAGATTCTGTGTGAATGGATTGATCACTATTCCGGATACCTTTTCATCCTGCTGAAAAACCATGTTATTCGTTGCAAGGAACGGCATGTTTATAACTGCTTCACTCCTCGGAGATTCCGGAATCTCCTTTTTACTTGTATAAATTGGAAGAAACATTCCGTTTTTCGGACTGTTGATCAGACACGGAACCGGCTTCTTTTCATCATTTAAATTTGCCGGAACAAGCACACGTCTGGTTCGCATCAGCTCGATCAGGGCATTTAAATTCTCACCGGTTTTTTCTTTCAGATATAGATCTATCTGTGCTTCCACATCTTCATTTTTTACATCAAGTGTCATGCTTGGATCTGTTGGTTTCTCCTGCTTGAGATCCTGCTTCTTCATGACATCTTTTAACTTCTTTTTGTCGATCATCTGTGTATATCTCCTAACCCCATGCTGTCGGTATTGTACAGGTTAATCCCTGTGCTCATGATATAAAAGCATTTTAGCACATATTTTCAGGAGATTCCATACCTTTATACGGTTTTTGAATCATCAAGCGTTTTCTGGATCAGTTTATCAAGTCTTCTTCCGATCCTGGCATATTTTTCAATGCGGCGTTCCATTTCCGGCGGAACTCCTTTTTTGTAAGAAACCCGGTTATCCATTCCTGCCCACGCATCCATGATCATCGTCCGCAGCTGCAATTCCACACGAACCACAGTTGTCTTTCCTTTGTAAGACATCGGGATATCCAGAACGATATGGTAACTCTCATACCCATTTTTCTTTGGTTTTCGAATGTAATCTTTTGCCTTTACTACGGTATATGTGTCTGTTTTTCCGATCTGCCGCGCAATCCAGTAGATTTCCTTGACACTGTAGCAGATACAGCGGACCCCGGAAATATCGTTTAGTGCAGTAACTGCGGTATCAAAATCCACGTCATAATCCTTGCGTTGCAGCTTTTCTGCAATGCTCTCCGGTGTCTTCATCCGTGTTTCGATAAAACGTACAAATCCCTGTCCTGTTTTTTCTTCATATTCCCGGTTCAGTTCCCGCAGCCGGTTTACCACAATCTCTCTTGCCAGTGCATGTTTTCTTTGAAAATTATCATCTTCCCAGTGCTTCCGGAGTTTTTCTAATTCATCCATAACTTACCTTCCCTGCTTTCTGTTATATCTATCCTATTCTATTCTCCACTTTTCTACAGGATAACAGGGGTGTGTAAATACAGACTTCTTCCCTATGTAAATTGTTTGTAAAAACTATGTGGTGAGAATCTTTTTTTCCACAAGCATTTTAACAAATTCCCGATCCCGGAAACTCCATGGCTGCGTCTCACAAAATGGTTCGTTCCCATCGATAATCTCCTGTGCGGTTGCCCACTCCAGATGAAATCCTTTCGCGATCTCGCTTTCGGTCATGTGCGTCTGTGTCATTTCTTCTTTTGCATCACAGAAAAAAAAGCAGGAGTGGCAGACATAGATCTTGTTTTTTTCAAACAGATCGCGCCGCCGCTCCACAATTTCTCCAATCGGACGGATGGATTCCGGAATCACAATAAGCCCGGACTCCTCCCCCACTTCACGAATCAGTGCATCTTCCAGCTTCTCGCCCGGTTCCACACCTCCGCCGAGAATTTTATAATCTCCGGCACTGCCATGTTGTGTTGCAATTTTTCCATCACGAATAATCACGCCGCGTGTCGAGTATTTTTCGAACACAGGCATTCCCTCTTCATAATCTTTTTTATCTAATGTTAAAAGTATCTGCACGGCATTTCTCCTTTGCTGTTCCGACATACAATTTTGTATCATTATAGCACTATCATGGGGGTTTGTGCAGATGTTTTAAATATAAGTTTTCTCTATGCGACGAATTTGTGCGAGTGTTTTAAATATAAGTTTTCTCAATGTGACGGAAGAAGGGGTACATTTCTTTCGGAAGAACAAATTTACAACTGCGCCGTAGTTCCATCATGTAACGTTAATAGCATAAAAGTAAAACCTTTGCCAAACCAACCTGAAATCAACATCGGCGCTGACTTGTAAATTTTTCTGTAGAAAGAGAATGTCCCCCTTCTTCCGTCGCATAGAGAAACCTTATATTTAGAACAGACTCCTCGCAAATCCGTCCCTCTGAAAACAAAAGGCTCCCAGCCCCGCAGTTAACCAGCAATTTATAAAGTTTTGAGATACTCCACAATACTTGTCACACTGTTGGCACCATCCGCCACCGCGGTCACAATCTGACGCAGCTTCTTGGTGCGGACATCTCCTGCCACAAAAAGCCCCGGCTGCTCCGTCACACCGTCTTCTCCGGCACGCACATAGCCATGATCTAAATCCAGCACAGAAGCCACCGCATCGGTCTGCGGATTCATACCGACTGCGATAAAGATACCGCTGACCGGCAGTTCTTTTTCTTCTCCTGTTCCGGTGTTTGCAATTACCAGATGATCGACCATCTGCTCCCCACAGATTTCTTTCACCACGGTATCCGGCAGGAAGGTGATCTTCGGCTCATTTGCCACCTGTTCCTGCAGTACCTTCGTGCCACGCAGTTCCTGTCTGCGGTGAATCAGATACACTTTTTCACATCCGGCTGCCAGATACAGGGCATCTTCCAGTGCCACATCTCCACCGCCGACAACCGCCACTGTCTTGTTACGGAAAAAAGCTCCATCACAGGTTGCACAGTAAGACACCCCGGCTCCTGCCAGTGTTTCTTCTCCCGGCACCCCGAGTTTCCGGTGTCCGGCTCCGGTTGCCAGCAGTACTGTTTTTGTCTCATAAACAGTTCCGGAAGCACCGGTGATTTTCCACGTTCCGTCTGTATTTTTCTCTACGTTATCCACTTCATCGCTGATGAACGGAACCTCCAGCGCTTTTGCATGCTGCTCAAATTTCTGTGCCAGATCAAACCCATTGGTTTCCGGCAGTCCCAGATAATTATCAACTTCCTGCGTATAAATCATCTGTCCGCCACCCATCGGCTCTTTCTCTAAAACAACCACATCCAGACAGGCGCGCTTTGCGTAAACAGCTGCCGAAAGACCTGCCGGACCGCTTCCTATAATGACTAAATCGTGCATGTTATTCCTCCTGATTTTCAAAAAATCTATTTCATAAATAATGGCATTTTTATTCTTTCCTATTTTACCATACCCCTATACAATGCGCTATTTTCTTTTCTCCAATAATAACAAAATATGCTCCTTTTACAAAAATTTTACGTGATTCCGGGTTGAAAAATCCATTTACAAATGCTACCATAACCAAAGATTTAAATCCACAATCATAAAAATCTGAGTAATGGAGGTGAAATTCATGGACAGTAGCGATAGTTTTGGGCGAAGTAGACATTTGAATACCGATGCTTTTTTCACTGGCAAAATTATCGTTTTCACTGGAAAATGAATTTTGCCGATTCATGATGTTTAAAGCACCGGTAGGTGCTTTTTTTGTGCCTGAATATATAAAACTGTATACCTGAGCCCTTTTCTATTGTGCATATCCGCAGCATGATGTAGCTTTTGTTGCACATGATGACTGCACACAAGGAAAGGAGAATTCATATGAACAAGAAATATTTAGAGCTTACAAAGCTGATCCGAAGCAAACAGAATGACCATGAAATCTTAAAATGCTTATCTAATTATCACGAAAATGACATTGCCGATATGCTTACGGTTATGACTCCAAAAGAAAGGAAACGTATTTATACGCTTCTGGAGCCACAGAAGATTGCGGAAATCTTCGCATATCTGGATGAACCGCAAATCTACTTTTCCGAACTCTCCGTCAAAGATGCCGCCAAAGTAGTTTCCCTGATGGATTCCGATGATGCCGTTGACGTCCTCGAAACGCTCGATGATAAAAAAAAATATGAAATCGTGGAAAACCTGGACAAAGCTGCCATAAAAGATGTAAAAATGCTGCTTTCCTATGACGATGACGAAATCGGAAGCTGCATGACAACCAACTACATCTGTATTCCAAAGGGACTTTCCGTCCGTCAGGCAATGAGCGAACTGGTCCGTCAGGCCGGAACCAATGACAATATTTCAACCATTTATGTACTGGATGAATCCCTGAAATTTGCCGGTGCTATTGATCTGAAAGATCTTATTATTGCAAGAAAACATGATGTGCTTGACGATATTATCGTCCGCTCCTATCCATCGGTAACCGATCACGAAAAAATTGATGACTGCATGGAAAAAATCATGGATTATTCGGAAGATTCCATTCCTGTCCTGTCGCAGGACGGTCATATGCTCGGTGTTATTACATCCGAAGATATCGTAGAGATAGTTGACAATGAGATGGGGGAAGACTACGCAAAACTGGCCGGCCTCACCGCCGAAGAAGATCTCAAAGAAACCACGGCACAAAGCATGAAAAAACGTCTCCCATGGCTCATCATCCTGCTGTTCCTTGGGATGATCGTTTCCTCTGTTGTAGGTGTCTTTGAGCATGTTGTGGCTGTACTTCCGATTGTAATCTGTTTCCAGTCTCTTGTGCTTGACATGGCCGGGAACGTCGGTACCCAGTCTCTGGCAGTTACCATCCGTGTCCTGATGGATGAAACACTCACCGGAAAACAAAAACTTTTCTTACTGGTAAAAGAAATGAAAATCGGTCTTTTAAATGGTGGAATCCTTGGTATTATGGCACTTGCACTGCTTGGCATCTACATCCACCTGTTTAAGGGATACACCTGGATCGGAGCATTTGGCATCTCTGGCTGCGTCGGCATCTCGCTTCTCGTGGCAATGGTGATCTCAAGCCTCGTAGGTACTGTGATTCCCATGTTTTTCCATAAGATAAAAATTGATCCTGCGGTTGCATCCGGTCCACTCATTACAACCGTCAATGACCTTGTGGCTGTTGTGACTTATTACGGTCTGGCATTTTTGTTACTGATCATGTAAAAAGATAATCTTTGCACCATACTACCGAAAAATGCTGCCTGACAACAATATGTTACAGGCAGCATTTCTATTCAACAATTTCTAAGCTGCATAGGAGATATCGCTTACGCGAGATACCCCAGATAGAAAATCTATCCGCAGACGAATACCCTTTACTGAATAACCAGTTCTTCAATCGTCACATTTTTCTCTTTGTCAATGTCAAAAGCTTTAAGCACCGGCTGATCCATATCCATCAGGGAAAGAATCAGGTAATTGACCGTCGGATCATATGCCAGACGCTTATCTTCCTCGGACGGGCGTGACGGCGATTCCGGATGGGAATGCCAGTTGCCAAGCGGTACCAGATGGTTCGCACGCATATCTTTAACTGCGGCAAGCTGTTCCTTCGGGTTCATGGAAAAATGCTCATTGGTGTGATCCATATTTTCCAGAAGGTACACCTTCTCGATGATCTTTTTGTCACCGTCTTTGGTGCCTGCAATCAGACCACATGCCTCTTCCGGAAGGTTTTCCTTCGCATGAGCTAAGATTTTTTCATAGTCTGCTTTTTTCATGGTAAGCATAAAATTTTCCTCCTTTTCAAGGAGCAAATCGCATATAAAGTCTGCTTCGCAGAGGCGATTTGCGTAGGAGATATCGCTTACGCGATACCTCAATGATCCGGGCACTCGATCTGCTCGTAATCAATCAGTTCTGTGATGGTCGGATGATCGCCACAGATTGCACACTTATGATCTGCCTTTGGCAGTTTGATCGTGTGGAATTCCATCTTTAACGCATCAAAAGTCAGAAGCTTTCCGGTTAAGAGATCGCCAACACCGATCAGGTACTTGATGGCTTCCATCGCCTGTAAGGATCCGATGACACCGCCCATTGCGCCGATGACACCTGCCTGCTTACAGGTCGGAACTGCATCCTTTGGTGGTGGATTCTTGAATACACAACGATAGCATGGTCCTTCTCCCGGAACATAGGTCATGAGCTGACCCTTGAAACGGATGATTCCTGCATGGGAAAATGGCTTCTTTGCCATTACACAGGCATCGTTGATTAAGAATTTTGCCGGGAAGTTATCGGTTCCATCAATGATGAAATCATAATCTTTAATGAGATCCATAATATTTTCAGAAGTAACGAACTCACGGTATGTATTTACGGTTACATCCGGGTTCATTGCGTTCATGGTCTCTTTTGCAGATTTTACTTTTGCTTTTCCTACATCTGCGGTGCCGTGAATGATCTGACGCTGTAAGTTGGACAGATCCACTTCATCTGCATCGACAATACCGATGGTTCCCACACCGGCTGCGGCAAGATACATTGCTGCCGGTGCACCGAGTCCGCCTGCACCGATAATCAAAACTTTTCCGTTAAGGAGCTTTTTCTGTCCCTTCACACCAACCTCCTGCAGGATGATGTGACGGCTGTAACGCTCCATCTGTTCATTGGTAAATGCCATTAGAAGCTTCCTCCTCCCATGAAGTATAAGAATTCAACTACATCGTTTTCCTTTAATGTTACGTTTGCAAGATCGTGATTTTCTACGAAATCATCGTTTACGGTAACGGTCACATATTCCGGATTTTCAACCTTCTCGTCAACAACGAGCTGTGCCAGCGTGGTTCCCTCTTTGATGTCTTTTACGTTTCCTGCGATTGTTACTTTCATCGGTAACTCCTCCTAAATATATTTTTTCACAATTTCTTCCAGTTCCGGCTTCTTAATCAGACCGCGCACACGCTCTGCTTCCTTTCCATCTTTGAAAAACAGGATGGTCGGAGAAACCATAACGGAATACTGTTCTGCCAGTTCCCCGTCAAAATTTGCATTGACTTTGACCACTTTTAAGTGATCCTCATAATCATCTTCGATATCGCCAAGAATCGGTGACATCTGTTTGCACGGAATGCAGGAATCGGAATAAAACTCCACCAGTACCGGTATAGAAGCCTGCAAAACCTCCACTTCAAAATTATCTTTACTTACTCTTGCTGCCATGCGCTTAACCTCTCTTGTCTACTCTTCGAGTTTCTTTACAATAAGGTCATAAGTTCCATCTTCATTGTCGATCAGCTTTAATACCTGCTGTCCCTCTTCCTTGAAACTTCTCGGTACGTTCTGCACCGGCTCTCCATCATTCATATGTACGGAAAGCACCTGTCCGATCTCTAACTCTTCCATGGCTACCTTTGCCTTGACAAACGTCATCGGGCAGACCACATCCGTAATATCTACAGTTTCATCAATTGTAAAATCAGCCATTGTATGCCTCCTTTATCTTCTCTTCAAATTTATCAAGTCCCACTCTCTCGAGTGTCATGCGGAAACGCTCTCCCGGATTGGCATTGTCATCAAAGAACTGGATTGCCGCATCGGTAATGCGGAATAACTGTTCCTCGGATGTCACAAGCGGAAGATACTTCTCGCCTTTGTATACGCGGTTTCCAAACAGTCCACCGAAAGATACCTCAAATGCAGGTGTCGCTTTCCATGCATCGGTCGGACAGGCCTTTACACAGCGTCCGCAGTTGTTACATTTTTCCTCATTGAGAACGATTTTTCCGTCCACGGTACTGATTGCATCCACGCGGCAGGTCTTCTCACAGATCCCACAGTTGATGCAGGCTGCTTCCTCCCATTCCACAATGGATGCACCCTTGATTCCGACATCATTTTCTTCTGCCTTTAAGCAGTTGTTCTGGCATCCGGTTACACCAAATTTAAACTTATGCGGAAGTTCTCTTGCAAAATAACGCTCATCCAGTTTTTTTGCAATATCATAACTGTCAATATTTCCACTAGGGCATACCGCCGATCCCTGACAGGCTGTAATCGTACGGACACGCGGTCCACACACACCCGGCTTACATCCCCCGGTTGCCAGCACTTCCTTAACTTCTTCTACATCGTCAAGTTTGATAAATGGGATTTCCACACTCTGACGGGAAGTCAGATGTACGTGTCCGTCTCCGTATTTTTCTGCAACCTTTGCGATAATCTGTAAATTCTCTGCTGTAAGATTTCCACCTACCACAGCCAGCCGCAGGGAAAAATTATTTTTTTGTTTCTGGCGCATAAATCCGCCTTTTTTCAATGTAGCATAATCAACAGCCATTACTCTCTCCTTTAAACCTTGTGTATTTTTCTTTGTTTATCCGACGGTATTTTGGATTGCTGCTGTAAAATCCTGCTTCAGATCTTCGATATCCTCAATACCGACACTTATTCTTATCATATCATCAAATACGGCGGCGTCAATCTTTTCCTGCTCGGTTGAGTGTGCCGCCAGTGTGGATTCCGGATGTACGATCAGTGTCTTGGTATCTCCGATGTTGGATACGATCTGCGGAATCGTCAGCGCATTCATGATTGCAAAAGCGCGTTCCTTGCTTCCCACGCGAATGGTTAAAATTGCTCCAAATCTTCCATCCAGCAACTGCTTTGCCACACCGTTCCACGGACTCGATGCAAGTCCCGGATAGTTTACGCTGATTCCCGGAATGGTTTCCAGATAAGCCGCAAGCTGCATTGCGTTGTCACACGCCCGCTCCATACGAAGCCCCAGTGTCTCCATACCAAGCAGATTATAGTATGCAGTCTGCGGCGCCATACAGGCTCCCATGTTGCGGAACAATCCGTTTCTCAGTTTTGCAGTAAAGGCAAATTTTGCAAACTTTTTATAGTCTTTCATGCCCGGATACCGCTCCAGATCCCATTTGAATCTTCCCGCATCGGTGATCACACCACTGATGGCACTGCTGTTGCCGTTGATGTATTTGGATGTGGAATTGATTACGATGTCTGCGCCAAGTTCGAGCGGACGAACAAGAAACGCGGTAGCTACCGTATTATCGATCATGAGTGGAAGATTGTGCCGCTTTGCGATCCCTGCAAGTGCCGGGATGTCGGTCACATCCAGCTTTGGATTGCCAATCGTCTCCGCGAAGATGACTCTCGTCTTATCCGTGATCTTGGATTCGAGATCTTCCAGATCATTCGTATCTGCAAAAATTGTTGTAATTCCAAACGCTTCCAGATCGTGGTAAAGATCAATCGTTCCTCCATACAGGCTGGTGCTTGTGATGATCTCATCACCACTTCCTACGATATTCAGAAGGGCATTGGTAATTGCCGCCATGCCGGATGCACAGGCAACGGATGCCACACCTTTTTCCAGAACCGTCATGCGTTCTTCAAATGCTGCGATGGTCGGGTTATTGATTCTCGTGTAAGAATATCCAGCAGCTTTGTTGTGAAACAGCTTCTCATGCTGCTCTGCCGATGGCTGAAAAAAAGCACTGGACTGGTACACCGGGGTAAGTGTGGCTCCGGTCACCGGATCTCCGGTTTTTGTACCATGTAGTAGTTCTGTGTTGAATCCCATTTCATTTCCCCTAATTCATACTTATCTAATAGGTTTAATATGTTATAGTTAATATACAGCAATCATACCCTATTGTCAACCTTTTATTTCCACTTATTTTTCCAGCAAAAAAATCCCCGCTGGTTAAAACCAGCAGGGATTCCATTCTCATAATAAAATGATTATTCTGTCCAGTGCTCATCCTTAAATACGATGCGGCGGTAAGTCTCAAAATCAACCCACTTATTAAAGAAGTTCTCAGAGATCTCCCTGCCCTCTGCGGAAAGCTCCTTCTTGAACGCATCCACATCTGCGGCACTTGTTACATGAACCGCAAATCCACGGCCGTTGATGACAGGCACATCGTTGTATGCAAAGTCAGCAAGCGGAATAATTGCAGTAACCTTCTGGTCACGGATGGATACCGCTACCTGCTCACGCAGAACAACCACATCAAAGCTGTCCGGATACTGATACGTCTCACCCTTGACCGGAATCACATCACCGATCGTGTAAGTTTTATCGGAAGGCTGTACCTTAAAGACGTTCATCGCCTCAAGGTCATAGTAATATTCCTCGAAGATATCTCCGTTTGCCTTGAGATTTCCGTGGGCAAATGCGCATTTTAAGTCTTTCGTCTCATCGAGCGTTGGATTTTCCACAACACCACATGCGGAGGTCATGTTGGAAATACGGTCGATCAGGATCAGTTCTCCCAATGTCTTATGCTTTGCAAAAGCATCAATGACGATCTCTTCCTGCAATACCAGATCGCAGACCGCAATCTCGTTCTTGCGCAGGCGGCCAACCGGAATAAATTCACCGGTGTTGACATCAATCTTGTACTGGATATTCTTTAAGATACCCGGAATCGTACGTGTACCGAGTTTTACGAGATAATCTTTGCCGACGGTCAGTTCCTCATCGTCCATCCAGAGGATTGTTGCGGTAAATTTCTTGCTGACCGGAAGCTTCGTATCTTTTGCGAGAACACATCCGCGGGATACATCCACTTCCTTGTCAAGCTGGATGGTAACTGGACGGCCTGCATCTGCAGTCTGTGCATCTTTATCTCCGACTAAAATGCTCTTTACTTTTGCATGCTCATTGCTTGGCAGAGTCACGATTGTATCACCGACCGATACAGCGCCACTCTCGATCTGTCCCTGGAAACCACGGAACGTGTGATCCGGACGGCAGACACGCTGTACCGGCATATAGAAGCCTTCTTCCTGCTTCTTTTCGCTCACATCGATATTCTCTAAGTAAGCAAGCAGTGGCTCCTGCGTGTACCATGGCATATTGTCGGAATGGGTGGTGACATTGTCACCCTCGGTTGCAGAAACCGGAATGATCTTGACACTTGCTAAATGCAGTTCCTCGGAAAGTTCCTGAATCTGTGCAACGATCTCCTTGAAACGCTCCTCGCTGTAATCGACAAGATCCATCTTATTTACAGCAAATACAAAGTAACGGATTCCCATCAGTGCACAGATTCTGGCATGTCTTCTGGTCTGTACGAGCACGCCCTGCTTTGCATCCACAAGGATAACGGCAAGGTCTGCAAAGGATGCACCGACTGCCATGTTTCTTGTGTACTCCTCATGTCCCGGAGTATCTGCCACGATAAAGCTTCTCTTTTCGGTTGTAAAGTAACGGTATGCCACATCAATAGTGATACCCTGTTCACGCTCTGCCATCAGTCCGTCCAGAAGGAGGGAGTAATCGATTGCGCCGCCGCGGCTTCCTACTTTGGAATCCAGCTCCAACGCTTTCTCCTGATCTGCGTAAAGCAGTTTGGAATCGTATAAAATATGTCCGATCAGTGTGGATTTTCCATCGTCTACACTACCGCAGGTAATAAATTTCAATAATCCGCTCATTTTAGAAATAACCCTCCCTCTTTCTTCGTTCCATGCTGCCGGCTGCCTCGTTGTCAATGACACGGGTGGTCCGCTCAGACTCTACAGCACTCAAGGTCTCGTCAATAATCTCATCTAATGTGGTCGCGTTGGATTCGATTCCACCGGTCAGTGGATAGCATCCCAAGGTACGGAAACGCACATTCTTGTATTCAATTTTCTCACCCGGACGAAGTTTCAGACGATCATCATCCACCATGATAATCTGTCCGTCACGCTCAATCACCGGACGCTTTGCTGCAAAATACAGCGGCACGATATCGATGTTTTCTCTCTTTATGTACTCCCAGATATCCGTCTCCGTCCAGTTGGAAATCGGGAACACACGAATACTCTCACCCTTGTTGATCTTGGAGTTATAAAGTTTCCACATCTCCGGTCTCTGGTTCTTCGGGTCCCATGCATGATTCTCATTACGGAAAGAGAAAATTCTCTCTTTTGCACGGGATTTTTCCTCGTCACGACGTCCGCCGCCGAATGCTGCAGTAAATCCGTATTTATTCAACGCCTGTTTTAATGCCTGTGTCTTCATGATGTCGGTGTACTGGCTGCCGTAATCAAACGGATTGATGCCACGCTTTACACCGTCCTCGTTGATATACTCGATCATGTTAATCCCAAGTTTCTTTGCCGTCTCATCACGGAACTTAATCATTTCCTTGAATTTCCATGTCGTGTTCACATGTAAAAATGGGAATGGCGGCTTCTCCGGATAAAATGCTTTCATGGCAAGATGAAGCATTACCGAACTGTCCTTTCCTATGGAATAAAGCATTACTGGTTTTTCACACTCTGCCGCTACCTCACGGATAATGTAGATTGCTTCCGCTTCGAGTGCATCAAGATGAGATAATTGACTCATGATCTTCCTCCTTAATATTTATTCGAATCCTTTTTATTCACAACAATTGTTTCTATTGTACCATCTGTTTTTTTAATTCGCCAGTGTAACAGATCTCCTTCCGTATGAACGGTCATCTGGCTTCCCATGCCGCCGATGTCGGCACCCAGGTAATAGGAAATTGCCTCAAACGGACACTCCTTGATACAGGAGGCGCATCCCCAGCAGTCCTTCGGATACCGGATCACGGCTTTTTTGTCTTCGCCGCGCACGATCAGGCTTCCCGGACAGACATCCAGACATTTTCCACATGCCCTGCATTTCATGGAATCAATCGCGATGCTCATAGGTTTCTCCTCCTTTCACCAGATCTCTGCGGATCATCGTAATCTGGTCCCCGTTCTTTTTCGAGTTTACATAGCAGAGCCATGCATCACTCTTCTCCGGATAATCCAGATTCTCCGCGAAACTGTGCCAGCGTGTCTCCTTGCGTGCACGCAGATGTGCGATCACAGTCAAGCACACGGTCAGCCGTTCTTTCAGCTCATAGATAAACATCAGTTCATGCATATCGGCTGCCGCAAGTCCTTTTGCAAGGATCTGCAGTTTCTTTATTTTTTCTTCCGCCATGGCAAGCTGCTTTTCGTTGAACTGGTAATGGGTTCCGATTCCGCCTGCATACTGGTCCATGACTTTCTGCATGGCTTCCTCGAGTTCCTCAACGGTAAATGCCGGGTCCTGCTTTGTGAGAAATGCATCATACTCGGCAATTTTATTTTCAAGAACCGCTTCTTCATCAGAAGCCGCCGTATCTGCCACCTGTTCTTCGTTTAATTTCTGCACGATGGAATGGGCTGCGATCTCGCCCTCCACCAGTGCGCCGGTTACATATTTCTGTGGACAGCCGCCTGCCACATCTCCGGCAGCATAGAGTCCGTGGATCGTTGTCTCGCGTTCGGTATCTACCCAGTAACCACTGGCGGTATGACCACCTACGATGTACGGCTCAGTTCCCTCAATTTCCACGTTCTGCTCACTTGGATTTTTCCCGGATTCCACCCACTTGAGGGTCTGTCCCGGTGCCATGTTTAAGTATGCTTTTAAGAGCGATTCATCCTGCTCTGCGGAGATGCCCTCGGTGCGAAGATAACATGGTCCGCGTCCCTGTACATTTTCTTCAACAGTTCCGTACACACGCTGGGAAGTAGTCAGACCGTATTTTGTCTCATACACTTCTCCGTGTGCGTTGATCTGCTTTGCTCCGACACCCTGTGCAATCGTTCCGGTCGGAGCGATCGTATCTTTACAGCGCAGGGCGATAAAGCGCATCTCAAATGTGGTCATCTCGGCTCCGGCTTCCATTCCCATGGCATATCCGGCACCGGTGTTAAACGGCGGATACCACATTTTATGACGGGAAAAACCCGGATTGTTCGGGCGGTAAAGTCCTGCGGCTCCTCCGGTTGCGATCAGCACTTTTTTTGCGCGGATCTCGTAGGCCGTACCGTCTGCAATGGAAAAACCGACGGCTCCTTCGATCTTATTATTGTTTACCAGATAATCGGTAATGTTTAACTGGTTGATGACGGTCACATCGTCTAATTTGCTGACAGCATCTGCAAGAAGCGGCTTGAAGTTTTCGCCGTTGATCTTGATATTGCGGTTTCCTCTTGCCACATACTCGCCGTTTTCGTCTTTTAAGATGACCAGACCAAGCTGTTCCATTTTGGCGGTCACACGGTTGAGTCCTTCGGACATGGTCAAAAGCAGATCCGGCCGGACGATGCCGTCGGCATCTTTTGTGGCGTAGTCCACGTAATCCTGCGGAACATGACCTTTGGTGATATAGGCATTGAGCGCGTTGACTCCGGCTGCCAGACAGCCGCTGCGCCTGATGTTGGCTTTTTCTGCTATGATTATGGAATAATCGGATTGTTCACGGATGGTCATTGCCGCGTAGCAGCCTGCTGTGCCGCCGCCGATGATGAGGACATCCGTATGGAGTATTTTTTTTCCCTCGATTTTCATAAGTAATCCTTCCTTGTGATTAAATGTAGAAGACCTCACCTTCCTGCATTTCCTTATTTTCTACAAGATAGGTCTGGTTTTCATCAAATATATACAGGCGGTAAATTAAGACATATACCTGTTCTCCAATTTCAACCGGATCTTTTTCAAGTGAGCGCTCGGTGACGATCGGGATGCCTCCCACATCAACGACAACATCCAGATGATTTCCTCGGAATATCACATCTTTTACGATTCCACGCTCGGCGGCACTCATATGCTGTGGTGGCTCGCTTCTGGACATGCGGACAAATTCCGGACGGATAACTGCGTGGGTTGCGCCCTCGACCGGATCAAATCCAAGCAGACGCTCATAATGCTCTACGATCGAGGAACGGCCGATAAACTGTGCCACGAACGGGGTGTCCGGTGATTTATAAATTTCCATCGGCGTTCCCATCTGCTCGATATGTCCATGGTTTGTGATGATAATCTCATCGGCCACCTCGACGGCTTCATCCTGATCATGGGTGACAAAAATGCTTGTAATGCCAAGCTTTACAACCATCTCGCGAAGCCAGTTGCGAAGTTCGGTGCGGACTTTTGCATCGATTGCCGCAAACGGCTCATCGAGAAGAAGTACCTGCGGATTCGGTGCCAATGCGCGGGCAAATGCCACTCGCTGACGCTGCCCGCCGGACAACTGGTTCGGATAACGCTTTTCCATTCCGCTTAATCCGGTCAGTTCCAACAGTTCGGTCACGCGCTTTTTGATTTCTTTTTTCGGCACCTTGGCAAGTTCGAGACCAAAAGCTACGTTGTCGTAGACGGTCATATAACGAAACAATGCATAGTTCTGAAAGACAAAACCGATGCCTCGTTTTGCCGCCGGCACATCGTTGACACGCTGCCCGTCAATATAGATATCGCCGCTGTTTGGTGTCTCAAGCCCCGCGATCATGCGAAGCAGTGTGGTCTTTCCGCTTCCGGAAGGTCCAAGCAGTGCGACTAATTTTCCTTTTTCAATGCCAAAGCTGACATGGTCGGAAGCCCGGAAGTTTCCGTAATTTTTACAAATATCTCTCATTTCCACGTACATAGCCTGACTCCTTACTGTATCCCTTTACTGTTTTTGCTTCTGTATTCAAAAATGTTTCTGAGTATCAGCACGATCACCGCAATAATGACCAGAATGGAAGATACTGCAAATGCGGAGGTGATGGAAGTATCCGTCCCCGACATATATAAGGCATCAATCTCCAGCGGCAGGGTAAATGTCTGCCCTCTGGTCTTTGAGAGTGCATTGACTGCTCCAAACTCGCCTAACGCACGCGCCGTACATAAAATGATACCATAGATCAGTCCCCATTTCATCTGGGGAAGGGTAATTTTCCGGAAAATCGTAAATCCCCCGGCTCCCATCAATGCTGCAGCCTCTTCTTCGTCTTTGCCCTGTGCATTTAAGATCGGGATGATCTCACGCGATACAAACGGGAAAGTGACAAAAATTGTGGCAAGCACCACACCCGGTAACGCAAACGTAATGCGGATGTTTGTTCCGAAAAACTGGTTGATCGCCCGGATTGCCGGATACGTCCAGCCGAGTCGTCCGAAGGTCATCAAAAAGGCAAGACCTACAATGACGGGAGAGATCGAAAACGGGATATCGATCAGCGTGGCAAGCACCTGTTTCCCACGGAAAGAAAACTTTGTCAGAAGCCATGCCGCCATGATTCCGAAAAACGTATTGACAACTACCGCGATCACAGTTGCAAGCAATGTAACCAAAAGAGCCGAACGCACATATTCGGTTGTGACCGCCTGCAGATAAAAAGCAAATCCTTCTTTCAATGCACTGAAGAGAATCGAAAACAGGGGAAGAATCAGCATAACAAATATGAAAAGAACGCTGATGGCTATTAAGATGTATTTCGTACTTTTCTTTTGTTCCATAAAAACGAACTTCCTTTCTTAAAACAAACTGGCTGGTTTCCCGTTGTACTTACACATTGTTGGTTCTGGCTGCCTGTTTCATCTGTACGATATTCACAGCAAGCAGTAAAACAAACGATAAAATCAACATTACCAGCGCGATTGCCGTGGCACTCGCATAATCAATATACCCAAGCTTCTGCATGATCACATAGGAGATCACCTGCGTATGTTCCCTTGCACTGTTTCCGGATATGTAAATGACACTTCCGTACTCACCAATCCCTCTGGCAAAGGCAAGCCCAAATCCGGTTAAAACCGGGGGCATCATCTCCGGCAGAAGCACTCTGCGGAAGGTCTGAAACCGGTTGGCTCCAAGCATAAATGCCGCTTCCTCATACTGTCCGTCGAGTTTTTCAAGCACCGGCTGCACGGCACGGATGACAAACGGAATTCCGACAAACACCAGTGCAATGACCAGTCCCAGATGTGTGTAGGATACTTTGATGCCAAGTTTTGCAAGCGGAGCCCCGAGGATTCCGTTTTCGGAATACATTTTAGAAAGTGTGATACCTGCTACCGAAGTCGGCAGTGCAAACGGAAGCTCAATACAGCCATCGAGGATACGTTTTCCCGGAAACTCATATCTTACAAGCACCCAGGCAATGATCACACCGAACACACTGTTTATAAGTGCCGCAATAAACGAACATCCGATGCTGGTCGCAAATGCATGCCGCACGGTCGACTTCGTGATCAGGGACCAGAACTCTGCCGGACGCAGTTTTAATGCGGAAACCATCACAGATGCCAGCGGGATCAGCACAATCAGGGAAAGCATTGTCACTGTAATTCCCAATGTGAGGTGATACCCCGGTATCACACGTACTTTTTTTGTCTTATTCGTTGCCGTAGATTTCATCAAACATTGCTCCATCGTCAAAATAGTTCTTATATGCTTCTTTCCAGCCGCCGTAATCTTTGATCGTATATAATTTCACATTCAGGTCAAAACGGTCGGAAAATTCCTTCAGAATTGATTCATTGCTCGGACGGTAACCATACTCTGCCGCCAGCCGCTGCGCATCATCGGTGTACAGATAATTCAAATATTCCCTGCTGACTTCCTGCGTGCCGTTGGCATCCGCATTGTCATCCACAATCGCCACACTCGGCTGTGCCAGAATACTGACACTCGGCGTAATCATCTCATATTCATCCGGATAACTTTTCATCGTGGTAATTGCCTCATTTTCCCACGCGATCAGCACATCCCCTTTCTGGTTTTCCACAAACGTGGTTGTGGAACCGCGCGCTCCTGAATCCATGACGGAAACCTGCGAGTAAAGTTTCTGCAGAAATGCTTTCTGTTCCTTCTCATCATCGGTCTGCTCCTTTATATAGGAAAGTGCCGCTAAAAAGTTCCAGCAGGCACCACCACTGCTCTTCGGGTCCGGGGTGATGATCTCGACCTTTTTATTTACCAGATCGTCCCAGTCTTTGATCTGTTTCGGATTGCCTTTCCGGACGAGGAAAACAATCGTCGAAGTGTATGGGGAACTGTCATCGGCAAATTCCTGTTCCCAGCCTTTTTCAATCAGTCCGGTCTGCTCGATCAGTGTGATATCATGCTCCAGTGCCAGTGTAACAACATCAGCATTGCATCCTTCCACAACAGAGCGTGCCTGTGCACCGGAACCTCCGTGGGATTGAATAATATCCACTTCTTTTCCCGTTTTTTCCTTATAATATTTCTCAAACAGCGGATTATATGCTTCATAAAATTCTCTTGTCGGATCGTAGGAGACGTTGGTGATTGTCCGTACATGACTTTTTTTGCTTCCGCATCCGGTACATCCAATCAACAGAATTGCCGCCATGGACAGTACCGCTATTTTCTTTACCATTGAAAATGATTTTCGCTTCATGTTTCCGCCTCCCTTGACTTTCGTTTATCATACCCCTTAATTCCTATCATGTCAATAGGTATTGTAGGAATAATTTTCCTTTCTTTCTACGGTACCATGGAAAGATTGAATTTTACTTGAATCTCAATGCCGGGATTTTTCTCTTACATAATGACATGGTAATAAATTTTCAAAAAGTTTTCCGGATTTATTGGCACTTGAACAAATACGTTGAATACTCTATAATAAGTAGAAAACCTGTGCCCTGCGGTACATTTTTGATGTATCCCAATCGCATCTGGCTTTTTATTACACATTACGAGGAAATTTTATGAAAAAAAATACCCTGCGGCATTCCCTTCTGCTGCTTCTGACTGCAGCTATCTGGGGATTTGCCTTTGTTGCACAGAGTGTGGGAATGGACTATGTGCAGCCTTTTACCTTTACTGCTGCCCGCTCACTGATCGGGGGGATCGTACTGCTTCCGTTTATTTTTATCCGGGCGCAGAAAACCGGCCGAACTTCTGAGGAAAAATCCGCTTCCTGGAAACAGGCACTGCCCGGAGGCATCATCTGCGGTGTTCTGCTGTGTATCGCCTCCAACCTGCAGCAGATCGGCATCCAGTATACGACCGTTGGAAAAAGCGGGTTTATCACAGCAATGTACATCGTGCTTGTTCCGGTACTCGGTATACTTTTTCACAAGAAAACCGGTATCCGCGTGTGGATCTCTGTAGCACTTGCTGTATGCGGACTGTATCTTTTATGTATGACCGAAGGTTCCTTTCGTCTGCAGCGCGGAGATCTGTATACACTCTGCTGTGCGCTCATATTTTCCCTGCAGATTCTTGCCGTGGATCACTATGCACCGATCGCGGATAATGCCATACTGGCATGCATCGAATTTTTCACCTGTGGCATCTGTTCCCTGATCCCGATGTTTTTACTGGAACAGCCACGGATGCACCTGATTCTTGCCGCATGGCTGCCGATCCTGTATGCAGGCATACTCTCCAACGGTGTGGCCTACACTCTGCAGTTTTTTGCACAGCGGGGACTTCCTGCCTCTACAGCCTCTCTGCTAATGAGCACGGAATCCGTGTTCTCGCTTCTGGCGGGTTTTCTCATCCTGCACCAGATGCTGAACGGTCGTGAGCTTGCCGGATGTGCACTGATGTTTGCCGCCATTATTCTTGTACAAATAAAAGGAAAAGAAAAGGAGTCGATTAATTCATGAAAAATATCATTGAAAACGAAGTCGGGGCCATCCTGACAGATATCCTTGACGATTATAAAAAAGGACGCGCAGTTGATAAGATGGATATCTACAACCAGCCGGATAAAACCGAAATTATGGACATTCTTGACAGTCTGTTTTCCATTGTTTATCCGGGATTTTTCCGCGATAAAACCCACAAAATCTACAATATTGAACACAGTGTGTCTACCATGATTGAAGATGTAATGTTCCACCTGAACAAACAGATCTGTGTTGTCTTAAAATATACGAAAGAATTCGGGGACAATGAGGAAGAAAAACTGGAACAGTTTGCACAGAAAGCAACCGTTTCTTTCATGCGGCGGATTCCAAAGGTCCGTGAATACTTAGAGACAGATCTGCAGGCCGCTTACGATGGCGATCCTGCTGCACGCAGCAAAGACGAGATCGTATTTTCTTATCCGGGACTTTATGCCATCACGGTATACCGTCTGGCGCATGAGCTGTTTCTGCTTGGTGTTCCGCTTATCCCGCGTATGATGACGGAACAGGCACACAGCAAAACCGGTATCGACATCCATCCGGGTGCAACCATCGGCAAATATTTCTTTATTGACCACGGAACCGGCATCGTAATCGGTGAAACAACCATCATCGGCTGCCATGTCAAACTGTATCAGGGTGTTACACTTGGTGCCCTTTCCACCAAAGGCGGTCAGAAACTGCGCGATGTGCGTCGTCATCCGACCATCGGTGACAATGTAACGATTTACTCCGGTGCTTCCATCCTCGGTGGGGAAACTGTCATTGAGGAGGGGGTTGTAATAGGTGGTAACTCATTTATTACCCAGTCCATTAAAAAAGGCACCAAGGTCAGTGTCCGCAACCAGGAACTGATCTACCACAGTGATGATGAATCACTTCACCACAAAGAACAGGATGAATCCTGGTTTTACATTATCTGATAGTTACAAAAGGGGATTTTATGGATACAAAAGCTTTCCGGGAAGGATTTCGCGATGGCATTCCCATCGGACTTGGATACCTCGCTGTTTCTTTCTCTTTAGGTATTTCTGCAAAACAGGCTGGTCTGACTCCGCTTCAGGGGTTCGTGACCAGCTTTCTGGAAAATGCATCGGCCGGCGAATACATCGCATTTACTCTGATCGGTGCCGGTGCCACATATATTGAACTGTGTCTGATGACAATCATCGCCAATGCACGCTATCTTCTGATGAGTTGTGCCATGAGCCAGCGGTTTTCACCGGATACCCCTATGATCCACCGGTTTCTTGTCGCATTTGACCTGACGGACGAGCTGTTCGGCATTGCCATCGGGCGTCCCGGATATCTCAATCCCTACTACAGTTACGGTGCGTTTCTTGTCGCACTTCCGGGCTGGTCTATCGGAACTGCCGCCGGTGTCATCGCCGGCAATCTGCTGCCGGGCGATATCGTAAAAGCACTCAGCGTTTCTTTGTTTGGTATGTTTCTGGCAATCATCATCCCGCCTGCCAGAAAAGACAAAGTCGTGCTGGTGTTGATCATCATCAGTTTTGCAGCAAGTTACCTGTGCAGCCGTCTCCCGGTTATCCGTGACATTTCCAGCGGAACGCGCACGATCATCCTGACACTGATCATCGCAGGAATCGCCGCATGGCGTTTCCCTCCGCAGACGGAGATCACTCCGGAAAATGCTGACGCACAAAAAGAACAGGGGGCAGATGTATGAGTGGAAATATTTATATCTACATTGCAATCGTAGCGATCACTAGTTATCTGATCCGCGTGCTTCCGCTGACGCTGATCCGCAAGCCGATCAAAAACCGGTTTATCCGTTCTTTCCTGTATTATGTACCTTATGTCACACTTGCGGTTATGACCTTTCCGGCAATCATTGATGCCACAGCCACACCGCTTGCAGGAGCACTTGCTCTAATTGCCGGCATCTTTATGGCATGGAAAGGACTCGGACTTTTCCCGGTTGCGATCGCCT
Organism: Roseburia faecis; assembly: GCF_001406815.1. Classification (GTDB taxonomy): domain Bacteria; phylum Bacillota; class Clostridia; order Lachnospirales; family Lachnospiraceae; genus Roseburia; species Roseburia faecis. The sequence goes on along the minus strand of NZ_CVRR01000007.1, from coordinate 52,329 downwards.
GCTGCATCATTGCTTACCTTGGTGGACTGATTTTTTAATAAAAAAGTGCCTGCATCATTTTTTGATCCAGGCATTTCTTCTATCCCCAAAGTGAAAATAAAAATACTACGATTCCAAGAATAACAAGAATCACACCCGTCACACGGTTCAGTGTTTTCGGTGTGGCTTTATTTGCAAATACCGCAGCAATTCTCGCCCAGATCAGGGTAAATATCACACATAAAATAAATACCATCCAATCCGGCTGTCCACCTATGGCAAAATGTGAAACTGCACCTGTAAATGCAGTAAATGCCATAATAAATACGCTGGTTCCCACAGCCATTTTTAGTTCATATCCAAGCACTGTGGTAAGTATAAGAAGCATCATCATGCCTCCGCCGGCACCGATAAATCCACAGATAAATCCGATACAGATGCCACTGATCACAGACTGTATGGCGCGTTTTTTTGCCGACACCCCCTGCATTGCTTCTTTGGTTGTCATGACAGGACGGACAATAAATTTAATTCCCAGCAGAAACGTCATAAAGACGGAAAAATTTCCCATGGCGGCAGATGGTACCAGACTTGAAACATAACTTCCTACCACCGTAAATGCAAGAACACTCACCATCATAATCAATCCATTCCGGATGTCCAGATTTTTGTTTTTACCATATGTATACGCGGACACTGCACTGGCAAGTACATCAGAAGACAGCGCAATCCCGACCGCCATATACGGCTCCATCCCAAGAAATGTGATAAGCATCGGGCTGATAACCGCTGCCGCACTCATCCCGGCAAAACCGGTTCCAAGTCCGGCTCCCATACCTGCAAAAAATGTTACTAGAATCGTAAATAATACTTTCATTCTCCTGTATCTCTCCTTTGTTCCAGATAACAAGTAATTTTAGCACATTTTTCAAAACAAATCCAGCATGTTATCCAGATAAATTTCTTCCCGGACATGCAGCTGATATTGTGGCTTTGTCATGTAATATAGCAGAAACTCTAAAATCAGTGCACTTCCAAGTCCCCGTCCCTCGATCTTAAAATTAGAAAATCCCATTGGAAAGTAAACATTTTGGATTGCCTCTATTCCAATAAATCCCGGATTTTGCATGGCTTTGGAAAAGCAATATCCCTGCTCAGATTCCGGTGCCGTACAGTGATGTTCCCTATTTTCTCCAAGATTCTTGCGGCTGACCGCTTCATAACAGGCTTTCCTGTCCTTACAGCCAAACCAGCAGCATTCATTGCACAAAAACTCCACCTTGTCTTTTTCTTGCCAAGACAGTGTCTTCCATCGGTCATAGGCTTTATTTAAGCGAAAATCAGGAACAACATACCGGAAATCTTCACGTCGTATTTCCTCTACCAGCTGCTTAAAATCCGTGATTACTTTTGTGGTGGACGAAACAAAATAAAGGTGCGGATAATGTTTTTTCAGATATTCCAACAGCAGATCCGAATGGACAATCACACCGTTTTGCACATCTTTATTTTCTTCCAGTAAAGCACAGAGCGCATTGCATTTCCGGTCAGAAAGATGCTTCTCTTTTAAAAGAGAGTTGCTGAAGGTCAGCCGCGCGGATATTCCATACTCCTGCATCAGTGCCAGAACTTCTTTCGGATCATTCTCTCCAAAACCGGCACGTCCGCCGCCCCAGATACAATCTGCCGGAGCTCCATAGATCGAACCGATTTCACACCAGTCATAAAACCAGTCCCTGTGCTCCCGATATAACGGAAGAAACACGCGGTATAGTTCATAAAATTCAAACAAGCCCGGAAGGTGATAATACGCTTTTACCATTCTGTACATTCCTCTCATTTTTTATCATAACGGTTCAGACCACCTCAGAATAGTTACTTTATTAAATACAAAATCAACCCGGACATCACCCCGATTCCAATAATACAGATAATCATACCTCCAATGACCGTCACAGTTCTTCCTTCATCCGATAATTCCGCATTCTGAAACTGCCATCTGCGCAGAAAAAAGTATACCTTATCCGGATAATAAATCTGTACGATTCCAAGCACATAAATAAGGACTCCCAATACCGTAAATCCCCAAAATGAAATCGACTCCAGATTGCCGTAAAGGATGTGTCCCAATGCATTGCTGTATGTTTCATCACTGATGACAGGCTTTTCATTCCCTGCTATAATCTGCATTTCATCCCAGCCCACAGGGCTTCCATCTGCCGCGAGCAACTGATCCCCCGTCCATGTGCCGTTTATCGTATCATCCGCAAATGAAAACGTGACCTGATCCCCTTTCATGGTATAGGAAACATTCTGTTTTTTTCCATCTGCCACAAGTAAAAAAGTATCATCTTTTGTTCGTTCAACATAGTTGACTGTGTTGTGCACAAACTTATCTGCACGGACTTTGTAATAAAAATCATCCCCAATAAAAACGCCTTTTCGCAGCGTAAAATATCCACCGATTGCAACTGCAAAAATGGCAATTATAATCAAAAAAACAAGTCCCAAATGCTCTTGGATTTTCTTCATTTCCGTCCTCCTTCTCTTTAAAAAAAAGCCATTCTCTCCTGCGAAAATGGCTTCTGAAATACTACTACTTATTTTCAAAATTAACACTGCGGATCATGTTACGGTTGATAAACTGTGTTCCCTTTTTCGGTGTCTCGATCTTCACCCACTGCGCATCCACGTCCATCAGTTTTCCTTTGATACCACCCATATCATTAAATAAACTTACCGCACAATCTTTTCCTATATAAGTATCTAAAATTGAACCACTCATCATTTCGTCTTCCTTCCCATTTTCTGTCACTGTAAACAGCTCAGTATCCTGCATTGCCAGCATATTCCATGTATTTACCATATTGAAATAATTGACTGCTGCCATTGTTGTTGCGATATCCATACCTTCATCACCTCATAGATATCAGTGTAGCATTCTTTGTGCACACTTGCAATTACTTTCTCCCTCTTTCCCTCTCCGACATCGGAACTTCATTTTTCATGTAAGTATCCCACACCTGCATCCGATCCTGCTCATCCAGTTTGCGCAAAACTTTTGCCGGAACACCTGCCACAATACAGTTATCCGGAACATCGCGGGTTACGACTGCCCCTGCCGCCACAATACAGTTCTTTCCGATGGTCACTCCGCCACAGATCGTTGCACTCGAACAAATCCAGCTTCCGCTTCCGATATGGATGGGCTTTGCATACTCCAGGTCATGAAAACCATCCGGATACTGCTGCGGCAGCCGCTCATCGGAAAGAAACGGATGACACGGGGTTGCAATCGTCACGTTTGCGCCTACCCACACACCATCCTCCAGCGTAATCGGCGCACAGTCCAGAAATGTACATTTATAGTTGACAAAACAGCCTTTTCCAAAATGGATATTGACACCATATTCACAGTAAAATGGGGCAAAAATGGCTGCTCCTCCATCCTTTGCAGATGGAATCAGTTTTTCTAACAAACGCTGTTTTCTTTTTTTCCTCCACAGCGGAGTGCGGTTGAATTTATCACAGGTTTCCATGCCAAATTTATGATATTGTTCCAGATCTTTGCTGTCGGCATTGTAAAGTCTGCCGGCTTTCATTCGTTCCCAGTTATTCATGTTTATCTCCCTCTTTTTTATTTCCTTTAGTATAACAAACTTTTGCAATACAGGAAACTGAAGAACAGCTGCACCGGCATACTTCCCGTTTAAAGCATTTGCAGAACAGCCAGACCAAATTTACTGCGATACCGGACAGTTCCTCCGATGAATTTGGTGACTATCTGGTTCTCTTAGGTGCTATTATGCGCGAGGAAATGATGATTGACTAGCTAAAAAAATGTATCAAACTGCTCGGTTAACATGCTCCCTCTCCCTTCAAATAGGCGATCACTTCGAATAGATCCGGTAACACCACCTCTGCTTTTTCCTGCATTTCTTCATTTGCAGGCAGCAGATCCGGAACCATGATCGGAAGCAAATGTCCTGCATGTGCCGCACGAATCCCATTGTAGGAATCCTCAATCGCATACGCGCGCTCCGGTGCAACCCCAAGTTCTGCACAGGCCTTTAAGAAAATGTCCGGTGCCGGTTTGCTGTGCTCCACCATATCCCCGCAGATCACATTGTCAAAAAAATTCAAAATTCCAGCATCCTTTAATTGGTTTGTCACGGTCTGTCTGCGTGTCGAAGATGCCAGCGCAATTTTCTTTCCATCTTCTTTTAAAAAGGTGAGCAGTTCCACAACCCCCGGCTTCATCGGGAGCCTGCCGCCATCGTATCTGCTGTGATAGATAGCAGAGGACTCTTTCGCATAAATATCATACGGAAAATCCTCCCCATAAATTTCCAGCATAATCTCCCGCGTCCGTTTCATCGTCGTCCCCGTACAGGAAAGCACCGCTTTCTCAATATCTGGAATCTGGTATTTATCTGCAAGCTCCTTCCAGCACTGCATCACAGCCCGCTCAGAATCAAAAATCACACCGTCCATATCAAATACAACTGCATCGTAACCGGTTTTCTTTTCCATAGAATAATTTCCTTTCTGTCTTACGTGACAATTTTATTCTAACACGATTTATCCAATTAGTGCATGATAGATTCTCAGATCATCGTCCTTGAATACGTTAAATATGACTTTTTTTATTCTGCTGTCCTCATTGATATAATTCTTTACCGTCTCGGTAGCGATTTCTGCCGCCCTTTGCTGTGGAAAACGAAACACCCCCGTTGACAGACAACAAAAAGCTACGGACTCTGCTCCCGTGTCCGCCGCCAGCTTGAGACATTCTCTGTAGCAGCTTGCCAGCAATTCTTCCTCTTTTCCTGTAACCTCCCACTGTATGATCGGTCCTACGGTGTGAAGAATATATGTTGCCGGAAGATTATAACCGGACGTAATCTTTGTCTTTCCGGTTTCTTCTTCATGTCCCTGCTTTTTCATAATTTCATACATTTTCAGGCGAAGTTCCATCCCTGCATATGTGTGGATAACCCCCCCTCGATAAAACTTTCTAATATTGCTCCTCGTTCTATCAGTCTGTGGGTTCGCTTTTTTCTTTCTTCAAGGCTTGCCATTTTCTTTAATTTCTTCTCTTGATTTTTAAGCTGAGATAATTGCTTTTCATATTTTTCTTTTTCTTCTTTCTTGCTTTCAATCTCTGCTTTTACCTTTTCTAATTCTGTTTTATTGTTCATAAAAATCATCTCCTTTCATATTTTTGGCAAAGAAAAAGGCTAAATACCTTTTCAGATAAATAGCCTTTTCATTTCAATTTTCAGTTATATATTCTATTTATTAGTTAATTTAGAGAGTAATTCTGAAACCATTTCTGTAAATTCAAAAGGCTCAATATTGATGCCATCCATTACATAAGTATGTTTGTTAAGCTTAAAAACAGCTCTTGTTATTATCTTGTCATCAACATTTAAATTTTCAGACTTAGATAATTTCACATTAACACCACATAATGTCGACATTTTTGAATCCTTTAACCCATAATCAATGCCGGTTTCGTTCTTGTCAGCGATAATAACATCAAGAATCTTATCGTTATTATCTTCATTTACTAAATGGACTTTTATATATGCACGCTCTGTATAATCGTCTTTATTATTTGGTTTTACTAAAATTTCATACACAGAAACTGGATTATATTTTTCAAATATTGACAAGGATGCTAAAATTTCTTTCCCTTCATCTCCATCTAATGCTACTTCTTTAGCATCTATTTTAGGCATCGACATTTGATTATCATTAAATACTAAACAATCTTTTTTATACTTATCATATAGCTTTAAGTATTCAATTTTCGATTCCTTTCTCTTTTCCTTGACCCATAACCCAAATGCATAATCTTTTATCTCTTTGTTCATCCGTTTCATTAGCTCAGAGTCTGAATATTTGTCTAATTCTCCATGAAGCTCTTTCTGGCTTTTAAAAGATTCGATAAGATTGGCGTCTATTTTCACTTCTTGTTCTAACACTTTGTTTTTTGTACTTACAAACAACAATCTATCTTTTAATTTTTGTTTCAGAGTCGTTTCCCCATAGATTTTAAGAGCTTTATCATAGACTTCTTTGTTAATGGCTTCATACTCGCAAATAGCATTATCAATTTCGGATTCAGAAACAAAAACTCCTAATTTTTCTGCATATGATGTTGCCACTATTTCATCTATGCTATTTTCAACAATATCCGAATATGATACACCTACTTTTCCAAACTGTTGCAGAAAAATTTCATCGTGATAAATGTATTTATCATTTACTTTCACAATGGCACCGTTAATGTTCTCATTCTTTACACTTAAATTATTATCTGCATAAGCACTTTTATAAGAAACATTTTCATTCAAAGTGCATCCATGTAGCAAAGCAGAAAATATAATTAGTAGTAAGGGCATCACGAATCTATTAAATTTCATTAGATTTCTCATAGCTGGTCTCCAATTCAATTTTCTCACTATTTATTTTAGCACGCACAATTCTTATATTCCACTTATGTTTTTCTAAAGATTTTATGGGTGGACTGCCATACATAGCAATCCACCCATAAAATTACCATACTTCTAGATTATCTTCCGCATTCACCCAATCTTGCATCTCACCCGTCAAAGCCAACCTGGCATACTCAATAGGGTTGTCAATGGCAAGAGCATTTAATGCACACTGAGAATTAGGTGTGGTCATCAATCCCTGCCTGCGCAATACTCTGTACGCGCATTGCAAGATCCATCCACGAATTCATGATCTACTTCTCCCACTTTCCCGCTCCGACAACGGCACTTCGTTTTTCATGTAAGTATCCCACACCTGCATCCGATCCTGCTCATCCAGCTTTCGCAATACCTTCGCCGGAACACCTGCCACGATGCAGTTATCCGGAACATCACGGTTTACGACTGCCCCTGCCGCTACAATACAGTTTTTTCCGATGGTCACTCCGCCACAGATCGTCGCGCTCGAACAGATCCAGCTTCCGCTTCCGATGCGGATCGGCTTTGCATACTCAAGGTCATGGAAACCGTCCGGATACTGCTGCGGCAGACGCTCATCGGAGAGGAACGGATGGAATCATTTTTTCCAGCAGACGCTGCTTTCTTTTCTTCATCCACAGCGGTGTGCGGTTGAATTTATCACAGGTTTCCATCCCAAACGAATGGTATTTTTCCAGATCTTTGCTGTCGGCATTGTAGAGTCTGCCGGCTTTCATTCTTTCCCAGTTATTCATGTCTGTTTCTCCTTTTTTGGGATCGCGTACCTTATTCTTCTTTCTCCAGAAATGTCTGCACATTTTCTTTTGTAACTTTCTGATATGCGCGATATATATATTTATAATTTTTAAACGGATTTGGATTATTTTCATCCTCTGTAGCAATCGAAAATGCAAGGTTTGCCATTGCTGCTGCCTGCCCTTCTTTATCATTATATACGGTTGCTGCAAGTGTTCCGTCTTTTACCGCTTCAAGCCCTTCTTTTGTCCCATCTATTCCAAAAAATACCGGCCGGTTTGTTTCCGTATACCCGAGCTTTTCATAAGCATCCATAGCACCGAGTGCCATTGCATCATTATTAGCAAGAACAACTTCCATCCGGTTGTTATATTGTCCGATCAGCTGTATCATACGGTTCTGCGCCTGCACACGGTTCCAGTTTGCAATCTGATAACTCAGTTTTTCCAGTGCAATCCCCTGTTCTTTCAGGCTCTCCGCAACGCTTTCCGTTCTAATAATGGCATCCTGATGCCCCATTTCCCCCTCAAGTATCACATACTGGATTTTCCCATCATGATTGCGGTCCACATCCGGATGTTCTTTGATGTAAGCTGCTGCAAGCTGTCCCTGCATCTGTCCGGACTGTTTTGCTTCTGCTCCGACATAATATAACTGATCCCACTGCATCAGATCTTCTTCCACAGGTTCCCGATTAAAAAATATAATGGGGATATCGTGCTCCTGTGCGGCTGTAATGATCTGCGACGGGTCCGTCCGGTCTGCCAGATTGACGCACAAAATATCACAGCCATTACCGATCATTTCCTGCACCTGATCGTCCTGCGTTCTTTGCGAATTTGCAGCATCCATAATAGTCAGACTGATATCATATCCCCTTTTTTCCAGTGTCCTGCATTCCCTTTTAAAATTTTCCAGAAGTTCCCCCAGGAAGGTATCTCTCTGGTCATAACATGCGACACCAATATAAATCTGTTTCGGTATTTCCTTTTTTTCGTTTCCACATGCACCATACAAAAGAATTCCCATCAGACCAATTAATGCCATAGCGTTTTTTATTTTTCTTTTATCCATGATAACCTCTGATTTTACCGGCTGATTGTAAACAGCAGATTCCGGTTCTCCTCCGAAAAAAGATTCTCCCGTGTGAGAACGGTATACGTAATCTGCCGGTCTTTCATTTTATAGAAAAAATTACGTCGTTTTTTAATAAGCTCTGCAACACTTTCATAGCCTGCGTCAAACTCATCCGGAGCAACCAGACATTGTGCCCATCCTGCATCCAGATAATAAACTGCCTCCGTTGAATTTCCAATTCCATAGAGTACCGCCCCATACAGGTCATTATCCTTTGCCGCCTCCCCGGCTTCCACAAAGCTTGCATTATCCAAAGCCATCACGATATCCACCCTTCTTTGCGTCTGTAAATTGATTTTCTCTTTCGAATCATTTTCTTTTGATACAGACCATAAAATTTCTGCGCCACTCCCCTTTAATGTATCACAAATCCCCTTCTTTCTTTTTATCACTGCTTCTGAAGTGGCATACTGCGAATAGATCCCAATCTTCTTCCCGATCAGATTTCCACGGTAATTTTCCAGAAGCTTTTGGGCAAGATCCGCACCCATATGGTAATGATCAGGTTCTATTGTATGCAATCCGGACGGTTCTTCGGGAAATGTATCTCCCACGGCCATTATAGGAACACTTTTTTCCAGCTGTTTTAGCTTTTGCTGCCCATCCCGGTTTGCAATCGGTTTTACGATCACCGCATCTGCTCCTTTTGCAATTTCCTGATTCATAATCTCAATCTCCTCATTGGCGGTTTCCATATTGTCCTTACTGATGATCACAACATCTGTATCATATTCCCGTGCTGCCATTTTCAGTCCGTATTTAAACGCTGACCACTCGCTCTCATCCACATCCGGTATGATCACCGCAATTGTTTCCGGTTCATGGCCGTTTTGCTTATAGATGATAAAGCCGAGAACCAGAATCACGAGAATTCCCAGAACTGCCTCTATTATCACAAATGTTTTTTTCCCATGTTTCATTTTAAGAATCCTCCGGCATATGGTGTTCCTCAAATTTCCTGCAGTTTTCCTCACTGTAAACAATCTCTGGGATGATAACTGTCACTGTCGTTCCCTCATCCAGTTCACTTTCTATCTGAAGTCCGTATGGTTCTCCAAACAATAACCGGAGCCGGTTATTTACATTTACAAGCCCGACTCCGGAGCCCTTTTTATGTACACGGTTTGTATCCTTTAATAACAGGTCAATCTCCTCTTCCGGAATCCCCATTCCGTTATCCGATACCTGCATAAAGATATTTTCTTGCTCTTTCCATCCGCGAATGAGGATTTTTCCGCAGTCATCCATCTCCCTTACGCCGTAATTGATCGCATTTTCAAGGATCGGCTGCAGCACAAGTTTCACGATACAATCATCCAGAATATCCGGACGGATATCAAATACAACTTCAAACTTGTTTTTATACCGCACTTTTTGTATATTAACATAACTTTGCGCGTGCTGCAGTTCATCCCTTATGCGGATAACCGTATGTCCTTTTGAAAGGCTGATCCGGAAAAGCTTTGCCAGCTGCGTGATCATAAAGGCAGCTTCCTCATTTTTACCGCTCTCTATCATCCAGGTGATGGAGTCTAATGTATTGTATAAAAAATGCGGGTTGATCTGGCTTTGCAGCACATCAAATTCGCTTTTTCTTCTTTCATTCTGTTCCCATATGACTTTTTTCATCAGTTCGGAATTCTGCCGGTAGGATTCCTGAATGGATTGTCCCAGATGCCGGATCTCTGTTGAGCCTCCGATTGCAATCTTTTCTTCTTTTCCTTCCTGATATTCACGCACCGAGTGATCCAGTTTCATAATCGGCCGCGATATCCGCACGGAAATGATGCGGTTTACAAATACAAGCATCATTGCCATAAGCAGTAAAATAAGCAGGACAAACTGCTTTACATCGGCCATCTTATTTGTGAATATTTCATACGGCATAACACAGACCAGGCGCCATCCTGTATAACTGATTGCACCCACCATAACTTTTCTGTGGTTTTTTCCCAAATATTCATCGTAAATTTTTTCTTTGGACGAAGCTGCCTTTACGCTGCTTTCTGTATTCATGCCATTGTCAATTCTTGCCTGATGCGGATGATAAATAATATTTCCCTCACCATCACACAGATAAAAATACTGTCCTTTTCCTGACGTATTGATCCGTTCCATCATACGTGAAATCCCGGAATAGTCCATATCCACAAGCAGCACTCCCAACTGTGTATCTGTCCCATTCGTAAGTTCCACGACACGGCTGGAAGAAATCACCCAGTAATACCGACAGGTACCGTCATCAAATAAATTCTGGACATGGGGTGTGGAAAAATGGATATTCTCCATACGTGTTTTTGCCTGCATAAACCATCCCTGTCTGGTCACATCCGGTTCTTCTTTCTGGGCAACAACCGGCTCTGCTGCCATAAGGCTTCCGTATCCATTATATATAGCAATGCTCCTTAAGTTCTCTTTATTTGCCTCATATAAAAGATTTAACCCTTTGTGGATGGATTCGTTCTGTTCCCGGATATCGTTTTCCTTTATAACATCATAATATGCGGCATCCGATATCTGCCTCATATTCACAAGATAATTTTCTATGGAATCCACCGTCTGATCCATCATCTTTCGGTTATTATCCACAATATTCTGCTGTGTGATCCCCGAAAATCTCCAATATACCATCATGCCCATACAAATCATAATTAAGGTTGATATTACAGAAAATGCAACCATGATGGTTGACTGGATATCTCCCGGTTTATTTTTCATTTTTTTCATATGCTGTCCTGTATTTTGAAGGGGATACCCCAAACTGTCTTTTAAACACATAACTGAAGTAATTTGGATCGGAATATCCCACACTCTTTGCAATCATATAACTTTTTTCCGCGGTTTCCACAAGCATGCGTGCCGCCTTATCCATACGGTATTCCGTCAGGTATCCGACAAAAGAATTCCCTGTTTCTTTTTTGAACATGCTTGAAAAATAAGAATTTGACACGCCCAGTTCTTTACAGATATCGTCAAGCCCTAAATCTTCCTGCTGATAATTGTCGTGCACATATTCTTTTGCCCTCCCGATCAGGGATTTCTTGGAATGATACCGGGCATCTGCCATGTCATCATGCAGCATACAGCAGAATTTTAAAAGCCATTTCTGCAAAACCTGCGGTTCTAAATTACACAGTTCATTATACAAAGAACCGATACCTCCCGGTATTTTTGTGGTATCCATTTCATTGTTGACCATAAAATGATACAGTTCGCCAATGAGTTCCATAACTGCCACATGATATTTTTCCAATGATTTCAGGTCAAGGAAATTATGCTGCATGTAAACTTCTATGGCATTTGCAATATCTTCATTTTCTCCAAGGCAGATCTTTTTGAACACATTGGACAGTTCTGTTTTCTCTCCGGCATCCCTTTGGATTTTTCTCTGTGGAACAATCTCTTTTAAATTTATCGCCCGGTTGCTTCCATATAAAACACGATAGGAAACCGCTTCCCTGGCGCTTTGATACGATGCTGCAATCTTTGCAATGTGCCCACATACCTGACCGATCCCTATGGTTACTTTTGCCCCCATAATATGATGGATATATTTACAGAAACGGTCACAGGCATCCGTCAGTTCTGAAATTTCTTCCTCACTTTTTAACTGCATAATCATAATGGTATCCCCAAGATAGCGAAAACGCTTCGCGTTCCATTTTTCCCCGAGGTTCTCCCCTGCCTGCCGGTCTACCGATACCGAAAGCAGCCGTATATCCATGCCCTCCGGAACCTGACTTGCCGATGTGTGTATGATCAGGCAGCAATACCACGGGCCTGTAAAAGCAATCTGGTAATCCTTAAAATAATGCGGCATCTCCTCTTCCGGAATACGTCCTTCAATAAGCGTTGTATACAAATTCGCCTGCAGCATCGGAAGGGAATCCGCATAATATTTTTTCAAAAGATCCGTATTTCTTTTTTCACTGATCTCATAGTCCAGTTTCTCTTTCAGACGCTTAAACACTTCTGTTATTTCCACAGCATTGAGCGGCTTTAAAATATATTCCTCGATTTCAAGATGCACGGCTTCTTTTGCATATTCAAAATCATCAAATCCGGTAAAAAGCAGAATTTTTGTTGCCGGATACTTTGCTTTTATATGCGCACACAATTCCAGCCCGTCCATATACGGCATCCGGATGTCCGTCATAACAACATCCGGCTGCATTTCTTCAAGCATGTCCATTGCTTTAAATCCGTTGTTTGCATGCCCGGTAACCTGAAAGCCGAGTTCCTCCCATTTGACTTTTTTAACGATGGCTTCAATGACTTCTTCTTCATCATCCACCAGCAATAATGTATACATACCTCTTCCCCCATGTTATTTTATTTATTATAGCAATTTGTCCAGATAAAGTAAAACCTTTCCAACATAAAACAGAGATGCCCTGCATGTTTCATGCATCACCGGCATCCCTGCTTTTTCATTATAGAGGAGAGTATATGTTTTATTTTTTCTGAACGTATTTCAGACAATCCAGTGTTACTGCAACAAGGATGATAATACCTGAGAATACGAACTGGAGGTTTGTATCAATACCCAGTATTGTGAGGGAGTATGTTAATGCTGTAAAGATACATACACCGGTAACAACACCGGAAATCTTACCAATACCACCGGTAAATGATACACCACCGACAACACAGGCTGCAATGGCATCCATATCCCAGCCCTGTCCATAAGCGGCGGAACCAGATCCAACCATTCGGGTACATTCAAGCCAGGAACCGAATCCGTAAAGGATACCGGCCATAATAAATGCACCAAGTGTTACTGCAAATACAGAGATACCTGAAACTGCTGCTGCCTCCGGATTTCCTCCGACTGCATAAAGATTTTTACCAAAGGTTGTTTTGTTCCAGATAAACCATACAATGACAATTGCTGCAACTGCCCAGAGAATGATGGTCGGGAATCCATTGACTTTTGGAATTACCATATTCGGAATGGTCGGCTCGATCGCTCCGAAGGAAACACCTTTTGTCGCATAAGTTACCAGACCAAAAATGACAAGCATGTTTGCCATGGTCGATATAAACGGATGCATCTTGAATTTCGCTGTAAAAAATCCGGCTATACTTGTAAAGAACGTACATAATACAATACATGCTACCAGTGCAAGAATGACTCTTGCCGGTGTCGGTACTTTCGTAAAATCAAAGATGTGTCCGAACACACCACCTGTATTTACACCCTGATGCATGATAATGGTTGCGGTTGTCATTCCCATACCAACCATTCGTCCAACGGAAAGATCCGTTCCTGTAAGAAGGATCAGACCTGCAACTCCAAGTGCTAAAAACATTCTAGGCGATGCCTGCTGGAGAATATTTAAAATATTATTATACGTAAGAAGCGGCGTTCCTTTTTTGATTGGAGTTATGATACATAACGCAACAAAAATAAGAATGATCGCGATGTAGAGTCCATTCTGTAAAAGGAATGTTCTCCGGTTAAATGTATACTTATAATTTTCCCATTTCTGTGCCTGATTTTCTGCAAATGTGAATTTGGACAACCGGAGCAGATCAATCAGATGATACTTGTAACTGTACGCATCATGCTTCCGGTCTTTAATCCTCTGATACTCTTTTTCCAGTTCAATCTTTTCATTGGAAACACGGTTCTTATATACATAATTTTCTTCTTTGACCTCGGCCTGGGCGGAAGTCTTTGCCAGAGTTTCTTTGTGTTCCTTTTCAATCTTTGCAAGTTTCTGCTGATGCTCCTGCAGTGCCTGTTCCTTTTCCGCTATACAACTTGCCTTAACTGCATTATAATACTTGTCAAAATTATTTTTGAGATAATTTTCTGCTTTCCCGATCAGTTTTGCGATCTGGTCTTTGTTCTGTGCCTCTACCGCTTTTGCCTGTTCAAGCTCCTTCTGGCAGGATGCAATCTCAGAATCTTTTTCCCCTTTGGAAAGTGTTTTATCTCTTTTTACGTTTTCGATCCTGCTCTGGTACATAATGACTTTTGCCGTACCATCTTTTCTGAGTTCATCAATCTCTTTTTGTATTTTTCCGACATATTCCTCAATCGGCTGACGCAGTGTTTTTTCCTGCTCCGCTGTAAGAATCTTGCTATTTGCCATATCTGTCCCCCCTGCCTATAAATATTTCGCGCTGAGGCGAAGTAATTCTTCCTGATTCGTTTCCTTTGTATTGACAATGCCCGCAAGCCGTCCGTTCGACATGACACCGATCCGGTTTGTAATACCAAGGATTTCCGGCATCTCAGAAGAAACCACGATAATGGTCTTTCCCTGTTTTGCCATCTGTATGATCAGGTCATAAATTTCATATTTTGCGCCGACATCAATTCCTCTTGTCGGTTCATCCATCATAAACACCTTCGGTTCACGCTCGAGCCACTTTCCAAAAATAACCTTCTGCTGGTTTCCTCCGGAAAGACTTGAAATCATATCGTTTGGTCCCAGACATTTGGTATGCATGACTTTAATTTCATTTGCGGTAGCCTTTGTCATTTTCGGTTCTGAAAGTGCCGCGCCTTTTTTATATGCATTAAGATTTGCAATGGTTGTATTAAATGTAAGATTCCCTTTCAGGAATAATCCATTTGCCTTCCGTTCTTCCGTAATAAGCGCGAATCCATAATCCATTGCCTCTTTTGCACAGCTGAAATTCATAAGCTTATGGTTCAGATAAACACGGCCTGCGGCTCTTGTGCGGATACCGAATATGGTTTCCAGCAATTCTGTCCGTCCGGCTCCCACAAGGCCATATAAGCCAAAAATCTCCCCTTCACGGACATCAAATGTAACATCCTGTAAATACGGCTCATATTTTGTGGACAAATGCTGGATTGATAAAATAACATCTTTCGGCTGATTATCCACCGGTGGAAAACGGTTTTCCAGCACACGGCCTACCATTGCAGTAATCAGTTCATTCATATTTGTTTCTTTTGCACTTTTTGTCATGACCAGATTTCCATCCCGGAGTACGGAAATATCATCACAGATCTCAAATATTTCATCCATTTTATGGGAAATATAAATAAGGGAGATGCCCTGGTCACGAAGCATCCGCATCATATCAAAAAGTTTATCCACTTCCTGTACGGTAAGTGATGATGTTGGCTCATCCAATACGATTACTTTCGAATTATATGAGATCGCCTTTGCAATTTCACACATCTGCCGCTGGGAAACGGACATATTTCTCATCGGCTGATCCAGATTTACCGTCATTCCCAGTTTCCGGAATAATTCCGAGGCTTCATTTTTCATTCTTCCCTCATCGATCATCCCAAGGGAATTTACCGGGTATCTGCCAAGAAAGAGATTATCCACAACATTTCTCTCCAGACACTGGTTTAACTCCTGATGCACCATTGCAATCCCATTTTCAAGTGCATCCTTCGGACCGGAAAAATTCACTTCTTTTCCGTCAAGGTATATAGTTCCTTCGTCTTTCTGATAAGTTCCAAAAAGACATTTCATCATTGTTGACTTACCGGCACCATTTTCTCCCATAAGTCCCATAACTGTTCCTTTTCTCACATCAAGGTTGATATGATCAAGTACTCTGTTGCGGCCAAATGATTTACTCATGCCACGTATCGATAAGATAATATCTTTGCTCTGATCCCCCATACTATCCGCTCCTATCCTTTTGTTTTCGGGGAGAGAACCGCATTTCTCCCCCCGAAGTTAAGTTGTTTTACTGATTTAAAAGAGCTGTGTAAGAAGCTGCATTATCTGTTTTCACCATGTTGATGGCAAAAGCATCGTACTGTCCCGGATTGCCCAGACGGTTTGTGATATTAGACTCTGTCTGTCCGTCACCACCAATGTACTCAACATCCAGATTTAAAAGGTCATCATACTTCTGTAACAGCGGCTGATAGGTAGAACTTAAGAAGTTATCAGAAGCATTGTAAATATTCAGCCATACCTTCTTTGTCGGATGGGCAGATGCATCTAACTGCTTGGATACCGGTTCCCATACAACGGTAGAATCTGTAAAATCTTTGTAATTATCAGCAGTTACTGCCACGTTCAGGGAATAGTAAGATCTCTCGTCTTCTTTGTATACATAAACGTCACTGCTTAATACATTTCCTGCATCGTCTGCAGTTCCGATACCCGTGTCAACATCTACACCATCCAGTGCATTTCTAAGAACACGCAGTGTCAGGTATGCCTGTACGTCTGCATGCTGGCTGATCGTTCCACCGTAGCCTTCTGCAATTGCTGCAACTGCATCGCTGTTTGCATCATATCCGAATGTCGGTACACCGTTATCCTTTGACCATGCATTAAACATTGACATTCCCATTCCATCATTGTTGGATACAACGACATCAATGGAATCCCCGAAAGAAGATGACCATGTACCAATCGCATTGCCGGCTGTTGCTGCATCCCATGTAGCACCTGCTGAGTTTTTCATTTCCTGGGAAGCAAGTTCACGGATCACATAGGTTTTTCCACCTACTTCAATGCTTCCGTCCTGAACCTGTGATGCTTTTCCATCGGTATTGGTTCCTGCCGGTGCACTGTCTGCCTCGCCGTTTTTATCCACTGCTGTTCCAAGTGCTTTTCTGACACCTCTTGTACGGGCAATGGAATCATTGTGACCGATATCACCGATTGCTAAAACATAGCCGATCACGCCATCTCCGTTACGGTCAATCTTGTCAATATTTTTCTCGATGTAATCTTTTACCATGGTACCCTGAAGTTCTGCACCCTGATTTGCATCAAACCCTACATAATAAGTATCTTTGTTAAAATTGAGTGCTGTCATATCGAGTTCTCCTGTAGAACTGTTTGACGGCTGACGGTTAAACCATACCAAAGGTTTATCCTTGTTTGCGACAGTTGAGGTAGAAGTGCCTCCCCCTGTATTGCCTGCCTGTGTGCCACCGCCGTTGTTTCCCCCATCGGCTCCGCATGCTGCGGTTGAAAGTGCAAGTACCGCCATCATCATAATTGCAACAATTTTCTTTTTCATAAGAATTTCCCCCTTCTTGTTTTGTTTGTAATGCTAGTATACGGGATTTTTATCTCATAAACTATAGAATATTTTTTGGTTCACATTAAAAATTTTCATATTTTTCCGTTATTTGTTCAATTTTTTCATATTTTTTCTTTGCCATTTCGTCACTTTGCCGTTGATTTGTACTAAAAAAAGCCATCTTTCTTTACAAAGATGGCTTTTTAAATCTTTTATAAAAGGCTCTGTTATCCTTGTTCCAGAATCACATGCCACGCCTCACACAGCCGTTCCAGCGACCACGCGGCATTTGCCGGACTTGTGGATGGAAGCACCATCGCTTCGATCCCCGTGACCGGAAACTGGTACCTTTTATAAAGCTGTCCTGCCTTGTTTCCGTTTGCATAAATACGTGTTATGTTCGTTTTTTCCAGAATCATGCCAATATCCGTCGGCTGTACATTTTTAATACTGCTGTCACTTGAGCCTTTGATGTCACAGCTTTGGATCACATCCCACAGGGCAATCCGGCGGGCAAGCAGCATTGCTTTTTTCTCCTCAATTGTATCTGGAACCGGCTCCTTTAAAAGTGTTGCAAGCACTTTCCAGAAACGGTTCTGTTTGTGCCCGTAATAAAAATTGTTTTCCCTTGATTTGACGGACGGCAGGGTTCCTAATATGAGAATTTCGGAAGCTTTGTCGTACACCGGTTCAAACGAATGGACAATGTGTTCATATTCCATTGGATTCTCCTTTTAAAGTTACCACCCTATCCGTATCCATCTTACTGCTTATCCTTCTCTAAGATCTGGTCAATCGCAGCTGTCACCTTTTTGTAGACTTCATCACTCGTGATTCCGCCCATGATCGGATCTCCGACAATGTTGCCATTACGGTCAACGAGAACTGTCGTTGGAAATGCCATAATATTTGTTGCGTATTTACCGGCCTCACTGTCCGAATCAAGGGAAAGGTTGGTATAGTCTGCCCCCTGTTTTTTCAGGATGCTTTTTGCTTCCGCAATTCCCTCTTTGTTACCATCGAGTGAATCCGTGTTTACGCCAATGACCTGACCGCCCTTTGCCTTCAGTTCTTCATTTAATTTGTTGAGTGCCGGAAGTTCCTCCACACATGGCGTGCATCCATTAAACCAGAAATTAACAACCGTTACCGCATTCTGTGAAAAAATGCTGCTGTCCACCTTATTTCCATCCAGATCCTTCGCCTGAAAAGACGGAAAGACGGATGTTTCTGCATTCGCGCTTTGGGCGCCGGAATTTTCTGTTCCCATCTGCGCGGTAAGTTCCGTTACCTGATCCTCGATTTTCTTAATCTCTTCGATATCCTTATCCAGCTTTTTCAGGTCTGCCTCCGAAAACTGGTCCTTCACATGATCCAGCTGTGTCTCCAGAAACGTTCCATAATTTTGTTCCCCTGAGCCAGCGGCCTTTTCCTTGTCAATGTTATTAAAAACCGTATTCCACAATTCCTGATGTTTCGCAATAATGGCATTTTCCTTTTCGTACAGTTTGTTGAGTTCTGCATTACCAGCCCCTGTATCTTCCGCAGACTGTGCCTGTGTTTCCGTCACATTGCTTCCTTTTTTCGAGGCATTGCCACAAGCAGTAAGTCCAAATACCATAGTCATAACCAGTAATATTCCTGTAAGTTTTTTCATTTTAATTATTCTCCTTCTTCTTTTTTGATTTTTCCGCAAATCCATACTTATAACTGATTGCTTCTACCGGACATTCCTTCACACATGCTCCGCAGCGTATACATTCCGTATGATTTGGATGCCGGACCACATCCACATCCATTTTACAGACACCGGCACATTTGCCGCAAGATACACATTTACCGGTATCTATATGCATCTGTAAAAGAGATACTTTATTAAAAAGCGCATAGACTGCGCCAAGCGGACAGATCCATTTGCAGAACGGGCGATAAAACATAAGGCTTAACAACACGACCGCAACCAGTATTCCGGCCTTCCATGTAAACAGCTTTCCCAATGCCGCACGGATGCCTGCATTTGCAATCGAAAGTGGAAGTGCCCCCTCTAATACTCCCTGTGGACAGAGGTATTTGCAAAAAAATGGGTCCCCCATTCCCAGCTGGTTCGTCACCAATATAGGAAGCAGAATAACGAAAACCAAAAGAATTCCATATTTGATAAACCGATTACACTTTCCTGCCGGGATAAAGATTTGTGTCTTCTGGCGGATACGCTCAACCAATCCCTGGAACAGCTCCGTGCCATGCAGCATTGTTTTAAACAGGGAAACACCCAGCTGCAGGCTGCCATCACGAGCATTTCCCACGATCTACGCACACCGCTGACTGCCATCTGCGGCTACCTGGAACTTTTGGAAAAGGAACCGTTATCTGCTGTCTCCCGCCAGTATGTTGCCATCATCCGGGAACGCACAAAGGTGATGACACAACTGACGGAAGAACTGTTCCGGTATTCGGTTGTCCTGTCTGTGCCTTTGGCACAATCCTTGCAGGAAGTGTCGGTAAATCGCATTTTAGAGGGAAGCATTGCCGCAATGTATGCGGTGCTCAAAAGACACCGGATCACGCCGGACATTACCATGACCGACCGGACTTGGGCTTTCCATAGCACGGGCGCTGGTGCAGCAGATGCACGGGCAGATGGATGCCGCTTAAGAAGCGGGGAGGCTTGTCATCCGGAGGCCGATTTAGTTTATTTTTTTATAAAACAGACCAAAAATAAAGCAACTACAACAACTCCTGTGCCTATGATGATACACCTCTTTGCTGTGGTGACTTCTTTTTGATATAAGCGAAATAATTCTCCGGAATGATTCTTTCTATTATGGAGACCAATCATTGCATAGATCAAAAAGAATGCAACTCCGAATATTAAAATTACACTCAGTCGGCCCCAAGCAGAAGGAATGGTGTATTGACCGATTATGATACATAGCAGGATCATAAAATACACGATTTTATTTTGCCCATATCCTAAAGGAAGTTCTTTTTGATAATTTCTATACATCATTTTTCCATAATAAACGATCATGCATATTAAAAATAATAGATAGATTATCATAACCATCATCCTCATTGTATACCTCCTTAATTTTGTCTCATACGAGAAAATGTCACACCCGCCTCCGGATCGGTAAGCTCTATATTGATCCGACTGTTACGCCGCTCATGAAGCAATAATTGTTTTGCTGTCTCTGTGCTGATTCCCTTTTCTTTCTTCTCATTGGTCTGAACATACTGTTTCCCCGATAGTATCACTATTCTTTTCGAATCGTATTGCATATAGTTACGAAAAATATGAAAATTTTCAGTCCGGCATAATAATCCGGATCAGATGTTTATCCAGCATGATTGTCCGGTTCCAGGGATTGATAATAATCCCTGCAATCTCCGGCACAGTAAGTGCTGCTTCAAACATCCTGCCGATCTCTGACAAAAATGTCGACTTCACCTGATCTGCACCTTTTAATTCTTCCTCAAAACTGGTAAATGCCGACCACCAGATTTTACCGTCCGGAGTCCTCACTGTCTGTAACTTCATTTGCGCCTGTGCCGGGTCCGGTTCCACGGCAACGATCAGTTGTCCCCCCTCCTGCATCCGTCTGCGAATTACGGTCAATGTATGCGCAAGCTGTTCCTGTGAAGGTTCTTTTTGAAGTAAAAAAATGGCTTCTTCGATTTTTTCGTTGCCCCTTAATCCCTCATCCTGATATTCATTTTTCTTGTCCATATTTTGTATCCTCTCTTGTCTGTTCATTCTATTATAAAATGAGTGATTCCTTTTTGAAAGCCATTTCTTTCAGATTCTCCTTTTGGGAGAATTCTTTTGACGGAACCGTCCTTCTCTTTCTCTGAGACTGCGAACTACCAACTCTCCAACTCATAGATTGTATTCTCTGCACGTTTCTTCTATACTGAAAGCAGACAGACACTGCGGCAACTGTCTCTTACGAAATGGAGGTTCCACTATGTCACAAAATAAGATTGGTGAATTTATACAACAATCCAGAAAAGCCAAAGGATTTACACAGAAAGATCTCGGTGACCGGATCGGCGTCAGTGATAAAACCATATCCAAATGGGAAAACGGAAACAGCATTCCTGACACTTCGATTCTGAACGAACTTTGTGCTACTCTCGATATCAATGTCAATGAACTTCTCTCCGGTGAAAAATTAACACCGGAAATTTATTCTATGAAAGCGGAGGAAAATATGATGAACCTTTTGGAAGACAATCAAAAACAACAGCGCTTTGCACTCCTTCCCTGTGCAGCGGGTATCATTTTATTGATCCTTACCGGACTGTTTGCAATATTTACACATATGCTTTTACCGGATATGCTGGATCTTTGGGATTTTCCAACACTCCTCATTTACATCGGAATCTGTTGCTCCCTTGTTTTATTGAGCGGAAAGCGACATAAACAGGAAATCATTCACTTTCTCCGGAAAATTGTGGTACCTGTCGGATGTATCTGTCCTCTGTTGGGGATAAACCAGTTTATTCATCAGTTCCGTGATCCGGCTGATATTGGTTTTTTCGTAAACCAATGTGTCTTATTTGTTCTCTATTCCCTGATTGCCTATGTGATTCTGGTTCTTATCGAACAGCATCTGGACAAATAATCTTTCACATGCAAAAATCCCGCCGTTTCCGGCGGGATGAAACTTCTGTAAAAACAGTCCCTCACCAATAGGCACAGGGGCTGCTTTTATTTATCTTACATATTCTTAACCGTTGCAATATCTACCGGAGTCAGTTCCCCGTGAGCGGTCTCTAAAGAACGTGCCAGTGCATTTGCGGTATCCATAGCGGTGATGCAGTACACACCGGTCTCGATTGCATTACGGCGGATTAAGAATCCGTCTCTTGTCTTATCACCGTTACCCTGTGTCGGTGTATCGATGACCAGATCAATCTTGTGACCAAGAATCAGATCCATGACATTTGGCGATTCCTGCGAAATCTTATTGACACGCAATGCATTCACACCATGCTCCTGCAAATACTTTGCGGTGCTTCTTGTCGCATAGATCTTGTAACCAAGTGCCGCAAAACGCTTTGCCACACCAACGGCTTCCGGCTTATCCGCATCCTTAACCGTCATGATCATCTGCTTATATTTCGGAAGCTGTACACCTGCTCCAAGGAATGCCTTGTACAGTGCCTCATTGAATGTCTTTGCGATACCCAGACACTCACCGGTAGACTTCATCTCCGGTCCCAGACTGATCTCTGCCCCACGCAGTTTCTCGAAGGAGAATACCGGCATCTTGATTGCGATATAGTCTGCAACTGGTGCAAGTCCCGGCTCATAGCCCAGACCGCGGATCGTGTTACCGATGATCACTTTGGTTGCCAGATCTACGATCGGAATACCGGTAACCTTACTGATGTACGGCACGGTTCTTGAGGAACGCGGATTTACCTCGATGACATATACTTCCTCGTTCATGGCGATAAACTGGATATTGATCAGACCGACCACATGCAGTGCCTGTGCCAGACGCTTTGTATACTCTACGATGGTATCCTTTACCTTATCACTGATCGTTGGAGCCGGATATACGGAAATACTGTCTCCGGAATGGACTCCGGTACGCTCGATATGTTCCATAATACCAGGAATGAGAATGTCGGTTCCGTCACATACGGCATCGACCTCGATCTCCTTACCCTGTAAATACTTATCTACGAGGATTGGGTGATCCTGTGCAATACGGTTGATGATTCCGATGAATTCCTCGATCTCCTCATCATTGAATGCAATCTTCATGCCCTGTCCACCGAGTACATAGGAAGGACGGACAAGAACCGGATAACCAAGACGGTTTGCAACTTCTTTGGCTTCCTCTGCGGTGAATACGGTTCCACCGGCTGCTCTCGGAATATGAGTCTTCTCCAGAATCTCATCAAAAAGCTCACGATCCTCTGCGGCATCGACATCCTCTGCCTTGGTTCCAAGAATCGGAACGCCCATCTTCATAAGCGCCTCTGTCAGTTTGATCGCTGTCTGTCCACCGAACTGTACAACAGCTCCGTCCGGCTTTTCAATATTTACGATGGACTCGACATCCTCTGCGGTCAACGGCTCAAAATACAGCTTGTCTGCAATATCAAAGTCGGTGGAAACGGTCTCCGGGTTGTTGTTGATAATGACTGTCTCCCAGCCTTCCTTTGCAAATGCCCAGGTACAATGTACGGAACAGAAATCAAACTCGATACCCTGACCGATACGGATCGGACCGGAACCAAGAACCAGAACCTTTTTCTGCGGTGTGGTCTCTGCAGCCTCGTTCTCACTTCCGTAAACACTGTAGTAATACGGTGTCTCTGCGGCGAACTCTGCGGCACAGGTATCCACCATCTTATATGCTGCAACGATACCGTTTGCATAACGCATCTGTTTAATCTCTTCCTCGGTCTTTCCGGTAAGCTCTGCGATGACGTTGTCCGGGAACTCGATTCTCTTTGCTTCTTTTAACAGATCTACGGTCAGCTCCTCACTCTTTAAGCGCTGCTCCATCTCTACCAGGATTGCCAGCTTATCGATAAACCAGCGGTCGATCTTGGTAATTTCATAAATATGATCATAGGAAACGCCGCGGCGCAGTGCCTCTGCAATCACCCAGATTCTGCGGTCATCGACCACATGAAGCTGTGCCTCTAACTCTTCATCGGACAGTCCGGTAAAATCATAGGACATAAGGCTGTCCACATGCTGTTCCAGGGAACGGATGGCTTTCATCAGTGCGCCCTCGAAGTTATCACAGATACTCATAACCTCTCCGGTTGCTTTCATCTGTGTACTTAACGTTCTCTTTGCAGTAAGGAATTTATCAAACGGAAGTCTCGGGATCTTCACTACACAGTAGTCAAGCATTGGCTCGAAACTTGCATAGGTCTTCTGTGTGATGGCGTTCTTGATCTCATCAAGTGTGTAGCCTAATGCAATCTTTGCGGTAACCTTTGCGATCGGGTATCCGGTTGCCTTGGAGGCAAGAGCGGAAGAACGGGATACACGAGGGTTTACCTCGATGACACAGTACTCAAAAGAATCCGGATTCAATGCATACTGCACGTTACATCCACCGGTGATCTTTAACTCATTGATGATGTTTAATGCAGAACTACGAAGCATCTGGTACTCTTTATCCCCGAGTGTCTGGGAAGGTGCCACTACAATGGAATCTCCGGTATGCACACCAACCGGATCGATATTCTCCATGTTACATACGGTGATGCAGTTTCCGTTCGCATCACGCATTACTTCGTACTCGACTTCCTTCCATCCTGCGATACAGCGCTCAACCAGTACCTCACCGACACGGCTTAAACGGAGTCCATTGCTTAAGATATCGACCAGCTCCTGCTCATTGTGGGCGATACCGCCGCCACTTCCGCCGAGGGTGAATGCCGGACGGAGCACAACCGGATATCCGATCGTATTAGTAAACTTGATACCGTCTTCTACGGTATTTACAACCTGGGAAGCTGCACAAGGCTCACCAATCTTTTCCATGGTATCCTTAAATGCCTGACGGTCCTCTGCCTTAAAGATGGTTTCTGCGGTCGTACCAATCAGTTTTACTCCGTGCTCTTCTAAGAAGCCGGACTCTGCCAGTTCCATACCCAGATTTAATCCAGCCTGTCCACCGAGTGTCGGAAGTATGCTGTCCGGTTTTTCCTTTAAAATAATTTTTTCAAGAACCGGAAGTGTCAGAGGCTCAATGTATACCTGATCTGCAATCTGCTTGTCGGTCATGATGGTGGCAGGGTTGGAGTTTACCAGACACACCTCCACGCCTTCTTCCTTTAAGGAACGGCATGCCTGTGTTCCTGCGTAGTCAAACTCGGCTGCCTGTCCGATGACGATTGGTCCCGAACCGATTACTAATACTTTTTTGATGTCTTTATTTCTTGGCATTACTGATTCCCTCCCATCATCTGAATAAAGCGGTCAAACAGGTACGAAGAGTCCTGTGGTCCCGGGCATGCTTCCGGATGGAACTGCACGGTGAAAATATTCTTTCCGACATACTCTAAGCCCTCGTTGGTTCCGTCATTGACATTGACGAATGCAGGCTTTGCAACCTTCGGATCAAGGGTATCGGTATCTACCACATACCCATGGTTCTGGGAAGAAATGTAAACACGACCGGTTGACAAATCTTTCACCGGATGGTTTCCACCACGGTGTCCGTATTTCATCTTGTGTGTATCCGCTCCGTTTGCCAGTGCCATGAGCTGATGACCGAGACAGATGGCAAAGATCGGTACGTCACTTGCATACAGTTTCTTTAATTCTTCAATAATCGCTGTGCACTCTTTCGGATCTCCAGGTCCGTTGCTGAGCATAATGCCATCCGGATTGGCTCCGAGAATTTCCTCCGCCGATGTGTGTGCCGGATAAATCGTCACCTCACAGCCACGGGCATTTAACGATTTTGCGATGTTGTTCTTCGCACCGAAATCCATCAGTGCAACTTTCTTTCCGCTTCCCTTTAATACGTTCTTCTCGCTGCAGGTAACTTTATCCACAACATTTCCGGTTGTATATTCTTTCAGTTTTGGAAGAATTTCATCCAGATTATAATTTTCGTTTGTCGTGATCATTCCGTTCATGGTTCCCTTTTCGCGGAGAATCTTGGTAAGCGCACGGGTATCAATTCCTGCAATTCCCGGAATATCATGCTTTGTCAGGAAATCCTGAATGCTTCCCTGACAGCGGAAATTGCTCGGCATACGTGAAAGCTCTCTTACAATATATCCGTCCGGCCACGGTCTGGCGGATTCCATATCCGGTGTAATTCCGTAGTTTCCGATCAGCGGATACGTCATCACAACCGCCTGTCCTGCATAGGACGGATCTGTAAGTACCTCTAAATATCCGGTCATTGAGGTATTAAATACGATCTCACTGATGATTTCGCGTGTAGAACCAATGCTTGTACCTGTAAACACGGTTCCGTCTTCCAGTATCAAAAAAGCTTTCATTCTTTGCCCTGCCTTTCTTGCATCTTGGCAAAAAAAAAGAGAGAATCTCTTTTTTTTACCTTGAGTTAGCTTTACCTAAATTGTAAAAATTTTATCACAAATCGTCACTTTTTTCAACCTTTTTTGCAAGAGAAAAAAGTGACATATTTTATGAATAAATATACATATTATACAATTCCATGCATCCACAATACCATGAACCCGACAGCAACTGCCGCACAGACTGCCAGACCGCCAATGCTGGTTCCGAGGATCACGCCGGATGGAATTTCTTTCTTTTCATATATCGCGCGTGCCACGGTTTTTGCCTGCATCGGAACAAATGAACACGGCTGTGTTACCTCCATTGGATGAAACCGGCGTTTTGTGAAATAATCCGCTGTCCATGCCGGCATTGCCGATAACGTCACCCTCTGTAACTGATATTGATTTGCCGCATACGCCTTCATTTCTTCCAACAGACATCTGCCACATCCTCTGCGCTGGAATACCGGAAGCACATACAGCATGGTAATATGTCCCTCTTTCTGCATTCCTGACATGGCGATCATATGCCCCTGTTCAAAAATTCCCCACATGGTGAGAGTTCCTTCTGCAATCATGTTCCGGATGTTTGTGTTTTCCGTATATTGCAGAAATATATGAATCATTTCCAGATCCGTGATCCGCGCACGCAGACAGTAATCAAAGACACCCCTTGCAATACTGAGCGCTTCCGGAATCTGATCTTCCGTTAAAATCTGTGCTTTCATTTACGCTTCCTCCTTATTTTCCAACAGCCGGTCCTTCAGACCGCTGTAACGTCTCTGTTGGGAATTATTCTCAATCATTTGTTCAAATGTTGTATCATCTCCCACTATCGTAACACATTTCTTTGCTCTTGTAACCGCTGTGTACAATAAATTCCGGTTCATAAGCATGCGGGGTCCGGAAAGAAGCGGAATGACAACGGCCGGATACTCCGATCCCTGTGATTTATGGATCGTCACAGCATACGCAAGTTCCAGCTCATCCAGCAGTTTGTACGAATATTCCACCATACGCCCTTCATCAAAATTTACCGTGATGGTCTCTGCAAAATCATTGATCTCTTCAATAATTCCGGTATCTCCGTTAAACACCCCGGTTCCTTTGTCTATGCAGAGTCCATATTTGCTGCGGATCTCCCATTCCAGCTGATAATTATTTTTGATCTGCATGACTTTATCGCCTTCCCGGAAAACGATCGCCCCATGCTCTTTCTCCTTTTTTCTGTCCGATGGCGGATTCAGATACATCTGCAGAATCGTATTGAGACGTTCTACTCCGAGCAGCCCTTTCCGCATAGGCGTAAGCACCTGGATATCGTATTCGCTTGCCCCCACAAATTTCGGAAGTTTCTGCTTGATCAGCTGCAGCGTAACGTTGATAATTTTATCTGCCTCATAACGCTTCAGGAAAAAGAAATCCATGCTCTTGTTATCCAGGCTGACTTTTTCTCCCCGGTTAATCTTATGCGCATTGACAATAATATCACTGGTGCTTGCCTGTCGGAAAATTTTTGTCAGCATTACCGTAGGAAACATCTTCGAATCAATAATGTCCTTCAGCACACTTCCCGCCCCTACACTCGGCAGCTGATTCACATCTCCCACCAGGATCAGACGCGTGCCCGGCAAAATTGCTTTCAGCAGGGAATTCATCAGGGAAATATCCACCATCGACATCTCATCAATAATGATGAGATTGGTCTCCAGCGGATTTTGTTCATTGCGCTCAAATCCGGCATTTCCTTCCATTCCGCCATTCAGTTCGAGCATCCGGTGAATCGTCCGTGCCTCATACCCGGTGGTTTCGCTCATGCGCTTTGCTGCCCGTCCGGTCGGTGCCGCCAGCATAATATCTTCTCCGGATAATTCAAAATACCGGATGATCGTATTGATCGTCGTTGTTTTTCCCGTTCCGGGACCTCCGGTAATCACGAGAACACCGTTTCTTACGGCTTCCTTTACCGCTTCTACCTGATGCTCATCAAGATCCATTCCCGTCTTCTTTTCAATCTTTCGGATTCTGTCCTCAATTTCGATATCCGGAACATCAAACACAGCATTCAGCTGTGTCAGACGGGTAGCGGTATTTGCCTCCATATAAAAATAGGTTGCCGCATAGATCTGCGTACTGTCTTCCACCTGGCGCATAATGATCTTGCGATCCATCGCCAGATTCATGTAATGCTGCTCGATGTGCTCCGGGTCTACCTCAAGAAGCCGGCTTGCCCGCTGCGTCAGTTCCTGCATCGGCAGATAGGTATGCCCCTCTCCGGCAGCCTGCAGCAGCACATACTGGATACCGCTTCGAATCCGGAAATCGGAATCGGTGCGGATTCCCACACGAGATGCGATCTCATCTGCCGTGCGGAATCCGACCCCTTCCACATCATCTGCCATACGATATGGATTTTCTTTCAGTATTCCGTATATTTCCTGCCCGTATGTTTTATATATTTTCACTGCAAGTGTGGTATTGATCCCGTATTGCTGCAAAAAAATCATTGCCTGCCGGAGATCTTTTTTCTGATTCACCTGATCCGCGATTTCCATAGCCTTTCTCTGGCTAATGCCTTTGATCTCCGCCAGCCGCTCCGGTTCTTCTTCAATGATACGAAAGGTATCTGCCTTGAATCTTCGCACAATCCTTGCCGCTAAGGCAATTCCGATCCCTTTGATCGCCCCTGATCCCAGATACCGCTCAATTGCCACCTCATCCTGTGGTGCCTTTTCTTCGAAACTCTTTACCTGAAACTGTCTGCCGTAAGTCGGATGTTCTGTATAACTTCCCTTTGCCTTAATGTTTTCTCCCTCGGCAATATCCGAAAATACCCCCACACAAGTCTCTTCTTCTTCGTTACACACCAGAACAAGTACGGTATATCCGTTGTCTGCATTTCGATAGATGATGTGATCTACATATCCTTCAATGCTCTCAAGATTCTCTTCCAAAATATGTTCCCCATTCTCTAAAAAAGAGACTGTTGTAAACAGTCTCTCCTCTTTTCTTTGTGCTGATGTTACTACTGGCCAATATTACGTTTCATCTGCTCATACAGTGTCTGTGTATAGCTTTCTCCGATCTGATCCACCATTTCATCTGCCACCGTCTCGATTGCCTGATCCATATACAGATCTTTGTACTGTGACATCGTAGAATCCCCGTCATCATCCGAGGTAAATGTATCTTTCATCTGTTTGATGACCTGCTCCACAAAATAAGATTCAAAATCTTTGATGACACCTTTTAATTGTTCCTCTGAAGAGTCCGATGAAATATTCTTTAATGAACTCTGAAGAGAATTGCTCTGCTCTGCACTTTTGTCTGCATTTGCAACCGTATAATTTGTACTGATTGATGAAATATCCATAGTATATCCCTCTTATGTAAGTAATTCCGAATCGCTGCCTATCGTTTCAGGTTATTTGCCGTCTCCAGCATGGAATCCGAGGTCGTGATTGCCTTGGAATTTAATTCATATGCACGCTGTGCAATGATCATATTTACCATCTCATCAGCAACCTGTACATTTGAAGCTTCGATGTAGCCCTGATATACACCGGTCTTCGTCAATCCTGCATTTTGTCCCTCCAGCATCGGATTTCCCGAAGCTGCAGTCGCTGCAAGTTTGCTTCCTGACATTTTCTCCAGTCCTGCCGGATTGTTAAACTGATAGATTCCAAAAGACTGGTTTAATGACACTACATTGCCGGTTGCATCTTTATAGCCAATCGTTCCATTGCTCGAAAATACCATGCTTTCCGAAGATACGCCTCTCGGCACACGAATGGTATTTCCTCTGGAATCCAATACCGGAAGCCCCTCTGAGGTTGCCAGAATTGTGTTTCCATTCGAATCCTGACTCCAGGAGAAGTTACCGTTTCTGGTGTAATATGTCTGTCCATCCACACCCCGCACGGCAAAGAATCCCTTTCCTTCCAGTGCAAAATCGGTCGGAATCTCTGTCTCTTCACGCGCCCCCTGCGTATAGTTGGACATGGTCGCTGCCACTCTGGTTCCGAGTCCTACCTGTGCACCTACCGGTTTATTGGCACCATTTGCCGTCGTTGTCTTTGTCTGCAGTGTCTGGTACAGTAAAGATTTAAACTCGGTACGTTCCGTCTTATAACCTGTCGTATTCACATTGGACAGGTTATTTGAAATTGTATCCAGATTTGTCTGCTGCGCAATCATTCCGGTTGCCGCAGTATAAAGTGATCTCATCATACGCTTCTATTTCCTCCTTGCGGTCTTTCAGCGACTATTATACTTTACCGACATTGTTAACTGCCCGGTCAAGTGTTCCATCTATGGAAGTGATTACCTTCTGTCCTGCCTCATAGGCTCTCTGAATTGTAATCATATTTACCATCTCATTTACAACATTTACATTGGAAGTCTCCAGTGTGCCCTGCTCTATATTGGCATCTGTTGCAATCCGGTTTCCTCCCGGAAGAAGGTTATACAGATTCTCACCGTATTTTTCAAGATAGTCATAATTATCCACATCCACCATGCCGATCGTTCCGACAATCTGGTTATTCTGCATGACGTATCCCAGTTTATTCACGGTAATCGCAGCATTTGGATCCAGACGTATATAATTATTCTGACCCGGATCGCCATTCATTGCACCAGTGGCATTTAAAACATAATCGCCATCCTTCGTCACCAGATACCCCTCTTTATTTACGGTAAAGGCTCCATCCCGCGTATACTTCACAGAAGTATTTCCCTGCTTGTCCGTGAATGCCACGGCAAAAAAACCATTTCCTTCAATCGCAAAATCTGTGGTGTTATCTGTCACCTTGAAATTTCCCGTGGAATAATCCGTATATACCTGCCCAAGGTGAACCCCATATGTAATATCTCCAAGCTTTTTCGGAATCCCCATATTAGAAGAATCCTTAATGCGCAAAGACATCTCATCGGCAAAAGTACGACTCGTCGTTCCTTCTTTTTTATATGCTGTTGTGTCTGCGTTTGCCAGATTATTTGCCAGAATATCCAGACGCTTCATTTCGTTTACCATTCCCGTATGGGCGGTATACAATCCTTTTACCATTTATGACACCTCAATTTTCACAGTTTTAATTTATATCGGCCAATGCCCTCACGAGCTTTATAGACATGCGATAAAAAGTGCGCATAAACGCGCACTTTATGCATTAATCCTCGTCTCTTTTTCCTGCAAGGAATTCTACATATTTTCCGGTTCCGATTGCTACACAGGTCATAGGATGCTCTGCCGTCATCGTGTTGATTCCGGTACGTTCTTCAATCAGTTCCTCCAGACCGCGAAGCAAGGAGCCGCCACCTGTCAGGACAATTCCCCTGTCTGCAACGTCTGCTGCCAGTTCCGGTGGAGTTTTCTCCAGTACGGAATGTACAGCTTCCACAATCTGTAATGTTGCCTCACGCAGAGCTTCCTCTGTCTCCTCAGAGCTTACCGTAATGGTTCTTGGCAGACCGGTTACCAGATTACGGCCACGGACATCCATCGTCTCATTCTGTGCCAGTGGGTAGCATGTACCAATTTTGATCTTGATATCTTCTGCGGTACGCTCACCGATCAAAAGATTATGTTTCTTTCTCATATAGCGGACCAGGGCTTCGTCAAAATCATCTCCTGCAATTTTCACGGAAGTGCTCACAACAGAACCACCCAGAGAAATGACTGCGATATCCGAAGTACCTCCTCCGATATCTACGATCATGTTTCCGCATGGTCTGGAAATATCAATACCGGCACCGATTGCTGCTGCAATTGGTTCCTCAATAATCTCTACTTCGCGGGCTCCTGCCTGATAAGTTGCATCCTCTACGGCTTTCTTTTCAACCTCTGTAACACCACTCGGTACACAGACGCTGATGCGCGGCTTGCGAAAGCTCTTCTTTCCAAGTGCTTTCTGGATGAAATACTTGATCATCTTCTCTGTGACGGTATAATCTGAAATCACACCCTGGCGAAGAGGACGGACTGCCACAATGTTTCCCGGTGTTCTTCCAAGCATCAGTCTTGCTTCCTCACCGATTGCTTTAATTTTATTGGTATCTCTGTCAAATGCAACAACGGAAGGCTCTTTTAATACAACACCTTTTCCTTTAATATATACTAAAATACTCGCAGTACCTAAATCAATTCCGATATCTGATCCGATCATCCCGAATGCCCCTTCCTATTTTCTTTTTATCTTTCTTTATCAAAATCTGATCTGCGTTTATGGCGCAAATCTGCAGTTAATCATATTTTTATGCATACAGTAACATTATATACAATTCATCCCATTTTTCAAACATTTTTTTATAGGTTAAAGCATTTTAATTAAATTTTAAGGAATCTCTCTGTTCCCGGGACAAAAATCTGTGCATTTTCGCTATTTTATACGTTCTTCGATTCCAGATACGGTTTTAAAAACTGACCGGTATACGATTCCGGAACTTTGCAGATTTCCTCCGGAGTCCCCTGTGCAATCACGGTTCCGCCACCGTCACCGCCTTCCGGTCCCATATCAATGATATAGTCAGCCGTCTTGATAACGTCCAGATTATGCTCGATGACGACAACGGTATTTCCGCCGTCCGAAAGCTTTCTGAGAATCTCCACCAGCTTGTGTACATCCGCAAAATGCAGTCCGGTGGTTGGCTCATCCAGTACATAAATGGTTTTTCCCGTTCCTCGTTTGCTCAGTTCTGTGGCAAGTTTGATACGCTGCGCTTCTCCTCCGGATAATTCTGTGGAAGGCTGTCCCAGTTTTACATAGGAAAGTCCGACATCGTACAGTGTCTGAATCTTTCGGTGGATCGTTGGTACATTTTTAAAAAACTCCAGTGCCTCTTCCACCGTCATATCCAGCACATCATAGATCGTCTTTCCTTTATAGCGCACCTCAAGTGTCTCACGGTTATAACGTCTGCCTCCGCAGACTTCACACGGCACATACACATCTGGCAGGAAATGCATCTCGATCTTTATGATACCATCTCCGCTGCAGGCCTCACAGCGTCCGCCTTTGACGTTGAAACTGAAACGTCCCTTCTTATATCCACGTGCCTTTGCATCCGGAGTTGCCGCAAACAGATCACGGATCATGTCAAACACACCGGTATAGGTTGCCGGATTCGAACGCGGTGTGCGTCCGATCGGTGACTGATCAATATCGATAATCTTATCCAGTTGTTCCACACCCAGAATATCATCGTGATCTCCGGGGATGCAGCGTGCCCGGTTTAAAGTTCGCGCCAGATGCTTATACAGAATTTCATTGGTCAGGGAACTCTTTCCCGATCCCGATACTCCGGTGATACAGGTCATGATACCAAGCGGAACCTGCACATCAATATTTTTCAGATTATTTTCCCGCGCTCCTTTGATGGTAAGAAATCCGGTCGGTCTGCGCCGTTCCGATGGTACCGGAATCTTCATCCGGCCGCTCAGATAAGCGCCGGTAATGGATTTTTTGCATTTCATGATATCCGCCGCAGTACCGGCCGCAACGACTTCTCCACCATGGACGCCGGCTGCCGGACCAATATCCACAATGTAGTCGGCCGCACGCATGGTATCCTCATCATGTTCCACGACAATCAGCGTATTTCCCAGATTCTTAAGATTCATCAGTGCATGCAGCAGCTTGTCATTGTCCCGCTGATGCAGTCCGATACTCGGCTCATCCAGAATATATGCCACGCCGACCAGTCCGGAACCGATCTGGGTAGCCAGGCGGATGCGCTGCGCCTCTCCTCCGGACAAGGTTCCGGTCGCACGTGTCAATGTCAGATAATCCAGACCTACCTCCTGCAAAAAGCCCACACGGGCACGGATTTCCTTTAAAATCTGATTGCCGATGAACTGCTGCTGTTCCGTCAGCTGCATTTCCGCCAGATATTTCACGAGATCTTTTACCGACATATCGGTCATCTCATATATATTTTTGTCTGCAACCGTAACCGCAAGAGAACTCTGCTTCAGACGCTGTCCATGGCAGGCAGCACACGGTGTAATACGCATAAACTGCTCATATTCCTGCTTCATCGTGTCCGATCCCGTCTCCCGGTAACGGCGCTCGACATTTTTAATAAGGCCTTCCCAGTTCAGATCATAGACGCCTTCTCCACGCTGTCCTTTATAATGCACCTTTAATATCCGGCCATCTCCGCCATGAATGAGCATATGCCGGATTTCTTTTGGCAGATCTTTATATGGTGTATCGAGAGAAAATCCATATCCTTCCGACAACGCTTTTAGGGTAGCATAGGTATAGCTGGACGGATCGGTGCAGGACTGCCAGCCCATTACCTGAATTGCCCCCTCGGAAATAGACAGTGTCTTATCCGGAATCATGAGATTTTCATCAAACTCCATCTTGTAACCGAGTCCGTAGCAGACCGGACAGGCACCAAACGGATTATTAAACGAAAAACTTCGCGGTTCCACCTCATCCACACTGATTCCGCAATCCGGGCACGCAAAATTCTGGGAAAAATTCATTGGTTCCCCGTCCACCACATCTACAATCGCATTTCCCTCGGTCAGCTCAAAAACATTTTCCAGGGAATCGGTCAGACGTTTTTCAATTCCGGGTTTTACCACCAGACGGTCTACCACAATATCAATATTGTGTTTGATGTTTTTATCCATCGGAATTTCTTCCGAAAGTTCATACATATTTCCGTCCACGATCACACGCACATAACCGCTTTTTTTTGCTTTCTCGAATAATTTCTGATGTTCGCCCTTACGCCCGCGCACAACCGGCGCAAGGATCTGGATGCGTGTGCGTTCCGGCAGTTTCATCACGGCATCTACCATCTGATCGATCGTCTGTTTCTCGATGGCACGTCCACACTTCGGACAATGTGGAATTCCTATGCGGGCATACAGCAGTCGAAAATAATCATAAATTTCCGTCACGGTTCCGACGGTGGAACGCGGGTTTCGGTTCGTCGATTTCTGATCAATGGAGATTGCCGGTGGAAGTCCCTCAATTGACTCTACATCCGGTTTTTCCATCTGTCCTAAAAACTGTCTTGCATAGGAAGACAAAGACTCCATATAGCGCCGCTGGCCTTCCGCATAAATTGTATCAAATGCAAGTGATGATTTTCCCGATCCGGACAATCCCGTTAAAACAACAAATTCATCTCTCGGAATATCTACGTCAATTGCTTTTAAATTGTGCTCATTAGCCCCACGTATTTTAATGTACTTTCTCTGTTTTCTCGGCATTTTATTTCCTCCTGTCGGTAACGTCCCTGTTTTTATTTTTCAATATCACGCAGCATATTTTTCAGTGACACCATCTTATCACGATACTCTGCCGCCGCCTCAAAATTGAGTTCTGCGGCAGCTTTCTTCATCTTCTTCTGGATGTCCCCGATCAGTTTTTCTAATTCCCTGCGGCTCATGGATTCCGGATCTTTATCAAATTCCATCTCCTCTGCTGCCACTTTTTTGGAGATTGCAATCAGATCACGCACCGATTTCTGGATGGTCTTCGGTGTGATTCCATGTTCCTCATTGTATGCCTGCTGAAGCTTGCGGCGGCGCTCCGTCTCATCAATGGCCACACGCATGGAATCCGTGATCTTATCCGCATACATGATTACATGTCCCTCACTGTTTCTTGCCGCACGTCCGATGGTCTGGATCAGTGAAGTCTCGGAACGAAGGAATCCTTCCTTATCCGCATCCAGAATCGCCACAAGCGTAATCTCCGGAATATCCAGTCCCTCCCGCAGCAGGTTGATACCGACAAGTACATCAAACACGTCCAGACGCAGGTCACGGATAATCTCTGCACGCTCTAAGGTATCAATATCCGAGTGCAGATATTTTACACGGATGCCAAGTTCGCTCATATACTGTGTCAGATCCTCCGCCATTCGCTTGGTCAGTGTCGTGATCAGCACTTTATGGTGATTTTTCGTCTCTTTGTTAACTTCCCCGATCAGATCATCGATCTGCCCCTCAACCGGTCGCACGGAAATCTCCGGGTCCAGAAGTCCGGTCGGACGGATAATCTGCTCCACACGCAGCAATTCATGCTCGTTCTCATAGACATTCGGCGTAGCTGATACAAACAGCATCTGATCAATCTTGCTCTCAAACTCTTCAAAATTAAGCGGGCGGTTATCGAGTGCGGACGGCAGACGGAATCCATAGTCCACCAGTGTCTGCTTCCTTGAGCGATCCCCTGCATACATTCCACGCACCTGCGGAATCGTAATGTGGGACTCATCCACAATAATCAGAAAGTCGTCCGGAAAATAATCCATCAGTGTCTCCGGCATTTCTCCCTCGGCACGTCCTGCCAGATGGCGGGAATAGTTTTCGATGCCGCTACAAAATCCGGTTTCCTTCATCATTTCAATATCAAAATTCGTGCGCTCCGCGATACGCTGCGCTTCCAGCAGCTTATCCTCCCCCTTAAAATACCTGACCCTCTCTTCCAGTTCTGCCTCGATACGGTCACACGCTGCGTTCATTTTTTCCTGTGGCACCACATAATGGGACGCCGGAAACACAGCCGCATGCTTTAATATACATTTGATCTCTCCGGTAAGCACATCCACCTCCGTAATCCGGTCGATCTCATCTCCGAAAAACTCCACACGGATCGCCGTGTCGGTATTATTCGCCGGAAAAATCTCCAGTACATCGCCATGCACCCGGAACGTACCACGCTTAAAATCCATCTCGTTGCGCGTGTACTGCATGTCAATGAGTCCCTTGATCACATCATCACGGTCAATCTCCATTCCGGGACGCAGGGAAACCATCATGTTCATATAGTCATCCGGACTACCAATGCCATAGATACAGGAGACAGATGCCACGATGATGACATCTTTTCGCTCCGCCAGTGCTGCCGTGGCAGAAAGGCGCAGCTTATCAATTTCATCATTGACCGCAGAATCTTTCGCAATATAAGTGTCCGACTGCGGCACATACGCTTCCGGCTGATAATAATCATAGTAGGAAACAAAATACTCGACGGCATTCTCCGGGAAAAATTCTTTCATTTCTCCGTACAGCTGCCCCGCCAGTGTCTTGTTGTGGGAAATAATCAGCGTTGGCTTATTCAGTGCCTGAATGACATTTGCCATCGTAAAGGTCTTTCCCGAACCGGTCACACCCAGCAGCGTTTCAAACTGGTTGCCTTCTTTGAATCCTTTGACTAATTTTTCAATTGCCTGCGGCTGGTCACCGGTCGGTTTGTATTCGGAATGAAGTTTGAAGATTTGTTGTGAATTCTGCACAAAAACACCTCCTGGTTTTTATATCAAAAAAGTTCGTCTATCAGGCAGAAATTCGTCGAAGCACATTCTCTGATTTTGCGCAAATATGCCTCTCGACGAATTCTGTTCACCACCTGACATTTTATAGACTTATAAAAAGTAGTAAAACTGACGTGGACGAATTAACACTCAAATGTAAGAGATATTATATCATGGAAATATGGAATTGTATATGCGAAGCGAACATTAGTTCTATAAAAATTTTTCTACATTTATCATCGTATCCAGAACATTTTCTGTATTGTCCTTCTTCTTTTCCGGTAATACTTCTTCCATATAAAAAAGCAATTCCGGTGGAATCTCCTCAGCTATAATATTTCCATTATCTCCATATACATCCATGGTTATCAACTCTCTTGCATGTCCCATCAACTTGGATACTGCCTTAGGAGAAAAATTATTCTTTAACAACAGAGTGCAATATGTACTTCTCAGATCATGCCACCGAATATCAGGAAGTCCGGTCTCCTGCAATAACTGTTTGTAGTGTTTCCAGTGAAAATCCTTACTTCTCGGTTTTCCATAAGTTGAACAGCAGATGTAGTCTCCATCGAAAAAGTATTTTCCTCTACGCCGACGATTCTTTTCATATTGTTTACGTTCTTCAATGATTGCTTCAAATACCAAATCTAGAAGCGGAATAACACGTTTACTGGAAAATGTCTTCAGCTGAAGCTCCTTCTTAGTGCCTCCGTCATTAGGTGCATATGGTTCTCTGTTCAGTTCTTTACCTAACTGTCTTTCAACAGATATTGTCCGGTTGATATAATCCACATCTGAGTACTTCAGACCATTAATTTCCTGTCTTCTAAGCCCCAGAAGCACATTAAACAGTATCTGCATATGAATCGGCGTATTCTTACTCGCTTGTAGCAGCACATAAATTTGTTCTAAGGTCAATGTTTTCTGAGCATCAATAGTCTGTACATGATATGGCTTACTTTTTACTGTTTTAGGCAGATTAACACCTTCTGCCGGATTAACCGCTATAAGCTTACACCCGGTATGATTCTTACATGCCCAGCACAATTCAATTTATGCGAAATATGAATTTATTTTTTATCCCAAAAAGTGAGGTACATTTGTGCAACGGACTCAAGCAGTACAAGAAGAATATGAAGTATGACGAAAATACAGATTGCCGAAACATACTTCAATGATTGAAGCGGGAAAATTGATTTGGTCAGAGCAACAGCAATCAAGAAAATCAGATAAACCGTTTCACAAATAATATTATATGCTATATTAGATAATAAAATCTGGAATAATGATAGTTGCTTTCCGTTTACTGAATGATAGTGTTTCTCATTCGACAATGTGTTTTTAAGTTCCTGTATATTATGATTATCTGCAGAAACTAGTATCGTAATAATCGCAATAGAGAACGATATTAAAATGGCAATAATATTTATTTGAGTGCTAATAAATTCAGAAAAAACTGCATTGAGCTTTTCACCATCGCCAAAATTAAAGAAAAGAGTAATTGCCAAAGCTGTTGTTGCAACCACCATTGGGAATATAAATTTGACATACAGTTTTTTTCTGGATTTTATATAGTCTTTAACTGGGACAAAAAGAATTGACTTCATTATCACCGCCTCGTTTCATCTATAAAAGTTTGAGCCTTATTGAAGAACTCAGAACTACACACCTCGTTAGTTAATCCTTCGGCTTCCACTGTAAGATAGTGTTTCATCTTAATCAAGTCTGTGGCAGCTTCAAATGTCCCGGATTCATTTGTTCCCTTGACTGCTATTTTCTTAATTTTGTTATTGCTTTGCATATCCTCATAATATGCTTTTATCAAATTTTCCGGGAATTTCTTGGCCTTTCTCGGTTTTTTTATAAGAATTTGCACTTCATCATTGATATCAGTTCGATTTGCAAATCTCATAAAGTCATCATTCAGATCATCTTTGCTAACGGTCAACGTAATAAAAGATGTAGTTTTAGCTTTCTTGAGAGATGTCAAAAAATCATCTCCTGGCATTATCTCATGTATAAGTGTATATAAATAATTGTCGTTACATTCCTCACTGTATTGCTTGAATTTTGCATTAAGATAATCAATAATACACTTTATCGAAATGCCATAGTGATTGCTTTCATGTACAGCTAAAAACCGATGTTGTCCTTTCGCTAACCGAATACAAAGATGAGTTTTTTCTTCGTCACCATCCTGCTGGCGTTTCCGAAGTCCAAGTTCCTCCATCGTTTCAGTATCAATTTCTTTCCGTACATGATTATATTTGGCAGATTTGAAAATAATATCATAATTGCCCGGTGTCAATTCTTTAACAGAATCCAGCCATACAATTTTCTCTGAAGTTGTCAGATTCCGTTTTCTATCACTCAAGCTTTGGGAAAGGACATGCTGCAGCATTGCCGAAAAAGATGCAACAATTTGATCCATGCTGTACTTGGAACCATCTTCGGCATTTTTTTGCTTTGCAATGGTTAAATAGTAAAAATAAATAGGAACATTTTTCTTTTTGGTCTCTGTGCCCATTTCTATCCTCCTTAAAGCACGTCAGAAAGCAGTGACCAGCAGTCGCTTCCAATGTCATCAGAATACTGGTCACTACAAATACAAAGCTCCCCACTTTGCTTATCTTGGCGTACAATTCCACCTTTAAGATTGTAGCGATCTACATATTTTTTTAATACGCCAAATTTTTTAGCCGTGTATTTATCAATGTCTTCACTATCTCCAGACTTTGTAAAGCCACCCTTTGTCTCAATAATCCAAACTGAACCATCGGTCGCTCCAACAACATAGTCTGGATAAAAAGACTTTTGCTTTCCGAAGTTGTCCACATACACAATGGAGAAATATTCGATGCCCTTATCTCCGTTTTTATAAAACCACGAAACTTTAGAACTATTTTGGCAATGGCGTTCGAAAAGTTTCTCTGGAAGAGAACGCCTTTCTGCAGAAGCCAAGTAACGCTTATATACGTTCTTTGTCATTTCACTCTGAGATTTTCCGGTTATATCATATGTAAATAGTGTTTCCTGCGGGAAACCAATCGGCTTTTCCGTGACTTTCGGTATATCCAAACTAAGTTGAAGTGCTTCATCGGACATTGCACTTCTTACATCTTCAATCAAACGATGCTTATTATTGATAACAAAAGCATACAGTGCACGAGTGTCAATTTTTAAGATTTTACAATCACAGTGCAGACCCTGCAGAAATAACTTTCGTATAATTGCATTGATACTGCTGTAATCAAGGTTTATTTTAAATCCAATTTCTGCTACGCAATGATGATATGCCTTACCATGCTTGTGAGTATTCAAAGGTTCATGAATTGCAACATCATTCAACCCAGAAATATTCTCTTTAGATAAAATGGAAACCTCACCAGATTTGGTGTAGTCAATAATATCTTCAGCAAACGAATATCCATGGACTTCAAGCAATGTCTTGTTTTTATCCATATCACTCGTGGCATGATATTTCTTTTCAAAGAACTTGCTGATTACTTTTAGGGCCAGTTTGGCATCACGAGGGAACGGGACATTCGTTTTGTACTCGCTAATTAAGGTAAAGGAACGGTGCTCCGGTTTCAGGAATACCCGGTATGCCTCCAAAGCGTCTTTACCAAGACTCAGCTTGACGCTTTCCGTAAATTTTTCATCCAGCGTAAAAAGATAGCAACAATCCAACAAATCACAATCGTAATGCTTTGCCTCTGGCATACGGCGAATACGTCCAATGGTCTGAATTTCAAAGGTTTCACTCATGTTGTCACGGAGTTTGACTAAGATATGAGCTCTCGGACAATCCCATCCCGTTGCAACAGCTTGCTTTATAATTACCGCTATTGGTGTGGCATCTGGGTCGGAAATTCCTTCTAAATTCTGCTTTTTATCAGAAAGCCAAACTGCCAGTTGACTATTCTCATAAGTGATTCCCTGAGATTCAAAGTATTCTTCAATTCGATCCAGCAATGCATCAGACTTATTGGGAATCTGGACCACAATCAGAGGGTTTACATTGACATTACGTCTTAAAAATTCTGCATGAATCTCCTGTTGCTTAGCAATTGCTTTTTGGATTAAGTAAGAAATCTGATCGTCAACGCTGATATTCTGCTCGAAGTTTTCGTTGATGACAAGAAGTTTCTTAATCAAGCCTTCGGAAATAACATCTTCTTCTGGAATGTCAATAACAGTTGCGTTTTTATATCCTTTAGGTGTAGCAGAGCATCTGATTATTTTGTCTGGATGAAACAAC
The DNA here is from genome assembly GCF_001406815.1 of Roseburia faecis. Lineage (GTDB taxonomy): Bacteria > Bacillota > Clostridia > Lachnospirales > Lachnospiraceae > Roseburia > Roseburia faecis. The sequence continues at coordinate 10,413 of NZ_CVRR01000007.1, read as the reverse complement.
TCAATAATATCATCGGCCTTGATGGTATCGTTTTGATGGGACTCATCCACAATGACTTTGAATGAAAGGCCAGCATCCAATGCGTTTTTAATATACTCAACAAAATTGGTTCGTTCACTATCCCTCAAGGCAGTATTGCCTTTCTTAGTAAGTTTTTCCCAATTGATAAAGCAGACATCGTTTTCTTCAAATCCGCTTGCCATAATATCATGCAATAATTTAGTGTGGCTGCCGTGGATATATTTATCCATCTTGTTTTTACTCTGTTCTTCTAAACCGCCCTTCCCAGGGGTCAGCCAGATGAAAACAGTTCTACTATTGCTTTTAATATATTCGTCTATAAAATGAGTCAGAATAATTGTTTTTCCGCTACCTGTGCAGCTCTTTAAAACAATCTCATTGTGTAACCCTTCCATAGCTTCCATCAAATCAAAGATAGCCTTCAACTGAAAATTTGCAAGAGTAATTTCCATGTTTAGCCCTCCAGTTCTTTATAATAATAGTCAGGAATGATATTCACGGAAATCTTTTGATCTCTTAGCTTTTGCTCTTGCTCTGCATCAAGTAAAATGTCATGGGCCATATACAGCTTACAACACTGAGAGAGATTAACCGCATTTTCCATAAATCCTTCCAGCTCTTCTTCGCTCAATATAATGGCAATTTCGGCATTTCCTGTGAAGTTAATTCCATTTTCAAGCTCCACAAGTTCACGAACATGAAGCAGAAGTTCATCTGCATACTCATAATACATTCTGTCAGTGATTGAAATATATCCAACACGGAAATATTTCAAACTGGCATTGTACCCTTCGTTAGCAATAACTCGTTTGATTCTTTCATACGTAACGTTTCTACAAATATCGTTTTCATTATTGGTACACAGAATAAATTGTCGCTTGCTATCAGCATGCTCTGCATTATACTTGAGTAGTGCATGACCTGTAGTGCCGCTTCCTGCAAAAAAGTCGAGTACGATGCTGTTATTTTGGGACGCAATATCTAAAATTCTATTGATGAGCCTAATCGGCTTAGGGTTAGTAAACATACCCGCTTTTCCAAAGACTGATTTTAAATCACGAGTGCCCTCCTGCGTATCTCCAACTTCTGTTCTATACCATATTGTTTTACATACAGTCCCTTTTTGCACCTCTGACAAAAAAGTTTTAATCCTTGGCACATTATTTCCTTTTGCGCCGAACCAAATCCGATTATCAGCTCTTAACGCTAAATAGTTCTCTTCTGATGTAGCCCAGCTCCTGCTTGATGTGGGACGTACAACTCTTCCTGAAGGTGTAACAATATCGTACATATATGCTTCAGATGCTGTTTTGACTGTAAAATCACTTGATGTCCATGGCCCCCGAGGATCATTATCTGGGTTTGTATATCGTTTATCCATTTCAACTGTACGTTTCAACAATTTCGGGTGCCAGATTTCTTTGTTCTTTGCATACAGGAGGATATGATCATGGCTATCAGAGAGCCATTTTGCATCATTTTGTGGAGAAAATTTCTTTTCCCATATGATGTTAGCCACAAAATTCTGATATCCAAATAGTTCATCACAAAGCACCCTTAATGCTGCAACTTCATTGTCATCAATAGATATGAATATTGTCCCATTGGATGATAAAAGTTTTTGGGCTATCACAAGTCGACGTCTCATAAACGATAACCACTTTGAATGCCGAAAGGTATCGTTCTTATCAACCAGAGTATCCGAATATGTGAATCCGTCTTTTAATGTATTATATGGGGGATCGATGTAAATCAAATCAACTTTTCCTCTATGAGTTTTCTCTAACATTTGAAGCGATGCTAAATTATCTCCCTCGATTAAAAAGTTAATTATTTCACCATTGTTGATGAAAAGATCTTTATCTTCATTCAATACTGGTGTATTTGATTCAAGAACCTCATCAATATGCTCTTTGTGCTCCTCAAAAATGAGGCCGTATTTTTTTCCATTAATATCTTTTTCTAACTCAGATAAATAAGAAAGAAGATTTCCTGTATTCGTGTCTTGTGGCGCAGAGGCAATGAATGTTCGTATTTGTCCAATTTTACTTAGTAAATCCTCACGTTTTTTCTTAGAAACATTAGTACTCATTTCGTTACCTCTTTGCTTTCTTTTTTCGGCATGATACTGGTCATACTATGAAGCAAATCATTGTATGCTTGTTGAGATCTTGCCTGAGCTTCCCACTGGTCGATCATTCCTTTGGGTACATAGGGATTCTGAATAGTTTCCCAAGTGATTCTGTCTTTATAGCCGAGGTTCTTCGCCATTTCTTCCAGCAACTTATAGTTTAAATTTTGTCGTTTTTGCTTCATTAATTCAGATTCTTCCGAAGATGAATATGCATCTAAAAGGTTTTTCCAAGCGCCTCTGACAGCAGTATCTTTTACAAAAACCACATCAATAAGATTGAGTGCATGAACACTGTCTACAGTCCAACCGTAAATTCGTGATGTCATAAGGGTGCGAAAAATTTGCATTTTATCTTTCCGTTTTTCTGCACGGTTTTGCAGGTATTGACCTATAACAACTGCTAAGATTGGAATTCCTACAATTGCAACTAAATTTAAAACTGCCATTATCGTTTCAAAACGAGTCATATTAATTTCCCTCACAATCAAGACCTTATCTTTAATCTATATTTGAGATTTCTGCCGCTACCAACTTTTACAATCAGTCCGTTATCCAACATTTCACGTAGAAGAATACTGGATGTAGACTGAGATACGCCCAGCAGATCATCTACATCTTTTCTTACAATGCTATCCTTTTTCCCAAACAATGAGAGAACCATTTTCATGCGCTCATTTTTAATCCCTACTTCGTGCATTTCTTGATTATAATTTAAGTTAGGCAAGGTGATCTTAAATGCATTGTTGCTCACTTCAATAATAGGCTTTACCGCTTGATCCGCATAGCATTCATTAATTTTCATAATGCCGGTGCCATAAGCTTCAATTAACTTAAGACGATAAAAAACATTTGCTAATTTTTTGTTACGCAAAGCAGATACACCCAGCATTATATCATCATAAGAAATCCCACGGACCAATCCACCAATGGTTACGAATTCTATGCGTCCATCAAAAATACTAATAAGGGTGGAACCGCTCACGGAATAGTCTCGATGCACAAGTGCATTTAAAAGAGCTTCACGTAGTGCTTCGGCAGGATAATCTCGTTTGTCAATTCGATCTAATCCTTTAAATTCTGCACGAGTGTGATTGAATTGGTCGATATAGGTGTACGCCTCCTCAAGCTGTTCCAGCAAAGAACCTGTCAGTTCCTTGCGATCCTTAAAAACACTTTTCTTACTTCCCTCAAAGACGGCCATTTTGATGGTATGCGTGCACTGATCAGACAGCAACATTCCAAGATTTGTGTAAGTGCCATCTTCACCGATTATATTCAGTGTGCGCTTCTGAGCATCGCCAAACTCCACCTTTTTCTTTGCAAAATATTCTTTCGCTTTTTCAAATGTCAGCTGCTGATTAATGGAACGTGCATCTTCATAGCAATCTCCGCTGGTTTCTCGAATCATATTCAAAATGGCTGTTTTAGAAGCTGGAACTGAAGAAGCACCTTGACGTACATATACGCCCTCCGGGCGAATACCTTTCGAATACAAATAGTAAGGACGAGCTGTGCCACGTTGCACAGTTAAAACAATAACATCTTTATGTTCCATTTTCTCAACAGAGTAATCAGTGAACATAGTCACGTCTGGACGCACAATATCTCGAATCATATTAGTTAGGCGAAGCATAGTATCATCTACATTATCAACACCGTATATTGTTCCGTCATCATTGATGCCGATATAAAGCTTCCCACCATTTGTATTTGCAAATGCAATAACAGCGTACTTAATGTCGTCCATATATTCACACTTGAACTCCACATTCTTTCCCTCTATCAAGAAGATTACCTCCTTTAGCCGTCACTATTACTTTAATTATATCTAATTATCATGTAATTATCAAGTGATTAGATGAGCTAATTTGATTTGTTTCAATTATGCAAAAATCTGCCCAGTGGATTAAGAATCATCAAAAAGTTAAACAATCTCTCGAAAGGGAATAATTTCACGCACAATTTTATAATTTCTGTTTGTGAAATTTTTTATTCTGGATTTCGACACTCGATATTTACCAAAAAATATATAAAAGTGTGATTGCAATCGCAAAATTATGAATTATTGTGTGATACATCCAAAAAATCAAGAAAAGCCGGATACCACTTCTTGCGAAGCAGCATCCGGCCTTGTTCTATGCTTTGTTATTCCATAACCTCAACCATCATCTTGGCTCCCAGCTTAAAGCTGCTCTGGAACAGCAGGCACTCTACCATGGTCTGATGCTCATGGACAGCATCCGTATAACGGAAAAAAGTTCCTTCTGCTCTTCCGTCATGGTTGCCAGAAGTTTTCCCTCGTTTCTGGTAATCAAGTGGAGGGCTTCTTTCAACTCCTTCCAGGTGGCTGAAGCATACTCTGTTAGCTCGATATTGCAATACCAGAATTCTTCCAGGATTCTCATACTGCACCCTCCCCGTAAATCAGCTCCCGGAGAATGATCTCCTCTGCACGATTATGGATGCTGTTCATGGCTCTGACCCAAGCCATCTGATCACTGGCTTTCAGATCCTCTGTCACGCCCTCTGCGACCTTCATCTGCTCGATAATACATTTCAGGTGACTTTGTGCCTGCTCGTTCAGATCGGCAAGATAAGTCCAGAGCTGCCCCTCCAGAACCAGATCGTTGAACATCATTGGATTGTGCTCTTTCAGATACTCTCGGTGCATCCGCCCATATTTTCCGATAGGGCGTTCCTCATTGGGAAGCTTCAGATCCGGGATGTAGTAATCTCCAACCAATACATATTCCATATTGTTGATACTCTTTTTGTTTTCCATAAGCTTGACCTCGATTTCAAAATTTTTGTCACATCGAGACTCACTGGTGTAGTAGTGGTGTAGTAGCACTACCTTCAGGCCTGAAAAACATTGATATTACAGGGGATTTTAGAGATTTCTGCAAATAATGCCGTGATATCAAAAGAAGATTTGAAATCTATGGAGATATGACCTGGGAAAACAGCTGGGAATATCGGTATGAGCTTTCAGATTACGATCACATCCATGAACGGTATAAATTCGGAGATATTGTTAAATTCAAGTATCCAATTTGTGGATATTCAAAAGGAATCATTACCGGAATAGCAGAGCCAGAAATCGGAACTGGAGATATTTGTATTTCCCGATTATATGATGTATTCTGCGAAAAAAATACGCTCATCTCCAGACGATACGTATGGTGCTTATCGGTGATACGTGTAAGGCACGCATCGGCATAGGTATTATCAGCAAACATACAGGAATGGAGTACACCGGCACAGCTGTTGTATGCCTGTTCCTCATGTTTTGAACTTCGGAGTATCCTGTCAATAAGAGTTACCATGGATTCTCCATAGACAGATGCCCACCGTCTGTAATAAGCTCCGTCATGTGCATTTACCTCTTTGTAATACAGATGTTCCGGAGGCATATGACTGTCATCTGTAATGTAAAGAGGAAAATCACGGTAAGATCTTGGATGACGGCAGATCAGCCGGTTATACTCATCGCAGATCCATATCTCCGTCATTGTAGCCTTAAGAATTGCAGGCTTCACATATTCGATAACTGATTGCCTGGATATTTTCCAAATCCTCCCGATTTTAAAGGCATGAAGCTTTCCTTCCTTTAACAAACGGTATGCATTGTTTTTTCCAATGTTCAACATTTGACATACATCATCTATCGTTACCATGTCTTCATATGTCTCAAACATCTTAAATCCTCCAATCCTTTATTTCTTATTATCATGTTGCTTTCTTAATCAAACATGACCTCCATTGTGCATACATAATCAATGTTAATCTTAAATAACATTACTAACATATTGGTAAAGAATAGTTCGGTGCACTTCGTTATTTAACGAATGTGTACCCTTTTTCTATTCTTGCCAACGATATGATTACGCTAATATTTTAAAAATCAGGAGGAATTCTTATGAATCAAAGTAAAGATGTTAGAAACATTCAAAAAAAATTTAAAATAAACAAGGCTGAGGAAATCTTGCTTACCCAACGAATTAATAAGAGTGGATTAACAGCCAGTGAATATATCCGTCAGTCTGTTCTCCATGATAACCCAGTAGCTGTTATTGATAAGGCAAATATCATAATCCCTCAACTTGCAGATATTTCAAGTCTTACTAATGATTTGCTCGACTGTGACACCCTGCCTCCAGATCAAAGAGATATTGTTAACCTTATTCAGAAAGGAGTTCTTGAATTATGGCAATCTTTAAGCAAGTAGAATCAGGAATCAATCCGTATGCAGAAGACTATATGGCTACAAAAATTGCATACATTCTTCGTCCTGAAGCCATCCTGTCCAACTACTGGGGTGGCTATGGATTCGTAAAAGGAACACTTCAGGAAGTAACTGAACAGTTCTACATTGTCAGAAACTTATACCATAAAAGCAATTATATTCCTCTCAGACATTTTGTCTTGTCTTTTGATCCATATTATGAATACGATATTACGCCTTTTCAGGCATATCAGATTGCTAAAAAGGTATGTAAAATCTTTGCGGACGCACAGTATCAGGTTATCTTCTCCGTCCATGAAAATACCAATCATCTTCACGTTCATATCCTTGTAAACACGATAGATTTGACTAATGGTATGCTCTATAACTGTGATATGCATAATTTCTATGCCGTCAGAGACCATGTTAAATTTGTTCTGCAATCATACCGATTATGGTATGGAAATCATCCACTACTTTTACATAAGCAGCCTTTCCTATAGAAGTATTCCTAGCAATACCCAGATTATCATTATATAAACAATTAACTTGAATAAATATTTTCTTTATAGTATTATAAATGCGGAGCATTAGTTTATTATGGTAGAACACCTTTTATGGAGGGAGGTCCCGGTTCAATTCCGGGATGCTAAAGCTCATTAAATCTTTAGTGATTTTTAGCATCTCGAAATTCCTGATATATCACTATGGCAGAAGAAATATTCACAGCAAGTACTGAAAATTTAAGAGATTTAAAAAAACAGCGAAAAAGAATTTGTGCTTTAGTTAATAGAGCCATTCGTGAAAAACAAGATCCTGATTTAATTTCTCTGACAAAAATGTATGCTCTTCTTTATTCTGCTTATGTCGAAACTTCTTTCTTAAAACTTATTCATACGCCCAAGGCATTTACAGAGTCAGAAATCATTCAAATAATGGCTGAACGTAATTTAGAACAAAAATGGTTAAAATGTGTCGATCTTGCATTTAATAAACTTAATACAACTAATTTGGGAGAAGTTGCAAATAAAAAACAAACATTACACAGACTTCTACAAGAATATATTATTGACCCCAGCCAAATAAGAAACAAAGTTGCACATGGGCAATGGGTCTATTGCTTAAATAATGAATGTACAAAAGTAAATCACGATACAACTGCCCTAATGGCTAACTTAGATTTTGTTAAAATCGAAAAATACTTTTGTATATATGATAAATTCCATCAATGTATTTTAGATTTACTTATATCACACCGAACACATTATAGAGACTATTATCAAATAATAACAGAACTACAAGATTATGTTGATTCAACAAAATCTTGGTCATTAGAAACGAAAAAACATCAAATACTATCTTCTTCAAAATATCAAAATTATAAAGAAAAGAATTATGGTAATGGTGCTTATTAAACATCTTACATTTATAAAATCCCTCAGAAATGTTCCGAGGGATTTTTCTTTCAATTTAATTTCTTTAGCCATTCATCAGGTTCTATAGCTGACACTACAGAAGCCTCAAAATCTGCGGTATTTCGAGTAATTATATAATTTGCCGAAACCTCCTCGGCACATCTGTCCTGCAAACAATCTTCAAAATCTTTGAAGTTATCCATCTTAATAGCTTTCATGACTGCTTCCTGAGATGCAGACGCTACTTTTAGAATCTTGCAGACCTTTTCTAACCATGATCTTCTTGTCTCTGCTGGGACTTTTCTGAGAATGTACCACAGATTAGGCAAAGAGTGAAATGCTATATATCCCTCTGCTTCTCCAGATGCACATTTCTCCATCACATGCAACGCAGAATCGTAAAACGGTTCTCTTGCAACAAGAAAATCAATAATTACATTCGTATCAATCAATACTACCATATTTTTCCCTTCTTGCTGCTTCCAGCTCTGCATCCGGATCAAAGTCATCCGGCAAATATTTTTTTGCTTCACTTCTGGTAGCTACCAGTTCTTTAAACGCCTGCATTTTTTCATCTGGTTTCTGAGACGGATAAATAACACTGGTATATGTTTTCTTTGGTATTAATCGCTGAATCACTTCAATCAGAAAGCCTACATTATCATCGGACATATCCTGAATCATCTGAACAGCCTGCTCCTGTAACATAGTCATATGATACACCGCCTTTCCTTATCATTTTATGCAAATCATTATTTTCCTACTTTAATTATAACTGCTTTACACCTGTTTCTCAATCAATATTTTTCATGTATCAATTCTACTACTTTCTTCGACGAATTTTGTTCACCGTTATAACCAATCCATCATGTCCATTTGCCTTTAACCTATCGTTTATTTTACTTTATATAGTGTTATTCCGCATTATCCAATCAATATATAGTGCATAAATCAATATCAAGATACTAGGAGACAAAATACTCGACGGCATTCTCCGGGAAAAATTCTTTCATTTCTCCGTACAGCTGCCCCACCAGTGTCTTGTTGTGGGAAATAATCAGCGTCGGCTTATTCAGTGCCTGAATAACATTTGCCATCGTAAAGGTCTTTCCCGAACCGGTCACACCCAGCAGCGTTTCAAACTGGTTGCCTTCTTTGAATCCTTTGACTAATTTTTCAATTGCCTGCGGCTGGTCACCGGTTGGCTCATATGGGGCATGTAATTTGAACTCCATAATGCCCTCTCCCTTCTCAGTTTTATCGTAAAATCTGCTTTATTCCATGAAAAAAATCCATATCTTTATAGTCTGCACATATATGCTAATTTTACTACAAAGATCTGACTTTGTCTATCTTGATTAGAACATTTGTTCTCTGCTTTCTTTTTACCTGTAAAGTGTGTATGATAACAGTAAATACATGCCACAAAAGATAAGGAGATTTTGTATGAAAAAAAGAAAATGCCTGCCGTATTTATTTTCAGGAATACTGCTGTTTACACTGATACTGACAACCTGTTCCGGACATTTTTCCATTGGGGCATCGGTACTGGATACCGAACCTTCCACCAGTGTCCCCACAGAAATTTCTTCCGAAGCCCCGACAGAAGTTCCTTCCGGGCTTCCTGACAACCCTCAGGAAACAGTTTTTCCCCAAAAACCAAAACCCATTCCGCAGGGGCTTATCCGTGGCAAAAACGGGCACATGTATTTTTACCAGAATGGGAAAAAACTGAAAAACCGCTGGAAAACAATCAAAAAAAAGACCTATTATTTTGGAAAAGACGCAAAAGCCTGTACCGGGAAAAAGAATATTTCCCATTACTTATGTTACTTTAATAAAAAAGGGGTTCTGACACGGAAAATCGATAAAAACAAAAAGATGGTTGCCCTCACTTACGACGACGGACCATCGGTTTATACCCCAACTATTTTAAAAACCCTGAAGAAAAATGATTCCGTTGCCACATTTTTTGTGGTGGGCAGCCGCGTATCGACTTACTCCAAAACCGTACAGAAGGCTTATGACAACGGGTGTCAGATTGGCAATCACACTTATGATCACAAAATTCTGACCCGGGTTGGGAAAAAGGAAGTTCAAAAACAGGTTTCCAAAACCAATCGTGCCGTCAAAAAAATAACCGGTATAAATCCGATTGTAATGCGCCCACCGGGAGGTGCCACCAGTTCCAACATCAAATCATGGGTGGGAATGCCTTCCATCCTCTGGTCCATCGATACCTTAGACTGGAAAACGCGGGATTCCGCAAGTACCCAGAAAGCCGTATTGAACCATGTAAAGGATGGAGATATCATACTGATGCACGATCTGTATCAAGCGACCGCCACTGCCTCCCGGACCATCATTCCGGAACTTACCAGACGCGGATATCAGCTCGTCACTATCAGCGAACTTGCAGAGTGCAGGGGCGGCATGAAACAGAACAAATCTTATTCTAAATTTCCAAAGAAACAAAAATAGTGTCAGGCAGTGAACGATTTCATTAAAAAACGTGGAAACCATGATGGTTTCCACGTCAGACTGTAGACAAAGTCCTCGGCTTTTTGCCGGGGATTTTTCTGTATTAAAGAGGCTAAAAGTCAGTATTTTCAAGACTT
>NZ_CVRR01000006.1 GCF_001406815.1 Roseburia faecis | reverse complement strand
CAAATGTAGCAAAAGAAGGCGTTTTCATGCCATCAAGAAGATACATGTAACGAATGTCATTACGGCAGAGCTTTTCTATTTCTCGTAAGGAGCAGATGCCATTTTCCATAAAGGCAAAAAGTATTACTTTAAGGAGTTTTTGAGCATCACATCTTGGGCGACCTGTTTTATAGCCTTTCTCTACAAAATATCTGGATAGGTCAATGTGATCCATAACCTCACAAAAAGTGTATACCGGATCGGAAATATCGATCAATTTTTCGATTTCTAATGGTAATTTCAGCTGACGCATAGTATAATTACCATTGGTATTGTTATTTAGTAGCATAATTAATTATACCAAAAAATCGCTCAGACCTCACGGTCTGGGCGATTTTTCTGTCAGGGGAGTTTTTTTACAGCCCCCTTTTTGTTATGCACCGATAAAATCATCCGTCAGTTTTCCGTGTTTTTCATAGTTGGTGACCCGTGCAATGTGATTATCCGCATCGACAAAAACAACTTTCGGGTGATGTTCTTTTGCTTCTTCCGGTGTCATCTGTGCATAGCACATGAGAATGACATGATCGCCCACAGCGACCTGACGGGCAGCGGCACCGTTTAAACAGATCATGCCGGAACCGGCTTCCCCTGCGATAGTATAAGTTTCGAAGCGGTTGCCGTTTTCCACATCGACGATCTGTACCAGTTCATATTCTAAAATTCCGGCAGCTTCTAAGAGATCGGTATCGACCGTGATACTGCCGACATAGTTGAGATCCGCCTGTTTTACCACAGCCCGGTGAATTTTTCCTTTTAACATATTGTACTGCATGAGTAATCTCCTATTTTTCCACGATAAAGTTATCGATCAGTCTGGTTTTGCCAATGTATACGGCAATGGCTACAAGAATGGAACCTTCGAGTTTTTCGACCGGAGTAATGGTGTCAAAGTCAACGACATCCACGTAATCAATCTTGGCAAGCGGCTCTTTTTCAATCTCTGCTGTGATTGCAGACTTGATGACACAAGCGCGTGTTTCTCCGGCATCCACAAGGGCTTTTCCGGCTTTTAAGCTGCGGCTTAACACAAGTGCCGCCTGACGTTCTTCGGCGTTTAAATAAGTGTTTCTGGAGCTCTTTGCCAGTCCGTCTGCTTCACGGATGATCGGGCAGCCGATGATCCGGGTATCCACATTTAAGTCTTTGACCATGCGACGGATGACGGCAAGCTGCTGGGCATCTTTCTGACCAAAGTATGCGCGGTCCGGAGTTACAATGTGGAAGAGTTTCAATACAACGGTCTGCACGCCGCGGAAGTGAATCGGACGGCTTTTTCCACAGAGTTCGGTGGTAAGACCATTCATATCCACATAGGAACAGAAGCCGTCGGCATACATTTCCTCCGGTTCCGGATGAAAGATGATATCTACACCTGCAGCTTCGCACAATGCAGCATCTTTTTTGAGGTCGCGCGGATAACTCTCCAGATCTTCGGTTGGTCCGAACTGCATCGGGTTTACAAAAATACTGACAACGACACGGTCATTTTCCTTTCTGGCTGCATCAATCAGGCTTTTGTGTCCTTCATGCAGATAGCCCATGGTCGGTACGAATCCGACGGTTAATCCTTCTTTTTTCCATGCCTTTACGGCAGCTCTTACTTTACTGATTTCTCCATATATTTCCATTTTATAATCTCCTGATTTTCATTGTAATTTGGTTTTATTGTTATTTGACAAAACAATGCGAATGATTCCGTAGGAATGTCTTAATATAATTTATCCAGGACGGTTTCATCCATCTTGAAGGTATGTTCCGGGCCGGGGAACGTTCCGGCAGCAACTTCTTCTTTATAAGTGCGGAATGCCTCGCGCATCTGTTCACCGACCTGTGCAAACTGCTTGACAAATTTCGGTTTCATGTTGGAATACATGGCAAGCATATCCTGATAGACAAGTACCTGTCCGTCGCATCCGGCACCGGCACCGATTCCGATGGTCGGGATATGAATGCTCTCGGTAATCTTTGTGGCAAGGGCCTGCGGCACACATTCTAAGACAACAGCAAAAGCTCCGGCTTCCTCAACGGCACGCGCATCATCAAGCAGTTTCTGTGCGGCAGCTTCGCCTTTTCCCTGTACCTTAAATCCGCCAAAGGCATTGACAGACTGCGGGGTCAGACCGAGATGGGCACAAACAGGGATGGAAGCGTCTACGATGGCTTTGATCTGAGGGCAGACTTCTTTTCCGCCTTCCAGCTTGACTGCCTGTGCACGGCCTTCTTTCATCAGGCGTCCGGCATTGACAACAGCGTCATAGACGGAAGTCTGGTAAGACATAAAAGGCATGTCGGTGATGAGCAGTGTATCTTTGATGCCGCGGGCAACCGCTGCGCTGTGATGGATCATGTCCTCCATGGTGACGGAGAGCGTGTCTTCGTATCCTAAAACGACCATTCCGAGGGAATCGCCGACGAGAATGGCATTGACGCCTGCCTCATCAATAAGTCTGGCAGTAGAATAATCGTAGGCGGTCAGCATGGAAAGCTTTTCACCCTTGTCTTTTGCTTCCTGAAAAGTTACAACCGTATTTTTCATTTATGAGATCCTCCATTTTCTTTTTCCTGTTTATCAGCAAGTAAAACATGTCTCATGTTTTCATAATTCTGTGCTGGATTTTTTCCTTCTGCGATTGCCAGAAGCCGTGTGCCGAGCATGCGGTACAAAGCGGCATCTTCTGTGTTTAAACAGTGTAAGTGCTTTTCCACGGTTGCGACATCCCCACGCTCGATCGGACCGGTCAGTGCATGGACACAGCCCTGCGAGAGCACATTTTCGATGTTCTGACGGACCAGTGCAGCAGTTGCCGCAACGGCTTTTTCGCGGGAAAATCCGCAGTCTTCGAGAAGCCGGTACCCCGTATCAAGTACCGCGATCACCTGATTGCTTAAGATGCTGGCAGCTGCATGATATTCTGGCTTGGCTGCGGCATCAATCCGGCAGACTTCATTTCCATAGGAAGTGAGTAAGTCGGTGATGACCTGTACGGCATGTGGGTGGCCTTCCACGGTAAAAAATGCATGTTCTAATTGCTGGTATGATGAAAATTTGTTACTGAACGGTAACATGGGATGAACCGAGCAGCAGGATACTCCTGCTTCTTTGGTTCCGGAAAATGAATCGGATGAAAGTGCGCCACTACAATGACATATAATCTGATTCCTGTGTGACATGCCTTTGATTTCCTCCCATACGGGGACAAGGAACGAATCGGGTGTCGTGATGAAGAGGATGTCTGATTCACGCACCAGTTGCTGCACCTGATCGAAACCGGCAGTCTGTGTAAACGCGGCGGCTTCTTTTGCGGCCGCGGCATTGGTATCATAATATCCCACAAGGTCTGCGTTTTTACTCCGGAAATATTTTCCAAGGGAGCAGCCTACGCGCCCTGCGCCTATGATTCCTGTTTTCATGCTACCACCTTCCTTCTGGTAATTAAATGGATCGGATCCTGTGTAACAGGTGTCCGTCGAAATCCTGTGTAAAGGTGACTCACATATTCATTTGGGGCGATACATCATAAATATACCGCAGTCGATACAGTTTCTGTATGAATACCGTTCAGAACCCACTATAACATAATCTTGGGAAAAACTCAAATAAAGTTAAAGAAAAGGCTTGAAAATCCGCATAAAACATGGTATAGTATATCCTCGTGATAACTATTTTTTCCTTGTTCACAGGCTATGTTCTGTGAGCCAGAGACCAAAAGGAGGTAACATTTCGCATGAACAAGTATGAATTAGCACTCGTTGTCAGTGCAAAGATCGAAGATGATGCGAGAACAGCAACCGTTGAGAAAGCAAAAGAGTATATCACTCGTGCAGGCGGTACTGTTACAGAAGTTGAAGAATGGGGTAAGAAGAAGTTAGCTTACGACGTTCAGAAGATGAGCGAAGCATTCTACTACTTCATCCAGTTCGACGCAGCATCGGATGCTCCGGCTAAGCTTGAGCAGGATGTCCGTATCATGGACAACGTTCTTCGTTTCTTATGCGTTAGAAAAGACGAGCAGTAGTATAAGAAAGTAGGAGATTGTATGAATAAAGTCATTCTTATGGGTAGATTAACCAGAGACGCAGAAGTTCGTTACTCTCAGGGGGAGAGTTCCAGTGCGATTGCAAGATTTACACTGGCAGTTGACCGTCGGTTCCGCCGGAACAATGAGGATCAGACAGCGGATTTCATTAGTTGTGTTGCATTTAGCAAGACAGCAGAGTTTTTGGAGAGATTTGGCCGCAAGGGAACCAAGTTCGTTCTCGAGGGTCATATCCAGACAGGCAGTTATACAAACAAGGATGGACAGCGCGTTTACACCACAGATGTTGTGGCAGAGAACGTAGAATTTGCGGAAAGCAAAAATGCAGCTGGTGGAAATGCTGATTTCGGCGGTGCACCTTCTGCTCCATCACCAAGCGGAGCTGCCGGAGATGGCTTCATGAATATTCCGGATGGAATTGATGAAGAATTACCATTCAACTAAATGTTCCATAGAGCATAACATCATATAGGAGGTTAAAGAACATGGCTTTCAATAAAACAGCTGAAGGATCTTCCATGAAGAGAAGACCAATGCGTAGAAGAAAAAAAGTATGTGTATTCTGTGGCAAAGATAATGTCATCGATTATAAAGATATCAACAAGTTAAAGAGATACATCTCTGAGAGAGGAAAGATCCTTCCTCGTCGTATCACAGGAAACTGTGCAAAGCATCAGAGAGCTCTTACAGTTGCTATCAAGAGAGCACGTCATCTGGCTATGATGCCATACGTTTGCGAATAGGTCTAGTAATACCAAGGGTTTCAGCGTTTGGAAACGTAGCGTTGACACAAGTTTGACACAACATTTGACCAACGATTCAGAAGATGGATCGTTGGTCTTTTTTTTATGTAATGGCATAGTGACAATATCTAATAATGTTAAGTTGGTTTATTATGGGAAAGAATAAAATTATGGCATATTATACTTGATTAAGAACTATAGCAATGATACAATAATGCAAAATGTTGACATCAAATACATTTTTACTTTCCAAAATGTTGATAATACGCACTGGTAGAAAGAAATTTTGTTGATGGGGGTATTATGTTAAAAAGAAAAGCAATTGCTTCAATAAAAAACTGGGTTAACACAAAAAATAAAAAATGCCTTGTTGTACAGGGAGCCAGGCAAACAGGAAAAACATATATTATTGAACGGTTTGCAGAAGACAATTATGAGGAACTGCTTGAAATCAACTTTAAGCAGATGGTTTCTGCCGTTGACATTTTTTCCGGTGATCTTACGGTAGATAATATGGTTATGGCTATGCGTTTCCGCTTTCCTGAAAAGAAAATTCTGCCAGGGAAAACTTTGATTTTTCTCGATGAGATTCAAGAGTGCCAGGAAGCAATCACATCCCTTAAATTCTGGGCAATCGATAACAGATATGATGTTATTGTGTCGGGATCGCTTCTTGGAATCGATTATAAACGTGCATCGTCTTATCCGGTCGGTTATGTTGATTATCTGAGAATGTATGGGATTGATTTTGAAGAGTTTCTCTGGGGAATGGGGATTTCTGAAGACATGATCGGAAACCTCTGCGGATATCTGGAATCAAAGACCGTGATACCTGAGGCGATTCATTCCCAAATGATGAATTATTACAGACAGTATATAGCAATAGGTGGTATGCCGGAAGCTGTACAGAAATATGTAGATACAAAGGATTTCAGAGAGGTTGATAAGATACAGAGGAGCCTCTTATTGGGATATCAGTATGATATAGCACATTATGCAACTGCGGAAGAAAAGGTAAAAGCAGAGAAATGTTATCTTTCACTTGCAAAGCAGCTGCTTGATAAAGAAAACCACAAATTTCAATATAAAGAAGTTGAGCATGGAGGCAGAGCACAAAAGTATTTTTCAAGTATTGAGTGGTTGCTTCGTGCAGATATGGTACATTTAAGTAAACTTGTGACGGATGTCAGATTTGATCTGGATGATTATGCAAGAGATGATTTTTTCCGGGCTTATACAACTGATTTATCATTGTTGATGGCGATGAAGGACTTTTCATTAAAACAGCATATTGTAGAAAACACTTTAGAGGGAAATTCCAAAGGCGGTATCTATGAATATGCAATAACAGATGCTCTGTATAAAAAGGGATATCAGTTATATTTTTATAAAAATGAGACAACGAAAAGAGAAATAGATGTAGTGATCCAAAAAGATGGAATGGTAGTTCCGATTGAAGTAAAAGGCGGAAATACGAGGGCAAATTCCTTAAAGTCACTTATGAAGAATCATAAAGATATTTCTTATGGGTATAAATTTGCAGATGGAAATATCGGTGTGGGCGAAGATGGTATCATTACATTGCCGCTGTATATGATTGCATTTATTTAATTCATCCATCTTCCACGTTTGGCCCCGCCTCAGATATGGGAAAGAGTTCTGCCAGCTTTAAGACCGGCTGCCTTTTGGGATAGCCGGTCCTTTTGCATGTTTCTAAAATAAATTAATCAAAGATGATCAGAGCCATAAATACAACCGGCTCATTGCCAATCGGTTTTAAAGCGTGTCCGCATCCGTCTGGTGTATAGGTTACATCTCCGGCTTTTACAGTGCGTGTGGTTCCGTTATCGTTATATTCTGCGGTACCGGAAAGAATGTAATAAGTCTCGCTTTCATTTTTATGTTCGTGATAACCAAGAGAAGATCCCGGCTGAATGGTTACCTGTGCATACAGACCACATTTTCCGTTTAATTCTTTTTCTCCGAGGATGCGTTTGATGGTTACTTCGCCATCTCCGCCGGCCATGTTTTTAACTACTTCTGTTACTGTTTCCATTATGAGTACCTCCTTGTGTAGTGGTTTACGCCATTACTATAGCATAGTTTGCACAAAAGATAAATCTTATTATACGGCTTTTGCCTGTGTCTGTCTGGTTCTGGCTTCGGTCATTGCATAAGGATCGAGAATAGAATCCAGTTCGTTTTCTTTTAACAGACCGTATTTCAATACAAGAGTTTTAACTGGAATATCTGTTTTTAAGGATTCTTTTGCCAGACTTGCAGCTTTTTTGTAGCCGATGTACGGACACAGGGCGGTGGTGATACCGACGCTTGCATCGAGAAGTTCGCGGCAGCGTTTTTCATTTGCAGTGATGCCGAGGATGCAGTTGGTGGTCAGAGTATCCACTGCGTGTGTCAGTGTGGTAATGGAGTCAAAAAGATTGTAAAAAACAACCGGTTCAAAAGCGTTTAATTCCATCTGACCGGCTTCTGCCGCCATAGTGATGGTCGTGTCGTGACCGATAATATGAAACGCAACCTGCGAGACAACTTCCGGGATGACTGGGTTGATTTTGCCGGGCATAATGGAAGAACCATTCTGCATAGCCGGAAGTGTAATCTCACCGAACCCGGCTTTTGGCCCGCTTGCAAGGATACGCAGGTCATTACACATTTTGGATAAGTTGACCGCACATGCTTTCAGGCAGGAGGAAACGCGTACAAATCCGTCCAGATTCTCGGTGGCATCAAACAGATCGTCGGCCTGGGTCAGCGGGTAGCCGGTGATTTTTCCAAGGGTTGGTACAATATTATCCAGATAAAACGGGGACGTATTGATTGCTGTGCCGATAGCGGTTGCGCCCATGTTTACGGGATACATTTCCGTGCGGACTTTTGTAAGACGGTCACGGTCACGGGAAATCATGGTGGCATAAGAATGGAACGTCTGACCCAGACGCATCGGCACAGCGTCTTCGAGCTGTGTACGTCCGATTTTTACGATGTGATCAAACGCTGCAGCTTTGTCATATAATGCATCGGTTAAAAGGGAAAGGCTTTTGTCTAAAGGTTTGAGAAGATCGAGAACCGTTAATTTTCCGGCGGTTGGAATGACATCGTTTGTCGACTGTGCCATATTGACGTGGTCGTTTGGATGAACAATGGTGTAGTCTCCTTTTCTGCCACAGAGCATTTCGATGGCGCGGTTGGCAATGACTTCGTTCATGTTCATGTTGGCACTTGTTCCGGCACCGCCTTGGATGCCGTCGACAATGAATTCTTTGTCAAACATGCCACAGACGACTTCGTTACATGCCGATTCGATGGCGTTGGCAATTTCCGGTTTCAACATTCCGGCTTTCCGGTTGGTAATGGCGGCTGCCCGTTTTATTTTTGCAAGGTTTTTAATGAAAACGGGGTGTAACCGGGTGCCGGTGATCGGGAAGTTTTCTTTTGCCCGTAAAGCCTGTACTCCGTAATAAGCATCTTCGGGTACTTCCATGGTTCCGATGGAATCTGATTCTAAACGCATGTATTCTTTCATAATTTGATCTCCTTATATTCTTCTGTTATCAGTTGTCTGTTTGTTTCTTTTCTGCGCGCTTTTTTCAATGGGACGAGAATAGCACTCCTGACATCAAAGGTAAATACTTTAAGCGATATTTGGAAAAACAGCCAGAGATTAAGAAACATTGCCAAATAAAATAAAGAAAAAATAGAGGAAACCTAATAAAATAAGGCAATTTTACAGGAGCGAGATATAAAAAATGAGCTGTTATTGGGGATTGCAAATGTAAATACCTGTGCTATAATGACCTCATAATTTAAAAATGATTGTGAAAAGAAGGACACAGGCGTCTAAGCAGGTGTCCTTCTTTGCGTATTTATGGAAAAATCGAGGTTTGTGTCATGAAAAAACTGGATAAAGTAGATAAAAAAATCATACAGATTCTGCAGAAAAATGCCCGCACACCGCTCAAGGAGATTGCCGCACAGGTATTTTTGTCATCGCCGTCGGTGTCTGCAAGAATTGAAAAACTTGAACACGAGGGTGTGATCATCGGCTACACGGCAAGGGTAAATCCACTGTATCTTAATTACCATATTAAGGCTTTCATCAATCTGGAGGTGGAGCCGCTGCAGAAGCCGGTATTTTATCCGTTCATTGAAAAAATTCCAAATGTGGTGGAGTGCAATTGTGTGACAGGGGATTATTCGATGCTGATTGAGACATTGTTTGAGACCACGGCACAGCTGGATCATTTTATCAATGAACTGCAGCAGTTTGGGCGTACAAAGACGCAGATTGTGTTTTCTACATCTGTGGAACAGCGGGAAGTGCCGGTTGTGACGGAGGAGAAGTAGAGGCTGGTTGCATTCCTTATAGAATCTGGCGTATAATAAGATTACTGAAATAACAGAAAACAGGGATAATGATTGTGATGAAAGAGAATCAGGACCGTAACATACAAAATGTATATCGGCAGATAGTGGAAATTTCAAAAAAATATCAGGTAAAAAAAGTAGTATTATTTGGATCACGTGCGCGTGGAACTAATATGCCAAAAAGCGATATCGATCTGGCGATTTATGGATGTGCAGATTTTGGAGGTTTGTCAGATAGTTTAAATGAAGATCTGTGGTCGCTTTTAAAGTGGATATTATCAATATGGATGATAAATACATGTCATCTGAATTGGTATCCGAGATAGAGAAAGATGGGGTTGTTTTATATGAAAAAGTTTGATCAGTATGTTAGACATTTGCAGGTGCTTGGTCGGGCAGAACAGGAAGATGTATGGCTGGAAATGTTGTGTGATCGAAATGATGCCACACATATTTATAATGAAGAAGCAGCACAGCAACTGGTTGAAAAAATTCTGCATCAGTATATTGGGGTGTTTGTCTCGTTGGAACAGCAGATCCGTGCCCGGTATGGAGATGAGGTGTTAGAACAGCTATGACAAAGTGGTATCGTGCGTGTGTGAACTACATTCATTCTGTGCCGGAATATAACTGTGCACCCGAACAGGAACGATTTACGGAAAAAGCCGCAATTGCAGCAATACATAAATTAAAACGCTATTATGATGAAAAGCATTTTGTAAAAGATCCGGATTATATGGTGCGGATGGATCGGCTGCTTTCGGTGATTAAGGATCATGAGACGGATGAAGAGATGGATCAGTGGAAGGTCTGGCTGAAATATTTTGTCACTATGGGTGGCGGTGAGTGGAATGAATTCTGGGAAGATGTGAAATAAGAAGAAAACAGCAGGGAATTTATGATGGATATCATAGATTTCCTGCTGTTTCTGCATAAAAGGATGTTGATACATCGTATGTTGAAGTTTATGATTTTTGAAAATATTCTACAAATTAAATATTTCAAAGCGTTAAGATGTTACAGTTAAAAAGCCAATCATACAGAAAAATGATGATGAGAGATAATCTGCTTGCGAAATAAGAAAAATGATGTTAACATAATAGCTATCGGAAAAGTTTGGAGAAAGAAAAATAAAAAGATCGGAGGTGAAAGAAGGATGACACAGGAAGATATTGTGATTTTATCACAGTTGTTAGATCAGAAATTTGAACCTGTATACACAAGGCTTGATTTACTGGAGAGTGATGTCAGGGAACTCAAAAGTGGAATGTCTGAAATAAAACAGAGAGTAGCCAGTGTGGAACAGAAAGTAACGGAACTGGATCAGAGAGTAGCCAGCGTGGAACAGAAAGTAACGGAACTGGATCAGAGAGTAGCCGGAGTGGAACAGAAAGTAACGAAGCTGGAACAGAAGGTAACGGAACTGGATCAGAGAGTAGCCAGCGTGGAACAGAAAGTAACGAAGCTGGAACAGAAGGTGACGGAACTGGATCAGAGAGTAGCCGGAGTGGAACAGAAAGTAACGAAGCTGGAACAGAAGGTGACGGAACTGGATCAGAGAGTAGCCGGAGTGGAACAGAAGGTAACGGAGCTGGATGAAAAGGTAACGGAACTAGATCAGAAGTTTACGGTACTGGATGAAAAGGTAACGGTATTGGATCAGAAGTTTACGGTATTGGATCAGAAGTTTACGGTACTGGATGAAAAGGTTACCGGTTTGGAATTGGTAATTGAAAATGAAACAAATGTAAATATCAGACGGATTGCAGAAGGGCATTGTGATTTAGTGCGTAATTTGAGGGAAGCACGCAAAGTAGATGATGAAAAAGAATTGCTTGCCATTCGCGTGACGGTGTTAGAATCTGATATGAGTAAAGTAAAACATCAGCTTGCAATTACATAATCTTGCGGATCGCGGTGCCTCGGCACCGCGACTTTTTAGGATGGGGAAAATATGATTACATTGAATGATTACTTATATTCGGGGGATACAGTTCTTCGCATTTTAAAAAAATACATAGCGGATTTACGTATTTCGGCGGTACAGAAACATAATGAAGTGGATTTAGTGCATTGTGACTTTTTGATACAGATTATGGAACTTTTGGAACACAATGATTTCCTGACTTCGCAATCGCAGAAGATTCGTGAGTTTTATAAATATATGGCACAGGAATATCCATATTTATCTTTTACTTTCAAGGGACGAATTAAGTCGTTGATTCGCGCAGAGGGAAAGTTTAATGGATATATTGTGGAATACATATACGATTATTATGAAAAGAATGGATCATATCCGTCTGTGCCAGAAATCAAGGAGCGTTTGAACTGTTTTCGCGATTTGATCGCGTACCGTATTGTGATTTCCATGCCACGGTGTCATATGAAACAAAAACAGGATCGCAAGAAGGAAGAGATCAGGTATTTATATCGGATTGCCAATGTATTGCCACAATTTTTGGAAGAACGTGGATTTACGGCAGAGCCGACAGGTGGGGTTAAAAGAAGTAATTCTTTACTATTGGATGATGCTGTGCGCCCATATTACAGGGATTATATTGATGGGGAAAGTACAAATTCATATCGTTCGCTTCATATAACGTTTTTTGACAACAGTGCCCGGTGTTATATGGAAATGCAGCTTAGAACAAAAGAGATGGATGATATTGCAGAAATTGGAGTAGCGAATCATTTATTTTATGAAAAAAAACAGGAAACTTCCAGAGGACGGAGAGATGCGATTTTACAAGGCGGCTGTATTTATTTTGACGAGGCTTATGAGCGTTGTAGATTGTTACAGGATCTTGATCTGTCAGGGGTAGATGTAAATATGTTTACGGCAGTGAATAATAGCCTTATGAATGATGGATGTGGTCTTTTTCGGGGGCGGCTGATTTTGCCGTATGAGCATTTATCAAAATTCCAGAATGATATGATTGATTAAAGGAGCTGTAAAATAAGTCCCTAATATAAGAAACGCCAATTCCGGCAAATGTCGGTTTTGGCGTTTCTTTGTATTAACTTTTCTATGGCAATCCTTCCGCAGGCTTGTTTTATTTTATATATGGAACCGTTTAATGTCAGGTCAATGCTGAAATCAATCAGACCGGATTTAATACATTTTTCCGGTTCTTTTCTTTTTTTGATGTTTTCATTTTGGGAACCTTTTCCTTTTTGGAAAATAAGGTATGTTTTTTCTGCAATTTTCCACGAATTTCTGCACTTAACTGGCGGTAGCGTTCCTCCGTCATATCGTTTTGTTCCCGGATGAGATAGTTCATTTCTTTCAGGACGGTTTCACGGATTTCTTTGCTGATATCGAGTGTGAGAGCTTCGTTATTCTGTGCGATTGCGTGCCCTACAATGTCACTCATCAACTCCCGAAATTGTGCCATGCGTTCTTCTGCGGAAAGGGTATTTACAGGCAGGTTGGTTTTATCTGCGTTCTGTCGATCCGGTTTGGCTGCAGCTGTGGGATGATGTTCCCGGTTACATGCGGGCAATGGACCAGGTGCTGCAGAATCCGGCACGGAAACACCGGCATCTTCGGGGTTTTTATTATGTAATATCATGCGGATTGCTTTTAGCTGATATCCTTTTTCTTTTAGTTCTTTGATTTTTTGAAATTCCTGTATGTTTTCTCGTGTATAGTATCGATGTCCCATCTCGTTTCGCGGGATGGTCAGGTCGAGTTCTTCTTCCCAGTAACGTAACACATGGGTTTCCACACCGGCCAGTGCGGCGGCATCGGAAATCATGTAACGTACTTTTTCCACGATAACATGTCCTCCTTTTGAGTTATTTATTTTGGGCGATTTCACAATCGCCTTTTGCGTTTATTATAACTTTTTAAAAAGGTGAGTTCAAACATTTTCCATCGTATTTTTCTGACATTTCTCGCAGTTTATAAAAATAGACCTTGACATTTGAGGTTTATAAGAATAAACTGAAGACAGGTTGATAGCTATAAACCTATGGAGGAGAAAAAGATGGAATATATAAAATTATGTGACAGTGATTACCGGTTTATGTGTGTCGTATGGGAGCATGCCCCCGTCAACTCCGGGGAACTTGTAAAGTTATGTCAGGAACAGCTTGGCTGGAAAAAATCCACGACTTATACGGTTGTACGGAAAATGTGTGAAAAAGGATACATTGCCAATGAGGATGCAACGGTTTCTGTTTTAATTCCAAAGGAACAGGTGCAGGCAGAGGAATCCCGGTATTTTGTGGATCGCACATTTGACGGATCACTGCCAGGGTTTATCACAGCATTTCTTGGAGGAAAGAAAATTTCCAAAAAAGAAGCAAAGCTGCTCAAGAAAATGATCGACGAGCATAAAGAAGGGTAGGGGCAGAGAATGGAGAAGGCAAGTGTAATTTTTCTGGCATTTCTGCAGCGGAATGGCATGGTGGCGGTTGTAATTCTCGCGGTGTTTGCAGTGCGCGCGCTTTTGCGGAAATGTCCCAAAAAATATTCCTATGCATTGTGGGCAATTGTTGGAATCCGTATGTTATTTGATTTGCCCATTGCATCAGGATGGAGTTTGTTTAATCTGTTTCGTCTGGTAAAAAGCAGATCACAAATGAGTGAGATTGCACACTACACAGGAGTATCTGGAGTGCATGCGCAAACGGCAGTACAGAATGTGACGCAGATATCTGCCGGTTCACGTGTGACAGGGGATGCAGCTTCTGAAGCTGGTTTGACAGGAGCTATGACGACCTCACAGAAAATTTGTGCGGTGTTGTTTTTTGTCTGGCTGATCGGGATATTTTTATTTTTAGGATATGGAATGTATTCCTATATCAAATGCCGCAGTATGGTACGGACAGCAGTACGTTTAACCGTAAATGAAACATCTGGAAACGTCCGGCGGACCATAAAGATCTGGGAATGTGACTGTATTCCATCACCGTTTGTACTGGGAATTTTCTGCCCGCAGATTTATATTCCGTTTCGGATGAAAGAGGAGGAACAGCAGTACATCCTTGCGCATGAGAGCTGGCACATTCGCAGACATGATTCTTTATGGAAGCTGATTGCATTCGTACTTTTGGCTGTATACTGGTGGAATCCATTGGCATGGATTGCCTTTTTCTATATGACAAGAGACATGGAGATGAGTTGTGATGAGGCCGTACTTGCGCAGTTTGGAAATCAGATTAAAAAAGGATACAGCGCATCCTTACTTGCTTTTGCGATGGAGCGGCATCCGTATTCATTTGCCCCGGTTGCGTTTGGAGAGGCAGATGCAGGAAGGAGAATTAAGAACGTGTTGAATTTTAAAAAACCACATACCTGGGTGGCTGCGATTGCAACCGTTTTGGTTGCACTTGTGGCAGTAAGTTGTCTGACAAACCAGAAACCGTCGGAGACAAAAACAGAGCATACAACCGAGAAAGTGGATAGTACACAGCAGCCAGTGCAGGAAAATGCAGGAGCTGCGATAATAGAGCAGAATATCAGGGAATGGGCACAGGCATTTTGCGACCGGGATACAGAAAAAATTGTGCAGATGACATCCAAAGAGGTACAGTCGAATTTAGAGAAAATACATATTTTGTGGATGGATGGAGATACACCGTCATTTGGCTGGTCGAGTCCATGGCCATGGGGAGCCTTTGGCAGTTTCTTTGGTGGAACCGGAGAAGAAATGGATGGCTACTGGCTGCATGAAATCAATACGGAAGAACAGACTGCAGAGATTTTGTATTATGTGGAGTCATCAGATCCGCATGTGAGCGTGTGGATAGAGAATATCCATTATGCACAGGAAAATGGTCAATTTCAGATTACACAGGAAAAAATCAATCAGTTTGCTGACGGTCCGGATGCTAAAACGGATGGAATTGCATCTGCAGATGAGTTTGATACAGCATATGCGCAGGGAATCAGCGATACACAGATGGACTACTGTATAAACGGTATGGGTGAAGTGCTGAATAAGAATATGGTTCCAATTGGTGCATTGCTTGAGCCGACAGATGCAGCCCGGCAGCTTTTGAATTTATCGTCGGATAAAAAGCTTGTTTCCGTGGAAAAAGAATCTGAATCTGCAGATAAAACACAGGTCGGTATACAGATTACATTTTTAAAGGATGGACAGAAGCGGTATTTGTCTATGATCCAGCCATGGGGGAAAGAGGGAATCTGGGTTCCGGCAGAAGCGAAAGAAGGCAAGTAAAAATTGTTTGACAAACTGTGATTGTCTTTCTATAATAATATAATTATAGAATACAAGCGAAGATGGGAACAAGTACCAATGTGTGGAACGAACAGAAAGCAGCCGGTAGATGAGAGGCACACGGAAAGCACAGATGGATTTATGGAACAACCATAAACCGGGCGATAAGGAATCCCCCCAGCAAGCTGGGTCCCCCCTGCCACGGCTTATGGAACAAACATAAACCGGGCGATAAGGAATCCCCCCAGCAGGCTGGGTCCCCCCTTACCGCAGGGAATACATCCCTGAGCTTTACACCGAACGCGCAGGCAAGTAGGCTGTAACGGAGTAGTGCCCGTTAGACGCACTGGAGTGTAGCTGCACTCGCGGAGGCAGGCTGTGTGAACAGCATGCGAATTAAGGTGGTAACACGAGAGATCCCCCTCGTCCTTATAATTAGGACGAGGGGATTTTTATTTGGATTTTTATAGATATGGAGCAAAGGGACATAAAGCCCCAGAAAAATCAAAAAAGTTAAATTACAGGAGGAAACCCAATGACACTTTACGACGAACTGGTTGCCCGCGGTCTGATCGCACAGGTAACCGACGAGGAAGAAATCAAGGAACTCATCAACAATGGAAAAGCAGTATTTTATATCGGTTTTGACCCGACAGCTGACAGTCTGCATGTGGGACATTTTATGGCACTGTGTCTGATGAAACGTCTGCAGATGGCAGGAAACAAGCCAATCGCGCTGATCGGCGGTGGTACAGCCATGATCGGTGATCCATCCGGACGTACCGATATGCGTCAGATGATGACACCAGAAACCATTCAGCACAACGTAGACTGTTTTAAAAAGCAGATGAGCCGTTTCATCGATTTCGGGGAAGGCAAGGCAATGCTGGTAAACAATGCCGACTGGCTGATGGATTTAAACTACATTGATGTACTGCGTGATGTTGGTGCACATTTTTCCGTAAACCGCATGCTGACAGCAGAATGTTACAAGCAGCGTATGGAAAAAGGATTAAGCTTTCTGGAGTTTAATTACATGATTATGCAGAGTTACGATTTCTACACACTGTACCAGAAATATGGATGTAACATGGAATTCGGTGGAGATGACCAGTGGAGCAACATGCTCGGTGGTACGGAACTGATCCGCCGGAAGCTTGGAAAAGATGCTTATGCCATGACGATCAATCTGCTTTTAAACTCTGAGGGAAAGAAGATGGGAAAAACACAGTCCGGTGCCGTATGGCTTGATCCGAACAAGACTTCTCCGTTTGACTTCTTCCAGTACTGGAGAAATGTGGCAGATTCCGATGTGTTAAAGTGCATCCGCATGCTGACCTTCCTGCCATTGGAGCAGATCGATGAGATGGACAAATGGGAAGGTGCCAAGCTGAATGAAGCAAAAGAGATTCTCGCTTATGAGCTGACCAAACTGGTACACGGTGAGGAAGAGGCAAAGAAAGCCAAAGAGGCATCCCATGCACTGTTTGCAGGCGGCGGGGTTTCTGCACATATGCCGACGGTTGAAGTGACTGCAGATGATCTGTACAATGACAAGCTCGATATCATGGCAGTTCTTGTAAAGGCTTCTCTGTGTGAGAGTCGTTCCGATGCACGTCGTGCCGTACAGCAGGGTGGAGTCTCTGTGGACGGTGAGAAAGTTACAGACATCAGTACCAGTTACATGCTCGACGAGTTTGCCGGAGAAGGAAAGGTCGTAAAGCGTGGTAAGAAGAAGTTTGCAAAAGTCATCAGTAAATAAGAAGTTCGTATTGACTAACTCAAAGGCCGTTTGTTATAGTTTACCTAATTCATAGACAAAAGTATGTGAGGGAGTAGTTCGCACATTGTGTGACTTGTCAACATACCGGTCATTTGGACCTGGCAAGCCTTAAAGAATGAGACTCATGTGCACCGGAAAAACGTGGCTGCAGTCGCGGTTTTCGCTGGTGTACATTGGGTCTCTTTTTGATATATAAGGACAGAAGCGCAAGGTATGAATCCCCTCACAAAAGGAGAACATAAGAATGGTAATCGAGTTATTTTTGATTGGTGTCGGACTCTCGATGGATGCATTTGCGGTATCCGTCTGCAAGGGTCTTGGCATGGAAAAAATCAACAAAAAACACGCATTTCTGATTGGATTGTATTTCGGAGGATTTCAGGCACTGATGCCGTTTCTCGGCTGGGCACTGGGAATCCGTTTTCAGAAATACATTACTTCGGTCGATCACTGGATCGCCTTTTTCCTGTTGCTGTTTATCGGTGGCAAGATGGTGATTGAAGCGGTTCGTGACAAAGACGTGCAGGAAATTGGAGCAAAAGATCTGCCGCTGGATCACAAAGAAATGCTGCTTCTTGCAGTTGCAACCAGTATCGATGCACTTGCAGTCGGTATTACATTTGCCTTTTTAAATGTATCCATCATGGAAGCCTGTCTGATTATCGGATGCACGACATTTGTATTATCGGTCATCGGAGTGGTTGTCGGTAATTTTTTCGGCACCCGCTACAAAAGAAAAGCAGAGATTGCAGGTGGGGTAATCCTCATACTTATTGGCTTGAAAATACTATTGGAGCACTTGGGCATTATTGCCTTTTAACACATTATTTTACAGAAAGAGGGAAAAGATATGACAGAATTTATTTCAACATGTTCCATGCCGCTGGCAATTGTTTTTTTGATCGCAGGATTTTTCTTCCTGGTCAAAGGGGCAGATGTTTTTGTGGAGGGAAGTTCCAGTATTGCAAAACGGTTTCATGTTCCGGCTATCATTATTGGACTGACCATTGTTGCCATGGGAACTTCACTTCCGGAGACTGCGGTTTCCGTTGTTGCAGCAATCCAGCATAAGAATACGCTGGCAATCAGTAATGTGGTCGGGTCTAATATTTTTAATATGATGGTGGTCATCGGTTTTTGTGCCATAATGACTCCGGTTGCCGTACAGAAAGCTACATTGAAACGTGATTTCCCATATTCCGTGTTTGCAGCGTTGCTGCTTATGATACTCGGTGGTGTGGGAATGAAGCAGGGACGTTTTGACAGTGCAGTCTTTCTGGTATTTTTTGCAATATTTATCGGAACCATGATTCGTATGGCTCTGAAAGCAGGAAAAGAAGGCGGACATCTGCAAAGCGAAGAAACGGAAGCGGCAGAGGCACAGAAAGTAATGTCGATGCCAAAAAGCCTGTTGTTCCTTGTGGTTGGTGTAGCTGGTATTGTGATTGGCGGGGATGTCGTTGTAGACAGTGCCAGCAATATTGCATTAAAAATTGGAATGAGCCAGACGCTGGTAGGACTGACCATTGTTTCAATTGGAACCTCGCTTCCGGAACTTGTGACATCTGTTGTTGCAGCTCGCAAAAATGAAGTGGATATGGCACTTGGAAATGCCATAGGCTCTAATATTTTTAATATTCTGTTTGTACTTGGTCTGGCGGGAGTTATCAGTCCGATGCCGTTTTTGATGGAAAACATCATAGATATTATGATTTTGATTGTTTTGAGCCTGTTGATCTGGGGATTTGCATGGACAAAAGAAAAAATCAGCAGAAAAGAAGGTATTGTGATGCTGGTTTTATATGTGGTTTATGTGATTTATATCTGCATGAGATAGAAACTTCTGTGACAGGATGAATTTTGGAAAATAGTTTTTACAGGGGACAGGATATCAGGACTTTAATTTGCAGAAGGTTTTTTGACGGGAACATCAAGCACGCGTTTTACAGCACTTTGTAGTTCCGGATGCCGGCGATACATTTCGATGACATGCCGTTCATCTGCAGTGATCGGGAAGGATTTGTCTGCAGGGATGTGCAGGAGATTTCCGGTGAATGTGTCACTCTGATACAGTTCACAGAGCAGCAGCAGTGTTTCCGTGCGGGGATAGGCCTGATCGCTTTCCCATCCGTACACGGTTTTTTCGGCGACTGCGATATTGTACAGGTCATTCAGCTGTACAACTACGTCATGGATCGTCCAGCCACGATTTTTTCGCATCGTCTTTAAGGCTGCCCCGATTTGTATATTTTTCATGTTGGTGCTCCTTCTCAATTTATCTTTGGCAGTTTTGTACTGGAAAAAACTGGATAAAAGCATATTAGTCTACGGAAAAACAGGTCAGCAAGAAATTCTTGGCATATAAGAAAATATTCTTGAATAAACAGAAAAACGGACGAATGGGGGATACTTTACAAATGGCGTGGAATTCGGTAAAATGGGGAGAGCGAATGTGAGATAAGGAGGCCAAAAACATGGCAGAAAATAAAGGGAAGTTTTATATGACAACCGCGATTGCCTATACTTCAGGTAAGCCGCATATCGGAAACACGTACGAGATTATTCTTGCGGATGCAATTGCGCGTTATAAGAGAGCCGAAGGCTATGATGTCTATTTTCAGACCGGAACTGATGAACACGGACAAAAGATTCAGGAAAAAGCAGAGGCAGCAGATATTTCACCGAAAGAATTTGTAGATCAGGTTTCCGGTGAGGTAAAGCGGATCTGGGATCTTGTGAATTCTTCTTATGATAACTTTGTCCGTACCACGGATGAGGATCATGAGAAATGTGTAAAGAAGATTTTTAAAAAGCTTTATGATCAGGGTGATATTTATAAGGGATCTTATGAGGGAATGTATTGTACACCTTGTGAGTCTTTCTGGACAGAATCCCAGCTTGTAGACGGCAAATGTCCGGACTGTGGACGGGAAGTGCAGCCTGCCAAAGAAGAAGCTTATTTCTTTAAGATGAGTAAATATGCAGACCGGCTCATTGATTATATCAATACCCATCCGGACTTCATTCAGCCGGTTTCCCGTAAGAATGAGATGATGAATAACTTCCTGCTTCCGGGACTGCAGGATCTGTGCGTATCACGTACCAGTTTCAGCTGGGGAATTCCGGTAGATTTTGATCCGAAACATGTCGTATATGTCTGGCTGGATGCACTGACAAACTATATCACAAAGATTGGATATGATCCGGATGGTTCCACAGATCAGTTTAAGAAGCTGTGGCCGGCTGATCTGCATCTGATCGGAAAAGATATTGTCCGTTTCCATACCATTTACTGGCCAATTTTTCTGATGGCACTGGATCTGCCACTGCCAAAGCAGGTATTTGGACACCCGTGGCTGCTTCAGGGCGGGGATAAGATGAGCAAATCCAAGGGAAATGTAATCTATGCGGATGACATGGTAGATCTGTTTGGCGTAGATGCTACCCGCTATTTTGTATTGCATGAGATGCCGTTTGAGAATGATGGCGTGATTACCTGGGATCTGGTCATTGAGCGTTTCAACTCTGATCTGGCAAATATTCTTGGAAATCTGGTAAACCGTACCGTTTCCATGAGCAATAAATATTTTGGCGGTGTGGTCACATCCACAGGAGTCACCGGTGAAGTGGATGCGGATCTGAAAGCTGTTGTGACAGAAACCCGCGACCGTATTGCCGGGAAGATGGCAAAACTTCGTGTGGCAGATGCAATTTCCGAAGTATTTGCACTGTTCCGCCGTTGCAATAAATATATTGATGAGACAACCCCGTGGGTACTGGCAAAAGACGAGGCACAGAAAGACCGTCTGGCAGAGGTTCTTTACAATCTGACCGAGTCCATCACGATCGGCGCAAGTCTTCTGCACCCGTTCCTTCCGGAAACTGCAGAAAAAATTGTGGCACAGTTATCGACATCATTGCGTGATTTTGATGAGCTCAATCAGTTTGGTCTGTATCCGGATGGAACAAAAGTAACCGATGCTCCGGAGATCCTTTTTGCAAGAATTGACGCAAAAGAGATCCAGCCAAAAGTGGATGCCATTCAGGCAAAGCAGAAGGAAGAGTACGAAAAAGAGCAGAAAGCATTAAATGGCGGAGAGACAGCAGATGAAGCAGTGATTGATATGGATCCGAAGGAAGAGATCACATTTGATGATTTTACGAAGATGCAGTTCCAGGTGGGAGAGATTCTCTCCTGTGAGGCAGTTGCAAAGTCAAAGAAGCTGCTTTGCTCTCAGGTAAAAATCGGAAACACCGTAAAGCAGATTGTATCCGGTATCCGTAAAGATTACACACCGGAAGAGATGGTCGGCAAGAAGGTTATGGTTCTTGTGAACTTAAAGCCGGCAAAACTTGCCGGAGTATTGTCCGAGGGCATGTTGCTGTGTGCAGAGGACGAAAACGGCACACTTTCTCTGATGACACCGGAGAAATCAATGCCAAGCGGTGCAGAGATCTGTTAAACAAGGTCGGAGGCATAAAAATAGGAGGCATAAATTATGGAAATCCTTGATGTTGTAGATGAAACCGGAGCACCAACCGGTGAAACCGTAGAACGCGCGGAGGCCCACCGGGAAGGGGTACGGCACCGCACATCCCATGTCTGGATTGCCCGCAACAGGAACGGACGGATTCAGCTTTTGCTGCAGAAGAGATGTATGCAGAAAGATTCATTTCCGGGATGCTATGATATTTCCAGTGCCGGACATATACCGGCAGGGGATGATTACATTCCTTCAGCAATTCGGGAGTTGAAAGAAGAATTAAATGTGACAGTGCAGGAGTCGGATCTGATTTATTGCGGACAGGTGCATAAGGATGTTGACAGCGAATTTCACAGACAGCCATTTCATGATCACCAGATTTCAAATGTCTATCTGCTCTGGCTGGATCGGGAAGCAGAGGAATTTGAACTGCAGACCGAAGAAATAGAGAGTGTGCGCTGGATGGATTATGCCCAGGTGCGGGGCATGGTGGCTTCGGATACACTTCCAAACTGTATCATCATGGAGGAACTTGATCTGATAGAAAGGCACTTCTTATGATTTTTGAGACACATGCACATTACGATGATGCAAAATTTGATACGGACCGGGAGATGCTGCTTGCGGAATTACCGCAGCGCGGCATTTCGCCGGTGATTAATGTAGGGTCTTCCATTGCGACGACAAAGACAACACTTTCGCTGGCGCAGGAATACCCTTTTCTTTATGCTGCGGTGGGCGTACATCCCAGTGACGTGGATGATTTAAATGAGGACACGTATGCATGGCTCAGACAGCAGACAACGCTGCAAAAGACAGTTGCGGTGGGAGAGATCGGACTGGATTATTACTGGGATAAGGAACCGGAGATACAGGCGAAGCAGAGGTATTGGTTTGTACGGCAGCTTGCACTGGCACAACAGGCAGATCTTCCGGTGATCATTCATTCCAGGGATGCAGCAGAAGATACCATGCAGATCATGGAAAAGGCATATGAGGATGGCATAAAGGGCGTGATCCACTGTTATTCCTATTCGCCGGAGATGGCACAGGAATATGTAAAGATGGGATATTTCATCGGTGTAGGCGGTGTTGTGACTTTTAAAAATGCCAAAAAGCTGGTAAAGACCGTGGAAACGATTCCTCTTTCGAGCATAGTGCTCGAAACCGACTGCCCGTATATGGCGCCGGAACCACACCGGGGAACGCGCAATGATTCACGGAATATTCCGTATGTGATTGCAAAAATTGCGGAGATCAAAGGCGTTTCTGTGGAGGAAGTCGAGCAGACCACACGGGAAAATGCATTTGCACTGTTTACGAAAGTACCACGATAAAGGAGAGATATTATGGAAGAGTATGAAGTAATCCGTATTCCGGTTTCGGATGGGACGGAAAAAGAGTTTGCCATCATGGATACTTTTACCGTTGAAGAGAAGCACTATATGGCAGTGTCTCTCATAGAGGAGGATGAGATTCAGGAAGGTGTGTATCTGTATCGATACCGTGATGCGGAAGACGGAGATATCGTTGTGGAACAGATTACGGAACCGGCAGAGTATAAGCGTGTATCCAGGGCATATGAAGCGCGGTAAGGCTGCAAAAGAAGGATGAGAAAGATGAAAAAGTGGAAGAAAAAGCGTGTGGTGGCGGTGCTTTTGACGCTGCTTGTGCTGTTACAGTTTCCGGCAGACTTTGGAAGTGTGGCACATGCTGCGCAGAAAACGAAATCAGGGGAACGATTTCGGTAGCATCCAATATCTCCCAGCAGGATATGTAGCAGTACCTGGATGGGTTTAACAAGAAACATCCTGGTATTGAGGTGAAGTACCAGTCGTATTCGGATTATGACAATGAGGTGTCAAAACAGATTCAGGGTGGGGATTATCCGGATGTTTTATTTGTTCCGGGATCGGTGCCGGGAGCATTTACGACAGGAAAGAACTGCCGTTTCTGTTTGCAATCATGGATATTGATAACTTTAAGTCTGTCAATGATACGCTTGGACACGCCGGAGGAGATGAGGCGTTAAAACTTTTAGCGGATACGATGCGTCTGGTGTTTGGAACACATGTCCTTATGGCGCGGTTTGGCGGAGATGAGTTTGTACTCTGTATACAAAACCGTGATCAGGAGGGTGTTCAGGCACAGCTGGATAAACTGGTCAGAAGCACGTGTCAGACATTTACATATGGCGGGTGTTCAGTGCCGCTGTCTATCAGCCTGGTGCTGTGTATATGACGGAGAAAGTTCCTTATGAAAAACTGTTTAAGGAAGCAGACAGTGTATTATATGAGGTAAAAACCCGTGGAAAAAACAGTTTTGAGATTCGGAAAATTTGAAAAATGATATAAAATGAAATCCCGGAGCATGGGAAATGGCTCCGGGATTTTTTCGAAAATGATTAATTTTTATTTGGAATAAATGGGCTGATCGCTCCGGCGAGCTGTGCAACCGGCATGCTCTGCAGCCATACACGTCCCGGTCCGGTGATAACGGTATTAAAGATCCCTTCCCCGCCAAAGAGCATATTTTTTACACCCGGTACAGTCTGGATATTGATGGAACATCCGGCTGTCATTGCTGCGAGGTATCCGGTATCGACGACAATCTGTTGTCCCGGTGCAAGTTCATATTCTTTGATGTGTCCGTCAAATTCGAGAAAGACGGTGCCGTTTCCGGACAGACGCTGCATGATAAATCCTTCTCCACCGAAGAGACCGCCGGCAATGCGTTTTTGGAAAAAA
Organism: Roseburia faecis; assembly: GCF_001406815.1. Classification (GTDB taxonomy): domain Bacteria; phylum Bacillota; class Clostridia; order Lachnospirales; family Lachnospiraceae; genus Roseburia; species Roseburia faecis. The sequence goes on along the minus strand of NZ_CVRR01000006.1, from coordinate 70,986 downwards.
ACAGACATTTCCACACCAGCGGTCGATGCGAGAAATGCACTTTTCTGGGCGACAATCTCCTGCCCTGGTGCAATTTCAAATGCACGGATATCTCCGGGGAAGCTGGATGCAAATGCGATCAGTCCGGTGCCGCCCTGTGCGGTGTAGCGGTTGATAAACATGCTTTCACCGGAAAAAGCACGACCGAACATTTTTCCGATTCCGCCGCCTGTTGTGGTTTCCATTTTCATATTTGGGGACATCCACGACATTGCGCCCTTCTCCGTGAGCATGGTTTCGCCACCCTCTAAGTTGCAGATTACGACAGGCAATGGTGCCCCTTCAATTGTATAGTTCATAACTACCTCCCTGATATATTGTTTTTCGTTACAATATCATCTTAACGGAACATGGGGATCTTTTCAAGAAAATGTTTTTTGAAATGGAGCGAATGGAGCGTAAATCATGACAGTGTATTTCGGTGACCGTTTAATGAAAGGAAATTGTAATTACCCGGTCAATCAGTTATACTATATGTAAATATGACAAAATGATCTGTTTGTTGGAGGTTCATATGGTAAATACTTTGAAATTACCGGTAGGAATTGACAGTTTTGAAAAAATACGCAGGAACGGATTTTATTATATTGACAAGACAAATCTTATAGAACAGATTCTGATGAATTGGGGGGAAGTAACACTGTTCACCCGTCCGCGACGTTTTGGCAAGACATTGAATATGAGCATGCTGAAAAGTTTTTTTGAAATCGGTGCAGATGTTTCACTGTTTGAAGGCTTATATATTGCAAAGAATAAAGAACTATGCGATGCGTACATGGGAAAGTATCCAGTGATATTTCTCACGCTCAAAGGGGTGGAGGGGCTGACATTTGCGGATGCGAAGAGGATGCTCGGCACGATTCTTGCCAATGAAATGGACCGGCATTATTATCTCAAAACAAGTGATGCACTTACGGACGAGGATAAGGCATATTTCGCTAAAATGCTTACAGGTACGGATGAGAATATAGAAGACAGCATCCGGAAACTGTCACAGCTTTTATATAAGCATCACGGGAAAAAGGTAGTAATTATCATAGATGAGTATGATGTTCCTCTGGATAAAGCATATCAGAATGGATATTATTGTGAAATGGTTTCTCTGATCAGAGGTCTTTTTGGTCAGGCATTAAAGACGAATGATTATTTACAGTTTGCATTTCTGACGGGATGTCTGCGAGTATCGAAGGAAAGTATATTTACAGGATTGAATAATTTTAAGGTACTTTCTATTATGGATTCCAGATTTGATGAACAGTTTGGATTCACAGATGATGAGGTAAAAAAACTCCTTGCGTCGTATGGTCTTGCTTCACATTTTCCGGAAACAAAGGAATGGTATGATGGCTATCACTTTGGAAATGCGGATGTGTACTGTCCATGGGATGTCATAAATTATGTGGATGAACTTAACTATGATCAAACGGTTGAACCACAGGATTACTGGTCTAATTCGAGTGGGAATGCGATCGTCCGCAGATTGATCGATAAGGCGGATGTGCAGACCAAGGATGAAATTGAGCGTCTGATCGTGGGAGAGTGTATTGAAAAGGAACTTTCACAGGAACTTACGTATGATGAGCTTGATAAAAACATTGGAAATCTGTGGAGCGTACTTTTTACGACCGGATATCTGACAAAACAGGGGCGTACAGCGGATGGAAAGATACGTTTGGCAATTCCAAATAAAGAGATAAAAAATCTTTTTATCAAGAAAATCAGGGAATGGTTCCGGGATACGTCCGCGAATGACGGTAAGAGACTGGAAGAATTCTGCAATGCGTTTTTAGAAAAAAATACAGAAAAAATAGAGCAGCTCTTTGGAGAATATCTTTGGAATACCATAAGTATACGTGATACAGCAGTTGCAAAGGAAAAGAAAGAAAATTTTTACCATGGCATTTTACTTGGGCTTTTGGGATATAAAGCAAACTGGCTTATAAAGTCAAATGCAGAGTCAGGAACCGGCTACAGCGATATTCTTGTTGAGGTGCCGAACAACAGAACAGGAATTGTGATAGAACTGAAATATGCCGGGAATGGAGATCTGGATGCTGCATGTGCCGAAGCTTTGAAACAGATGGAAGAAAAATCATATGTCGATAAGCTGAAGCAGGACGGAATGCGTAATTTTATCAAATATGGAATTGCATGTTTCAAGAAGGATTGCAGGGTTGTGATTGCTGGTTAGCAGGAAGGAAACAAACATGGCAAAAGTAATCATGGTGCAGGGCACGATGTCAAATGCCGGAAAAAGCCTGATCGTTGCAGGACTTTGCCGTATTTTTGCGCAGGATGGCTATCGCGTGGCACCGTTTAAATCACAGAATATGGCGCTCAACTCCTACATCACCGAAGACGGTCTGGAGATGGGGCGCGCGCAGGTCATGCAGGCGGAAGCGGCGGGTGTGAAGCCTTCCGTGCTTATGAATCCCATCCTGTTGAAACCGACCAATGATGTCGGATCACAGGTGATCGTAAAGGGTGAGGTGCTCGGAAATATGCGGGCGCGGGATTATTTTGCGTATAAGAAAAAGCTGGTTCCGACGATCTGCGAGGCTTTTTCGGAGTTGGAAAAGCAGGCAGACATTATTGTGATGGAAGGGGCGGGAAGCCCGGCAGAGATCAATCTGAAATCGGATGATATTGTCAATATGGGGCTGGCAAAACTGGTCGATGCACCGGTGCTTCTGGTGGGGGATATCGACCGTGGCGGTGTGTTTGCGCAGCTTTTGGGAACTTTGATGCTTTTAGAAGAGGATGAAAAAGCCCGTGTGAAGGGTCTGATTATTAATAAATTCCGCGGGGATAAGACGATCCTTGATCCGGGAGTGGAGATGCTGGAGGAACGCGGCGGTGTGAAGGTTGCCGGAGTAGTGCCATATATGCATCTGTCCATTGAGGATGAGGACAGTCTGAGCGGCCAGTTGGACAACCACGATGTAGGCGTGATAGATCTGGCAGTGATCCGTTTTCCACGGATCTCCAATTTTACGGATTTTAACGTATTTGAACGGCTGGAGGGTGTGTCCGTGCGCTATGTTTCTTCGGTGCAGGAACTGGGACAGCCGGATATGATCTTTCTGCCGGGCAGCAAAAATACGGTGGGTGATCTGCGCTGGATGCGGCAGAACGGTCTGGAAGCCGCGGTCAAAAAGCTGGCGGCACATATCCCGGTCTGGGGGATCTGCGGTGGCTATCAGATGCTGGGGCGTACCATTTCGGACCCACATGGGGTAGAGAATGAGAATTCGCTACGCGAACCGCTCTATCCGGCTCATTGCGAAGCAATTTCTCATGAGCCGGATACAATTGCCGTGGAGCGCATAAGGCGCGACGGGGCACTACCCCTGCGTGGTATGGAACTGCCCCCTCGTGAGACTCGGCGGCAATCGCACGCAGCGGATGAGAATTCGCTATGCGAACCGCTGCGTGGTATGGAACTGATCGACACCGACACGACCCTGATGCCGGAAAAAATGCGTACGCAGACACGTGGAAAATTTGAGAATGTAACCGGTATTTTTTCCACACTTTCCGGATTGGAATTTTCCGGCTATGAGATTCATATGGGAAAGACAACGGTTTCCACCGGGGAACATCAGACGCCACTGGTACAGCTGGCAGATGGCAGAACCGACGGGGTGCAGCGCATGGAAAAAGGCAGCGAAGCACCCGGCGTATACGGCAGTTATGTGCACGGCATTTTTGACGATGGAGACATTGCCGTGCGCATAGTACAGGCATTGGCCGACAAAAAAAGGGTATCATGGAAACCGGAGGCTGGCGGTGATTATCATGCATTTAAGGAACAGCAGTATGACAAGCTCGCACAGGGATTGCGGGAGCATCTGGATATGGAGTATGTATACTCTATTTTGCAGGAGAGTCGGATTTCCTCTTGATTTTTACAATGTTATAGATCCCGACACAAATCAGGACAATGGATAATACCAGAAGAATGGACAGTGGGTATTCGAAAATATAGTGATAGGAATCGGCATATGCACGACCATAGAGATCCATATATTTGAATTGTTCCCATTGACCCAGAAATGGAAGCACACACAACAGGAAAATTCCGGTTATGGTCATAAAAATAAAGGGAGTTCTTTTAGCAGAATTTTGGATTTTATTTTGGTTTTCTGCTGAAGCATCTGGTTTTTTGAGCATTGTGTCAATTGGAACATGGAATTGCTCACTGATTAAGAGCAGGGTATGGATGTTTGGAACAGAGATTCCCATTTCCCATCGCGATACGGCCTGACGAGTAACGCCTAATGTTTGAGCAAGCTGTTCCTGGGAAAGATGATGTTTTTGTCTTAAATCAAGAAGAATGTGAGCGATAGTTTGATTATCAATTTTGGTTTTATTCATATCAGCACCTCCTTTTTCTTATCATACATTTCATGGCTGAAAGAAGCAAGAAACAGGGAATTGCATTTGCGCAATTTACAATTGCAACAGGAGAAAATATTTGATTACAGGAAAAGAAATGGAGAAACTTAAAATTATTCCACCGGACGCACAGATCTACGCGCAGGTAAAAGCAAGCTGGGACAAAATTGCCAAACCGCTGGATGGTCTGGGGCAGTTTGAGACAATGTTTGCGCAGATCGGCGCAATCACAGGAAGCAGCAGCCTTTCCATTGAAAAAAAAGTGATCCTCACCATGTGCGCAGATAATGGTGTTGTCGCAGAAGGAGTCAGCCAGTCCGGACAGGAAGTGACCGCGGTGGTTGCAGGATTTATGGGGCAGCAGGCAAGCTCGGTTGGCAAAATGGCGCGCCGCGCCGGTGTGGATGTGATCCCGGTCGATATTGGAATCAACACAAAAGAAACGCTGCCGGGGGTGCGCGACTGCAAAGTGATGCAGGGCACGCGCGATTTTCTGCAGGAACCTGCAATGACAGAGGAAGAAGCGTTGCAGGCATTGTCTGTGGGAATTGATCTGGTCCGGGAGTGCAAAGACAAAGGCTATCAGCTGATCGGTACCGGAGAGATGGGAATCGGAAATACGACGACGAGCAGCATGCTTGTGGCGGCACTGACCGGACGCACAGCAGAAGAAGTGACCGGGCGTGGTGCCGGATTAAACGACGCGGGGCTGTTGCGCAAGCAGCAGGTCATTGCGCAGGCACTGGAGAAATATGAAAAAGAGATCCGGTCAAAGCATGCACTTTCCATGCTGGCGGCATTCGGTGGTCTGGATATCGCGGGAATGGCAGGTGTATGCATCGGCGGAGCACTGTATCATGTGCCGGTCGTTCTGGATGGGCTGATCTCATCGGTCGCGGCACTGGTGGCGGAGCGGATCGTGCCGGGTGTGCGGGAATTTGTTCTGCCGAGCCATCTGAGCAAAGAACCCGCGGCAAAATGGATCGCGGAGGAACTGAAACTTCATCCGGTTATTGATGCAGGACTGGGGCTTGGGGAAGGCACAGGAGCCGTGATGCTGTTTTCCCTTCTGGATCTGGCACTGGCACTCTACGAGGATCAGACAACATTTGATACGATGGAAATTGCGCAGTACGAGCGGTATGGGGAAACAGAATGATCACTTTGGTTTTGGGTGGAAGCGGCAGCGGAAAATCGGCTTACGCAGAGCATCTGCTGGATGGAAAAACGAATAAATATTATATCGCAACCATGCAGGTGTACGATGCGGAGGGCGAAAAAAAAGTTGCAAGACACCGGAGACTTCGCGCGGGAAAAGGATTTGTTACGATTGAACAGCCGCGGGATATCGGGGAAGTAGATTTTTCGAAAAGAGCACAGCAAGCCATGGAACCACCGGATCGCGCAGGGCAAAATGTTACGGAACGTCCTCGCTGTGCCCTGCTGGAATGTATGTCCAATCTGGTTGCAAATGAGATGTTTTCCGGTGCGGACATCGTTTCGGAAGATGTGGTTGTCGGACTCATATTGCAGGGAATCAAAAACCTTTCCACAAAAGTGGACGAGTTGGTGATCGTCAGTAATAACGTGTTTGAGGATGGCATTTCCTATGATGCGACAACGCAGGCATATATCCGTGCACTCGGACGCATCAATACGGGAGTGGCGGCGTTGGCGGATACGGTGACCGAAGTCGTTGTAGGGATTCCGGTTCCGGTAAAAGAGAGAAAGGAAGCAGGTTATGCACATCATTAGAGGAATCGCGGTGGCGTTTTCCACCTATTCAAAAATTCCGATGCCACAATTTGTGTGGAAAGAAGAAGACATGCGTTACAGCATGTGCTTTTTTCCGTGGATCGGGGCAGTGATCGGTGCTATCCTCTGGGGATGGTTTCGGTTGTCTGCGTTATTGGGAATCAGTACGCTTGCATTTATTCTGATATCAGCTGCGCTCCCGCTTATTATCACCGGGGGCTTCCATGTGGATGGGTTTATGGATACCATGGATGCATTGCATTCGTATCAGCCCAGGGAGCGAAAACTGGAAATTTTAAAGGATTCCCACATTGGAGCTTTTTCCGTGATCAAGTTGGCGGAATTCGGGTTGATTTATGTGGCGGCTCTTTCCCAGATTGTGGATTATCGTGCGCTGGAAGTGTTTTGCTGTGGATTTTTCCTGTCCCGCTGTCTGAGTGGCCTGAGCGTGGTCTCCTTCCGTTCCGCAAAAACGGATGGGATGCTCTATCATTTTGCGAGTACCGCACATGAGCGTGGGGTAAAAGGGGCACTTTATGCACAGACGTTGTTGTGTGTACTGTTTATGCTCTGGCTTTCGCTTTTGGCGGGAATTCTGGCGGTGGCGGCGGCATTTGCAGTGTTCGGTTACTATCGTTGGCGCAGTTACAGGGAATTTGGTGGAATCACCGGAGATACTGCGGGCTATTTTCTTACCTTGTGTGAAGGCGCAATGGCGGTGGCGGCAGCAGTGTCGTGTCTGCTGTAACCGCCATGTTTTTCATGTAGATCAGACTTCTTCGAGAGCTGCTGGAGATTTGGCAAGTGTTTCTTCGATATATCGGTTCATGGAAATTTGATGTGCCATTGCATAAACAAATACTTTTTTGTGCAGCTCAGGAGAAATCCGTACATTAAAACTTCCCTTGAAAGCGGTTTCCGGTGTTTGACCGGATTTTTTACATAATTCCAGATAATCATCTACAGCCTGATGAAAATCATCGATCAGCTCAGTAGCATTTTCACCTTCATAGGAGATTAACGAACGGATTCCGAGAACTTTTCCGTAAAAAATTTTATCTTCTTCTGAAAATTCAATACTTCCAACATAGCCTTTATACTGAATTGTGTTATTCATAATAATCCCTCCTGTTCTAAAAAAGTAATAAGCTGTTTGATCTGATAATTTTTCAGTTCGTTATTTGGATGTGGTTTATGTAACAATATATTTGCGTGTTCTGTGCTTTCGAAAACAACGCGTGAACCACTGGTTTTTCCTTTATTTGAGCGTTTATAGTCTAAATATCCGAGCAGGGTTTCCGCTTCCTGAAATGTAAAATCTTTTGGTCTGGATTTTAGACGTTGAATTAATTTTTCTTTCTGTCCCATATGATGCCCCCCTGTTAATTACATTATACTCAAAAACAAACAAACTGCAACTATATATAGTTGCAATAAAAACAAATTTTCACTATATGAGAAAAATATGATAGAATATTTTTATATCAATTCTAATTGGAGTTTGAAGTATGGAATTATACATTGGCGGCACTGCTCAGGGGAAAAAAGTATATGTAACACAGGTGCGGGGCATCGCGGAAGCACGGATCTGGGACAATTTTGAAGAATGGTTTCGAGAGAAATTGCAGGAAAGTGCCCCGAAGTCTCCATCCCCGGAAGCAGAAAGTATGGCTTATCTGGAAAAACATCCGGATACAGTAATTATCTGCGATGAAGTAGGCAGCGGAATTGTGCCGCTTGATTCGTTCGAGCGGGAATATCGTGAGCGGCTGGGACGGCTGCTTTGTGAAATTGCAGCAAAAGCAGAAAGGGTGGAACGGATTGTATGTGGAATTGGACAGAGAATCAAATAGAACTGTATCTAATCCGGCATGGAATGACGCTGGGAAATGTAGAACACCGGTATATTGGCAGACAGACGGATGAACCGCTTTCGGAGGACGGCAGACAGCAGCTGGAGAAAAGAAAAGACCAATGGGCACAGGTATGCAGGACATGGGATATGCCATATGTATTTGTAAGTCCCATGCTTCGCTGCCGGCAGACCGCAGAAATTTTATTTCCGCAAATTCCACAGATCGAAATTGATCCATGGCGTGAAATGGATTTTGGAGAATTTGAAGGAAAGAATTATGCACAGCTGAATGGAGATCCGCGCTATCAGGCATGGATTGACAGTGGTGGAACGCTGGCATTTCCGGGAGGTGAGAGCCGGGAGGCTTTTATCGCAAGATGTGTGGATGGGATGGAGCTGGTTATGGAACAGATCCGGCAGCAGCTGGCATACAGAGCGTGTCCACAATGCAAGGAAACGGAAGACAACTGTATGATACAGGAGCCGCTTCCGGTGGCGGCTGTGGTTCACGGGGGTACGATCATGGCGCTGCTTTCGCACTACTGTGGCGGTGATTATTTTTCGTATCAGGTAAAAAATGCCGAGGGCTATCATCTGCGCCTGTCCTTACAAGAGAATAAAATGGAGTTAAAAGAAAAAGTATGAGTTATCATTTCTTTGCGATGTTTCTTGGGTTTGTGCTGGATCTGTTGTTTGGCGATCCGCACTGGCTGCCCCATTCGATCCGTCTGATTGGTAATCTGATCGCATCACTGGAAAAACTGAATAAAAAGGAACTGTCAGACACAAAAAAATTTCTGCGCGGGTTTGCGATGGTTGTGATTGTTATCGCATGGACAACCGGTGTAACCGCCGTTATCCTTGAGGGGGCATACGGGCTGCATCCGGCGATTGGCTGTGCCGTGGAAGCCATTATGACCTATCAGATTCTTGCTACAAAGTGTCTGAAAGTGGAAAGCATGAAGGTATATGAGCAGCTGCAAAAGCAGAATCTGCCGGCAGCGCGAAAGGCAGTGTCCATGATCGTTGGGCGTGATACGGAACAACTGGATGAAACAGGTGTGGCAAAGGCAGCAATTGAGACCGTTGCGGAAAATGCATCCGACGGTGTGATTGCGCCGATGATTTATCTGGCAGTCGGCGGACCGGTGCTTGGATTTGCCTATAAGGCGGTGAATACCATGGATTCCATGGTGGGATATAAGAATGAAAAGAACCTGTATTTTGGAAGATTTGCGGCAAAGCTGGATGATGTGGTAAATTTCATCCCATCCCGCGTGGCGGCACTGCTTATGATCGTGGCAAGCTTCCTTCCGGGGAAGCGTTTTAGCGGGACCGGGGCATGGAAGATCTGGAGAAGGGACAGCCGGAAACATGCCAGCCCGAATTCTGCGCAGACCGAGAGTGCCTGTGCGGGAAGCCTTGGCATCCAGCTGGCAGGGGATGCCAGTTATTTTGGAAAGACTGTAAAGAAACCGACGATAGGGGATGCCCTGCGTCCGGTGAAACCGGAAGATATCCGGTGTGCGAATGTGCTGTTGTACCGGATGGCATTCCTTGGCATGGCCGTTTGCCTGTCACTTTTGTATTTTCTGTAAACATTAAAAAGCCGGACGTTGTGTAAACGGCGTCCGGCTTTTTGTCAGACAGAGTTATCCGAGTTCTTTGTGCTCTACGGAATCTTTCATATCTTCTGCAAGCATGTAAATATTCTCCAGAACTTTTTTACAGCCCTTCATATTGTCCACCGTGGAATCTGCCATACGCAGCCCTTCGGTGGAAGAGGCAGCCACTTCCTCACCGGTGGCGGAGAGGTGGGTAATATTATCGGAAATAACATTCGTGGCATCAAGGATTTTCTGGATATTTTCTTCTGCCGTATGGATATCTTCCATCAGGCGTTCAACGGTTTCACCGACATTGCCGAATTTCTCCCGTGTATTCTCAATCAGTTCGTTCTGCTTTTCTACGGAAGCAACTGAGTTTTCGATACTTTCGTTGGCACGTTTTGTGTCATCGTTTAATTTGTCGATAATTTCTGTAATGTTGGCAGAGGCATTTTTTGTCTGTTCGGAAAGCTGGCGGATTTCATCGGCCACCACAGCAAACCCTTTTCCGGCTTCCCCGGCACGCGCAGCCTCAATGGAAGCATTTAAGGCAAGCAGATTTGTCTGGTTGGAAATTTCAATAATGGATCCGACAAAGCTCTGGACATCCTCGACTTTTGAAGTCAGGCTCTGGATGACCTGTACCGTGATATTGCTGGCTTCTTCCACGTTCTGTGCCTGTTCCTTTAATTCCAGGACGACCTGTGCACCGGATTTTACAGTAGCATCCGTTTCATGTGCGGCTTCAATCATCTGGTGGATGCCGGCTTCTGCCGCATCGGTGTTGCCCTGAATATTGGAACACATAACCGCCTGTTTCTGGATGGCTTCAGCGGTGCTTTCGGTGCTGTCTGCAATTTCCTGAATAGAACTGTGGCTGACCTCAATACTGTTTTCCAAACTGTCAAGCACAGTCATTGCTTCTTCAAAATGCCGGGAAATATTTTCGGCAACGAGAAGCATCTGATCGTGGTTTTTCTTCTGCTTATCCGCAGCTTCTGTAATTTCCGTCATGTTTTCATCAAAGAAAAGCACAAGCATCCGTGTAATACTGATAGAAGCGTATGCAACAAGAAGCAGGACAAACAGTGCCAGCACCTTGTTGGCCAGTGCAGCAGATGCGTGTGGGGCAAAACTGAGCATCAGACGAACGATATTTACCAGCAGAAATACGCTGTTTATTATTTTCATAAGCCGTTCATTCAGATAAACCATGGCGGCAATAATGAGGGGAAGCGCGTAAGCCCATGTCCCTTCCGTGGTATTTAGTAAAGCAACAGCTGCATAACCGACCATCATGGCGGTTGTCAGGATGATGGCACAGGTGTGCGTTTTCTTTCGGGTCAGATAGCCCAGTGCGGAAAGGATAATCACACCGACCGAAACCAGACACTGGATCATAATCCGGACAAAGTGATCCCCGTGGCTGGCCGCCAGTGCAGCAAGCATGGTCAGCGTGATATACGCAAAGATAATGGTGACAGCGAGAAATACCCGCTTGTTGGCTCGTAAATACTGTTTTTCGTTCATGTAATGTTCTCCTTCTGCCAAATATGCAAAATCGTTAAATTGTATAATAATCATACCTCTCATAAATACCGTTTGTCAAAGGAAAACAGACAAAAAACAGACTTTGTGGATTATTTGCCAAAAAACAGTTTTAAATCATCTTCTACGGTACCAATTCCGGCAATGCCAAACGTGTCCGTGAGGATCTTTGCCACATTCGGGGAAAGGAATGCCGGAAGGGTCGGTCCCAGGTGGATATTTTTTACACCCAGTGCCAACAGTGCCAGCAGCACAATCACTGCTTTTTGCTCATACCATGCAATGTTGTAGACGATCGGCAGATCGTTGATATCATCGAGACCGAATACTTCCTTCAGTTTCAGGGCAATCACAGCCAGAGAGTAGGAATCGTTACACTGTCCGGCATCAAGGACACGCGGTATTCCGTTGATATCGCCGAGATTCAGTTTATTATATTTGTATTTGGCACAGCCGGCAGTCAAAATAACCGCATCTTTTGGAAGTGCTCTGGCAAAATCCGTATAGTAATTGCGGGAGTTTGCCCGTCCATCGCATCCTGCCATGACGACAAATTTTTTGATCGCGCCGGAGTTGACGGCCTCAACAATCTGGCTGGCAAGTGCAAGTACCTGATTGTGGGCAAAGCCACCAATGATTTCACCGTGCTCGAGTTCTTCCGGAGCAGAACAGTGTTTCGCCTGTTCGATCAGTGCCGAGAAATCCTTCTGTGCACCGATTTCGCCATCAATGTGTGTGCATCCCGGATAGCCGGCAGCACCGGTGGTGTACAGCCGGTCTTTGTAGCTGTCCTTTGGTGGAACAATACAGTTGGTCGTCATCAGAATTGGCCCGTGGAAACGTTCAAATTCTTCTTTTTGTTTCCACCATGCATTTCCGTAATTTCCGACAAAGTTCGGATATTTTTTGAATGCCGGGTAGTAGTGGGCAGGAAGCATTTCTGAGTGTGTATACACATCTACACCGGTTCCCTGTGTCTGTTCCAGAAGCATTTCCAGATCTTTTAAATCATGACCGGAGACAAGAATTCCCGGATTTTTTCCCACACCGATATTCACTCTGGTAATTTCAGGATTGCCATAGGCACCGGTATTTGCAGTATCGAGCATCGCCATGCCTCTGACACCATAGTTTCCGGTTTCCAGTGTGAGTGCGACCAGGTCATCGGCTGTGAGGGAATCATCCAGTGTTGCAGCGAGTGCCCGCTGCAGGAAGGCATCAATTTCCGGATCATCCGAAAGCAGTACATTGGCGTGCTTGGAGTAAGCGGACAAACCTTTTAATCCGTAAGTGATCAGTTCACGCAGACTGCGGATGTCCTCGTCTTTTGTGGAGAGAACCCCTGCCTCTTTTGCCTTGGCAAAGAGCACATCATCCGATGCGTCAGAGCCATCTTTTGTTTTTATATCCCAGAAAGCAGCTTCCGGCAGACCTGAGGTATCTTTTACCTGTAAAATGAGTGTGCGGCGCACGGACAGAGTGTTATGAATCCGTGCGATGATCGCCTCATTGTCGAAGTTGGCATTTGTGATGGTGGTAAACAGATTCCAGGTGATCAAATGGTTGGTTTCTTCTGAAACCTTTGTTCCTTCTTTGCGCAGCTGGGTTGTGACCGCGGATAATCCCTTGCTCACATAGACGAGCAGATCCTGCATAGCTGCTACTTCCGGCTTTTTGCCGCAGACACCCATCTGGGTACAGCCGCTGCATCCTGCGGTTTCCTGACACTGATAGCAAAACATTTTATGTTCCATAATAAGATACTCCTTTGATTTTATTTTGTAAGCAAGAAGTAATTTATCAGAAAGCAAATGGAAAATATGTTGTTAAAACCACAATTGACGAGAAAATGAACTGGTGATAAATGGGAATATGCAGTAAAATAGGAAAAAGAAAAGCTATAGGAAAATCATATGGGGGGATTACAGATTATGAAAGAATATATTATGGCACTGGATCAGGGAACGACAAGTTCCCGCTGTATCCTGTTTGATCATGCAGGAAAAATCGTCACGATGGCACAGAAAGAATTTACACAGATTTACCCGCAGCCGGGCTGGGTAGAGCAGAATCCGAGGGAAATCTGGTCCTCCCAGATGTCGGTTGCCATAGAGGCAATGGCGAATATCGGGGCATCATCCAAAAATATCCGTGCCATTGGCATCACAAACCAGCGCGAAACCACAATCGTCTGGGATAAAAAGACCGGGGAACCCGTATACAATGCGATCGTCTGGCAGTGCCGGCGCACGGCAGAACAGATTGATGAACTGAAAGAAAAAGGATATGGACCGATGCTGCAGAAGCGGACAGGTCTGGTGCCGGATGCTTATTTTTCCGCAAGCAAGATCGCATGGATTCTTGATCATGTGAAAGGCGCGCGTGAGGCGGCAGAAAAAGGGGAACTTTTGTTTGGCACGGTGGATACATGGCTGATCTGGAATCTGACCAAGGGAGCGGTGCATGTCACGGATTATACGAATGCGGCAAGAACCATGTTGTTTGACATACACAGATGCTGCTGGGAGGAAGAGATATTAGAGCTGTTTCGCATTCCCAAAGAAATGCTGCCGGAAGTGCGGCCGTCGAGTGGTTTCTTCGGAGAGACACAGGAGCAGATTTTTGGCGGTAAAATTCCTGTGATGGGTGTGGCAGGAGACCAGCAGGCGGCATTGTTCGGACAGTGCTGTTTTGAAAAAGGAGATGTAAAAAATACCTATGGAACCGGTTGTTTTCTTTTGATGCATACCGGAAAGGAACCAATCATTTCCAGACATGGACTGCTTACGACCATTGCTGCGGGTACTGCAGGGGAAGTGGAATATGCACTTGAGGGAAGTGTTTTTGTGGCAGGGGCGGCCATCCAGTGGCTGAGGGACGGGATGCGTATGATCCGTACCGCAGGACAGTCCGAGGAATATGCCAAGAGAGTCCCGGATTCCAATGGTGTTTATATTGTTCCTGCATTTGCCGGCATGGGGGCACCGTATTGGAATCCGTATGCGCGCGGAACGATTGTCGGGCTGACACGGGGATGCAAAAAGGAACATTTTATCCGTGCGACATTAGAGTCTATTGCCTATCAGGCGAAAGATGTCATTCACGCCATGGAAGAGGATGCCGGCGTGACGCTGAATGGTCTGCGTGTGGACGGAGGAGCCAGTGCAAATAACATGCTTGTACAGTTTCAGGCAGATATCATTGATGCGGCAGTACTTCGACCGGAATGTATTGAGACAACAGCACTCGGAGCGGCATATCTGGCAGGACTTGCGGCAGGTTACTGGAAAGATAGGGATGAAATCCGGGAAAACTGGCAGCTGGGACGAAGGTTTGAACCGGTAATGGACGCAGGGGAGCGCAAAAAGCTGCTCAGGGGATGGCAGAGAGCCGTGCGGTGCGCACGGCTCTGGGCAGAAGATGGGGAATAATGAGATTTATTTGTTTAATTCCGTTTTGATATTTTCGATCAATGGATCAGCCTGTTCCATCATATTGGAAATGTCCTCATAGATAAATCCCTTTTCTGTCATCAGGCTCTTTAAGCCGTCAATATCGGACTGAACCTGGGCATAACGGGTTTCATGGGCTTCCATGTCTTCCCGGAGCTGATCCACCTGTCCGCTGCAGTTTTCCACAACCTCATTGATGCCGCGGTGAACATTTTCTACGCCGGACACAGAATCATTGATATGGGAAAAGATATTTTCGGTTGTGTCCATCTGTGTGCGGGAAGCATCCAGTGCATCCTGTACATCCAGCAGAGAATGCGTCAGATTTTCGGAGCTTGTCTGCAAACCTTCCATACTTTTGTTTACATCACCCACCAGTTCTTTGATGCCAATGGAAAGTTTTGTGACTTCATCTGCAACAACGGCAAATCCTTTTCCGTGTTCACCGGCACGGGCCGCTTCGATGGAAGCATTTAATGCCAGCAGGTTGGTCTGGTTTGCAATGCCGACAATGTTTTGCATGGTTGCATGGATTTCATCAAAGCGGGCCTGAAATTCATCGTAGATTTTATGAATCTCTGCGAACTGCGTTTCCACTTTGGCAGAGCTTTCTTTCAGATCACGGATATCCTGCATGGCATCATCGGATACGCTGGTCACACCGGTGATTACATCTGTAAATTGTCTGGAAATTTCTCCGATTTTCCCGAATTCTTTTTGCAGGGAATCAACAGCTTCGCGGATCGAGGCATTGTGTTCAATGACATCGGTGTAAGAGTCTTTTACTTTATCAATCTCGCGCACGGTCTTGATCTCTTCTTCTACGAGAGATTCCTTTTTGTCAATGACAAAATGGCTGAGAAAAGACATGGATGTCAGATAATCTTCTACTTTCTTTTTATTGGAAACCTGTGGAACAGGTGTTGCGGCTCCTGTGGTTTTCTTTTTTCCAAACATAAAAAGTTCCTCCTATTCAAATACCACGCAGACCATCGTCTGGTTTACATGCTGGTTATTATACTGTTCGCCACCGCCGACAATGCCAAGGTGTGGTCCGAGAACTGCCATGTCTTTTGCATATGTAGAAAAATATCCCTCTTTTTCGTAGAGCAGGTACCGGTAGATACAGTCAATGGATAAAACCAGGGAAATATGGGATGCGTCCTGCTGGATCTGTTGGCGTGTCTGCTGTTCCGTTGCTTTGTAGTCACCGAGGCTTAAGAAATAAATGCAGTCGTTTTTATTGATTCGTTTGTAGTTGGTCAGTGTGCCGTTTGCATCCATTCCGTTCATGGAAGAGATAAAAACCTGATCGCCCACCGCACGTCCCATAGGATTGACCAGTACGTTGTCGACGATTTTATCACGGGGAATGCCAAGTTCTGCGCTGTATACGTCTGCGGCGGGTCTGCCGTCAAGTTCGATGAGTGCTTTACGGGACACATCGACTTTTGTGGCAAAGTGACTCTGAGCCGATGTTTTTTCATAGATGTTTTCTTTGTATACACGTATTTTTCCGGTTGTATTTTTGATCAGTGCATAGACGCAGGCATCTTCATATAATTCTCCGTTATATGCAACGACCGGAGGTTTGCCGTCCGGGACACCGAAAACGGTGCCTCCTGCCAGATGGATGCCCTTTGTTTCCAGACAGGATGTAAACGTGGTTACCAGCTTTTCTTCGGAGCCGGTACAATATTCCACGCATACCGTATCGTCTGTGCCGGGAGAAATCTCTGCAATCTGCTTCAGAAGCTGCGTTGTGCCCGCAACCGGACAACGGCTGGCTTCGGTGATGATACCACAGCGGATCTTCACATCAGAAAAAAATCCAAGAACCGCAAGACCGGAATCATTCACCTGTCCGTTTACGAGTCTGGTTCCGATCGTTCCGATACACGGAGTATCCGGAAAAAGTTCTTTTAAGCGTGAGGCAGTTTCTTTGAAATGTTCATAAGAAGCCATAAAAAGAATTGCACTTGGGGATGTAAGTCCCTGTACTGCCTGATGCACGGCAGCTTCCGGCTGTCCCACACCTGTGCCGATGAATGTTTTCATGGAAAATTCCCCCTTAAATCTGATCTGTTTTTCTTATAGTATATTTTTTTTGATTTAAAATAGCAACAGAATTTTATGTTTTCACCGACAAAAATGATTTTTTTCTTGCACTTGTTTCCTGTTTTGCGTATAATTTTTAATGTGCGCGTACAAAGCACATTTGTACGCAGGAAAAGCCTTTTGAAAAAGGAAAATAAGGAGAAAAATTATGTGGACAACAATCAATGCATTTTTAAAGACCGTGGACAACTTCGTCTGGGGAGTCCCGCTTATGGTATTGATCCTCTGCGGTGGTATCTTACTGACCGTGCGTCTGGGAGTCCTGCAGATGCGCAGGCTTCCGCTGGCACTCAAGTGGATGATCAAAAATGAAGAGGGCGGCAAGGGAGAAATATCCAGTTTTGCGGCTTTATGTACGGCACTGAGTGCAACGATCGGTACGGGAAACATTGTCGGCGTGGCAACTGCGGTATGCGCAGGCGGTCCGGGGGCATTGTTCTGGATGATTGTGGCGGCATTTTTCGGAATGGCAACAAAATTTTCCGAAGGATTACTTGCCATTAAATACCGTGTAGTTGACAAAGACGGACACAGTCTGGGTGGTCCGTTCTACTATATTGAACAGGGAATGGGATCGAAATGGAAATGGCTTGCAAAGATTTTTGCCTTTTTTGGAGTCTGTGTAGGTCTGTTCGGAATCGGAACATTCAGCCAGGTGAACGGTATAGCCAGTGCCATCCAGAACTTTTTTGACCCGAATAAGGTTCATACCATGGCAATTCCGGGAATCGGAACTTATTCCTGGACGGTTGTAATCGCTTCCCTGATCCTTGCATTTTGCGTGGGTGCCGTGTTGATTGGCGGAATCAAGCGTATAGCAAGTGTCAGCCAGATTGTTGTTCCGTTTATGGCAGTTGCATATTTTGTATTTGCATTGATTTTAATTATCTGTAATATTACAAAAGTCCCTGCAGCGGTTGTTACGGTTGTGCAGGGCGCATTTCATCCGCGTGCAGTCACCGGTGGTGTGGTAGGCAGTATGTTTGTTGCCATGCAAAACGGTGTTGCAAGGGGCATTTTCTCAAACGAGGCAGGACTTGGTAGTGCGCCGATCGCAGCGGCAGCAGCACAGACACATGAGCCGGTGCGTCAGGGACTTGTCAGCATGACAGGTACATTTATTGACACGATTGTGATCTGTACACTGACCGGACTTTCCATTGTACTGACCGGAGCATGGCAGGTGGATGGACTCGAGGGCGTTCAGGTTACTACATATGCGTTCCAGAACGGACTTCCGTTCCCTCATGTGGTATCTTCTTTTGTCCTGATGATGTGTCTGGTATTTTTTGCCTTTACAACGATTCTTGGATGGGATTATTACAGTGAGAGATGTCTGGAATATCTGACCGGTGGAAATATGAAAAAAGTAATGGTGTTCCGCTGGATTTATATTCTGGCAGTATTTATCGGACCGTATATGACGGTAAGTGCTGTCTGGACAATTGCCGATATTTTCAATGGTCTGATGGCACTGCCGAATATGATTGCGCTGTTTGCTTTAAATGGTGTGGTTGTATATGAGACAAAGAAATTTTTTGAGGCTGGTAAACATAAAAAATGAAAATATATTTAATCAGGCACGGAGAAACGGA
The DNA here is from genome assembly GCF_001406815.1 of Roseburia faecis. Lineage (GTDB taxonomy): Bacteria > Bacillota > Clostridia > Lachnospirales > Lachnospiraceae > Roseburia > Roseburia faecis. The sequence goes on along the minus strand of NZ_CVRR01000006.1, from coordinate 52,619 downwards.
CTGGAATCATATCAACCGTTTTCAGGGAAGGGAAGATATAGAACTGAATGCGGCAGGAATTGCACAGGCAGTACGCTGTGGGCAGACGCTGCAGGGACTGGGGATAGAAGCTGTGTATACAAGCCCACTGAAACGTGCACACTGCACAGGGGAGGAGATTGCTGCACAGATCGGGTTAAGCAGAGACGGTGTAGAGCCGATGCAGGAGCTGATTGAGCGGGATCTTGGTCCGTTTTCCGGACAACTGGTAAAAGATAAAAAAGAGTATTTTGCACTTGCGGCAGGCGACCATGTCGAAGGAATGGAGCCGTTTGCCGATGTGCAGAAACGCATGGAGCGTGCGATAGAGCTTCTTGCGGCAACGGGGCATCAGGCAGTGGCTGCGGTATCCCATGGAGCGGCAATCAATGTGCTTCTGGCAGGGCTTACGAATCATGAGATCGGAACCGGAAAGACAAGACTCTACAATGGGGCAATCAATGTGATTGAAGGGTCACAGACCGGAGAATTTCATGTCCTGCACTGCAATCTACCGCCGGATGATCCCAAGACACGGCAGATTCTGCTGCAGGATCGGTAAAGCAGATTTTATCATGCAGTTATGGGTACAGGAGGACAGGATGGGATACGAGCGGCTGGAAAAAAGTCTGACGGACACGATCAAAGAGGAACAGGCAAAACTGGGATTTCGAAAAGAAGCCATCCGGTTATACTATCCCCTGTCCTCTCTGAATCACTTTTTTGACGTGCAGGAGAGAGAAGAACAAATGCTTCATCGCCTGCAGCATCTGCCGGAAACCTGGCAGGAGAAACTCGGGGATGTAGGTGTGACGGCAAAAAAAGAGCGTTTCTGTTTTTATATTCCGGAACAGGGAAGTGTATATGTCCATGAGCATGAAAAGCCGGATGAATTTATCCGGGAACTGGTGGAACTGGTTGGCAGGCATGGCTGTACCATGCAGGAGATCCGGGAACTGTTCTGTAAACATTCGTCCCATGTGGAATGTCAGAAGATCGAAAATGGGGAATTCGACTGGATGTTCCGGTTTGCGGAGGATGAGGAAGATCCCTATTATTATTGTTTTAAGGATGAGGGAATCCATATCATTTACCATCGTTTTTTGCCGGAGGATTACAGGGAGTTTGGAGTCTGATGAAAACAGACACAGATAAGGCAGCGGATCAGCAGGGAGAAAATTATGGCACAGACAATATTACTTTTTCGTATAAACCGGGATAAATACGCAGTGGTTCAGAATGTATGCAGGACATTAGGCATCCGTATCATAGATGTTGCCCGCAAGGATTATTCCCAGAAACTGGGCACGCTGGCGCAGATACAGGGATTTACCAGAGAGGCAAAAAAATATGACGGTCCGGAATTTCCGGCAGAAATGCTGATTTTTTCGGAAATGAATTCGGATCAGGTGGATGTATTTCTGGCAGAATATAAAAAGTCGGGTGTGGAACCAATTGCACTAAAAGCTGTAATCACAGGCAATAATATTTTCTGGACAGCAGAGAGGACGCAGAAAGAATTGTTGCGGGAACATTTATTTATGAGCAATATTTACAAAAGCAATATGTGATTTGCACAAAAAATTTACGTTATTTTTGTTGAAAACTACCAAAGATGGTGCTATAATGTATACAAGAAATGAGAAAATCATTTCGAACATATCAGCCCATATGACATAAGATAATTGAGAAGGGCGCACACCAAAATAAAAAAGGAGGTGTATCGATGATGTATGCAATCGATCCAACCATGTCCTTTGCTCAGGTAGTTCAGTATTACAAGGATTACGTGAAACGGACGAAGAGCTGTGGACGCAAACCGGTATCCTTCCTGCGATTTGTAACAGGCAGATACTAAAATCGGATGATCCGGTGGCAAAGAAGCCGCCAGCTCACCCGATTTTTCTTTTACTACGGAAATAAAACAAGATAAAAACGGCATAGCTGTGATCCAGTACATATTGCAGGGATCATAGGCTATGCCGTTTGCTGTTTAAACCGTTCCGGTATCCGGAATTACGGCTGGGCCGGATTCTTTTTCATACAACACATTCCGGTTCCGGATGATTCCTAGCAGAATCCCCACCAGAATGGAATTGGCAACTGTGCCGGTAAGTCCGTAAGATAAGAACGGAACAGAGGCGGTATAAAACAGATTGATGCCAAAGTTCGTCAGTACATAGTTGAACAGCTCAAGGAGAAGGACTCCGCTGGCAGCAGTACCAAGCAGCATTGCCAGACGGTTGCTCTGCCGCAGCGCACAGTGCATGCTGTACAGCGCAAAAAAGGCAAGTGCAGCGATGATTAAAATGCCGGCCGCAATGCCGAACCACAGAAAAATACTGTGCAGCAGATAGGTAGAGTAAAGTTCTTCCCGTGGAAGACGGTCACTGACAGAACTTCCACCGAACAGGGAAAAACGTGTCTGTTCATACTGCAGGGCAAGTCTCGTAAAGCCAGGTCCGTCGTCAGTATGCTGCAGTCCGAGTGCAGTCAACAGGCGGTCATACAGATAGGTTTGCGGACGTAAAAACAGGCTGCCTGCCAAAGCTGCGATTCCGATATAAGGAAGAAGTGTCCAGCACCAGAGAACCTTTTTGGAACCGGGCAGAATCCTTTTTTGGATACAGATTCCGGACAGCAGGACGGACAGAAAAACAAATGCCAGAACCGGCGGCCATACAAAACCACTGGTGTGGCTTAGGATCGCTCCGAAAAACAGGAGTGACAGCACATGCAGCCAGACAATGGTTTTCCATCCTTTTTCCCGGTTGGAGTATAGCAGCAGTGCATAGGACAGTGGATACAGCAGACACAGATAATAGCTAAAGGTACGGGTCTGCCAGAAAGAGAACGTGCCCGGAAAGAAGCAGGCGAGCAGCGCGAATCCCAAAAACAGACCGTATAAAAACCAGCTGTATTTTGATAAACACATGTAATTGCTGAACATCCCAAACAGAATAATGCCGAAGCCAATCACCTGATAGAAAACGGCATGCTGCATAAACGCGGTGTTGGAATAGGTGGTGTTAAGTGGTTCAGAGCCATACAGGATATATTGCATGAAAATTCCGGATAATGTAAGAACCACCGCAATGCCGAACAAAACACCCGGAAACCGGGGACGATGGATCCGGTTTAATTCCGTGCCGGCTGCAACCGGGTCTCCCATCTGCCGGACAGCTTCTTTTTCTGCTGCGTCCGGAGACATTCCTGTATCTATATAATCCTGCATCTGTTCGTCAATGTGTTCCTTAATTTCTTCCAGCACATGGGTACGTGCATGTGGGTTTAAAATCTGTTCGCCCAGGGTCTGCAGATATTCTTTTTCCTCCATATCAGATTCCTCCTTCAAAACTTAACACATTGCTTACAGCAGCCTGATAAGCCATCCATTCCTGCTTTTTTTCGGAAGAATGATGCCGACCGGCCTCTGTCAGCTGGTAATATCTGCGTTTTTTCCCGGAAGAGGCATCCTCATAGGACCGCACATAGCCCTTGCTCTCCAGAGAGTGGAGCAGTGGGTACAGGGTGCCGGCTTTCAGTTCAAAGACGTTGTTGGATTTGCTGCGAAGAGCTTCAATCATTTCGTAGCCATACATATCTTTCGTTTCCAAAAGGCGCAGAAGCAGCAATGCCATGCTTCCCTGTACGAGATTTTTGTCAATACCCATGGTATATGACCTCCTTTCAGTGATAAGTACTATAGACAGTCTATACATGAAAGTATATATCGACAGCCTATACATGTCAAGCAAAGGGAAAAGTGTTGTGCAATATGCACGAAAAATAGAGAGGAAAACTTACTTATTTCACAAAAATGAGAATAACACTTGCGAAACTGTGCAAAAAAGGTGTATACTCTGCTTACTGAAAACGTTACCGGAAACATTGCCGTGAACGTTTTCGACCAGGGGCTGCCGTATGGACGGTAACTCTACGAACGTATTTATTTTAGGAGGGTGAAAATATGAAAAAGAAAATTGTATCAGCATTAATGGTTGCCGCAATGGTTGTCACAGCATTCGCAGGATGCGGAAGCGATAAGGGTGGCACATCCACACAGGGTGGAGACAAGACCAGCAAGAGTTCTGGAAAGGTTTACATGTTAAACTTTAAACCAGAGACAGACGAAGCCTGGCAGGATCTGGCAGAGACCTATACCGATCAGACCGGTGTAGAGGTAAATGTGCTTACTGCAGCAGACGGACAGTACAACACAACATTACAGTCCGAGATGGCAAAGTCAGATGCACCTACCATCTTCAATGTGGGAAATTCTTCCGCAGCACAGACATGGAACGATTATACATATGATCTGAAGGACTCTGAACTTTACAAGCATCTGACAGATAAGTCTCTTGTAATCAACTCTGATGATAAGGTAGCTGCCATTGCAAACTGCTATGAGTGCTACGGCCTGATCTACAACAAGACAATTCTGGAAGGATACTGTGGCATGGATGGTGCTGTAGTTTCTTCGGTAGATGAGATTAACAACTTTGATACTTTAAAGAAAGTTGCAGATGACATCAATTCCCGTATTGATGACATCAATAAAGAACTTGGAACTGACCTGACAGAGGCATTTGCTTCCGCAGGACTGGATGACGGATCTTCCTGGAGATTTGCCGGACATCTTGCCAATATGCCACTGTACTATGAGTTCAAGGATGATGGATGTGACCTTACAGCCGGGGAAGAGTCCATTAAGGGAACTTATCTTGATAACTTCAAAAACGTATGGGATATGTATGTATCTGATTCCGCAGCAGATCCTAAGACATTAAATTCCGGTGCATTAAATGCAGAGTCTGAGTTTGGTATGGGAGAGGCAGTCTTCTACCAGAATGGTGACTGGGAGTTCTCTCCGTTAACAAACGAGGAGAACGGATATGTCGTTACAGCAGATGACTTATCCATGATGCCAATTTACTTTGGTGTAGATGATGAGAATGAAGGACTTTGTGTTGGTACTGAGAACTACTGGGCAGTGAACGCAAAGGCATCTCAGGAAGATATTGATGCAACACTTGAGTTCTTAAACTGGGTAATCACTTCTGACGAGGGACGTGATGCCATTACAAATCAGATGGGACTTACTGCTCCATATGATACATTTACAGGTGATTACGAGACAAAGAATGCATTTGCACAGGCTGCAAACAAGTTAATGACTGACGGAAAAACATCTGTAGCATGGAGCTTCAATGCTACTCCAAACGTAGATGACTGGAGAGCGGATGTTGTTTCTGCCCTGACTGCCTATACCGCAGGTGAAGGTGAGTGGGATGCTGTAAAGACCGCATTTGTTGATGGATGGGCAAATCAGTGGAAGATCGCCCATGAAGATGATGCACAGTAATCAAAGATGATGGGAAAAGGGGTAAGTGGCATGCCGCTTACTCCTTTTTTAAAAGAAGCACCTGCAGTGCAGGCTGGTACTGGCAGGGGCTGCAGTTAGTGAAAGGAATGTATTATGGAAAAAGCAATTAAAAAATATTTCCCGATTTTTCTGCTTCCGACAATGATTGCGTTTGCAATTGGATTTATTGTACCGTTTGTATATGGAATTTTCTTATCTTTTTGTAAGTTCACAACCGTTACAGACTGGAAATGGAAAGGGTTACAGAATTATTCGAGAATCTTTTTTGTAAACGGAAAGTTAGACACAACATTTATTCATTCATTATGGTATACAGCGTTATTTACGGTTGTATCGGTGCTGATCATCAATGTGATTTCATTTCTCATTGCGATGGCACTTACCAAAGGCATCAGGGGTACCAATCTTTTCCGTACCGTATTTTTCCTGCCCAACCTGATTGGTGGTATCGTACTCAGTTATATCTGGTTAATGATTTTTAACAGCGTATTATCCAATTTCTCCAAGACAATCGTATCCACACAGTGGTATGCGTTCTGGGGTATGATTATTGTAGTATGCTGGCAGCAGATCGGATATATGATGATTATCTATATTGCAGGAATCCAGAATATTCCGGGAGAATTAATCGAGGCGGCAAAGATTGATGGTGCAAATTCCTGGCAGCTGCTCCGGTATGTAACACTTCCGATGCTGATGCCGACGATCACCATTTGTACATTCCTGACGCTGACCAATGGATTTAAGTTATTTGATCAGAACTTCGCTCTGACCGGTGGTAATCCGGCTAAGATGTCACAGCTTCTGGCATTAAATATTTATGACACAATGTACGGCACGACCGGATGGCAGGGCGTTGGTCAGGCCAAAGCGGTTATCTTCTTTATTCTGGTTGCAGTTATTGCGCTGATTCAGAATAAACTGACCACAAGCAAGGAGGTGCAGGACTAATGGCTAAAAAGAATAACAATCAGGTAAGTGCTGTCCGTCAGGCAAAACATGGCTGGATCTGGACACTGGCATTTACGGTTATCAGCATTTTATGGATTGCACCAATTCTGGTAGTCCTTTTAAATTCCTTTAAAAGAAAAGCCTTTATTTTCAGACATCCGTTTACACTTGGAACAGAGCCGCTTTCCGCTGGCTGGGATAAATTTATCCATGGTGTTGAACGTGCATTCTGTGGCTGGCTGAACTATTCCAACGGTATCCGTAAGACAAATTTCTGGAACAGTTTTGGGATTTCCCTGTTTATTACAGTAGGGTCGGTTGCATTGATTATTATCTGCTGCTCCATGTGTGCATGGTATATTACCAGAGTCCATACAAAAGTGACGAAAACAATTTATGTACTGTGTCTGTTTTCTATGATTGTTCCATTCCAGATGGTAATGTTTACGTTATCAAAATTTGCAAACCTTTTACATCTGTCCAATCCTCTTGGAATTATTGTTGTATATCTGGGATTTGGAGCGGGGCTGGCCGTTTTCATGTTTACCGGCTTTGTAAAGGGAATTTCCCTGGAAATTGAAGAAGCTGCAATGATTGATGGATGTACACCATTACAGACCTTTTTTAAGGTGGTTTTTCCAATTTTAAAGCCAACGACGGTAACGGTAGCAATCCTTGAGGCGATGTGGGTATGGAATGATTACCTTCTGCCGAGTCTGGTGTTGAATATTAATAAGTATAAAACCATTCCGATCGCAATCCAGTTTCTGAAACAGAGTCATGGACAGATCGACTGGGGTGCCATGATGGCGGTACTTGTTCTTGCAATTCTGCCAATTATTATCTTTTATATTGCGTGCCAGAAATATATAATAGAAGGAGTTCTTGCAGGTGCTGTCAAGGGCTAGAAAATAGACATTTCGTCTGTATATACGAGGTGAAGGAATGACAATTGTAGATATTGCGAAAGAGGCAGGATATTCTGTCAGTACGGTTTCCCGTGTCCTGAATGGAAGAAGAGATGTCAGCGAAGAAGCCCGTGACCGCATTATGCGAATTGTGGAAGCTTACCAGTTTGTACCAAATAACAATGCCAAGCATTTAAAACAGACTGTGAGCCAGAGTATTCTGATTCTCGTAAAAGGTACTTCGAATATGCTGTTTACAAATATCATAGAGGTAATTCAGGATACTATCGAGGGATCGGATTATTCTCTGCGGGTGCATTATCTGGATGAAGATGCAGATGAAGTGAAAGAGGCTGTGCGGATGTGCAGGGAACATAAGCCAATGGGGATTTTGTTCCTTGGAGGTAATATACAGTACTTTCATGAAGAATTTGAACTGGTCAATGTTCCGTGTGTGCTGGTGACAGATCGGGCGGATAAACTGGGATTTCGGAATCTTGCATCGGTTTCAACAGATGATATGGCAGCTGCGGAGATGGCGGTTGATTATCTGTTTGATCACGGACATCGCGATGTTGCTGTTATCGGGGGAGATATGGCATTATCTTCCCCAAGTAAATATCGTAAAGCAGGAGCGAAGCGCAGCTTTATAAAACATGGCTGTGAATTTGAGGAAGAAAGTTATGCGGTAGCGCGGTTCTCATATGAGAGTGCATACAATGCCATGAACCGGATGCTGGCTTCCAAAAGATCCATTACAGCGGTTTTTGCCATGAGTGATGTGATGGCAGTTGGTGCCATGCGCGCAATTTTTGATGCGGGTCTGCGGGTACCGGAGGATATCTCGGTGATCGGATTTGACGGAACACTTCTTGCAGATTATTATAATCCAAAGATTGTGACGGTTTGTCAGGGGTATGAAAAGATTGCCAGAAAAAGTATTGATCTGTTGTTTGGCATGATTGATCTCAACAAACCGGCCACACATGAACTGGTTCCATTTAGTTTAAAAAACACAGAGAGCGTAAGCTCTATTTGATTTCTGCTTATTTTTAAGAAGCCGTGCAGCGTTGCTGCACGGCTTTAATTGATTGAGGGACGGAGCAGCCGGTAGATGGCTGCTGCAAGTGGCACGGCAAACAGGATTCCCCAGATACCGAATGCCCCACCGCCGACAATGACTGCGGCAAGTACCCAGATGCCGGGCAGCCCGATGGAATGTCCGACCACACGGGGATAGATAAAATTGCCTTCGATCTGCTGGAGAATCGTTAAAAAGATAAGAAATACCAGTGCTTTTACCGGGGAAACCGTAAGAAGCATACACGCACCGGCTGCGGCACCGATATAAGCTCCGATGACCGGTAGCAACGCGGTTACACCTACCAGACAACCGATCATGGCAGCATAGGGGAGACGCAGAATCCACATGCCGATGGTACAAAGCATACCGAGGATTACGGCCTCTATGGTTTGCCCTGCCAGAAAATGATGGAAGGACTGATTGAGAACCGTCAGTACGTAACGTATTTTTTTCCCTTGGAAAACACCGAAACACCGGTCGATCAGGGAACTGCCCATCCGTAAGAGGGATTCTTTGGCAGCAAGCAGATAAAAAGAAAACATCAGTCCCGGCAGAAAAATTAAAAGCCAGCTGCCAAGTTTCTCCAGGGAAGTTTTCATGCCTTTTGCCAGACGGGGGATTTTTACAATCAGTGTATCCCAGCAAAAGGGTTCATTCATCCATGCCCGGATTTCGTTTCCCATGCCAAGATCCATTTGCAGATGTTCGTTTGCCCACTCACACAGTAATTCTAAAACCTGGGGGAAATCGGTTGCGATGATCCGGATGCAGGATAACAGCTGAGGGACGATCATCCACCATAAGATCAGGATCACAAGCACAAGCGAAAGGTAGGAGAGTGTCATACATAGGGGACGCTGTAAGGGCGCAATGGCTGCCATACGGCATATTCTTGCATATCCTTTTTCGTAAAAACACATAAGGATATTAACTACATAGGCAATCATACAGCCGATCAGTAAGGGAAGGACTGCGCGGAAAACAGTTTTTGCAATTACTGCCAGAATGGGCAATACATAAAATAGTGAACCATACATAGGGCATACTCCTTTTCCTCTACAAATATTTATTAGTTTGGGCAGAAGAAAGCGGGATTATGTAAAAATAAGGAAATGTTAAGGTAGAATCATGGTTTCGCCCCTTGAAATCATGGAGAAAGAAAGCTAGAATACAAAACAGATGATAGAATCAAAAAGTATTGCTTATTTAAAGAAGGGATTCGATGATGAAAAAAGGACTGGTCATGGAAGGCGGAGCCATGCGTGGAATGTTCACCGCCGGAGTCATCGACGTGATGATGGAGCATCAGATAACATTTGACGGAGCGATGGGCGTGTCAGCAGGGGCAGTGTTTGGCTGTAATTATAAGTCTAGTCAGCCGGGACGCGTCATTCGTTACAATGCAGCGTACTGCAATAAACCGCAGTATGCGGGACTGCGCACATTTTTGAAAACAGGGGATATGTTCGGGGAACAGTTCTGTTATCATGATATCCCAGAGCATCTTGACCCATTTGATTATGAGGCTTACCGCAAGAATCCGATGGATTTTTACGTGGTGGTGACAGATGCCAAAACCGGGAAAGCTCTTTACAAAAAAGTGGATCGGTGTGATAAGACAGAAATGGAATGGATGAGAGCATCGGCATCCATGCCGATTGTGTCAAAGCCGGTCTGTGTAGACGGATATGAATTGCTTGATGGAGGCGTAGCAGATTCTATTCCGGTGCAGAAAATGCAGGAACTTGGGTTTGATAAAACGGTAGTGGTTCTGACGCAGCCGCGGGATTATGTGAAAAAAAAGAATCAGCTGATGCCGCTGGCGAAAGTATCGCTTCGCAGGTATCCGGCGATGATTGATGCCATGGAACACCGGCATGAGCATTACAACGAAGAACTGGAATATATCAGGGAAAAAGAAGAACGTGGGGAATTGTTTGTCATTCGTCCGCCAAAAAAGATAGAAGTCAGCAAAGTAGAAAGAGACCGGCAGAGACTCCTTGCCGCCTACCGCATGGGACGGGAGACGATGAAGGAGCATATGCGCAGTCTCGAGCGTTTCCTGAAATAAGCACCTGTTACAGGAATCGATAAATCAGGATCGCCAGCACAATTCCGATGATGCCGGCGATCGTTATTTTTATGGTTAATCCAAATGTGAGCACCAGAATTCCCAGATCAAGTACCAGTGGGTTGGAAAGACCAAAGGTCTGTCCGTAATTCAGCCAGCGGAGAGCCGGAACACCGGCACTAAGCTGACCGATAAAGCCACCCAGTACAACACCTGCGAGAATCATCAAAAGAAGTGCCCAATAGTTTTTCCCAGCAGTTCCTTTTGCCATAAAATATCCTCTTTTCTAAAGTCTAGACTCCTATCATATCATAAAAAGTGAAAAATCACAAAGGATACATGTTTTTTGTATAGAACAGCATTGAAGCCTTTGGTTTTTTGTGATAAATTAAACATATCGGCATGAATTGGTATATGGGGGAGGACAATTGAAAAAAATAGCATTGATATCAGACGGCTGGCGCCGGATGATCACGTATGCCTGGGTAGATGGAATCATTCGGAGAATTCGGGAACTGGATGAGGATATTGCTTTGTATCAGTACAATTGTTATGGCAATTGGAGCAAAGATGCATTGCATAATACGGGCGAATATAATATTTATAATCTGCCGGATCTGTCAGCGTTTGATGGAATTATACTGGATGGAAGCAATATTGTGGATGTCTGGCAAAAAGAAAAGATTGTAGAACGCCTGCAGAATTGCGGGGTTCCGGTTCTTTCCCTGGACTGGTATATCAGCGGATTTTATTATGTAGGCGCAGATAACCGGCGTCCGATCCGTGAACTTATGACACATTTATACGAAGTGCATGGATGCCGCAGATTTGTTTTTGCCGGAGGCCCGGAAGATGCTTTCGGAAATTTTGAACGTGTTGCTGCGTACTGCGAATGCCTGAAAAAATATGGAATGACATTGGATGACAATCCGATTTTATGTGGGGATTACGACTATGAGACCGGCGTGAACTATATGCGGGAGTATGTCCATAGCGGCTCGAAACTTCCGGATGTGTTTGTCTGTGCAAATGACAATATTGCGGCAGGAATCTGTGCAGAGGCAGAACAGTGGGGGTACCGCGTACCGGACGATTTTCTGGTGACGGGCTTTGATAATCTGGATAAGGCAGCCTATTTCCGTCCGCAGATTACGACTGTATTTCAGGACCGGGAGGAGATCGGAAAGCTTTGTGTGGATGTACTGCTCCGTATCTGGGAAGGAAAACCGGTGGAAGAACGCAACTATATTCCGGTTACCTGTATTTACGGAGAAAGCTGTGGCTGTCCGAATAACGGCATGGTAAACTACCGCGAATATTTAAGGGAAAAGATTGTTGCAACGGTCAAAAAAGATGAAGATGATTCCCTTCTCGTGGAATTGGAAGCGCAGATGGCAAGGTGCAATGGTTTCCGGGAAATTTTTGAATATATTGTTGACTATTTCCAGAAACTGAGATGTGACGGGGTATATTTTGTGGTGGATCGCAAGCTGTTTGCGGCCGATGAGGATACGGATTTTCCGGTGGAAGGCTATGATGAAAAGAATCTTGTGGTGGCAGATGGATTTGAGAACCATAAGAGAATGGCATTTGCCAGTGTCGGGGAACTGAACCGCCATCTGGAAGAAACAGGAAGTCAGAATGCCTATCTGTTTACCCCGATTCATTTCCGGGAACAGTCGGTTGGCTATCTGGTAATGAAAAACGGACGCTTTCTGTATGATAATCCATATTATTATGACATTCACAGCACGATTGTAAAGACACTGGAAACGCAGTTTAAGCAAAAACAGCTGGAGAATGCAGCAAACAAACTCCAGATGCTGTACAACAGGGATCCGCTGACCGGTATCTGTAACCGGATTGCGTATACGGACATTATCCGTCCGGCATTTGCAAAGTATCAGGAAAAGGGAATAGCATGTGCGCTTGTCTTTGTGGATGCGGATGATTTTAAATCTGTGAATGACACATATGGACATGAATTTGGAGATCAGGTACTGATAAGAATTGCGCAGGTTCTGGAGGAGGAATGCCCACAGCAGGGATATGTATGCAGATACGGAGGCGATGAGTTCATCGGATTTTTCCCATATGCGACTTCCGAAAAGGCACAACAGTACACGGATCGTGTGCAGAGCCGGCTGACCAAGGAAAACATTATGATCAGTATCGGTGTAGAGCTGACGTTTGCGGGGGGAGAAGAGACTATAGATGAGTATTTGTCACTTGCCGATCAGAATATGTACCGCCAGAAACAAATGCGCAAAGAAAGCAGGAAAAATATCGATTGATAATAGATTGACAAATCTATCTTATCAATGTATAGTAACTTAGTAGGAATACTAAGTTTTAAACTCTGTACATTTTTAAGAAAGAAGAGATATATTATCATGAAAATTTCAACAAAAGGCAGATATGCCATGAGACTGATGCTGGATCTGGCATTGAACAACACAGGAGCGCCGATCAGTTTAAAAGATGTTGCGAGACGGCAGGAGATTTCTGACAAATATCTGGAGCAGATCATTTCTGTTTTAAACCGTGCCGGTTATGTGCGTAGTGTGCGAGGAGCGCAGGGGGGATATCTGCTGCGTAAAGCACCGGAGGAGTATACGGTTGGAATGATTCTCCGCCTGACCGAGGGATCGCTGGCACCGGTTGCATGCCTCGACGAGGGAGACGATGTTGACTGTGAGAAACGGGAAGAATGTGTTACCCTGATTCTCTGGAAAAAGATCAATGATGCCATCTGCAGTGTTGTGGATCATATCACATTGCAGGATCTGGTTGACTGGCAGAGAGAAAAAAATGGGGATTATGTGATATGAGGTATCTCGAAGAGATATCTCATGCGATGTGCTCCTTATTAAAAAAGAAAAGAAAGTAGGAAGAGTATGAGTAAATTAATCTATCTGGACAATGCGGCTACCACACAGGTATATCCGGAAGTTCTTGATGCGATGCTCCCGTATTTTACGGAGCATTACGGTAATCCGGCAGCTATTTACAGCTTTGCAGGAGAGTCGGAGCGTGCGGTTGCAAAAGCAAGAAAGCAGATCGCAGATGTGATCGGGGCAAAGACCGAGGAAATTTATTTCACCGGAGGCGGAAGCGAGTCCGATAACTGGGCACTCAAAGCAACCGCAGAGGCATACAGCAGCAAGGGAAAGCACATTATCACATCCGCGATCGAGCACCATGCGATCCTGCACACAGCACAGTGGCTGGAACTGCACGGATTTGAAGTGACTTATGTCGGTGTGGATGAAAATGGTAAGATTAAGCTGGACGAGCTTGAGGCAGCCATCCGTCCGGATACAATTCTCATCTCTGTCATGGCAGCAAACAACGAGATCGGAACCATCGAGCCACTGAAGGAAATCGGTGCGATTGCAAAGAAACACGGGGTACTGTTCCATACCGATGCGGTACAGGCATTTGCACATGTGCCGATCAACGTGGACGAGATGAATATTGACATGCTCAGTGCCAGCGGTCACAAGATCAACGGACCAAAGGGAATCGGAGTCATGTATATCCGCAAAGGCGTAAAGATCCGTTCTTTCATTCACGGCGGAGCACAGGAACGTCAGCGCCGTGCCGGCACACACAATGTTCCGGGTATCGTTGGAATTGGAAAAGCAGCGGAACTTGCAGTTGCCAATATGGAAAAGAACACGGAGTATGAAGTAAAACTGCGTGATCATCTGATCGAGCGTGTGCTTGCAGAGATCCCGTACACCCGCTTAAACGGAGACCGTACCGACCGTCTTCCAAATAATGCCAACTTCTGTTTCCGGTTTATCGAGGGAGAATCCATGCTGATCCTTCTCGATCAGGCGGGCATTTGTGGCAGCAGCGGAAGCGCCTGCACATCCGGATCATTAGATCCGTCACACGTGCTTTTAGCAATCGGACTGCCACACGAGATTGCACATGGAAGTCTTCGTCTGACACTTTCCGAGAAGACAACCATGGAAGATATTGATTATACGGTAGATAAATTGAAGGCAATTATCGAACGTCTGCGCAGCATGTCTCCTCTGTATGAGGATTTTGTGCGGAAAAACGGATAGAATATTTTGCAGAAGGAGAGAAACAAAATGTACAGCGAAAAGGTAATGGACCATTTTAATAACCCAAGAAACGTAGGAGAGATTGAGAACCCAAGTGGTGTTGGCACTGTTGGAAATGCAAAGTGCGGAGACATCATGCGTATGTACCTGGATATTGATGACAATGGCATCATCCAGGAGGCAAAATTTAAAACTTTCGGCTGCGGTGCAGCAGTGGCAACCAGCAGTATGGCAACCGAGCTTGTAAAGGGCAAGACGATCCAGGAAGCACTGCAGGTAACCAACAAGGCCGTTATGGAAGCACTCGACGGACTTCCACCAGTGAAGGTGCATTGCTCCCTGCTGGCAGAGGAAGCAATTCATGCTGCTTTATGGGATTATGCAGAGAAACACAATATCAAGATCGAGGGATTAGAGCGTCCGGTCAACGATATCAGTGAGAAGGAAGAGGCTCCGGAAGAGGAGTATTAAATGAAAGAAAAAGTAGTTGTAGGCATGTCCGGAGGTGTGGATTCCTCCGTGGCAGCCTATCTTTTAAAGGAACAGGGATACGATGTGATCGGTGTCACCATGCAGATCTGGCAGGATGAAGATGTCTTTGTGCAGTCACAGGAGGGCGGCTGCTGCGGACTTTCCGCGGTAGATGATGCCCGCCGTGTGGCAGAGCGTCTGGAAATTCCGTATTATGTGATGAACTTCAAGGAAGATTTCCATAAATATGTCATTGATTATTTTGTATCCGAATACGAAAAGGCACGCACGCCCAATCCGTGCATTGCCTGCAACCGCTACGTCAAGTGGGAATCCCTGCTGCACCGTTCGTTAGAGATCGGTGCAGATTACATTGCCACCGGGCACTATGCGCGTATCATGCAGCTTCCAAACGGGCGTTACACGATCCGTAATTCCGTCACAGCGGCAAAGGATCAGACCTATGCACTTTACAATCTGACGCAGGAGCAGCTTTCCCATACACTTATGCCGGTGGGCGATTACGATAAGCCACATATCCGCCAGATTGCAGAGGAGATCGGACTTCCGGTTGCCACAAAGCATGATAGTCAGGATATCTGTTTTGTACCGGATCATGATTATGCCTCTTTTATTACACAGGAGACCGGAAAAGAAAGCAAACCGGGTAATTTTGTCGATGAAGAAGGAAACATTATGGGACAGCACCGCGGGCTGATTCATTACACGATCGGGCAGCGCAAGGGTCTTGGTATTTCTTCATCCACGCCTATTTTTGTCAAGGAACTTCGCCCACAGACAAACGAAGTCGTGCTTTGCAAGTCCGAAAGCCTGTTTTCTCGTGACTGTCATGTGGATAATATCAATTATATGGCAGAAGAAAAGTTGACCGGGCCGGTCAAGGCTATCGGTAAAATCCGCTACTCGCATGCAGGTGCACCGTGTACGCTGTATCCGCAGCCGGACGGAACACTGCTGGCACAGTTTGATGAACCGCAGCGTGCCATGACGCCTGGCCAGGCTGCTGTCTTTTATCAGGACGATCATGTGCTGTGCGGTGGAACAATTGAAACCAAATAAAAATTCTTGGAGAGATCATGATTTTGTATCTCTCCTTTTTTACATGATATCCATTTTTGTTTTGCCTTCTTGACATAACATAGGGAAAAGACTATCATAGAATAAACAGACTAACAGCAGTTACAATAGACTAACTGCGGAACTTTGAAAGGAGAAGAATTATGAAAAAGATGCGCAAAGCATTACTCGCACTGTTATTGTCCATTACGGTAGCAGGAACATCTGCAGCACCGGTTATGGCGGCAGGCACCAACACAAGTGTACCAACGATCCCGACAGAGGAGTCCGACAGCTCCAAGGCGGATAAATTATTTACCGCAGTAAAAGGCGATTACATCCAGTTGTTCAAGGATGCATTATTTGATGTAAAATACAATAAGTATTGGAACGATGACGCAGCAGCCGTTGTCGGAGGAAGTGCTGTAGCAGAAGCCGTAAAGACGCTGAAGGCTTCCGTGGGTTCTACGACCTACGGTGACAAAGCAGATCCAAATGCATTTTACTGTGGATTTATCAATGATGTAAAGGAAGTTTCTTTCCAGGACGGTGGCAAAGTAGAATTTACCACAAGCGACAGCAAAAAAGTTTCCCATACGTATAAGTTTTTGAAAAAAGATGCACTCAGCGGTGTGATGGAAGGTTATGTATTCCAGAGCACAGACAAAAACGAGGATGAGTTTAAGTATGTATTCCTCTGCCCGGATACTCCGGCAACAACCTATCACATTGAATTCCGTTACGGCAGCGATCTGACAGAACTGTTAAAACTCAACACCGGAAAATATGCAAACTGGGTAGGCTCCGGTATCTTAAAGAGTGCACTGACAGAGAAAAACGAGCAGATGATCCAAAACTGCATCGCTTTATTCTGTACCGAAAATCTTGCAGAAATGAAGAATGCAGATACCGCAGCACAGCAGAGCGTTTTAGCAGGTGTCTGGGATGCAGATATGTCCGCATATGCCAGCAATCCGCAGTATAAAAACGCAAAAATGTATTGTGAACTGAAAGCGGACGGAACCGGAGTGACGTATTTCGATCCGAATGGAACCGGAACATATACCGAGAGTCCATTTACATTTTATGCATATGACAATGATGGAAAAGAAGATGTAAGCAGTGGTGTATACATCTCAACCGACAGTGAGAAACTTACAAAGGCCAGCAAGTATGCCATCACAAAGAAAGGTGAGGCAACCATCCTTACCTTTGAGACTCCGGACGGTTCTTCCATCAGCTATATCAAGCGTGACACAAAAGTTGCAGTTGTCAGCGAAAATACCACACTGTACGTAAAGGGTAAGACCAATATCCTTGCAAATGTCGTATCCGGAAGCGGAATTACAACCTACACCAGCAGCAACCCGAAGGTAGCCAAAGTAGATGCCAACGGTAAAGTTACCGCTGTAAAGAAAGGCTCTGTTATCATCACCGCAACTAACAACGGTGTAAGTGGACAGGTAAAAATTACCGTTAAAAATCCAACCTTAAACAAAAAGACAGTAACCCTGAAAAAAGGTAAGACTGCGAAGTTGAGCGTAAAGGGAAGCATTGGAAAAGTAACTTACAAATCTTCGAATACTAAGATCGCAGCCGTATCTTCCAAGGGTGTGATCAAGGCAAAGAAAGCAGGAAAAGTTACCATTACTGTAAAATCTAACGGTATCACAAATAAGTGCAAAGTCACTGTAAAAAATAAATAAATTTTGCAAAAAAACTAAAATGGAGAAAGACTCATGAGAGATTCGTGGGTCTTTTTTCATTTTATAGAAAATACCGTTTTTTGCGCACCAGAAATTATAGATGGAAATTTCATTGATGGTATTTTGTGAAACAATAGTTCTATTGAAGTATTTATATGAATGGATATTATCAAATTATAAATAAAGGAAGATTTCTATATAATCAAAATTCATAGGAAAGATCATCGTGATACCTATATCAATAAAATTCAGTAAAAGATGCCATCGTGGTATCTATACCAATAAAATTCATGTAAAAGATACCATTGCGGTACCTATATATTGAAAATTTAACATTCAGATACCGGAAAGTCTCTATAGATCAAAAATTGCTTCTCCAGGTACCGCTTTTTCTAAAAAACTGGTATCTGGAGAAACAATTTTTACTATATAGGTGACATTTCCTGATTTCAAGCCTTAAAATTTCGGAAAACCGTCACCTAAACCTTTAATTTTTCATCTATAGATACCCGGCCTTATCATCAAGTGATTTAACAGGGTATTTTTATGCTTATTCCAGTTCATGGCATTCGTAGCTGCTTTTGAGGCGTCCCTTTAACTGCAGGTTCTGGTGCCTTTATGTTTGTTCCACAGACAGGATTTGCGGACATCATTCTTTTACTTATAGTTTTCCTATCTACAGGAAGAAGGGGGACATTTCTTTCGGAAGAACAAATTTACAACTGCGCCGTAGTTCCATCATGTAACGTTAATAGCATAAAAGTAAAACCTTTGTCAAATTAACCTGAAATCAACATCGGCGCTGACTTGTAAATTTTTCTGGAGAAAGAGAATGTCCCCCTTCTTCCGTCGCATCGAAAAAACTTATATTTAGAACAATCCACCGCAAATCCGTCCCTCTGAAAAACAAAAGATCCCAGACCACGCAGTTAAACAGCAATTTGTACTGGAAGAAAAACATGATTTTCCACATTTCCCTATTTACATAGTAGGGGAGTAGGCTTATAATCACACCGTAGAACTCACGGAATACGCTGCGGTCGTATTTCATGAAACGAGGTGGTAAAACGATATGATGATATCCGCAAAAAGCAGATATGCACTGCGTGTGATGGTCGATCTTGCGCAGCACAATTCCGGGGAATTCATTCCGGTCAAAGAAATTGCCACAAGGCAGGGCATTTCCCTGAAATATCTTGAAAGTATTATGACCATACTGACAAAAGGGAAGATGCTTGAGAGTGCCAGCGGAAAGGGTGGCGGTTACCGTCTGATCAAACAACCGTTGGAATATAAAGTAATTGAGATCCTTCAACTGATCGAAGGAAATTTAGCTCCGGTCGCGTGCCTGTGTGAAGGTGGAAAAAAGTGCGAGAGCACCGCAGAGTGTACCACACTTCCGTTCTGGCAGGGACTAGAAGCTGTGATCAATGATTACCTTGAGAAGCATACCCTTGAGGATATGATTTCACAGAAGACGCATTCCTGTGAAAGTTAAACAACATGTTTTATATGGAGGAAATACAAATGTCTGAAAAAAACTTATTAGAGATCAAAGATCTGCACGTAAACGTTGAAGATAAAGAAATATTACACGGAGTAAATTTAGAAGTCGGAAAAGACGAAGTGCATGTTCTGATGGGACCGAACGGAACCGGAAAATCCACCCTGGGCTATGCCATCACCGGGCATCCGAAATATGCCATCACATCCGGACAGATCTTTTTTGACGGAGAGGACATCACAGAGATGCCGGTGAATGAGCGTGCGAAAAAAGGAATCTTCCTCTCCTTCCAGAATCCGCTGGAAGTTCCGGGGGTGACATTGAGCGCATTTATCCGTAATGCACTCGAGCAGAAGACCGGAAAGCGTGTCCGTCTGTGGGATTTCAAGAAAAAACTGACCGAGACCATGAAACTTCTTTCCATGGACGAGTCCTATGCAGAGCGTGATTTAAATGTCGGCTTTTCCGGTGGTGAGAAGAAAAAAGCAGAGATTTTGCAGATGCTTATGTTAGAGCCAAAGCTTGCAATTCTTGACGAGACCGACTCCGGACTGGATGTGGATGCTGTCCGTACCGTATCCAAAGGAATCCAGCTTTATAAAGAAAAATGCAAGGGAAGTCTTTTGATTATCACCCACAGCACACGAATTTTAGAGTCATTGCATGTGGATGTAACTCATGTCATGGACGAAGGAAAAGTCGTGAAAAACGGAGACGCTTCCTTAGTAGATGAGATCAACGAAAACGGTTTTGAGGAATTTGAACAGTAAGAAAGGTGCGTGCGAAATGAGAGAAAAGAGTCAGGTAGAAGATATCGACCGCAGCATCTATGATATCCGCGATGAGGAAAAAGATGCATACAGAATGAAAGAAGGTCTGACCCCACAGATCGTGGAGCAGCTTTCCAAAGAAAAGGGCGATCCGGCATGGATGCAGCAGTTCCGCCTGGAGTCCTTACAGATTTACAATGAGATGCCGGTTCCGGACTGGGGACCGTCAATTGAGGGACTAGACATGGATCACATTGCCACCTATGTCCGTCCACATTCCAAAATGCAGGCATCCTGGAAGGATGTGCCGGAAGACATCAAAGAGACATTTGAGCGTCTGGGAATCCCGCAGGCCGAGCGGAAATCCTTAGCCGGTGTCGGTGCCCAGTACGATTCCGAGCTGGTATATCACAATGTCAAAGACGAGGTTGCCGCACAGGGCGTTGTCTACACCGATATGGAAAGCGCCTTAAAAGGAGAATATGCGGACATGGTACACAAGTATTTCATGAAACTTGTCACCCCGCATGACCATAAGTTTGCAGCACTGCACGGAGCCGTATGGTCCGGTGGTTCGTTCGTCTATGTGCCAAAGGGCGTGCACGTGTCCATTCCGCTGCAGTCTTATTTCCGGTTGAATGCCAAAGGAGCCGGTCAGTTTGAGCATACACTGATCATCGTGGACGAGGGCGCGAGCCTTCATTTCATCGAGGGATGTTCGGCTCCGAAATATAACGTAGCCAACCTGCATGCGGGCTGTGTAGAGCTGTTCGTCAAGAAAAATGCAAAGCTTCGTTATTCCACGATCGAAAACTGGTCCAAGAATATGTACAACTTAAATACCAAGCGTGCTTCCGTCGAGGAAGGCGGAACGATTGAGTGGGTTTCCGGATCGTTTGGTTCCCATGTGGGCTGTCTGTACCCGATGAGCGTATTAAAGGGTGAGGGTGCCAAAATGGAATTTACCGGTGTGACATTTGCCGGACATGGACAGAATCTGGATACCGGTGCAAAAGTCGTACATGCCGCACCAAACACCAGCTCCTATATGAATACCCGTTCCATCAGCAAAGACGGTGGAATCAGTACCTTCCGAAGCAGCGTGGTCGTGGCAAAGAATGCGAAAGGATCAAAATCCGCCGTATCCTGTCAGTCCCTGATGTTGGATTCCGAGTCCCGTTCCGACACGATTCCGGCAATGGATATCCGCACGAAAGATGCCGCTGTGGGGCATGAGGCAAAAATCGGAAGCATCAGCGACGATGCCGTCTTTTACCTGATGTCACGAGGCATGACGGAAGAAGATGCCCGGGCACTTTTAGTCAGTGGATTTGCAGACAACGTATCCAAGGAACTTCCGGTCGAGTACGCGGTTGAGATGAACAACCTGATCCGGCTGGAGATGAAGGGAAGCATAGGTTAGGAGGAGAACAATGACAGAAATGACAATCAATAAACTTCCATCGAAGACCTGGTATTGGTTACATGTCAACGAGACCAAGCTTCCGTGGGACAAAGAACATACAACAGAACTTCCGGAGGAAACCGTGACAGCGGGAAGCACCGAAGAGGTACGCTTTTCCATTACCGGAGAGGGAAGATACAGCAGCAAAAAGATCCATATCATAGCACCGGCAGGTAAGCAGGTGACCGTGTTTATGGATTATCAGACAGAGGAAAAACTTGCCGTAAGGACAAGCCTTTCGGTGGAAGAACATGCACGGGTGCGTCTGGTGCAGCTGCAGCACACAGCAGAAAATTCTCTTGTGTACAATCAGATTGAGGGAGAATGTGCAAAAAATGCCCGTATCGAGCTGGTACAGATTTATCTCGGAAAAGGAGATATCTATTCCGATACGACCATCAACTTAAACGGCGATGCGAGCAGCTTTAGGAGCGATATCGGCTATATCGGGCAGCACACACATATCATCGACATGAATGAAGTGGTCAACCACTTTGGAAAGCATACAGAGAGTGAGATCAACGTGGGCGGTGCCCTGCGCGACGGTGCAAAGAAGATCTTCCGTGGAACGATTGATTTTAAGACCGGCTCTTCCGATTCTGTCGGAAACGAGCTGGAAAATGTACTGATGCTTGGCGATGATGTGGAGAATAAAACCGTTCCGGTGATCTTATGCTCCGAGGAAAATGTCGTTGGTAATCACGGTGCAACGATTGGGGAACTTGATGAGGATACCATGTTTTATTTTGCCAGCCGCGGAATCGACAAAGAGCACGCGGAAAATATTATGGCAAGAGCAAACATTGACCGCCTGAAAGGAATCATCAAAGACGACAGCTTTGCCAGAATGATTGACGAAGAACTCGGGGAGGTGTAGCATGACCGATTATCGCAAGGACTTTCCACTGCTGTCAGAAATCGGGGAAAATACAGTCGATGGCAGGGAATGGATCTATATCGACAATGCGGCAACTTCCCAGCGTCCACAGTGTGTCATTGATGCAGAACGCGATTTTTACCTGAAACACAATGCAAATCCGCTGCGTGGAAATTATCCGCTGAGTGTGGAAGCAACCGAACTGTATGAAAATGCCAGAAAAGGCGTGCGTGATTTTATCGGAGCCAAATCCGCGCGGGAAATTATTTTTACAAGAAACACGACCGAGAGTATGAACCTTGTAGCGTACAGTTATGGTTTAACCAATGTAAAAGAAGGGGACGAAATTCTTGTCTCCATCATGGAGCACCACAGCAATCTTCTGCCATGGCAGATGGTCGCCCGACAGACAGGAGCAAAACTGCGGTTTATCGAGTGCCGCCCGGATGGATCTCTCGATCTGGATCAGGTGCGGGAACAGATTACAGAAAAGACGAAGATCGTCGCAATCACACAGGTTTCCAATGTCCTTGGGCGGATCAATCCAATCAAAGAGATCGCAGCCATGGCACATGAAAAAAATGCCATTATCGTGGTGGATGGGGCACAGAGCACCCCGCATATGCCGGTCAATGTGCAGGAGCTGGATGCAGACTTCTTTGCATTTTCCGGACATAAAATTTTCGGACCGATGGGAATTGGTGTGTTATATGGAAAGAAAAAACTGTTAAAGAAAATGCCGCCGTTTCTTTCCGGTGGAGAGATGATCGAATCCGTGACCCGCGAGAGCGCAAAATACGCAGAACTTCCGCATAAGTTCGAGGCGGGAACCGTAAATGCTGCCGGTGCCATAGCACTGCATGCTGCCATAAAATACGCACAGTCTGTTGGCTTTGACGTGATGCAGGAGCGGGAACTTGCCGTGACAAAGCGTGCGTTTGACGGATTGAAAGAACTTCCACATGTGCATGTACTTGGATCTGACCGGGCCGAAGAACACACCGGAATTCTTACATTTACCATTGATGACGTGCATCCACACGATGTGAGCGAGATTTTAATTGCCGATGGCATCTGTGTGCGTGCCGGACATCATTGTGCGCAGCCGCTTTTGAATTATCTGGGTATCAGTTCCGCCACACGGGCAAGCTTTATGTTTTACAATACCGAAGAAGAAGCCGATCAATTTGTAGCAAGCATCGCAAGTATAAGGGAGCGAATGGGATATGGAAAATAGAAGTTTTTATAATGAAATCTTAACGGAGCACAACGTGCGCCCGGAGTTTAAACATGATCTGCCGGATGCGGATATTGTGCTTGAGGGTGTCAACCCGAGCTGTGGGGATGATATTTTCCTGAAATTAAAGACGGATGGCGACACGATTACCGATGGTGCATTTGTCGGGGACGGATGCGCGATTTCCCAGGCTTCCGCAGATATCATGCTTGGCATGATTGTCGGAAAGAAAAAAGAAGAGGCCCTGCAGATGGGGAAAATCTTTATGAAAATGATCAAAGGCGATGCCAGCGAGGAGGAGATTGATTCTCTTGAGGAGGCATCGGCACTCCGCGATATCGCCCATATGCCGGCGCGTGTGAAGTGTGCAGTCCTTGGCTGGAGAACTTTAAAAGAGGCTTTGCTCGGTGAGGATGCGGACGATGATGACGATGAGGATGACGAGTAATAAAGTCGGAGGGCTTTTCATACACATATAGATAAAAATACACGATGCTTCTTATAGGATACGTTACGAATTTTGTGCAGTTTCTGGCTCTGTTAAAATTTTGGAGTCTTAATTGTGGCAAAGCGGAGTAAAATATAAGGAGTGTCGTGTATTTTTTTAGGGGTATAAAATAATATCGTAAAAAGTAGTTGACAGCGTTTGGGAAAGGGTGTATATTCATAACAACAGATAATTCCTACTAAAGAAGTATGAAAATAAGGGATTAAATCAGAGAGAGTAAATTGGAGGATAATAAAATGGCAAATATTTATGAAGGAACATTGGAACTGATCGGACACACACCACTGGTAGAGTTTAAACACATCGAGAAGAAGTTTGGCCTTGAGGCAAGACTTCTTGCAAAGCTGGAGTACTTTAACCCGGCAGGATCTGTTAAGGACCGTATTGCAAAAGAGATGATTGAGCAGGCAGAGAAGGACGGAAAATTAAAACCGGGCTCCACCATTATCGAGCCGACATCCGGAAATACAGGTATCGGTCTTGCGGCAATCGCAGCAGCAAAGGGATACCGCCTGATCATCGTTCTTCCGGAGACCATGAGTATTGAGCGTCGTAACATCATCAAGGCATATGGTGCAGAACTTGTTCTTTCCGATGGAAGCAAGGGTATGAAGGGAGCCATCGCAAAGGCAGAGGAACTTCACAAAGAGATCGCAGACAGCTTCATTCCGGAGCAGTTTGAGAACCCTGCAAACCCGGCAGCACACAAGAAGACAACCGGACCGGAGATCTGGGAAGATACGGATGGAAAAGTCGATGCATTTGTAGCCGGTGTCGGTACAGGCGGAACCATCACAGGTGTTGGTGAGTATTTAAAATCCCAGAACGCGGATGTAAAGATCGTTGCCGTAGAGCCTGAGACATCTGCAGTATTGTCTACCGGAAAGGCAGGTCCACATAAGATCCAGGGTATCGGAGCCGGATTTATTCCAAACACACTCGATACCAAGATTTACGACGAAGTAATCCCGGTTTCCAATGAAGACTCTTTCGAGTATTCCAAATATATTGCAAAAGAGGAAGGCGTGCTGGTAGGTATTTCTTCCGGAGCAGCATTAAAGGCTGCCATCGAAGTAGCAAAGAGACCGGAGTTTAAGGGTAAGACAGTTGTAGCGCTTCTTCCGGACAGCGGAGACCGTTATTATTCTACCGATCTGTTCAAGGATTAAGATAAAATTCGGAAAAAGTTCAGACTTTATTTATTCCGTTTTGCGGATGAATCCATTATAATAAAGGCATGTGGAAACCAGAAAGGAAAGTCCATGTGCGGAGAGCTTCATGGAAATTTATTTCCGTGAAGTTCTTTTTATTTAAAACAATTGGGAAAGTTTGTGCTCCGGCGGACTCCCGTGTGGTGGCTCCGGCTGCGGCCTCTCCGATACGCACTCAATATCCAGAATCAAGAATTTGCAGAAAGTGACTGCGTGACTCCTTTGATGATTTGTGTTCGTTCAAGTTTCGACAGCGGCGCGGTTTGTGTCCGTCTGCCAAGGACGCGTCCGAAGGATTTCGTGTCTGCCTTAGCGGAGTGCTTCAAAATACTGTGCCCGCGGGTCGTGTTTGCGACCACATTTATTTAAGGTCATTCAAAAAAGTCCGTAGGGAGACATAACCGGGAGCGGGCGCCATAAAATTTTTGAAGTGCTCCGCTTAGGCAGACTAGAAATTCTGAGCGCATCCTTGGCAGACGGACACAAACCGCGCCGCTGTCGAAACATTGCCCGGACACAAAATTAGAGCCACGCAATCACTTTCGCAAATTTTAAGATTCTGTCTAATTCGTGCGTATCGGAGAGGCCGCAGCCGGAGCCACCACACGGGAGTCCGCCGGAACTAAGAATTTCACAATTATTTATATAGAAAATTACAGGAGAAAAAGAGGAAATAGATATGAACGAATTAAGTAAAGTAGTAAATGCGCAGCTGCAGCAGGCAGCGGAAAACCTTGTCCGTAACCGTCTGATGTCTGATGAATTTTTGGATTTTGTGCAGGAAAATACAAAACCGCTGGATACAATGATGGCATATTACAAGTGCGCAATCATGGAAGTAGAAACGAAGTTTAAAGTGTTAAACGAACAATTTTCGCTGGAATATGACCGTAATCCGATCGAGTCCATCAAGACACGTGTGAAATCGCTGGACGGAATCGTGCGCAAAGTGCGCCGGAAAAATATTCCGTTGACGCTTTCGGCGATTGAACAGAACATCAATGATATAGCAGGAATCCGGGTTGTGTGCTCTTTCCCGGAAGATATCTATCTGCTGGCGGACTGCCTGCTTCAGCAGGATGATATCCGTCTGATCGAACAGAAAGATTATATCAAGCATCCGAAGGAAAACGGATACCGTAGCCTGCATCTGATCGTTGCAGTACCGATTTTTTTACAGAATGAGAAACGGGAAATGAAAGTTGAAGTACAGCTTCGCACCATTGCCATGGATTTCTGGGCGAGTCTGGAGCACAAAGTGCGGTACAAAAAGAATGTTCCGGCAGATGAAACCGAGCGTCTGGCACAGGAACTGAGCGAATGTGCACAGATCAGTGCAGATCTGGACCAGCGGATGCAGAATATCCGTACCCGCCTGGCAGATGCGGAATTACAGCATCCACAGAAACAAAAGAAAGATGAACAGATCCTTCTGGATGTGCTGGGACTGTAATGCCGCTGGTGCTCACAGGTAAGCATGAGAACGGTAACTTCTTTATGCACTGTGCTCCCACGGACGTACTTTCAGATGGACACCGCGGCTGTCGGCGATGCGCTGACACGCCTTAATGTCTTCTTCCGGAAGAATATCCACGATCGACAGCTGCGTGTGTGGGATGAGTTTTCCACATTCCTCTGCAAAATCAAGCATTGCTTCATAAGCATGGGGGAAGGATGGGCGGGTTACTTTTTCATACTTTTCTGCAGTTGCCTCATTTAAGCTGATGGAGATACTATCTACCACTTCTGCCAGCTGTGGTACAATGTCACGTTTATAATATAGGTTTCCCAGACCATTGGAATTGACACGGATCGGGAGACCTGTTTTTTCTTTGACATATCTGGCACTGGCGATCAGATTCTCCAGTGCACAGGTCGGTTCCCCATAGCCACAGAAAACAAATTCTTTGTAGCCGGTGAAATCAAAGGCATCAATTGCGGCAATAATCTCACTTAAAGAAGGCTCTGCTTTGTGCCAGAGGGTATCCGCATCACCCACACCATCAAACTGTTTACGGATACAGAACGTACAGTTGCAGTCACATTTATTTGTGATATTTGCATATACCTGATCATTATACACATATAAAATTTTTGCCATAACAATTCCTTCTTTCTATCGTATGGATTAGTCAATTGCGAAATTCGTTTCCGGGTTTACCGTTTTTTACACGTTTGAATCTGCAATCAGGTCAATAAGAAATTTCTCGAAATTAACGCCATCGCGTCCCGGTGTATTTTCTTTCATGGTATCCCCGATACTGTGGGATAAGAATTTCCCTGCAAGCAGAATCGCATCTTCCGTGCACATGCCCTTTGTGCGGCAGCCACACAATACAGAGGCAAACAGATCCCCGGTTCCGGAAAAACTCCGGTCAAAAAACGGCGATTCGTGCCGGTAAATTCCATTTGCAGTGGCAGCAATATTATAAATGACGGGATGTTTCTCGCCACGGCATTTGACACCGGTGATCACGACATCCTGGGGGTGTGGTACCTTTTTTTGCAGACGCTGGGCCACATCTTCTGCCAGTTTTAGCAGATCCGTGTTTGTCCTGCAATGAAGTAAGGCATCTTCCGGGATGTCTGCCAGCAGACAGGCTTCCGTCAGATTCGGTGTGATCACGTCTGCTTCAAGCGTCAGTTCTTTCATTCCATTTAACAGCCCCGGAGTAAAAAACGGATAAGCATTTCCGTCATCCCCCATAACAGGGTCAACCAGAAGAAGCGTATGTTCTTCCCGAAAATAGCGGATGAAATCAAGCACCTGCGAAATCTGTTTCGCCCCGGTCAGAAATCCGCTGTAGATGGCATCAAAATGTGCGTTATTTTTCCCCCAGGCATCGATATAGTCCGGTAACATAGCGGTCAGATCGGTACAGTGATAACAGGGATAACCGGTCTGGCCGGTCAGTACGGCTGTTGCAACCGGACAACACTGCACGCCCAGCGCGGATAATACCGGAATCGCTGCCGTGAGCGAACACTTTCCGAAACCGGACAGATCATGGATAACAGCTGCTTTTTTCATGGAAAACCTCCGAATTGGTGAAAATAGTTCTTTGTATCCTAGTATAGTGCGATCTATCGGTGTGTATATATCCAAAATGGGAAAAAAATATAAATCCAGTCTGCAAAAAATCATAGACAACCATTTGTGTTTTGATAAAAATAACGGAAAAAGCAAGGTTACACTGGACAAATATGGTAAAAAGTAATAAAATTATAAGCATATAGGGGTGGGGTTTATACAAAAATCATAATAAGGAGTGCGTTTATGGAACTGATTTACACAAATGATTTATGCACCGGATGCAACAAATGCGTGCGGGGCTGTCCTGTACTTACGGCAAATATTGCAACGCAGGAAGGTTATGTAACGGTAGACCCGGACAAATGTATTGCATGTGGGGAATGCTTTGATGTCTGCCCACATGAAGCGAGAGACTATTATGATGATACGGACCGCTTCTTTGAAGACCTTGCATCGGGAAAGAAAATTTCCGTGATACTGGCACCGGCATTTCTGGCAAATTATCCCAAAGAATACCAGCGTGTGCTGGGATATTTAAAGAGTAAGGGAGTCAACCATATCTGCAGTGTATCGTTCGGTGCGGATATCACAACCTGGGGATATCTCAAATACATTACGGAACACAAATTTTTCGGGGGCATTTCCCAGCCGTGTCCGGCAGTAGTCACCTATGTGGAAAAATATATACCGGAGCTGATTCCGCGTCTGATGCCGGTACACAGTCCGATGATGTGTACTGCTATTTATATGAAAAAATACATGCAGGTCACAGATGAAATCGCTTTTATCAGTCCGTGTATTGCCAAAAAATTAGAGATTACCGATCCAAATTGCGGCGGATATGTTTCTTATAATGTAACTTTTGAAAAGATGATGAAGTATATCGGAAACGATTATGAAGGATGTGAACCATATACCGATGAACTGGAATATGGACTGGGGTCTTTGTATCCGATGCCTGGTGGATTGAGGGAGAATGTAGAACATTTTCTTGGAAAAGAGCAGGTAGTGCGTCAGGTAGAAGGCGAGCATGAGGCATATGAATATCTGCGTTCCTATACAAAACGCATTCAGCAGAATAAAGAACTTCCGTTTATGGTAGATATCTTAAATTGCGCGAAGGGCTGTCTCTACGGAACTGCCACAGATCCGAAACGGGGAACCGATGATGTCATGCTGACAATCGCAAAACTGCGGAACAGCAAAACCAGTGCAAAACAGGAGAAGGCACACTTTGGCAGGAAGAGCAAAAGCAGGAGTCCGTGGGCAGATACACTGACACCGGAGGAACGTCTGAAAAACTTCATGGACGCTTTTGGAAAGCTGGACATCAACGATTTTATGCGCAGCTACACCAATCGCGCAGTACATATTGAGGAACCGTCCGAACAGGAGAAGAACCGCCTGTTTGCAGAAATGAAAAAAGATACCTATGAGGAACAGCACAGGGACTGCGAATCCTGTGGATATTCAAGCTGCACCAACATGGTACGTGCCATCCACAATGGAGTCAACGTAAAAGAAAACTGTGTGCACTATGTGCGGGGCATGGCAGAGGAAGAGACAAAAAAGATTGCAGAACTTCGCGATCAGGAGCGGACGGAACAGGAAATCCGCCAGCAGAAGATTACAGATATCACAGACCGGTTTATTACCCTGAGTGATAACATTGCAGAATTGAATACGGCAAATGAGGAGTCTGCAAATGAAGCAACCAATCTGGCACAGTATATTCAGGATATTTCCCGCCTGTGCGATGAACTGAATGAATCCATCCGCATTATGTCGGATTTCATCAGTGTATATAAAAAGAGCAATGAAGATATTTCTGCCATTGCAGGACAGACAAATCTGCTTTCGCTCAATGCCTCCATTGAGGCGGCGCGTGCCGGTGAGAACGGAAGAGGCTTTGCAGTGGTAGCGGAGGAAATCCGTACACTGTCTGATTCCACGAAGGATCTTCTGACACAGAACGACCAGAAAGCCGAGGCAATTCTTCCAAAGATTACACAGAGCATGGATTCGATCAAAGATCTGGTAGAAAGCATGAATACCATGACGCAGAAAGTGTCAACGATTGCCGCAAACACGGAAGAAATTTCTTCCCAGACGACCTATGTACAGAATATGACAGAAGAAATGCGGGATGAGGTGAAAGAACTGTAGATGAAAAAGGATGCGTATTACACATCCGGACAATTTGCAAAAAAAGCACATGTGACACTTCGCGCGATTCGGTATTATGATAAACAGAATATTTTAAAACCAAGTGCACGGACTGCCGCAGGAGCGCGGCTGTATACGGATGCAGATCTGGCAAAACTCCAGCAGATCCTTTTATTAAAATATCTGGGATTTTCGCTGGAAGATATCCGGGAGATGACACTTGCCTCGGCAGATCAGCAGTATCTTCTTGAATCCATGCGGATACAGAAGAAGCTGCTGCGGCAGAAAATGGACGAAATGCAGGCGATGGATGAGGCAATTGACCGCACCATAGAAGCCATCCAGACGGAACAGGCGATTGACTGGAACAGTATGCTGGATCTGATCCATTTGACGGCAGTAGAACGAAGCCTGAAAAACCAGTACCAGAATGCGGCAAATATTTCCGCCCGGATTCGCCTGCACAGGGAGTATTCCGTCAATCCGCAGGGGTGGTTTCCGTGGATTATGCAGCAGTGTAATCTGCAGCCGGGGATGCGGATTCTGGAGCTCGGCTGTGGAAATGGAGCATTATGGACTGAAAACAGAGAACAGCTGCCTGCGGATCTATGGGTCGTTCTCTCGGACAAATCAGAAGGAATGCTAAAGGATGCCCGGCGTGCACTGGGAGAGGACAGCCGTTTTTCCTATAAAAAATTTGACTGCGAAAAAATTCCTTACGAGGAGGAAATGTTTGATCTTGTGATCGCGGATCATGTGCTGTTTTACTGTGAAGATATCCCACAGGTGCTTGCAGAATGTCGGAGGGTCTTAAAAAATGGGGGACGGTTTCTATGCAGTACCTACGGAAAGCAGCATATGCGGGAAATTACCGATCTGGTGCAGCAGTTCCATAAAGAAATCGTTTTGTCAGCGGAGGTGCTGTATGAGCGGTTCGGGCTTGAAAACGGAGAAAACCTGTTAGCACCGTATTTTTCGGAAATTCAGATGCGAAGATACGAGGATGCGATTGAAATAGCGGAAGCAGAACCGCTGATTTCCTATATTCTTTCCTGTCACGGAAATCAGAACCAGCTGCTTTTGAACCAGTACAAAGAGTTCCGGGAATTTGTTTCTGCCCGCGTGGCAGATGGATTTTATATCACAAAAGATGCCGGAATCTTCCTGTGCAGAAAATAATTAGAAAAATCTATAAAAAAGACTTGAAGGTGACCTAGCGTCACCTTTTATAATGGAAATAAATATAGAAATCGTAAATGCACACAGGAGGAAATGCTCATGACCATTATTGTAACGGGCGGTGCCGGTTTCATCGGCAGCAACTTTATTTTCTATATGTTAAAGGAACATCCGCAGGATCGCATTGTTTGTCTGGATTCCCTGACCTATGCGGGCAATCTGTCCACGCTTGCACCGGTGATGGATCAGCCGAATTTTCGTTTCGTAAAACTCGATATCTGCGACCGTCCGGGAGTATATACCCTTTTTGAGGAAGAAAAACCGGATGTGATCGTCAATTTTGCAGCGGAGTCCCATGTGGACCGCTCCATTGAGAATCCGGAAGTCTTTTTGCAGACCAATATTATCGGTACTTCCGTGCTGATGGACGCATGCAGGAAGTATGGTATTTCACGGTATCATCAGGTATCCACGGATGAGGTATACGGAGATCTGCCACTGGACCGTCCGGATCTGTTCTTCCATGAGGATACACCGATCCACACCTCCAGTCCTTACAGCACTTCCAAGGCATCTGCGGATCTGCTTGTTATGGCATATCACAGAACGTACGGCCTGCCGGTGACGATCAGCCGCTGTTCCAACAACTACGGCCCATACCAGTTCCCGGAAAAACTCATTCCGCTTATGATTGCAAATGCGCTGGCAGATAAGCCGCTTCCGGTATACGGAGAGGGACTCAATGTGCGCGACTGGCTGTATGTCGGGGATCACTGTAAGGCGATTGACCTGATCCTGCGCAACGGAACCGTCGGAGAAGTCTACAACATTGGTGGACACAATGAGATGAAAAATATTGATATCGTAAAACTCATCTGTGAATATCTTGGCAAGCCGGAGAGTCTGATCGAGCATGTGCAGGACAGAAAAGGACACGATATGCGCTATGCCATCGATCCGACCAAGATTCACAACGAGCTGGGCTGGCTGCCGGAGACGATGTTTAAAGATGGTATCCGCCTGACCATCCAGTGGTATCTGGATCATAAGGAATGGTGGGAGAATATCGTAAACGGAGAGTATCAAAATTACTATAAAGAAATGTATGGGAAAAAAGGGATATAAAGAAAGGCATATAAATATGAAAGTATTCGTGACAGGCGTTGCCGGACAGCTGGGACATGATGTGGTAAACGAACTGACAAAGCGCGGACATCAGGCAGTCGGTTCGGATATTGCACCGACACTGGAATCCTGTGCATCGTATGTGCCGCTGGACATCACCGATGCGGCAGCAGTGGAACAGACAATCATGCAAGTACAGCCGGATGCCATCGTGCACTGTGCGGCATGGACCGCTGTGGATGCAGCAGAGGACGAAGAAAATCAGGCAAAAGTCAGAGCCATCAACGTAGATGGAACGAAACATATTGCGGACGCAGCGAAAAAAGCAGATGCCAAAATGATCTATATCAGTACCGACTATGTGTTTGACGGACAGGGCGAGACTCCGTGGGAGCCGGACTGCAAAGCATACGCACCGCTTAACGTATACGGACAGACGAAACTTGGTGGGGAACTGGCAGTGGCACAGACACTGGAAAAGTATTTCATCGTTCGTATCGCTTGGGTATTTGGATTAAATGGAAAGAATTTTATCAAAACCATGTTGCAGGTAGCGAAAAATCACCCACAGGTGTGCGTGGTAAATGACCAGATCGGCACACCAACCTATACTTACGATCTGGCAAGACTGCTTGTTGACATGATGGAAACCGAAAAATATGGTTATTATCATGCGACAAACGAAGGTGGCTACATCTCCTGGTATGATTTTACAAAAGAAATTTACCGGCAGGCAGGACTCGCTACCGAAGTGCAGCCTGTGACAACCGCGGAATACGGTCTGTCAAAGGCAGCGCGTCCGTTTAACAGCAGACTGGAAAAAAAGAAACTGAAAGAAAATGGATTTACACCGCTTCCAACCTGGCAGGACGCACTGGGGCGGTATCTGCAGGAATTAAAGCGACAGGGGGAACTTTAAGATGAAGGGAATTATATTGGCAGGCGGCGCAGGGACACGGCTGTATCCGCTGACGATGGTAACCAGTAAACAATTGCTTCCGGTATATGACAAACCGATGATTTATTATCCGCTGTCTACACTGATGCTGGCAGGCATCCGTGATATTTTAGTTATTTCCACGCAGGAAGATACCCCGAGATTTGAAGCACTTTTGGGGGATGGAAATCAGTTCGGGCTTCATCTGTCCTACAAAGTGCAGCCGTCCCCGGACGGACTTGCACAGGCATTTTTGCTTGGAGAGGAATTTATCGGAGAGGATGCCTGTGCCATGGTACTCGGCGACAACATTTTCTACGGAAACGGATTCGGAAAAATTCTGCGCAATGCCGCAAAGGATGCACAAGAGGGACAGGCAACCGTCTTTGGCTATTATGTCAACGATCCGGAGCGTTTCGGTGTCGTGGATTTCGATGCGAACGGAAAAGCCGTATCCATTGAAGAAAAACCGGCACAGCCAAAGAGCAACTATGCCGTGACCGGACTGTATTTCTATCCGGCAGGCGTGAGCAAAATGGCAAAACAGGTGCAGCCATCCGCCCGTGGCGAACTGGAGATCACCACCTTAAATGACCTGTATCTGCAGCAGAAAAACTTAAATGTGCAGCTGCTCGGACGTGGGTTTGCATGGCTGGATACCGGAACGATGGACAGTCTGTTGGATGCGGCAGCATTTGTGCAGATGATCGAGCACCGTCAGGGTGTGACCATTTCCGCGCCGGAAGAAATCGCATATATCAATCAGTGGATCACAAAGGAAAAACTGATGGACTCGGCCGCACGCTACGGAAAGAGTCCGTATGGAGAGCATTTGAAAGCAGTCGCAGAGGGCAGAGTGAAATATTAAAATCAGCGTAACTATTCTGAGGGGGTTCTGAATAGATACAAATTAGCATGAAAGAGGAAAAAACAGTGGGACAGATAACAGTTGAAAAAAATGTCGGCGGTATCGAAGGGCTGTGTGTGATTACACCGGCCGTACACGGGGATGCCCGCGGATACTTTATGGAGACCTACAATGAACGGGAAATGAAAGAAGCCGGATTCGATATCCAGTTTGTACAGGATAACCAGTCCATGTCCGTCAAAGGCGTATTGCGCGGACTGCATTTCCAGATCAACTATCCGCAGTGCAAACTCGTGCGCGCTGTGCGCGGCAGCGTGTTTGATGTGGCAGTGGATCTGCGGGAAGGTTCCGCAACCTATGGAAAATGGTACGGAGTGGAACTTTCCGAGGAAAACAAAAAGCAGTTTTTGATTCCGGAAGGCTTTGCGCATGGCTTTCTGGTCCTGTCCGATGAGGCAGAGTTCTGTTACAAAGTCAATGACTTCTGGCATCCGAACGACGAGGGCGGCCTGGCATGGAATGACCCAAAGATCGGTATCCGGTGGCCGGATGTGACAGGTGGGTATCGCGGAATCCCGTCGGCGGAAGGATATTGTATGGCAGATGGGACACCGCTGACACTTTCGGAGAAAGACCAGAAGTGGCCTGGATTAGAGGAAAAATAAGAAATATCTAAAAACAACATAAGAAAGTAAAAAGAAGTGATGATGTATATGAAAAACAATACATCATCACTTCTTTTTAATAATTGATTCCGTTAACAATTTGATGCGAACAGTAACGATGAGATTATTTTGGGTGTTCGGGATACAAGAAACTGCTTGATGGAGAAAAATAAATAGGTTATCATAAAGACAGGAAAAGATTGCGGAGGGAAAATCGAAAAGGAAAGAGGTGAAAACTAAGCATTTGTGCACGAAAACAAATTGCGATGTTGCGGAATCGTGATTCACACAAACAGGAGGAAGCAATTTGAAAAATGCACCAGATAAGCTCCAGTGGCATCCGGCATTTTGCGCTGCCGCGGGGCTCGAATTCCACGAAGATATTGAACGGCTGGAGTTAAAGCCGGAATACAATCTGAGCAAAGAACCAATCCGCATTGATCTTCTTATTATAAAAGAAGAAAGTGACAGACGAATTAAGAATGAAATCGGTCATATCATGAAAAAATATAATGTGATCGAGTATAAGAGCCCGGAAGATGCACTGACTATTGATGATTTTTATAAGACAGTCGGATATGCATGTCTGTACAAAGGCTATGGAGAACGTGTAGATGCAGTTCCAATCAATGAACTGACAGTATCTATTTTCAGAGCAACCCGACCGGAGAAAATGTTTTTGACATTGCAGAAGTATGGACATAAAATAGAAGAAAAATATCCGGGAATTTATTATGTGACAGAACATTTACCGTTTCCAGCGCAGATTATTGTGACACAGGAATTAGAGCCGGGAGAGCATCGAAGTTTGAGAATTTTGTCAAATCATGCAAAGAAAGAAGATGTGGAAGAATTCCTGAGAAAAGCAGAAGAAATGAACACACCGCGTGATCGGCAGAATGTTGAGGCTGTGTTACAGGTAAGTGTTAAAGCAAATGATGAGTTATATCGTGAAATAAGGAGGGATGCGAATATGTGTGATGCGTTGAGAGAACTGATGAAGGATGATCTGGAAGATGCCAGAAAACTGGGAGAATCGGAAGGTAAAGCAATGGGAGAAGTTGTAGGAGAAGCAAAAATTATTCTTAAAATGAACCACAGCGGAATGTCGCCGGAAAACATTGCATCCATCACAGGCAAGGATCTGGATGAGATCCATGCAATACTGGAAGGAAAAGTTCCGGTGTTGGGGTAAATTAAAAGAAGAAATTTATACTTGAACGTGCAGAGGTATGGAATTAAGAAGGGGAGGTGACTGGTATGTTGGCTTTGCAGGGATACTATGACGGAAACATGGTTCGAACTTTAGAAAAAATTCATGCAAAGAAAAATCAAAAATTGATTATAACAGTTTTGGACGAATTTATGGATGAATCAGATTCAAAAGATGAAAAAAAATCAGCGAGAGGGATATTGGCTCAATATGCAGATCCCAGCTTACAAGAGAAAGAACAATATGCTTGGGAAAAGGCGGTGACAGAAAAGCATGGTAGTGCTTGATGCAAACGTTATTTTAAGATATCTTCTGAATGATAATGAGGCAATGGCAAGAGAAGCTGAAAGTATTATAAAAACAGAAGTTACAATGGTTCCAATTGAGGTTATTGCGGAAGTTGTATATGTATTAAAGGGCGTATATTCTGTTGATGGAAATAAGATTAGGGATGCATTGATGGAATTTTTGTCAGAAGTGACAGTTGCAGAAAAAGAAGTTATTCAGGTAGGACTTGACGCATATGCGGAAAATAATTTAGACTTTGTGGACTGTATTTTATATGCGTATAGTTGTGTAAAGAAATATGATATCAAAACATTTGATAAGAAATTGAATAAACTGTTATCTAGGTGATGGCTAAGTAGTTAAACAAAGAAAGTGATATCCAATCAATGAACTGACAGTATCTATTTTCAGAGCAACCCGACCGGAGAAAATGTTTTTGACATTGCAGAAGTATGGACATAAACATAGAAGAAAAATATCCGGGAATTTATTATGTGACAGAACATCTGCCGTTTCCAGTGCAGATTATTGTGACACAGGAATTAGAGCCGGGAGAGCATCGGAGTTTGAGGATTTTGTCAAATCATGCAAAGAAAGAAGACGTGGAGGAATTCCTGAGAAAAGCAGAAGGAATGAATACATCGCGTGACCGGCAGAATGTAGAGGCTGTGTTACAGGTAAGTGTCAGGGCAAATGATGAGTTGTATCGTGAAATAAGGAGGGATGCGAATATGTGTGATGCGTTGAGAGAATTGATGAAGGATGACATCGAACGTGAAGTAAGTGCTGCCAGAAAGCTGGGAGAATCCGAAGGGGAAGTGCGAGGTAAAGCTATGGGAGAAGTTGTAGGAGAAGCAAAAATTATTCTTAAAATGAACCGTAGTGGAATGTCCACGGAAAACATTGCATCCATCACAGGTAAGGATCTGGATGAGATCAACGCAATATTGGAAGGAAGAGTTCCAGTTCTGAGTTAAATTAATTTGAAATACCCGTATTAAATAAAAATAGAATATTTAAGTAAGAAAAAGTGATGATGTATGACAAAAAAAGAATATATTATCACTTTTTCTTATTAAAACAGAATTGGATTGACTACTGATGATGACGGAGATAGTATAAAAATATATTTTTGAGATAAAATTGTAAAAATAAACAAACTTATTAATAGAGAATAGGAAGAAGATTAAAAAATGGCAACCGATGAGTACCAGAATAAGATTGCAGATGGTATTGATGAATACTTGCAGGGGAAATAAGATTACGTCTGTGACTAGAAAGATCTGAATTAGATCAATGAAATACGGAAATGAGAGATTCCAGTGTTGACATAAAAACATCTTGAAAAAATATATATTGTTACAAGAAATATAAAAGATTATCAGCCGTGAAAGGATGAAGATTGAACATACTACATATTTTACATAAAATAGATATTACAAAATTATTGTCAAATATAGCTGCATTGTATACGATTGCACAAATTATATATATTTTTTATCGTATATATATAATTAGAATATTGAAGAAAATACGTCCTCTTTCTTTAAGTGAGGAAGAATTTTGGAATTATACCCATTATTTTGTAAAAAGCCGTCTAAAGAAAAATAGAAAAATATATGGATTTAATAAATTTATAAACCAAGTGCTTATAAAAGGTCGGAAACAATTTATTTTAATTTTAGGAGAGGCGGGGACAGGAAAATCAACATTTTTAGTGAATTTGTATGCAATATTTAAATGTAAATTTTTTAAAAGAAACTATGACATCGAATATGTTCCCCTAAAATTATCAAATTCATTAGATTTGATTGATGCAATAGAAAATAAAGGAGCTACTATATTATTGTTGGATGCCTTTGATGAAGCTTCTGAAGCAAATAAAAATCCACAAGCTTTTTTTGAAATGCTGGAGGAAAAAACAAAATGGTTTCCAAAGGTGATTATTACATCACGTAATAACTTTTTTGATAATGATCAATTTTTAAATAGGGATATTGGCATAGATCGGGTACTTACACTTCAAAATGAAAAATATGAAATATTTCATATTTGTGATTTTACACATTTGGACGTTATTTTTTATTTGATAAGAAAGTATAAATTTCGAATTGATAAATATATAAAAGCACGTAGAATTATTTATAAGTGTGGGAATCTGGCATGTAGACCTGTTATTATTAGTTACATGGATTTGTTGATAATAAAAAAAGGTTCGTATCATGGACTGTTGAATATTTATAATGAGATTGTTGAAAACTGGATAAAAAGAGAAGCATTCTTCATTTCTAAAAAAAATAAATCTCTGCGAACGGAAAATGTAAGATATACATTAGAAAAACTAATTAATGAAGCTGCTGTATATATGTATAAAGTTTTTCCAGAAAGAGGTGACTATTATATATATGTTAATGAACTAAAAAAAATAACGAATACTTCATATATAGATTATATTGATGGAAAAAGAAATCGTTCTTTGTTTAATCGAAATGATGATAGATTATATTTTGCACATAGGTCGATTTTGGAATTTTTGCTTGCTTGCAATTTCGCGAAAATAAATTATAGATATGATAAAAATTTGGATGTAATGAATTTATTCTTAAAAGAATTTGCGCAAAATAGGCCAACATCTATATATCATGCTCTCTTTTTTGCTGGATATCAGGGGAAAAGAATGAATATTAAAAATGAAGAATCAAAAATGATTTGTGATGAATATATAACTTATCAAAACTTTCATCAAGTATCTGATATCGTAAATTGGGCATATAATTCTGTACGGTATCCAGTGTTCTTTCAACAAACCTGGTATAAAAGGGAAAAAATATCTATTGCAATAGAAGCATGTGCAAATGAAATGTGCAAAAAAATAATATCAGATAAAACAGAAATAGAAAATTTGACGGAAATTACCAGCCAGTTGATGAAAAAAATTCGTTATCAAATGCAAGAAAATATGTTATTGAATATATCTGTTCACATAGTGTCAACTTTGGATAAAGATGGTTAGAAATTAGATAAAATTTTATAGTAAATGCAACCATGAAAGTGATAAGGGCTTGTATTTACTTCGAAAAATTGTAACTGGCTGAAAGAACAATTTGTATTATTAACATTGAAGTAAATGAATGGAGAAGCGTCCGTGAAAATAGAATTTCTTTGTGAGAATATTTGTTCTGATTTGCGATATGCATGTAGTATCAAAGGCCTGGTCTGGGAAGACGACGGATTGGTAAGCCCTCAATTGTGAGTACCACGACAAAGTACCCCCCTGCATTACTGTAGGGTTAAGCTGATTTTGATATATATAATTAAGATTTCTTAAAACGACTTGGACAGTTCTCCTGGACACGTGGTGTCCCTGGAAGAAGTTCATCCATGAATTTTAGATTTGCGTCATTCATGTGCATTGGAATCTCAGGGAGAAGTAATTCGAAGTATTGATAAACATTCAGGTAATTGGCTTTCGCAGTCTCAACAATACTGTAGATCATTGCACTGACACGGGCTCCGTTTGAGGTCTCAATCAAAATGAAGTTCTTACGATCAAAAGGATGAATTGCCTGTTCTGCATACTTATTATCCGTAGGAACATCGCCATCATTCAAGAAAGTGAGGAGATAGGATTCCTATAGGGCAATGCTTTTCCAATCATGCTATTGAGGGATTTCATAAAGTTGGGACGCCTTGCGTATATCCGCTAGCCGCCGATGGTCAGATCATCGCACTCTCTGCCAGTCAAAGAGAACGATCGACGACCTGGCCTTTTCAGTTGGGCGGTTACGGTATACCCACATGTAGGTTTTCCTTCCGTTTTTGATCTTGTTGTTATCAATACGCATCACCTTAACAGGTGTCTCGTTTGCATGGATGATGTGAAGCCAGCGATAGATCTCGTCCGGAAGTCCTTTGTATCTGTGAGGAAAAAGTCTGGCCAGTTCTTCATCCGGAAGCCGGTGATCGCAGGCAGACCGTCGAGATCAGCATCTTTAAGCATGGCGGACCGCCTTAATGATGGTTACCAGAAATGCTTCTGAAATGTCAGAATCGAATTCGATGGAGATGTTATTGTATGTAAGTTTTGCGATCGAGCGAATCACGCAATTTGTTAGAGCCGAATCGTTAGATACGATTGGAGCAGGAGATGCAGGTGTTTCAGGGATAACGATTGGAACAATGTCCGGGAGAACCTGACTGGCGAGTTCTTCTTTCAGAGCATGTTTCCAGTAGTTGTAAGTGTGAATGGATAAGTTGTTTTGATTGCACCATTCTTTGATAGTCAGCCCGCTTGTTTTCTGATTTGAAAAACGGGTAGTCCATTCGTTCATACGAAGCTGGTGTAATTTTTGTTTCGTGTTCATGAGAGATACTTCCGAGTATTTATTGGACGAATTGCGCGAATCGCACGATTCGAGCTATACGATACAAGAGATATTTTCTCAAAAATATGATATCATGATAAGGTACTTGTGGTCGAGGATTTACGAAGAAATGAATACACTTTAGTCGTAGGTATTGATGTAGGCAGCGAAACCGTTTATTCAAGGGCTTTTGACGGGAGAGGTTATGAGTACTCGAAGAAAGCTTTCCTAATTTAGCAACACAGAAGCTGAATTTGCCAGTTTTTTAGAATTGATGCAGGACACCGCAAAAGACAATGGCAAGGAGGAATTGGTGCCAGGCATGGAACCTACAGGACACTACTGGTTTGATCTTGGAAAGTTTTTACAGGATAAAGACAGAAAGCCGGTACTCGTCAACCAGTATCATGTAAAGCAGTCAAAGGAACTTGATGATAATAACCCATCAAAGAATGACCGAAAAGATCCAAAAGTAATTGCAGGACTGATCAAAGATGGGCGATTTACTTATCCATACCTTCCGGAAGGAGTCTATGCAGAACTCAGGAGTGCTTCAAATCTGAAATTTCAGACACAGGAGGAACTCACAAGGATTTTGAACAGGATTGCAAGATAGTTTGGCACTTATTTTCCAGAGTATAAAGACGCTTATGAAAAAGTGAATCTAAAAGTAGATTGACGATGCCGGAACAGGCGCCACTGACTGCTGATATCAGCGCGTTAGGTGTGGATGGGGTTAACAAAATCTAGCGGGATGCCAAGCTGCGAGGTGCAGGAAAGAAAAGAGCAATAAAGCTTGTGGAAGCTGCAGAGCACAGCATTGGAAGCCGGGAAGGTCTGACTACAGCATGTATGGAAATAAAAAACTTTTGTCAGACTATGAGAGATACAGCAAACGAATGGAAGAACTAGTAGAACTTATAGATGAACTGGTAAAAGAGATTCCATATGTAGAAAAAATGCTCCAGATAGAGGGAGTAGGAATAAAAACAATATCGGGATTAGCAGTTGAAGCCGGAGACATAAGACGTTTTGATAATTCGAAACAGATACAGAAATTAGCTGGATATGCGTTGGTAGAGGATAGTTCAGGGAAGCATCAGGGAGAAACCCGGATAAGCTGACGGGGATGAAAAAAGCTGAGATATTTACTGTTTGAAGCATCGCTGTCTCTTGTAGGTAAGAATGAAGAGTTTAAAGAACTGCACTACTATTACACGCACTGGGAAGAGAATCCTTTAAAAAAGAAGAAACAATCGCTTGTTGCAGTGGCATGTAAGTTTTTGAAAATCGCATATAAGATCCTGACAACGAGAGTTGATTACGATGGAGCAAAGATGATAAGTGACATCAGAAGACCACAAAAACAGATGCTGCAGGTAGCATAACTACTGAACCTTATTGCAAGTGTATCGCGGTTGGAATAAGTTATCAAGGGCACAAAGTGCCGTGGAACGGTTCTACCCTTGACACCTGATCCCAGCCACGATAAAGAAGTAATCAAGAGGTTAAGCTGGAAAGTACCCAAATCCTGTTAGACATGGGAGGTTGACGGCCATAGAAGGGAGGGGATACACAAGGTCATGTAAAACGAAAAATAATGACATTTTACTTCGTATACCCTAATCATCTATGTTTAACACCAGATGTAGAAAAATATCCATGTCAGTGGCTCATTTGACTGAGAATAATAAACTAAAACTTCCCACACCTAAAATGGGATTCGCACATTGAAAATTCAATATTTCAGCTAACAAAATGACGGGAGGGTGCGGACAAAATTCTGGACTACTATAGGGCTTCGAAAGGAGCCTTTTTATGTATTCAAAAGAACAAAAGGATATTGCACTACGGATATATCATCAAACAGAGTCTGTAACTGAAACTATTAGGATTCTAGGGTATCCAACACGTAGAAATCTGTACACATGGATTGCTGAAGAAAATACCCCACCCAAAACAAGGAGAGAATACCCTGTAATTGATAATCCTCCTGATCATCCTCGCAATCCTCCATTAGAAGTAAAATTAGATGCAATTCACCGTTGCTATGAACTCGGAGAAAATATAAAATATGTTTCAGAAGACATTGGGTATAGTAGAGCTAGTATTTATCAATGGCGAAAACGTTATTTAAAAGAAGGTACATTAGGTCTTATGAATCACAAAAACATTACTCCGGGAACATTAGTAGAAGGTTCTGTTTCAAGTACAGATATTTCTTCTGATGAAATAAATCAGTTGAAGGCTCAAATGCAAGATATGCAATTAGAAATAGACATTCTTAAAGAAACGATAAATGTATTAAAAA
This sequence comes from Roseburia faecis, assembly GCF_001406815.1. Classification (GTDB taxonomy): domain Bacteria; phylum Bacillota; class Clostridia; order Lachnospirales; family Lachnospiraceae; genus Roseburia; species Roseburia faecis. The sequence continues at coordinate 9,146 of NZ_CVRR01000006.1, read as the reverse complement.
AAGACCCAGACATCGATCAGAGTGCTCTCAGCAACAGAGAGAAGGCGGTGATAATCGATGTCTTGAAAAATAGATACCCACTGCCATTATTATTACAGAAATTACAATTATCAAAAAGTAGTTATTATTATCAGGAACAATCCCTACAAAAAGAAGATAAATATACACTTTTACGTGTTAGAGTCATTGAATTATTTACAGAGAATAAAGGTCGATATGGTTACAGACGAATTCACGCCCTACTTAAGCGTGAAAATATAATTGTCTCAGAAAAAGTTATTCGTAGGATTATGAAAGAAGAACAACTTGTAGTAAAAATCAAACGAACTCGTAAATATAATTCCTATCAAGGTGAAATATCTCCAGCAGTAGATAATCTAATTAACAGAAATTTTTCTGCATCTAAACCTAACGAAAAGTGGTTAACAGATATAACCGAGTTTGCAATTCCGGCAGGAAAGGTTTATTTATCGCCTATAGTAGATTGTTTTGATGGCTTACTTGTCAATTGGAATATAAGCACTTCTCCAGATGCATTACTTGTCAATTCTATGCTTGACGATGCAGCTAAATTACTATCTGTAGGAGAAAAACCAATCATACATTCAGACAGAGGCGTACACTACCGCTGGCCAGGCTGGATTGACAGGATGGAGAAAAATGGTTTCATACGATCAATGTCAAAGAAAGGCTGTTCACCTGATAATTCTGCCTGCGAGGGCGTATTTGGAAGAATTAAAAATGAGATGTTCTATAATGCAGATTGGTCTGGGGTAAACATCTCAGAATTTATTGGTATTTTAAATGATTATCTTTATTGGTATAATGAAAAAAGAATAAAAAAATCATTAGGATATTTGAGTCCTATAGAGTACAGACATAGACTTGGATTGGTCACTTAGATAGTCCAAGAAAATGTCCGCACCCTCGCCTCCAAATAACAGCACAATTTCAATCCCTATATCCCCGAAGAGACACAACAGTAAGTCCAAAGCCTATTTCTTCAACTGAATATTCATATCTTTAACAGATTTGTTATCTGTTCCCTGTAAGTTGCTAACCGTAACAACATATCTTCATGTTTTTAGATAGTTCAAACTTTTGATAAATATTAATTTTTAGATGAATTCTCAGTTTCCGTTTTGCCGAACTGCTCCTTTTGAAGTTTTTCTTCTTTCATAACATTTGAGAGGATTTTCATTAGTTCTTCTTCACTATATCCGTCAACATTAATTTTTTTATTATTTAGTTTAAGGGTAACTTTGTTAACATCATCTTTCTTTTTGTTAATCCGTTTGGTAAATACCAAAGTAATGATGGAAGCTATTAGGCTTAACAAGGCCGAAAAAATAGGAAGAACATCTGTGAATAAATCAATTAAGTTCATTTGCTAAGTCCTCCTTTGCATATTTTTTCTCCCAGCCATGAAATAATTACTGAAGAAAACACACATAAAGCGGAGGTAATATATACAACTGTAGGTTCGTTGGATGAATTGGTTTTAATAGAAGTATATGCAACCAATTGAAAGAAAGCTGTAAATAGTAATAAGTAAAATAGCACTTTAGATCCTTGTTGATAAATGTTTTCTTTATAAAAATTGATCAAGGAAGGAGTTGTAATCAAAAATGCTGATAGAATTAGTTCACCATCTCCAAACATACGGTTTAGATCAACACTTCCATACCTACAAAGGCTTGTTATAATAGATATAATCATTGGGAAAAAAGCCAAGATAACAGTTCCAACCCACCAGTCAATCATTTCATCATTGTTCTTTTCTTTATCTGCTAAATCATTTTTGGAACTTGACATTTTTCACCTCAGTTCGTAGAAATTATTTATATATATAGCATACTACAAAAAAAGTATAACGTCAATTTGCAATAGTATGCGAAATAAGCATTTAACCTTTGCAAATTTTATTCTAACTGGGTGATAAATCATCTTATGAGCATTCTGGTCACAGGATATCACGGAAAAACCACGGACTTTGCTAAAAACAGCTCCTGTCACAGGACTACGGTTGCCCATTTTCTCAACTTTGGGAAATGGGATGGCTCATTACTTACAGATACTTTAAAACGTTCTGTCATTGAAATTATTTATTCAGAAGCATTACGTACCGGAAAGCCTGTTTTCTGCATTGTGGATAATACGATCGCTTCATAGACAAAGCCTTTGTCACGGGCTCTGCATCCAATTGAAGATGCGTATTTCCACCAGTTCCATTTAAAAGGAAAACAGAATTATGGGTATCAGGCTGTTGCTGTCATGCTTTCCTACAACGGCATAGTCTTGAATTATGCTTTTGTTTTGTACAATAAATCCTTTTCCAAAATCGACATTGTGCAAAACATTGCAGAGGAATTACCGGTTTCTCCGGTAACGTCCTATTTTCTCTGCAACTGCTGGTATGTTTCTGAAAAAATAATTAGTGCCTTTGCGGAAAGAGGATTTCATACGATTGGTGCATTAAAAACGAACCGGACGATTTATCCATTCAGGATCAGGAAGAAACTCAGCGAATTCGCTGCCCTTCTGTTCAGTAACATATTCAGATTTTAACCTTGTGACAGTTAAACGCAAAAATTACTATGTGTATCGGTATGAAGGAAAACTTAATGGTATCGAAAATACTGTTGTTCTTTTGAGCTACTCGGAAAAAGCATTTGGAAATCCGAAAGCATTGCGGGCTTTTCTCAGCACCGCTGTATCATTATCAACCGATGAAATCCTGTCCTGTTGTATGCCGGTGGCAAATCGAAGCATTTTTCTGAAAGTGGAAGGATAAACTGGCTCTGGGCAGCTACAAGATACGTTCTGCCAGGGAATCCGGCGGTACTGGCTACTGATGTCACTGGCATATCATATATGTGTTACAGGGGCAAAAGAATCATGCTTTTTTGAAAACAGATATCAACGGATACACGATATTATCCAACAGGAACAGTATCGGTATCTGTTTCAATGTGCAAGGGAAAGCGATGACTTTGACTCGTTTATGAAATTGGCAGTGTAGTTTTGTGCAATTTTTCAAATTTGCTCGTTTATAGTTGGGTATAAAAGATGTATATTAAATCCATAAGTCATGCTTACTGCTTTATCTGCACGTCGTGGGAGAACTCTGTTCTATTGTCTCCGAAGGTAAATTTATGCAGTCCTTTACAGTTATATAACTTTACATTGTGGTTGGAAAGTTATATAATTATAAATATGGGGAAAAAGTACTAAAAATTGATGATGAGATATATATTAGAGAAAAAGTAAACCCTCAGTTGTGAGTAACACGACAAAAAATTGCATTTCTGTAGGGTAACTGGTTTTAGCAGTTTCAATAAGATCGTAGTTCATTGCATTGGCACTATGAAACTTTTATTGTATATATAATGTGGAAGGAAAGCGTGGAAAATGAGTGAGAAGCCTAAATATATAGCATATCCTTGGTGTACTTATAGTTCTGATGAAATTAGAGATTATTTGAAAAATACTAGACATATTATTTCATCGAATATATTATCTGCCATTAAATGTGATTTTTTAGAAAAAACAGAAAATTTTTCGCTGAAAGAATGGAGAAAATTAGTAAATGAATTAGTTAATAAATGTGAGGTTTGCAGTACAGAAAAGTTAAGAGAGATTTTTGATGGATTGGAAGAAAATTTTGAGGCGAAGGTAAGTGATACTATAAAACCTTTTTCATCCGCGGAAACGAAATACGATGAATTGGTCAAAGATTTTAAGGCGTTTTATCATATTATAGAATTATTTGATGATCTAACAGAATGTGCTAAAGAAATTTATAAGAGATGTGGCTTGGATAAAGAGATGGCTAGCATAAAATGGGTCTCCGATTTAGAAAAGACATCTGAATATTTAACTATAGATGGTGAAAAAACAATAATTTTAAGTTACAGTCAAATTTGTGATTTCACAAAGGTTATTATTTCAGCATTACTTACAAATGAAGATTCGTTGGGAAGATTTAAACGACCGGAATTAGTAGAACAATTGGAAAAAGAGGATCCCAAAGAATATATTAAATGGGCCACAGCAAATGGAATTGATCCGGAAGATTTTTTGGAATATGCTTATGAAAGAAAAATAAATTACGAGATTATTATTAAAGATATATATGCAATTATGGCAGATGTATTGTTTGTACATGAATATTATGATGCCGCGTTTCATTATATTGAGCAGTCAAATATATTGTATAGAAGAGAAACGAAAATTTGGGTAAGAGAAAAACAATATAACCTGTTTAAGAGAGGGGGGATAGCTGCATGGAAAGCGGTGCTGATGAGAGAAAGCGGGATTTTTTTAATGGCACATGAGATACATCATATAGAGTTAGAACGTGAAAATAATGTACCTCTCAATAAATTAGCTGCTTGGTATTTTGGAGAAATGGGAATAGGAGAACAAGGAAACGATGACATATGGAATTCGGTTGCAGGGGGAATAAATAAAAGAAGCCATTTGATTATTCAGGAATTGACGGAGGAGATAGGAAACGATAAGGGTGCCTATGAGTTATTAAATGCAAGCAAACCAGAAATTATGTCATGGACTCATTTTTATAATATATATAGCGAAATACAAAAAAGGATAGATAATGGGGATGAGGGAATTGGCGACATTGAACAAATTATAGAAGAGAGTTATTGTGATTTCATGGCATTATATGATATTTTGGAAGCAGAAAACGATTGCAAATTGGAGGATGCTTTTTTTGCAATTGATACAATAATCAGAATATTAACAATACAAGAAACGAATCATATGGTGACACAGATGATAAGATTTCTTGAAGGAAGGGTAAAGCATATTAAATCAAGGCATATAAGTAGGGTACAGCTTTTTGTAAATTGTGTACTAAATGAAATGTACATGATAGAAGAAGGGCGTGATATAGATCCTGAATTTCTTAAATATGTGCCATTATTTAATGTGTTTATGAAGTTCGCGGATGAATCTGATTTCAAAAAGAAATTAAACGATGGAATAGAATGTATTTTGGAAGGATTAGATGAAATTCATGAGTTTTACTATAAGTCAGCAATATATACAGTGTTTCATATGTATCAGGATGGATATATAACGAAAGAGTTTAAAGGAATGTATATAAAAAGGGAAAAGGGAAAAGAACAATGTACTGGGGTGGTTAATGCAGAAGCCGTGGGTAACGCTGTTACTCATGATGAATTAGTATCAAATGTGCAATTGGCAATGAAACGGGAACAGATGAAGAATCCAAAGCTAGATTTTATGGCGATGGATCCTATACTTCAAGCGCTAAATATAGATGAAATATTACACATATATTCGGAAATGCATAAAAATATAGAAATTGTTCATTAGAAAAATAAGATGTTTTAAGATTAAATTGAGATGGTAGAAGGGAGAACAAGTTTGAAACAAATAAGCAGAGGCCAGTTAAGAAATAGAGGACATGACAAATAAACCGCCTAAGCAGCCGGTTTTAAAAATTGAATATATACACAACACCTAATCAGGAAGTTGTTAAAGGTTCATCTTTGATGATGTAGCCTCGCTGTTTCAAAAGATTAAGTGCTTGTGAAGTGGAAAGAACTTTTTCATTCTTCACAGGACGTGATTCAAGAAAGCCTTCTGGGGTATATGGTTTCAAATCTGTGAGTATGTGCCAGATAGCGGTCAGGATCATACGACAGATGGCAATAATGGCTTTCTTGTGACCACGACGTGCTTTTATACGTCGATACCGAGTGGTAAATTCAGGATGTTTCTTAGATTTGATCTAGCATTTGCAATTTGCACCAAAACTGGTTTAAAATAGGAACCAGCACGGGAAATCCTGGTGAATTTGATTTTATGATTGCTCCGATCATTACGTGGACAACATCCAGCCCATGATACGAGGTTTTTAGCTGTGGGGAAGACAGACATATCACCTCCGATTTCAGATAGCACCTGAATAGCAGTCAATGGGTTCTTATCGAATCCTGGTATGGTTCGTATAAGATAGAGAACGCTTTCATATTTATCACTGAAGCGAAAGATTTCCCGTTCTATTTCCACTTTGTGCATTTCTAATTCATCGATGTGATTTAAGCATTGTCTAAGCTTTACAGCTTGTTCTTTGGATATGGCACCATCAACAGCAGCCTGTATTTCCCCGATAGGAGTTTTACATCTGCCATCAACAAAAGGTGCTACATCAAAAGTTTCCCCGGGGTGTTGTAAAATCTGTTCCGTTATGGAACGTGAAGATTTACCAAATATATCAGAAAAGACATCATCTAATTTAAAGTTAGAAACGGTAAGACAGTTATGGGCACGGTTCTTCTCACCGGTGATCATACAGGTGAGCTTGAAACGGTATCTTACCAAATCCCGTAATTCACGGATGTCAGCAGGTGGAATAAAGGAAGGCTTTACCATTCCACACATATATAAATCACAGATCCACCGGGCATCCTTACGGTCGGTCTTATTGCCTTTTTGAGGCTTGGTATATTTGGGGTGGGAAAGAGTAACCCAGATGTTATTCTTCTCCAGGACGTTAAAAACAGGGATCCAGTACTTGCCGGTAGATTCCATGCAGACATCCGTACAGTTGTATTTAGAAAGCCAGTCATACAGCTCCTGCAGGCCTTTGGAAAAGGAAGAGAAGCGGGCTTGTTTATACTCCGTACGTTTAAGGGAATCCGTGATGCCGATACAGGCAAAGATCCAGGTTTTGTGGACATCAAGTCCACAGCAGTTATTTTTAAGGATTTTAAACGACAATAAAAGTACCTCCTGATGAGTTATGGTTATGAAACTGACAGTGACTGGTCATCCGGCAAAATCGAGTCGACTTTGGAAGAGATAAGTTTACGGGCTACGTTATGCGCCAATCTTTGATGCCTTAACGGATGACCGACAACAAATAAAAATGCGAGGTCGCCGCTATACAGCCCCGCCACTCACCTCCACGTGTTCTGTAGTGTGTCAGTCTTATAGGTAAATAATATTAGAAGGGAACAGAAAAAGAAAATAGAGAGCGAAAGTGCCCAACAAGTTTCATGACGCATTGGTGCCTTTCGCAGAAAGGCGGATTATAAAAATGGACAAATTAACTTTATTATTGGCGGAAGAGGATTATGAATTAAAGGATGAAATAGAGCGCTTGGGCTGTAAGATGCAGGAAAGCCAAAGTGAATTTTTTAATGGCGACATAAGGCTGATAACAATTTTAATTGAGGTTATGCCATGCGTTATTGCAGGATTGACCCCCATTATTGTAGCTGCACTGACAAAATATAAAAAGAGCCGATTCAAATATAAAGGAATCGATATGACAGGATATTCAGCGGAGGAAGTTGAAAAAATTTTAACGATAATTGCTCAAAATAATAATTTGGATGATGAAAAGAAAAAATAGGGTATATAAGCTAGTGGTTGGCATCAATGAAAATAAAAGAGAATATAAATGTCAACATCAAAATGTACATTTTTGATCATTTAAGTATGTACAAGTTTGCTTACTCATTGTCTTGAGTCATGTATTCCCTTAACTAGTAAGATTTTTCGGTTATGTTTATTACATGTACATGGTGCAAAATTCGATCCAGGATTGCATTTGCGATGACTGGGTCATGGAATACATCATCCCAGAAATTAAAATTTATATTTGTAGTCAAAATAGTGCTTTGCTTTTCACCTCGCAGATCAATCAGCTGAAAGAACAGCTTTCAGTCATCTTTTTCAATCGGTAAATAGCCTAATTCATCAATGCTTAACAGCTTATACTTAAAAAGTGCCTTAGCCGGGTTTCCAGCCATTTTTTCAGTTTTGCTTTCTTCAGCGGCTGTATCAGATCATGGCACTTTATGAAGTAGGTGCTGTATTGCTTCTTGGCGGCAGTTATACCGATGGAAGTGTCCAGATGTGTTTTCCCCCACACCACTGGAACCAAGAAAAACGATATTTTCTGCGGCCTCTAAAAAACGCAGTGTTTCAAAATCCCTGATTTCCGGTTTAATAGATGTTTGAAATTCAAAGTCAAAATCCCTTAATTCCTTATAGTGCGGAAATGAACTTACTTTGACAATGGAGCGGATTCTTGCCAGATTCAAAGTGTTGGAACACCACATTAAGATTTGTGTTTCTAATGGTGATAAAAGTGGAATCAGCGGGCTAAAAGCCCGACTTGTCTTCTCCCTCACAGTATCCTTACACTGGAGCTTGCTGCTACAGTGTTTAATGCCAAGTGTGTTAACGCTGTGCCGCGCAACTGACTGTCGGAGGAATTCTTGCGAAACGATGTTAATATCCCGTGGCAGGATATGACTGGATGGATGATACGCCTATACGAACACTGCCTTGAGTCTGTGCACAGAAAGATGTGATCCGAGATTATCTACGGGGTTATAAAGGTACACTGATTACCGATGGCTACCATCCTTATCATACGCTGGCAAAACATAGTGATGATATCGAGGTAGCTGCTGCTGGGCACATGCGAGACGGAAGTTCGCAATACTCATCAAATCCATCAGAAAAGGAGCCGCATTAACCCCAACTCAGAAAGTGGCCGCGGAAGCTGTGCAGCGAATAGATGCTATGTACCATCTTGAAAATTCTTAAGAGATTACCCGCAAAGGAGATGCTGGATAATAGATAAATATCAGTAAAGTCTTTTGTGGATGCTTATTTCGCACGGGTCAAACAGCACAGCTGAAAAACATCAGTAGTGCGAATCTGAAGGAAACAATTAATTATTCTATTAATCAGGAAATTTACTTGAGGGCATTCTTTAATGATGCCGAGAAAAGTATCAAGGCATTCTGTGCAGGTAAGCATTCATGGCACATCATTGATTCGATCAGAGGAGCCATTGCACTGCTTTACAGCATTGATGAAATCGCAAAGGCAAACAATCTGAAGCCATATCAGTATTTTCCATATCTTCTGACAGAGCTTATGAAATATCCCTGGGACAACGTTCTAGGTAACGCTCTTGAAAAGATCATGCCGTGGTCACCAGATTTGCCTGATAGTTGTCGAAAAACCAAAACAAGGTAACACCAGTTATGGGGGCTGTAAAATAAGTCCCTAATATAAGAAACGCCAATTCCGGCAAATGTCGGTTTTGGCGTTTCTTTGTATTAACTTTT
>NZ_CVRR01000005.1 GCF_001406815.1 Roseburia faecis | reverse complement strand
TCATCTTGAATACCTCTTGTGTTTTTAGATTTTACCAACTGGCAGGTCAGTAATAATCTAAATTTACTTGAGGTATTCTTTTTGGTCAATTCCTTTTACTTTTTAAAGTATACAGGAAGCTCCTTCATCAGTACATATGGCACAGTTATGAAAAGAGGTGTCCTATATTATAGGACCAGAATCAAAGACGCGAATGGTAAGCTCGTAGCTATCTACGCAAAAACACCTGAAGAACTATACAACAAAGAAACGTTTGCGTTGGAACAGATAAACTTGTATTGTTCGAGACAAAGAACTATAATGTACTCTGTGGAGGTGCATAATGGATTATATGACACTAAAAGAGGCCGCCGAAAAATGGGGCGTGACACCTCGTAGAGTAAATTACTATTGCGCTGCTGGGCGTATCCCCGGCGCTGTGAAAATGGCCGGGGTTTGGCTGCTCCCTAAAATTGCGGAGAAGCCGTGGGATATGAGAACAACGCAAGGGAGGCAACAAAATGAAAATTTTTATCATAGAAGATGAACCAGCAATCCGTGAGGAACTTACCCAACTTTTTGAAAAATACGGATACCAATGTGCCAGTAGTAGCGATTTTCAGCATATCGCAGAAACCGCCCTTTCGTCTGGGGCTGACTTGATTCTTTTGGACATCAATTTGCCGTATCAGGACGGCTTTCAGGTGTGCAGAGAAATCCGGCAGAAATCCAATCTTCCAATCATTGTGCTTACCAGCAGAAACAGCGATTTTGACGAACTAATGAGTTTGAACATCGGTGCCGATGATTATATTTCAAAGCCCTACAATGCACAGGTTCTTTTGGCACGCATACAAAAACTTCTGGCACGAACTTATGAAATACAGGACAATGTGGTTTTGACACACAAAGGCTTAACTCTAAACCTGCTCAAAGCAGAAATCAGTTACCAAGGACAGAGAAAATCTCTTACTAAAAATGAAATGGGGATTTTGCGTCTGCTCATGGTAAACAAGGGAAATATCATTCCTCGTGATGCCATTATTGATGAACTCTGGCAGAGTGAGCAATTTATAGACGAAAACACCTTGAATGTGAATATCGTTCGTTTGCGGAAAACGCTGGCAGAGATCGGTTTGCCTGACTATTTGGAAACGAAGCGTGGATTGGGGTATTGCGTATGAGATTATCCGAGTATCTTTTAGATCGAATTTTTTCATTGATATGTATGCTGGTGTCGGCACTCCTACTGTTTGGCCTGCTTTGGCTAATTGAAACCCCTGCTACTTTTATTCTGTTTGCCGAAACGATCCTTATGGCAGCGTATATTTCCGCTTTGGTATATGATTTTTTCCGCAAACGAAGTTATTATAATCTACTTCTGAAAATGATGGAACAGATGGAAGAAAAGTCGCTTTTGGGTGAACTATTGACACAGCCTCATTTTTTGGAAGGTCAGATTTTAGTGGATATTTTGCGGCGCTGCAATAAATACCAGAACGATCAGATTTCCAATGCAAAACAAGCAAGTCGGGAATACCGGGAGTACATTGATTCATGGATACACGAGATCAAGACCCCTATTACCTCTGCACGCCTGATGATAGAAAACGAAAAAAATCCCACTACGCTACGCATCGACGATGAACTCCGCAAAATTGATACCTATGTGGAACAGGTGCTATACTATGCCCGCAGTACGGATGTGGAAAAGGATTTCAAGGTGGAAAAAACCACACTGCAATCTTTAGTTCATGCTGCGTTAAAGACATATTCCAAACCTCTGATCCAAGCAGGCGGAAAACCAGTGCTGAATGATCTGGACATTCCTATTGTTGCCGATAGCAAGAGTTGCACATTTGTAATCGGACAAATCATATCCAACGCGATCAAATATCGTAAAGACAATTTGCAAATTGAGTTTTCTACCAAAACAGATAAAAATAATATATCTCTTTTTATTTCAGATAATGGAATTGGAATTTCTGCTGCGGATTTACCACGCGTGTTTGACAAAGGCTTCACTGGAGAAAACGGACGCCGCTATTCCAAGTCAACCGGGATTGGGCTGTATTTGAGCCAAAAGCTGTGTAAAAAAATGAATATTGTGCTTTCCGTTTCCAGTGATCCCGGACAAGGGACTACCGTAACTATGGTATTTCCTACGGAGAGCTATTTGAAAGAGGCGGGGCTGTAAAACCTCGCTTTTTTCAACCTTACATTCTGGTAAGGTAAATGTAATCTAACTTAATGGCACAGGAGAAGCCCCTATGGTAGAGTAAAAATACAAAAGCAAAATGCTTTTGAGAAAGGAGTCTCATAATCAATGGACGACACAATTTTACGGGTGGATGACATCCAAAAATTTTACGGTAACAAGGGCAACCTGACAAAAGCCGTCGATCATATTTCTTTCTCTGTGCGTAAAGGTGAGTTTCTCGGTATTATGGGTTCTTCCGGCTCCGGGAAAACCACTTTGCTGAACTGCATTTCTACGATTGATACCGTTACCAGCGGCCATATTTATGTGGAGGGAAAGGACATTACGACGCTTCACGGATCACAGCTTGCAGACTTTCGCGGAAAAAAGCTGGGCTTTATCTTTCAGGACTTCAATCTGCTGGATACTCTGACAGCCTACGAAAATATCTCGCTGGCCTTGTCTATCGCAGGAACCAAACCCAGTGAGATTCAAAAACGTGTCCCGCAGATTGCAAAGGCGCTGAACATTCAGGAAGTATTGAACAAATATCCCTATCAGATGTCCGGTGGCCAACAGCAGCGGGTAGCCGCTGCAAGAGCAATGGTAACCAATCCCGCAATGGTGTTGGCTGATGAACCGACCGGCGCTCTTGATTCCAATTCCTCGCGGATGCTGTTGACGATGCTGACGGAATTGAACGAACAGCTTGCGGCAACAATCCTAATGGTAACGCATGATGCTTTTTCCGCCAGCTATTGCCATCGCATTTTGTTTATCAAAGACGGGCAGGTGTTCAATGAGCTGCACCGAGGGACGGACACACGCAAAGACTTTTTTGCAAAGATTCTGGAAGTGGTTTCCGTCTTGGGAGGTGAGCAAAATGACCTCATTTAAGCTGATCTTCCGAAATGTTCATAAGAACATCCGGGACTATCTGATTTATTTCCTTACACTGACGCTTTCGGTCAGTCTGTTTTATGCCTTCAACTCAATTTCCGATCAGCCAGCTTTTTCCGATATGGGAATAACCGGTTCGCTTTTATACGACCAACTCGGCATACTGTTGTCGGCGCTTTCTATTGTCATTGCGGTAGTATTGGCTTTTCTGATTATCTATGCCAACCAGTTTCTTTTGAAACGCCGCAAAAAAGAATTGGGCGTATATATGGTGCTCGGCATGAAAAAAAGACGCATTTCCAGGCTGTTTGCCGGTGAAACTCTTTGTGTTGGTGTCATTGCTTTGGTTTCAGGTTTGGTTCTTGGGTTGCTCTTTTCGCAAGGACTTTCTTTGGTTGCATTAAAACTCTTTGCGATTGAATTGGATAAATTTCAAATCGTATTTTCTGCTGGAGCATTTCGACAGACAGTGCTTTGTTTTGCGATCATCTTCTTTATCGTAATGCTTTTCAATGTGTGGTCTGTAACCAATGTCAAATTGATTGACTTATTGACGGCCAGCAGAAAAAACGAAAGCATAAAAGTAGAAAATCGTGTTTTGCCGCTTTGTCTGTTTGTGCTTTCCCTGATCTGCATAGGGATTTCCGCTGTGCTGTTCAACAAAAACGGAATACTGCCATCTCGTGAAAATATGTCTTTTCAAATTGCGGGAGCAGCTTTGGTTGTTGGAACCTTTCTGTTGTTCAACTCATTATCCACTGTTTTCATCCAAGTGGTAAGAGCTGGTAAAGGGTTTTATCTGAAAGGTTTGAACACATTCCTTGTACGCCAAATCGGAAGTAAAATTCGCACGAATTATCTTGTGGTGACGATTGTTTGTGGCCTGCTGACCATTACCATCTGTGCTGTATCTATTGGGGCAAGCACAGCTCTTGCAATGAATGAATTATCAAAAGCTGCAACCCCCTATGATTTGAATGTACTTTCCAATGTTTCCACTGATGGAGACTGCAACATTTCCGAGTATCTTGCCACACATGATGTTGCAATGCGTGATTACGCCGAAAACATGGAGCAAATCAGCATTTATGAGGCCGATATGACCTATTCAGAGCTATTTGAAGGTCAGAATGTCGAGCTGTGGCCTATTGATGAGGAAGTTTCCAATAGCAAAGTTGCCATAATTTCCGTTTCGGACTTCAATCGTGCTTTGGCTATGCAGGGCAAAGAGCCAATCACACTGAACGATGACCAATACTTGTTAAATTGTAATTACACTGGGACATATCAATATGTTTCTGCGGCCTTACAAAAACATTCGGAAATTACAATAGGCGGAACAACCTTACTGCGTGCATCCGATGAAGTTTTGCAAGAAACATATTTTATGACTTCTGTTGGAAACAATGATCGCGGAACAATCATTGTCCCGGATCATGTAGTGGCTGGCCTCGAAAAAGACATTAATGTGCTTTTGGTACAATATAAGCCGGATGCGGATTCTAATGAAATCCTGCAAAAGATGATCCCTATTGGATTGGACGAAGCGCATGGTTATCGGTACGCAGAAAAGAACATGATGTATGAAATGTTCTACGGACTCAATGCTTTGGTGAGTTTCCTTTGTTGTTATATCGGCTTAATCTTTTTGCTGATCTGTGCTGCTCTTTTGGCACTAAAACAGCTCACAGAAACGACGGACAATATTTACCGATATGGATTGCTGCAAAAGTTGGGAGCCAAGCGCAAGCAAATTAACCGCACACTTTTTACGCAGACGGTTGTGTTTTTTGCAATTCCGTTGACTGTTGCCGGAATATACTCGGCTTTCTTAATCGGCAAAGCAATGACTGTCGTTGAGGAATTTATGAATATCCATATTTCAACAAATATCGGATTGACCATTATTCTTTTCCTCATTGTTTACGGGAGTTATTTCCTTGCAACCTATCTATCTTGTAAACGCATTGTTACAGAGCAAAAGAAATTGGAGGTGTAAATCATGTTACCTGAAAATGTAAAATGGGAGGCTGTGTTTCAAAGTATCGTAGACACATGGCTCCCCCTAATTGGCATGGTTGCCGCAATTGTTGTGATTGCTATAATTGTTCATGTGGTTAGGAAAAAAAGATAATGATTTTGTCAGTGCATATCCATCAGGTTTTTTGAACAAGCCTGGGTTATTTGAACGAAGGCAAAGTGTAATATGGAAATAAGTAAAAAATATTTCTTATTCAGTTGGAAATAATGTTTCGTGAAGAAATTATAAAACAGATAAATTTTCATTTGATGATACATATAGTGTTAGACGAACTAGCTCTCTTAAAATGAAAAGAGCCAGTGAGTGAATTTTAACGATTCTCTCACTGGCTCAATTTGTTTCAAATTTCTCGGACAACTCTGTCAGTTCTTTATTCTTTCGGGCTTCCCGCATTTTTTGCCCCAAAGCAGTCAAATCATCAATCGGCATAATCGTTCACCTCAATAATATTGTATCGTTCCGGTTTATATGATGGAATGACCTTATTATGCCTAACAATCAGTATGATTATGCCGATTTTATAGAGCTACAATTGGTGATAAACTTGTATTGTTCGAGACAAAGAACTATAATGTACTCTGTGGAGGTGCAGAATGGATTATATGACACTAAAAGAGGCCGCCGAAAAATGGGGCGTGACACCTCGTAGAGTAAATTACTATTGCGCTGCTGGGCGTATCCCCGGCGCTGTGAAGATGGCAACTATCTGGCTAATTCCAAAGGATGCGGAAAAGCCGATTGATGGTCGTACAAAACAAGGAAAGGCAGAAAAGTATGAGTAATATATTACTTCTTGAAGATGATCTAAGCCTGATTAACGGGCTTTCTTTTGCTTTCAAAAAGCAGGGATTTGAATTAAATATCGCCAGAACGCTCAAAGAAGCGGAGGAATTGTGGACAGACGGAAAATATGATTTGTTGGTGTTGGACGTATCTCTGCCAGATGGGTCTGGCTTTGAATTTTGCAAAAGAGTTCGACTTACATCAAAGGTGCCAATTATTTTTCTGACGGCTTCGGATGAGGAAACAAGTATTATTATGGGGCTGGATATTGGAGGTGATGACTATATCACAAAACCGTTCAAACTGGGGGTTCTCGTTTCAAGGATTAACGCCTTACTTCGACGTGCAAATTCTTTTCAAGCGGCAGACACAGAATTGCAGTCGAATGGCATCAAAGTTCTTTTGCTGCAAGGACAGGTTTTCAAAAATGGGGAGCTGTTGGATTTGACTGCCGCGGAATACAAGCTACTGTGCTTGTTTATGAGAAACCCAAGCATGGTGCTGACAAAGGGACAAATTTTAGATAAGCTATGGGATTGCGACGGGAATTATATAGACAGTAGTACCCTTACGGTCTATATGCGTCGGCTTCGTATGAAGATCGAGGATAATCCAAGTGAACCACAAATGCTCCTGACTGTTCGAGGTATGGGATATAAATGGAATATTATCGGGTGAGGTGCAGAATGAAGATACTGGCAAATAAAGAAATCAAAAATCTATTTCTTTCGCTTTCACTAGTTTTGGGGGTTACATTTCTCTTAGCCGAGTTTTTTCTATGGCTGTCATATTGCCGGCTTTCTCTGTTATTGCTAATCCTTTTTCTATTGGCTGGCGGTGCTGTATGGGCAGTCTGCTTTGTATATTTTAATCGGCAAAATCAGATCATGGAGCAGGCGATATTACAAATCAATGCGTATCTTGATGGTGATCGCAATGCCCGTATTGAATGTGACAATGAGGGCGAATTGTACCGACTGTTTCATTCCATCAATTCTTTAGCGGCAGTGTTAAATGCCCATGCAGATAACGAGTTACGAGAGAAAGAGTTTTTGAAAAATACAATCTCCGACATTTCACACCAACTGAAAACACCGCTGGCAGCACTCAATATTTATAACGGACTCCTTCAAGACGAGGATATAGAAGTGTCCTCCGTGAAAGAATTTGCTGATCTGTCCGAGCAGGAGCTTGACCGTATTGAAGTTCTGGTGCAAAGCCTTCTTAAAATCACAAAGTTGGATGCTGGTTCTATTGCATTTGAAAAGGAAATACAAAATGTAGCGGATATGATGCAGGATTTGGAGTTACACTTTGCGTATCGTGCCAAGCAGGAACAGAAAGAGATCGTCTTATCTGGTGCAGATGATATTTCCCTTTTCTGTGACCGTGATTGGTTGAGTGAAGCGATTGGCAACATTGTGAAAAATGCGCTGGACCATACAGAAAAGGGCGATACCATTCACATCAAATGGAAGGCACTGCCCTCTGCTGTTCAAATCACAGTAAAGGATAACGGGTGCGGGATTCATCCAGAAGATTTACACCACATCTTCAAGAGGTTTTATCGCAGCCGCTTTTCAAAGGATACACAGGGGATCGGGCTTGGCCTGCCGTTGGCAAAAGCAATTATCGAAGCTCATGGGGGTCTAATAGAAGTGGAAAGTGAATTAGGAATTGGAACGAGTTTTATAATGAATTTCCCAATTCCTACAAAATTGTAGGCTGGTTGTAGGGTTACAGTAATATTGGGGTGCTATTCTTTCCATCGTAGACAGGGAACGAAAGTCCACCCGTTTACGACAGCAAAATTATTGAGAAAGAGGTGTTTGCACTATGAACTTGTTAGAAGTCAAAAATATTTGTAAAACCTATGGCAATGGGGAAACCGCGGTCAAGGCTTTGAAAGATGTTAGCTTTTCTGTTCCCAAAGGCGAGTATGTGGCAATCGTCGGAGAATCCGGTTCCGGCAAAAGTACACTGCTGAACATGATTGGCGCATTGGACACGCCTACGTCAGGCAAGGTGCTGATCGACGGCAAGGACATTTTTTCCATGAACGACAAGAAGTTGACCGTGTTTCGGCGTAGGAATATCGGCTTTGTCTTTCAGGCGTTCAACCTTGTGCCGGAGCTGACCGTGGAGCAGAATATCATATTCCCTGTGTTGCTGGACTACCAGAAGCCGGACAAAAAGTATCTGGAAGAACTACTGGCGGTGCTGAATCTGAAAGAGCGCCGAAATCACCTGCCGAGCCAGCTTTCCGGTGGTCAGCAGCAACGTGTGGCAATTGGGCGGGCACTGATTACCCGGCCAGCCCTGATCTTAGCTGACGAGCCGACCGGCAATCTGGACACGCAGAATAGCAGCGAGGTCATTGCCTTGCTAAAAGAGGCGTCGAAAAAATACGAACAAACCATCATTATGATTACCCACAATCGCAGTATCGCGCAAACGGCTGACCGGGTTTTGCAGGTATCGGACGGTGTACTGACCGACTTCGGGAGGTGCCGCGAATGAAAAGCTATCTTAGCCTTATTCCGATTTCTGCAAAGGTGCGGAAGAGACAGAATAGGATGACGATGCTGTGCATCATTATCTCAGTGCTGTTGGTTACGATGATTTTCAGCATGGCAGATATGGCGATCCGAATGGAAAAGACACGAGTGATCAAAGAACATGGGAACTGGCATATCATGTTGAAGGAGCCATCCGAGCAACAGATTGAGCAAATCGCACAGCGAACAGATGTGATGACGTCCTCCCGTTATGACGGACTGAACTTTGATTTATCCGAAGACTATACGATCAATGGAAAAAGCTGCGTCATCGTAGGTGGTGATAATGCGATTCTAACGGAGATCTATGACAATTTGACTGAAGGCCGATATCCTACAAAAGAGGATGAAATTTTACTTTCGAATCGTTCAAAAGAACTGCTTTCTCTGAAGATTGGAGAGACGATTACCGTACATACACCAGCTGGAGATTTTGGCTATACGATTTCCGGTTTTGGAGGAGATGTTACCATTACCACAGATGCCGACATTGTGGGGGCTTTTCTAAATTGGGACTCCTTCCAAAGTCTTGCAAAAGCAGAAGGAAGTAAGCTTGCTCCCGTTTGTTTTGTGCGCTTTTACGAGAATATCCATATTCGTAAGGTGATTGCAGAGTTGCGGAAAACATATGGCTTTACCGACGAAACATTATCCGAAAACACGGCTTTGCTGGGATTGACGGGCTTCAGCAGTGATTCTTATGTCATGGGAATGTACCTTGTAGCTGCAATCTTGTTTGTTCTGGTTTTGGCTGCGGGAGTCTTTATGATTGCGGGAAGCTTGAACAGCAGAACCGCAGAGAGAACACAATTTTTTGGAATGCTTCGTTGTATTGGAGCAAGCCGGGCACAAGTTATGCACATAGTCAAGTTGGAAGCACTCTATTGGTGCAAAACAGCGGTTCCGATTGGCGTGATAGTTGGGATTGTGGGCACATGGATGCTTTGTGCACTGCTCCGGTTTGGTGCGGGCGCTGAATTTGTACAGATTCCGCTATTTGGGATTAGTAGTGTCGGTATCATCAGCGGAATTGTTGTTGGTGTTTTGACCGTGCTGTTATCTTCCATCTCTCCCGCAAGGCGGGCGGCAGGTGTTTCTCCGGTTGCGGCTGTTACCGGAAATCTTTCCGAAAATTGGAACACATCCCGGCCAATCAAGCAGAACTTTTTGAAAATTGAGATGGCCTTGGGGATTCATCATGCCGTATCCTCTCCCAAAAATCTACTTCTCATGACTGGCTCCTTTGCACTCAGCATCATTATGATTTTGAGCTTTTCTGTTCTTATACAATGGGTGAATATGGCACTCAATCCCTTAAAGCCATGGGCACCAGATGTCTTTTATAGTAGTCCTGATAATCTGTGCGACATTAAACAAAGTTTTGCCAAAGAGGTGGAAAGCCGGCCGTATGTAAAGCGGGTATTTGGGCGGATGTATCAAAGCCTTCCTGCAGAATATGAAGGAAAATTGGGGCAAATTGATTTGATTTCTTATGAGAATCAGCAGTTTCAGTGGGCAGCTGAAGATTTGATTGCAGGTGATATATCGGCTGTCTCTGAAGGCAACGGTGTACTGACGGTTTTTGATAAAAGCAATTCTTTAAAGGTTGGAGATACGATTCAGCTGGAGCAGACAGAGCTTACCGTGGCTGGAGTCTTGAAAGATAGTCCCTTTGATACATCGGATCAGCCAACTGTGATTTGCTCAGAGAAAACGTTCAAGGAAATTACAGGCAAAGATGCCTATGCTGTTCTTGACGTACAGCTGTCCAAAAAAGCAACAGAGCAGAATGTAAATGAGCTTCACGTATTGGCAAATGGACATTATCGCTTTTATGATCGACTGGCGCAAAACAAAGACACACAAAATACCTATTTTATGTTCTGCCTGTTTGTTTATGGATTTCTCGCCGTGATCACATTGATTACTATTATTCATACGGTAAACAGTATTTCTATGAGCGTGTCTGCAAGAACAAATCAATACGGAGCCATGCGTGCAGTGGGGATGGATAGTTTACAAATCAAGAAGATGATTCTCATGGAAACCGCCACGTACACTACGCTTGGACTCCTCGCAGGTTGTGGTCTGGGATTACCGCTGCATCATTTTCTCTATTCGCAGATGATTACAAATTATTGGGGAACGGCATGGCAAATCCCTTTAACATCTATTGGAGAAATACTGGTGTTGCTTGTGTTCACTTCTCTTCTTGCACCTTTCGCTCCGGCAAAACGCATCTGTAACATGCCGATTACTGCAACCATCAATGAATTGTAATTCAATATTTTAATCTGCCGCACGACGGCAAAAGAAAAAAAGCCGTCGTAGAGCAGACAATTTGACACGCCCATTTGAAACGGCGGCTTTGATTTTCAGAGCCGCCGTTTCTTTGCGTTTGCACAAACCTATGACGACTTGCAGGGACACGGTAGCCGATTGGAGGTTATTTTGCCGCGTCTCGTTTGCTTTTTCAAAGCTCACATGATCTACATCAGTTGAAAAAAGCATTGCTCCTCCTCCGGGCAAGTATAACATTGCATCGGCATTATCGTTCCATGTAATTCAGTATAATAATGGCTGTTCTTGGCGCGCCAGTTTTCCCTCACGGAAATCTGGCGTTTTTTGTTGCCATTTTTTCGGAGATGACCCGGTTGTCTGCAGGTGTCGGTCTCCGCCTCCATTCGATTCACCCGTCAATCACCCGTGAATCGAAATGGAGGTACATAATGAAGAAAATTAACCTTCGGGAGCTTTATCCTGATGTTTATACAACAGACTTTTTGGTAGATGTGACAGAGGAAGTAATGGAGACTATTCGGGCAGCTGAACGTGTCCTATATTATAGAACCAGAATCAAAGACGCGAATGGTAAGCTCGTAGCTATCTACGCAAAAACACCTGAAGAACTATACAACAAAGAAACGTTTGCGTTGGAACAGATAAACTTGTATTGTTCGAGACAAAGAACTATAATGTACTCTGTGAAGGTGCATAATGGATTATATGACACTAAAAGAGGCCGCCGAAAAATGGGGCGTGACACCTCGTAGAGTAAATTACTATTGCGCTGCTGGGCGTATCCCCGGCGCTGTAAAGATGGCTGGTGTTTGGCTGATCCCAAAGAACGCAGAAAAGCCGATTGACGGAAGGACAAAACAAGGGAAGGGGTTGCACCATGAATAAAATCCTGATTATAGATGATGACAGAGAACTGTGCGCTTTGATTAAACGTAGCGTACAAGCAGAAAACATAGAAGCTGATTTTTGTAATACCGGAAAAGAGGGCTTACAAAAATTAAGAGAGCAGGAGTATCAGCTTGTGGTGCTGGATGTGATGATGCCTGGTATGGATGGCTTTGAAACGCTGGAGGAAATCCGCAAAGAGAACAGTCTGCCGATTTTGATGTTCACATCTAAAAATGACAGCATTTCTAAAGTACGGGGCTTACGAGCCGGAGCGGACGATTATCTTACAAAACCGTTTGATATGGATGAACTGATTGCCCGTATTGCGTCTCTTATTCGCCGCTACACCCGTTTTAATCAGCAAGCTGGAGCCATACAAAAGCTAAATTTTGACGGATTGCAGATTGACCTTGAAAATCGTTCTGTTACTACATCAAACGGCACTTTTGAACTGCCCCCAAAGGAATTTGATTTGCTCCTGTACTGTGCAAAACATCAAGGGAAAATTTTGACCAAACAGCAGATTTATGAGGAAGTATGGGGCGAAGAATATTTCTATGATGACAGTAACATTATGGCGATTATCAGTCGGCTTCGTAAAAAATTAGAAGTCAATCCTTCAAGCCCAAAGTATATACAAACGGTCAAAGGGATTGGCTACCGGTTTAATAAGGAGGTGTAGTCAGTATGGAAATCATTGTATTCTTGTCCATTGTGATTGCTGTTGGGGCTGTATTGACTTCCATCGTTCTCGTTCGGCGTGTAAAAAAACAAATAGCAGAAATGACCGATGTGCTGGTTGATGTGAAAAACGGAAATGGCAACCGGCGTATTCTATCTGCAACAAATGAACTGACAGCACCTCTTGCCTATGAAATCAACGAGATCGTTGTGGCCTATGAAAGCAGACTTTCAACTGTACGGCAGACAGAAGAAACCAACCGCCAACTTATGACGAGCCTTTCCCATGACGTGCGAACGCCCCTTACTACTCTGATTGGGTATCTTGACGCTGCACACAAAGGACTGGTCACAGGAAAAGACCGGGATGGTTATATTGAAACCGCCCGCCGGAAAGCCCATGATCTGAAAGAATATATTGATGTACTCTTTGACTGGTTCAAGTTAAATTCAAACGAGTTTGCTTTGGAGATCCAGAGCGTTGAGGCCGCAGAGCTGACAAGAAATATCCTCATTGACTGGATACTGATTTTTGAGGATAAACAGGTTGAGTATGACATCGATATTCCCGAACAGCCTGTCCGGGTAAGATTAGATATGGATAGCTATATGAGGATCATCAATAACCTTATTCAAAATGTAATCGCTCATAGCCATGCAGACAAAATTAAAATTTCCCTATCGAAGAAGGAAAACAGCATGGAGCTGTTGCTGGCGGATAATGGAGTGGGAATTGAGAAGGAAGATTTGAAACACATTTTTGAACGGCTCTATAAGTGTGACAAAGGACGGTCTGAAAAAGGCAGCGGACTTGGTCTTTCTATTGTCCATCAGCTTGTAGAAAAGATGGGTGGGAGTATAACAGTTGAAAGTTTGCCGGGAAAAGGAACTGAATTTATGTTGCTTTTTCCTTTGGAGAGTTAAGCGGGTTCTCGTCTTTATGGCGGGAGCCTTTGTTATTTTACTGGATTTCAAATTGCAAGGTTAATGCAAGGTTGCGGCAAGGTTAATGCAAGGTCGGCATGATAGAATACCTTACAGAACAGGAGGTTTTGAATATGGATACAAATTATATCATTGAAACAAAAAATCTGACGAAGCAATACGGCTCACAAAAAAGTGTGGCTGACTTAAATATCCATGTCAAGCGTGGGAGAATTTATGGTCTGTTGGGTAGAAACGGAGCCGGAAAAACCACAACTATGAAAATGCTGTTGGGCTTAACGAAGCCTACTTCCGGTGAGGTCAAAATCTGGGGAAAGTCTTTACAGGGGAATGAAAAGAAGTTGCTGCCCCGTATTGGCAGTCTGATCGAGTCCCCCGGTTTTTATCCCAACCTGACCGGCACAGAGAACCTGCGTATCTTTGCTACCCTGCGGGGCGTACCAAACAATCATGCCATCAAAGACGCTCTGGATCTGGTAGGACTGCCCTACAAAGATAAAAAGCTCTTTTCACAGTATTCTCTTGGTATGAAGCAGCGGCTTGCCATCGCCCTTGCCGTTATGCACGATCCGGAGCTTTTGATTTTGGATGAGCCGATCAACGGTCTCGATCCCATCGGTATTGCAGAAGTACGCTCCTTTATTCGGGAGCTTTGCGACGCAAGAGGAAAAACAATTTTGATTTCCAGTCACATTCTTTCGGAGATTTCCTTGCTGGCTGACGATATTGGAATTATCGACCACGGCGCGTTGCTGGAAGAAGAAAGCCTTGCTGAGCTGGAGCAAAAAAGCAGTAAGCATATCCGTTTTACGCTCTCTGATACTGCACAGGCGGCAAGAATTTTGGAACGCAATTTCCATGAAAACCATTTCTCCATACAGGACGACCACAATCTGCGCCTGCACAACCTGGATCTGCCTGTGGGGAAAATTGTAACTGCCTTTGTAGAAAACGGATTGGAGGTATCGGAGGTGCATACTTGTGAAGAAAGTCTTGAAGATTACTTCAAGCGTGTGACAGGGGGCGAAGGAATTGCTTAAACTAATCAAATGCGAATTTTTGAAATTGAAACGGAAGAAATTTATTCCGCTGATTATTCTGGCTGCTTTCCTGTTTCCAATCCCGCTGACTTATTTGATGACAACGCCCTCTATGATGGAGCGATATACGGATCAGGCAGATGCTTTCGACGGACTATTTAACATGGTGTTGGGATATGGTATCCAGTTTTTACTGCCCTGCATTATCGGTGTGATTGCCGCCACCCTGTTTTTTATGGAACGCGACAACGACACATTCAAAAATCTGCGTACAATTCCCGTAACCAGCACGCAAATGGTGCTTGCAAAAATTATTGTCCTGTTTCTCTTTGGAATTGTTTTTTGTGTGGCTTCTACCATTGCAACAATTCTTTGCGGATTTGGAACATTGGAAGTTTATGGAATAGGCTATAAATTGTTTTTAGCGGTTGAAACAGGAATTTTCATTACGGCAGGAACACTCCCGTTGATCGTTCTTGTTGTCTTTTTCAGTAAGACCTACGTTTTTTCCATTTTGCTGTGTGTCTTTTACAGTGTTCTGAACATGAGTGCTACGGCATTGTTTGACACGCTGCCTAAAACCATGTTATGGCTTCTGCCCACGCCACTGACTACATTTTGGAGTGCAGGAGATATGGCGGCTCATGGAATAAAAATGGACTTGGAGCAAATGACAGGGCTAATTCCTTCAACATTTCAAGTTGTATTCATTCTTGGGATCATGGCATTGGTTTCGTTCTTACTGATTGACAGATTATATAAGCAGAGGGGGGAATAAGCATGGCTTGCATTGTAAAAACAGAATTTTATAAATTGAAAAGGTATCATATCCTTTGGGCGGGCGTTGCACTCATGCTCCTATCTGTCCTGCTGACATTGTTTACCTCTATGGCGAATGATGGTTCCGTTTGGGATTTCGCCTATCTTACAGAACAGGTCATCAAAAACAATATGTCCATGATTTTTCCGATGTGTATCAGCCTAATTGCTGGATATATGATTTCTCGTGAGCAGACGGATGACACATTGAAAAATATTCTGACTGTGCCGATCTCTTTTAAGAAACTGTTGACCGGAAAATTGATTGTGTGCGGCGTATTGTCTATTATTTTCGGGCTGATATGCAGTCTGTTTACAATCATAGCAGAAATGATTGTGGGATTTCCCGGCTTTGAGATTTCCTTAGCTCTAAAAGCAGCCTTGCAGATTACTGCGGTTAATTTCTTTTTATATCTTGCGGTTCTGCCGATTATCGCTCTTACTTGTCGGAGGGCAGGCAGCTTTTTAGTCGGTGTAATCATTGCTTTTGTCTATGGATATGGAGGGATGTTTGCCGCAGGAAATATGACATTAGCAAACCTTTATCCGATTACCGCAAGTCTCGGAATGGTAGGCTACCGTAGCTATGATACCGCAGTCAACTGGAATATTGGAACCTGTTCTTGCAGTCTTGCGCTTGCTGTCGTTATTTCTGCCATCTTGATTTTGTGCATGAAAGAACGAGAAGCAACCCAAACAAAGAAAAAGGCCAAAAAGGTAGCTCCAAAGAAAGGCTGGTGATGATTTTATGAAGAAAATAGTTTTAGCATTAACATTCGTCCTTGTGGGAAGTTTTATGCTTGCTGGCTGTTCAAAAGATGAAATTCTCAATCATTACAATAACATTGTTCAGTCTGCGGGCTCCATAGAACTGACAGGGAAATCGTCACTGCAAGGGGAAAAAGAAAAAGGAATTGATGATTATACAGGGACTTATACGGCTGATTATGCGAACTTTTCAGGTACAGAGTATTTGTTCGGAGGAACTTCCATAAAGAGAGAAGCCGGTAAGGAGCTGTCCATTGATTGCACCTTGGAGATTATGGAAGGTACTGCAAAAGTATTCTGGATTTCTGGATCTGATGAAGCAGTCACTTTGATTGAAACAACCGGAACTTATAGTGACACAATTACACTTCCTGATGGTGGAAATTATATCGGCATTATCGTTCCATGTAATTCAGTATAATAATGGCTGTTCTTGGCGTGCCAGTTTTCCCTCACGGAAATCTGGCGTTTTTTGTTGCCATTTTTTCGGAGATGGTTCTGGAGGAAAAACAGTTTCAGGAGCAGGTCTATGCCGCTGTGGTGAAGCTGCCGGAGAAACAGGCAAAGCGAATTTATGCCCGATACTATCTGGAAATGACGGTAAATGAAATTGCCGAAGTAGAAGGTGTAGACCCAAGCCGTGTCCGAGACAGTATCCGCCGTGGATTAAAGCAGCTTGGAAAATATTTTTGATAAAATTTCATTTGATGCGCCTGTTTTTTGTCAGTGTTAATAAGAAGGTTATACCGATTTGAAGTGCGCTTATTAAGAAAACGCCAGATCCAGGGGCATATCACCTCTGCATCTGGCGTTTCCTTATAGATTTGTACTTGCCTGTTTATCCAATATACGGGAATATTAAAGTAGATTCACACCCTTTCGGGAAAACATTAGTAAGTTTGAAATTGCCGTTATGAGCTATGGCGACTTGTTGGACAATCAGCAATCCAAGCCCATGTCTTAAATCAAGCCGTTCATCTGTGCTTTCCATATAATGCGGTTTTTCTTCCAGCTCTTGCAGCTTTTCAGCAGACAGACCCGTTCCGTTATCCGTAACCGCCAAGATAAGATGGTTTTGCGATGTTGTAAGCGAAAGGCAGACTTCACAGCCCTGTGGGTTGTGTTTTATGCTGTTCTGGACAAGGTTGTTTATAGCTCGCGAAATCAATCTGGCATCACATTCCAACACAGCATTTTCAGCGTCAGGAGTGATCTTAATTCCGATGTTGTAGCTATCGGAAATTCCTGTATTCAACAGGTCTGCTACATAGGATCGCAGTAGTTTGGATAAGCGAACCATCTCTTTATGAAGCGGCTGCATCTCATATTCCAACTGCGATACTAAATTCAAATCCTGCACCAGCTCTTTGATTTTTACACTTTGCTTCCGTACTATTTCCGCCTGTTCACGGATGCTCTTGCTGGCAGCTTTACTTTCTGCAATACGGCCCGCATACCCCATAATCATGGAGAGAGGTGTGCGGATGTCATGGGAAACGCCGCTGATCCAGTTCGCCCGCGCTTCATTTTGCCTATTCAAAATGGAAGAAGCTTTGTTTACACTGCTTGCAATTTCCGATAGTTCTCCGCTGATATGAAGTGAAACTGGCTTTCCGTCTGCCAAAGTTTCCACAGCGGACACAATCGGTTCGGTATTGTGAATGATTCTGCGTTTGGAAAAGTAATAGGCTGAAAAGAGGCACAGCACATCCAAGCCAAGCATCCCCAGCACAAAGATGGGGAGTCGTTGAAGTGCTGCAATGGAATAGTAATTGCTGGTGAGTTTTGTGTAGCTGTCTGTGGGATAGCCCAGCACCAACAACCCATCATCGGTGTTCCAAATAAAAACCGGGTAATCCTCAATATACCCTTTTGAAAATAGTGCGACATCTTGAATTGTGTAATTTTTCGGCACATTGTCCGGCAAATCAACCGACCAATAACATTGACCATCTGTATTCAAGTAGATCGCCCAAATATGATTCTGTCGGAGCATTTGCACCGCCTCATCCGATAATTGTTCCGGCGTAGCGGCGGTAGCAGTCATTTCCAACATGGATTGCGGGGATGAATCGCCATAATCCTCGGTCACAATCTTTTGAAAAGTCAGACCGAATACTACTGCATTAAGAAAAAGCAATATCAGAATAAAGGCAACGAACGACACAAGATATTTAGATATATAACTTCCGAATGATTTCATGACATCACTTCCTTGCTATCAGCTTATAGCCTAATCCTTTAATGGTTATTAGGGACACGGGTTTTGATGGATCGGTTTCAATCTTTTCCCGGACGCGCCGGACATGAGCATTGAGGCTGTTTTCGTAGCCAAAAGGATTATCCCCCCAGAGGGCTTCACAAAGAGCATCTACGGTAACAATCTTTCCAGCATTACGGGCAAGCGTTTCAAGTAAAGTATGTTCTTTGGCTGTCAGGGAGATAATTTCGCTGCCCTTATGGACTTCGGCCCGGCTGAAATCAATCGTACATCCATCCAAAACAAGCAGCGGTGAATCCTCTTTGTAGGTCCGCCGCAGTACCGCATAGATACGCAGTAACAGTTCCTGCGGCATAAAGGGCTTAGAAATGTAGTCATCTGCACCAAGCCCCAATCCCGATAATTTGTCTGCTGCTTCGTCCTTTGCTGTTAAGAAAATGATCGGCACATTGGTAAAAGTGCGGAAATGCTGCATCAGAGAAAAGCCATCCCCATCCGGCAGCATGACATCCAAAACAATTAAATCGGGAGTTTCCTCTTTTGCGGTCAAAATAGCTTCTTTGACCGTCATTGCGGTAAGGACAGTTTCAAATCCTGCATCTTTCAATATATCTGAAACCATTTTCAATAGTTCCTGTTCATCATCTACCAACAGGAGCCTTTTAGTATGTAAAAAGGAATTATCCATAGCAGTTTCTCCAATCTGATTTTATTTGTTTCTATTATATCATGGGCTGTCCGTTCTGCGTTCTTGTTCCTTGAAAAGTAAGGTAAAAGTAAGGACGGGAGAATGTAGATGTCAGGTTGAAGTTGTACCATAGAAGCATCGAAAGGAGATGTTTCTATGGACTATATCATTACAACGGAACAGTTGACCAAGAAATATAAGAACTTCACTTCGGTCAATCATGTTTCGCTTCATATTCGCAAGGGCAGCATTTATGGTTTTCTTGGTCCGAACGGGGCAGGCAAATCCACTACCATGAAAATGCTGTTGGGGTTGACCGACCCCACAAAAGGCAGCTTTACCATTGATGGGAAACAGTTTCCGCAGGATCGGATTGCCATTCTCAAAGAGATCGGTTCTTTCATCGAAGCGCCGTCTTTCTACGCGAATCTCACCGGGCGGGAAAATCTTGACATTATCCGCCGCATTTTGGGACTGCCGAAAGCGGATGTGGAAGATGCTCTGGAACTGGTAGGGCTGACCGAGTTTGGCGACCGGCTGGCAAAACAGTATTCGCTGGGGATGAAGCAACGCTTGGGCCTTGCCGGGGCGCTCTTGGGGCGTCCGCCGATTCTGATTCTGGACGAACCCACAAACGGTCTTGACCCGTCTGGTATCCACGAAATCCGCAATCTGGTAAAATCCTTGCCCAGCCTTTACGACTGCACGGTGCTGATCTCGTCCCATATGCTGTCTGAAATCGAATTGATTGCAGATGACATTGGGATTCTCAACCACGGGCGGCTGCTGTTTGAGGGAAGCATGAATGATCTGCGTCAATACGCCCTGCAATCCGGCTTCGCTGCGGACAATCTGGAAGATGTGTTCCTTTCTATGGTTGAGAAAGATAACATGGACAGAAAGCAGAGGGCAAAATTATGAAAACGCTGGCAATCGAACTTCGGAAAGAAAAGCGAACCGGCGTGATTCCCGTGCTGCTGGCCGTTGGTGTCTTGGGAGCCGCCTACGCATTTGTCAATTTCATTGTGCGGAAAGACACACTTCTGAATCTGCCGCTGGCCCCGATGGATGTCTTGTTGACCCAGCTCTACGGCATGATTATGGTGCTGAATCTGTTCGGTATCGTGGTTGCTACCTGCATGATCTACAACATGGAATTTAAGGGAAGTGCCGTAAAGAAGATGTATATGCTTCCCGTCAGCGTCCCGTCCATGTATCTGTGTAAATTTCTGATTCTGACGGTCATGTTTTTGGTTGCTATCGTGCTGCAAAACCTGGCACTTGCACAGATCGGAATGACGGACTTGCCGGACGGAGCGTTTGAGATGGGTACGCTGGTACGCTTTGCCGGATACTCTTTTCTCACATCCATGCCGGTACTGTCGTTTATGCTGCTGATTTCCTCGCGCTTTGAAAATATGTGGGTGCCGCTTGGAATTGGTGTTGCCGGTTTTCTGAGTGGTATGGCCCTTGCAAATTCGGGGCTGACGCTTTTGCTGGTGCATCCTTTTGTGATTATTCTGAAACCAGCAGTAGCCATGAGCGCCCAGCCTGATTCGACGGTTGCCCTTGTCGCTTTGGTGGAAACACTGTTGTTCCTTGCTGTGGGCTTGTGGCTGGCGAAGTACAGACGCTACGAGTAAGGAGGGATAATAAGAAATGAGTTTTTTGGATTTACTCAAAATCGAGTTTATGAAAGTAAAACGCTCCAAAATCGTACCCCTGATTTTCATTGCACCTTTATTGGTGGTGGTTTCCGGGGTTGCGAGTTTGAGCAACTACTTTACACCGGAATACACCAATGCGTGGCCTGCCATGTTTATTCAAAGTGCGCTTGTTTACGCCTACTATCTGCTTCCATTCAGCATGATCGTGGTTTGCGTGATGATCGCAGGACGAGAAACAGGAAATAACGGGATTCTGAAAATGCTGGCGCTGCCGGTCAGCCGCTGCGCATTATCCATTGCCAAATTCTGTGTGCTTACCTTTTATCTGTTTATGGAGATGGTGGCGTTTCTTGTCGTATTTGTAATCGCTGGGTTGATTGCGACACAGACAATGGGAGTAACAGAAACCCTGCCGATCCTATATCTTCTGAAATGGTGCTTGGGGCTGTTTCTGACTATGTTGCCGTGCATTGCAGCTATGTGGGTCATCACTGTGCTGTTTGAAAAGCCGCTTCTTTCTGTGGGATTAAATCTGCTGCTTGTGATTCCCGGTGTATTGGTTGCGAATACGCCGCTGTGGATCGCCTACCCGTACTGTTACAGCGGTTATCTCGTTTCCTGCTCTCTCTATGACTTTACAGCAGAAACTTCCGACGCCGCTTTTTCGGTGTTTCCGTTCCTGCCGTGCGCGATTGTAGTGTTTGGCCTGTTTTTCGCGCTGGCTGTCACCCAATTTGGGAAAAAAGAAATGAGGTAAAACTATGGAAAAGAAAAAACTTCAATCAGTTAGTATCGCTGCGCTCATTGTGAGCATCCTACCGCTGGCGGCTCTTGCCCCATCGCTTCTGCACCTTTCGCTGTCGGATGGAGCCCGAACCGCTTGGGCCGGAGCCAATGTCGTTTTTGTCCTGCTGGGTCTGATTCTTTCGGTGGTATGTGTGCGGAGCAGGGAAAGCCGCAGCATTATCAATATTGTATCAACTGCAATCAGCGTTTTTTGGCTGCTGCTGATGGTGGGAATTGTTGCGCTTGCCATGTTCCTTACTTTCGTTCAGTGAGGAAACGGTTATGCGTAGAATTGGAAAATTTATCGGGCGCGCCAGTTTTCCCTCACGGAAATCTGGCGTTTTTTGTTGCCATTTTTTCGGAGATGGTTCTGGAGGAAAAACAGTTTCGGGAGCAGGTCTATGCCGCTGTGATGAAGCTGCCGGAGAAACAGGCAAAGCGAATTTATGCCCGATACTATCTGGGAATGACGGTAAATGAAATTGCCGAAGTAGAAGGTGTAGACCCAAGCCGTGTCCGAGACAGTATCCGCCGTGGATTAAAGCAGCTTGTAAAATATTTTTGATAAAATTTCATTTGATGCGCCTGTTTTTTGTTTTTTTTGTCAGTGTTAATGAGAAGGACAAGATTTGTATGGCTAAGAAAAAACAAAGCGTTCCAGAGTACGGAACGGTTACAAGAAAAGGAACACTGTATTACAGAACCAGAATTACAGATGCCGATGGAAAGCAGGTCAGCTTATATGCGACCACCTGTGAAGAATTATATGAAAAGCAGTTGGAAGGCCGGAGACAGGTGGAGGAAATCATCTTTCGCCGGAAGCATCCGACGGTTGCCGAGTATTGTGAGAAATGGCTGCTGATGCAGTCAGCAAAGGTGTCTACGGCCACTATAAAAGGATACAGACAGAATATGAAGAATTATGTCATCAACTCTCTGGGAGATATGTATATGGAGGAAGTGACTGCGGATGATATTCGTCTGGCGCTTGTTCCGCTGTCTCAAAAATCGAAAGGACTGTATGATACGGTAAATATGCTGATTAAGTGTGTGTTTTATTCGGCAGAGCGCAGTCAGCTGATAACCGATAATCCGTGTGTAGGAATTTCAGCAAAGGGCGGAAAAGCATCGAAAAAGAAAGATGCCTTAACAGATCAACAGGTTGCGGTTCTGTTGGATACGGTGAAAGAGCTTCCGCCATATCTTTTTATTATGATTGGTTTGTATTCCGGCTTGCGTCGGGAAGAAATTCTTGCATTGCAATGGGATTGTGTATTCCTGGATGAATCCACACCATACATTTCCGTGAGACGTGCATGGCGCGCGGAGCATAACAGGCCGGTGATTTCTACCGTTCTAAAGACAAAAGCAGCTAAAAGGGACATTCCCATTCCGAAGTGCCTGGTGGACTGCCTGCGGGAAGCAAAAGCCAATTCCATATCGGAGTATGTGATTGCGGACAGTGAGGGACAGCCGCTTTCCTATTCTCAGTTTACGAGAGTTTGGCAGTATGTAGTTGTTCGTTCTGCGAAAGAGAGAACTTACTATAAATATGTGAATGGACAGAGCATCAAATATACCGTCAAGCCGACATTAGGAACAACGCAGAGGAACAATCCCAAGATTCGCTATACCCTGAATTTCGATGTAACACCGCACTTGTTGCGGCATACCTACATCACGAATCTGCTCTATGCGGGCGTTGACCCTAAGACAGTTCAGTACCTGGCAGGGCATGAGAATAGTAAGACAACTATGGACATTTACGCGAGGGTCAAGTATAATAAACCAGAGGAACTTTTCGAGGTAGTGAATGATGCTTTGAACCAGGAGAATTTCGATGAAAAATCACTGATTTCCATGGTTAAGGAATAGGACAACCGACAACAGAAAATGCGAAAAAGCCCGTAATATCAAGGAAAAACGCACCATAGAGATGTTTAATACGGTCTCAAAGCAGCTCGTAGAGCACCAAAGTTTAGCAAGCGTTAACAAAGAGATAATTGGAATCATACGATTCAGCATATTTAGGGACAATTATATACGATTTACAACTCCTCAGGATCTTTGTTCTGGGGAGTTTTTGTATAAAAAAAGGAATAAGTATGATATACTGTATTTGAACAGATCAAAATGAGTATTTGGAGGTGAATATATGCCGGAAATATCTTTATTTTATGGAATTCGGGTTACAATGTATTATGATGACCATAATCCGCCGCATTTTCATGCGGAGTATAATGAGAATAAGGCAATTATTGAAATTGATACAGCTAGATGCATCAAGGGAGCTTTGCCATCAAGACAATTAAAGTTAATTCTAGCGTGGTGTGTTTTACATCAAGATGAGTTGATGCAGAATTGGGAATTATCAAAAGATGGAAAGCCGTTAAATAGAATTAATCCACTTGTATAGGAGGTGCTGTTTATGTTTCCTGAGGTAGTTCAAGTGATACCAAGGAAAGACTACACAGTGTATGTCTACTTTGAAGATGGAAAAATTGTATGTTATGATATGAAAAATATGTTGGATAAAGAAGTTTTCAAACCATTGAGGGATATTTCGGTATTTATTGATACATGTACGATCATGAATGATACATTAGCATGGGATATAGGCGGAAATAGAGATGCTTGTAAATGCATTGATATTGATCCGGATACGCTATATGAACTTCCCTATTGCAAGGAACAAATAGTTTAGTGACAAATCGGTATATCATTGGTATGTTTTATGACGCAGCATATTTAAGCAGACAATTGATTGCAAGAATAATAGAACCATTAGCTGTTTTGGAACTCTGTGGACAGTTCTACGCATACAACAAGTATGCAACATTATCTCTGCAAACCCTTGTCCTGTGGGATTTCTCAGTTCAGCAAGCGTTAATCGACTGTTCAGGCTATATCAAAAGGTTTACAAACCCCGGAAAATCAAGGTTTTCCGGGGTTTTCTTATACATAAACGGGATGATGTGGTTTGACCAGATTTGGCTAAATGAGAGTCGTTTTCCCCCAATTTTTAGTGGTTAAATATAGGACAACCAGAGAGCAGTTTCGAGGGTATTTTTGTGGGAGATTTTAGTCCTCCGGAACCTCTGATTTTTTGATGGAGCGTGTGTATCAGTGTTATCGTGCTTTCTAAGCCAACAGGCTGTTTTCTATTTTGGCGGGCATAGTTAAGTGCCGCTGTAATCGGACTACTTGGATTTATCCTGTATGCCAGTCGGTAGGAGGTGCAGTTATGTTGAATTGCAAAAGTAATTATCGAAGCACATGACGGAACCATCGAAGTGGACAGTGAATTTGGGATGGGGACAAGGTTTACCATAGATTTATTTACAATTCTTTAAAATATCTTCCAGATCCAGCCTATACCGTCTGGCAATATCCTTCGCATAGCTTAAGCCATCCGGGGTTGTTCGGATCACCTTGTAGCTTCGGGTGCCTTCTTCCTTACTTTCCATCATGGCAACAAGGTTGTCAATTTTTCCGCGGTTTTCAGGATGGGAATTGTAGACATCGAGTTGTTGTGTCAGATCGTGGATGTGTGTGACATAAAGCCCACAGCAGCCGATAATGCCGATGCCGGTGAGCACTTCGGTTGCAATATATCCGGCTTCCATCGGGCAGAGATTTCCGTCTAAATTGATGCCAAGCGTTACGCTTTTTAAGTATCCGAAATTTGTTTCCATCTTGGAAAGCTCAGAGCTTAGCGTTTGAAACTCGCTGCTCTGTGCAATTCCATTGATTTCTTTCTGGAAATTTTTCATGCCTTCGGATTGCAGCGCAGCCTGTGATAAATTATCGGCAAACAGTGTGACGATTTCCACATATAATTCCAGGTACCGCACAGAGCGGAGCGAAGAATCAATGGTAAATTCGGAACTCATCGCGCGGCGCATATCGTTGATGTTGTAGATCATGGATACAGCCTTACCGAATGTTTCGTACAGATTGGGATTGTTAACAAGATCTTCGACAACCCCGAGGCGGTAATCAAGAACCTGTTCATCTGTGGAAAAATAGTTTTCCAGTGACAGATCAGCGAATCCGCGATAGCTTTCTTTGATCAGAACAACCATGGAGTCGATTTTTAACGATTCGATGAACCCGAAATCCTTCATTGGCTGTTTTGTTGTACGATCGTATTCCGGTGGATATAAATTAAAATTTTGATACCTACAATTCTTTAACACCTAACTGGTATTATAAAGTGTTACGATAAAATCCGCAATGCCTTGATTTTACTACAGTTTTGGCAAGTGAGCTTTCCCTTAGACTTTCCCTTATGTTATATCCTTTTCCCTTGTGTTACGACACCTCATAAGGGCAAAAACAAGGGAAGCAAAATCCGGTAACAGCTAATAACATTATATAAATCACATAATCGGCTGGAACTGGTCAAGATGCTTCTACAACTGAAACAGATAAGAGAAAGGACTTTGCAATATGAATATCGTTCATGCAGAATATAATAAATATCACAACATCATAGACATCAATTATTACAATGGCTACATACTTCGGATTGACTGTGGCAAGGCAGAAGATGGATTGATTACTACTCCTAACTCTCAACGAATGTTGGATGCACTGGCGATTGACAATCCACTAGAATATGCCCGTTTGTATCTTGATTCAGAAATGCAAGATTGGGTGAATGCGATGAATATGGAATGGTATAGCACTTGATAAAAGAACATAAAAATGAGAAGAAATCTGTCAAAAGTATTTCTATAAAATACGATATTTCTTTAGCCCTTCCATAAATAATGAAATAGAGCCGATAACTCACAATCGAAATAACGAGTGATTCATCGGCTCTATATTTTATGGTTATGGATATCATGAGTATCGCTTTATATGCAATTGCTATTTTGTTAATTCCCAATATTTATGACCCATAAAGAAGATTGTTAATTCGTTTTGATCTACTTCTATCTCAAAATTCACGCTATTATCTCTCTGTTCCACAAAAATCATATTTGAGGAAGATATGCTATATAATGCATTGCCACAGGTAATACCCAATTCGGGCATATCTTTGTTTACAACAAGTCCTCCATTTTCTTGAAAGGTAAACACTTCCTCTGCATTTGCATTCTTCCATGTACCAATAATATTTTTTTTATTCTGAATGTGCTTTATTTTTCCAACACATACAACGATAAGTATAGCTACACTTACAATTAAAGCAATGCCTACAACACTCTTTGCCAATTTCTTTTTATTCAATTTCTATTATCTCCATTTTTAGTTTCTTTAAGATTGAATGATTCCATATTGCTTAATTCAGTATCTCCATGAATTTCTAACATTGATACGCTTCTCACAGGAAATAGAATAGGAGAGATTCATTCATAAATAATTAAATCATTCATACTTACCTGAATTTGTAATGTTTTTCCATATTTTCTCATAATTATCTACTATAGTTTTTTCTGAGGTCAAAAATGCAAACATAGATATACTTGAATAGAGAGTTTCCGCCGAATCAAAAACCACACAACTTTCATCATGAGTTAGATTTCTCTTTGAATATATTTCCGATACAGGCATAAATGAATTTTCTTCCTCTTTGGTGTATTTATACCCATCAATACATCCTAGATTTTTTAAAAATATTAAATAAGTATCTTCGGTCTTCAGATATTGCCATCCGTTAGTGTAAAATTCTTCACCTCTAACAAATGATACAGGTTCTATAATGTAAATACAGTCACCTACTGAAAGATTAGCAGAATTATCCTTATAGATTTCCTCTATTTTTACCATTGTTTTTGTTGATCGTAAACTCATTTCACGAGAATTTGTTACAGTTATACGAGCTATTAAAGAAGAATCTTTTTCCATATCATCCAATGAGTAATTACTTTCATTGTTAAAGTAAGAAGTTTTCTGCCCTCCTGTATAGAAAATTTCCATAGCTGTATTTTCTGATAAAGCAATATCAGGATCATGAACCCCTGTAGTTGTTTTTATCCCAGTCTTTCCATAGAATAAGGCTGTCACCATACAAATGATTACAACACAGATAGTTAATACAAATTTCTTCATTACATCAACTCCTTAATTTTACCAAATTCCATGCATATCTTCTCATCCGCTAATATTTCAATATCTTCTTTATTATGGCTTGTCAGTATAGTAATGGTATCATTCTTTTTTTCTTCCAATATACGTTCACGAAATAAATCAATGCTATGCTGATCCAATGCGTTAGTTGGCTCATCCAAAAGCAAAATTTTTGGATGTTCCATCAGTGCTTGACAAAGAGCTAGTTTTTGACGCATTCCTAATGAATATTTATTTACTTTTTTCTTTGATTTGGGATCAAGACCAAAGTATATCATTATTTCATATATTTCTTCATCTGATACAATTCCTTTTATATTGGAAAGCATTTTCAAATTTTCAAATCCTGAATACATACTCCAAAAAGAAATATTTTCAATAACAGCTCCTAAATCTGGTAAAACATCCATATCTTTATGTAATGCCTTGTGATTATATTTTATGTATCCTTTGTCTGTATTTATAAAACCTGCAATGGCTCTGAGTAGCATTGTTTTACCTGAACCATTTTTACCATATATTCCATATATTTTACCAGATTCAAATGTATAACTGATATCATCAAGCACTTTTTCACCTTTAATTGACTTTGAAATAGATTTTACATATAAATTCATGGATATCATTCACCTCACAATATTTGTTTTTTTTCGCAAAGAAATTTACCTATCCACACCAAAACAGCGGATGATATAACTGAAATGAGACAGCTTGACTTAAAATTCAATAAATCTATATTGCTTGTAGTCCATTCGTAATTTTCTTCGACATAATATATAATAAGCTTGTTATGCCAATTAAATAAAGGAATATGTAGCAAGGAATAATGCCAAATTTTCCATATAACATTTCCCATTGAAAAATAAAATCCACACACCATTACTGGAATAAAAAATACAATAAATGCAACGATGTATCCTATAATTGAATCTTTCCAAAATGAAAACAAATAACTAATCATTTGCAAATGAAAAATCTCTATCAATAGCATAAAAATAACTTTGAAATCTTCTAAGCCATTAGAGGTATGCTCTACAAAAAGAAAAAACAAATAATCGGAAACAACTACAATACAGTCACGTAATATCATTTTTATTAATATATCCTTATAAATTATGTGTTTTTTCCCATAACGAGGAAGTAGAATTACCATGTTATCATTTGCATCATTAAATAAGTCCATTGTAAGATAACAAATCTCAAGGATAAACAAAATCGCAAAAAATGATAAAGATATAAGGTCAAACGAATGATCTATTAGTATTCCCCCAAAATATATTTGTGAACGTACTCCTTCTGTTATTGTAACCAGACTATTATGAAACCCCAAGTACACATTAGCATAAAAATATCTAATTACAAATGTTATAAGTGATACTAGTAAGCATTTTCCAACATTAACATTCAAAATTTTTTTCTTATATAACTTCATAATTTTTTATTTTTCTCTGTATAATGCCAATACTTAATCCAAAAATAAGCAATATCAGAACAATTTCTCCTATTATATTTCCATGAACATTAGGCATAATATAACCTTGTATAGAGAATTCATTTAGCCCAAAGACAGAAACAATCAAATTAAAAACAATATAGAATATAAACAAAGCACCAGGTATCTTTGCGAAATATAGAACTTTCATTTTGTTATAATATGAAAGAGCATAAGCTAAGATAGCTAATCCCGAGCCAAAAATTCCGTAATTAAAAATGTATATTAGATTATATAAAGTTGGATGTTGCAATCTCACCATATCAAGAAAATTGTCAGCGTTATATGATACCAAACCTATAGCGTAATCAGGTTCTCCCCAAGCACTGTCATATCCATGTATTGGATATGTCAAGTGGCATAATAATAAATTTATGAGCATTGGTATTGTTATTGTCAAAAAGGTTACAATCAGAATGCCAAATAATTTTCCTGCTAAATATTTCTTTTTCCCGATTCTTTGAATAAGTAGGATTGAACTATTGCTTTTTTCTTCTCTTATTAAGGAAAGTGATGCAATAATTGTTGCATAAACAGGCAATAACAGATACATTATATATGGAATATATGCCGCTTCAGTGCCCTGTAATACGAAATTTTCATTTGCTGAACGAATAAATTGATAACTTTTTCCTATATCATTTTTTACACATAAAATATACGAAGCAATATTTAAAATCATTAGAGCAATAAAAACAACTTTATATTCTGCACGATCAATACAATGTTTGATTTCTATAAGAACCATTTTTTTCATAATCTTTACCAAAAGGGCATAAACCCACGAAGAGGTTTATGCCCATCCCTTCTGTTATCTAAAATCTACATTTCCACTTACAAATGCAGTTGATAATTGAGATTGATAATTTTCCATTCCCATACCGACCTGTGTGTTAGTAGAATTATAACCGCTCTTGGTAAAGATTAAATTACAAGATCCTGTTCCAACACCCTGCTTATACTTATTAGATATTTTACTCTTGCTGTTATTGACAGCCCAGAAATTTGCGTAAGAGGTATTGGTAATTGCTGTTACCTCATTTGTGATGTAATCATCGGATGTTGTTTTTGCATGCATAGAGGTAAAGTTATTAGTCTTATTCAGTTTAAGTGCATAAGCGGTGTAAGATGCCGCCTGAGAATATGCTGCTGAAGAAAGAAATACACATCCTGCACAAAACAAACCAATACCTACTTTTGCAATCTTCTGTTTTAAACTTTTTAACATCATAGTCAATTCCTCCCAATCTTATTTTTTTAACTGCGTTGGTACTTTTGGTTCATACAACAAACCACGGCACAATGAATTTGCATTACTTCGAGCAATAGCAGTCACTGCCTGAAGTACGAGACGGGCACTTTTCTGGGGTGCCTTGTTTACTTGCTTATTGTCCATCGTTTTCACCCCCCCCCTCCTTAATTGTCTGACAATTACAGACAACTTTATTTGTTTACCATGGTATGTGCTTAATATAACAGAGTATTTAATTTTTTCAATCCCTCTATGCACGAATGGTAGCCCAACATGCACGAACTGTTCTACATATAGGTATAAAACCGAAAAGATGGCAGATAGGTTAAGCACCTACCTGCCATCTTTAATCTATATATTTCAGAAATAATGATTAATTATTGTCAGTCTCATATATAGATTTATAACGCTCTCGATCAACTGGAATAATCTCATTATCATTAGCATCTTTATATGTAATAAACTCATCGTATTCTGTAACTGATTTTTCCTCTGAGACAGAATTAATAGAATACATATTCGAATCGTTACACATTACATTTGAATTTGGACCAGAAATTAGTAACGAACCATCCTCTTGTGCATATGCCAAAAAGATATAAATGGAATTTTCGGAAGGCAGTGAATCATTCTCAAACAGATAAATAGCATCTTGTTTTTCTGAAATTCCGCCTTGTTTAACAATAGGAATAGGTTTATCTGTAATAAGTTCACCTTTTATATTTTCGAGAACCTGAATAGTATAATTAGTGTAAGGCGAACCGACCTCCTTAGGATTTCCTTTTTCATCTTCAGTCGTTATAACATTTCGATACTCGGTTCCATCGCAACTGACAACCTTTGCTACAAATACGTAATCACAGATACCAACAGCTTCGCGAATGTTATCAGTATCATATACAAAAGATGCGTGCATCTGGTGGATTGGCAAGTTAGATACATTTGTATTCAGTTGACTTGCATTATTTTTGGATGCACATCCTGTAAAAAACATTCCTACGATAAGAACAATAGACAAAATACCATAGATACTTGATTTTTTCATAGCGTTCTCCCTCCCCTAATAATTATTATATGCGGCATCATATGAATCTTTATCATTTTGAGATAATGCCTGCGTACTAGTATGTCCCGTAATTGCTGCATCCATAACATCTGTTGAAGTACTGTGATCCAACCCTAATGCATGTCCCAATTCATGTGTCGCTACATTCTGTTTTTTACTATTACTATAACCGCTCATATAATAGGTATTGAGTTCAATTTTACCACTAGAATATGTCATGCCTGCCCATCCATTCGAAGCATTGACATCGCTTACGTATACATCTTCTACAACAAAAGCACTGTCTTTTCTGATTACTCCAGATTTATATGCATTCCATGTGGCAGCCCCAGTGTTAATATAACTCATGTAAGTGCTGTTTCCGTCATAGTCTAGATGTTTGCCAGAATCAACAAGATCCCATGTTTGTACATAAGCTTGTGCAAATGCCGTAATAGGAAATAGCATTGCTATAGCCATTAAAGTTATAATGCTATACAATAAATGATTTTTTAAAACAGATTTTTTAAAATGCATACTCCTTCACTCCTTTTCAATCATGTAACAACGGTTATCTTCAATTATTCTTAAAGGTTATCTTTATGAAAATTGAAACGCAACACATACTAGTACACATTATATATCCTGTTAATATTCCTAAAGTACGACATCTTATCATCTCCACTCCATATTATAGATTCTCAGAATACTTAAGATGTAGTAGTATACCTTGAATATAACAAAATCTTTATACTTTTCAATACCTCTATGCATGAATGGTAGCTCACTATGCACAAACGGTAGCATATTATGTTGTGTACCTACTTTATTGATGATAAAATATGACGGAGAATGATTAAAGGAAGTGGTAGCTATGCTATATATTGACTCAATATGGGAATATATTGTTAATTTCTTAGAACTGGCATTGTTTATAATATTTATCCATAAAAAATTGCGTATTCGAGCAAATTATAAACATCAAGCAGTTTTGATGTTTCTTTTCGTATCATTTCAGTTTGCTGTGTTATGCACGCTGAATAAAATGGGAATATCATCCTACAGCACTTTGATGTCATCTTGTGTTTTGGACATTGGATATGCAGTATTGTTCTATCGTGATAGTATAATTCGCCGTATCTTTTGGGGCTTTTCGTATTCCATCATTTGCTTAGTTGCAGAACAGATTTCGTTCTTTATTCCCGTTACTCTTTATAAAGGAGCGTCTCTGGAGCTATTATTAGGTGGAACATTACGGAAGCCATATACCATGTTATATTTGGCAATGATAGCTGTTTTTGTCTTGTTATTTCATTCTATTGGAAACAAAGACATATCTCTTTCACCGTTCCAAAAAGTTGCATATATTTTCATCGCAATTTCTGGACTTGCAATCGGGCACTACATATTAAGGCTGACTTTGGAATCTGTTGATAAATTTGGTGATTCATCCTTTTCAGCTAGGCTATCATTGGTTGACTTGTTTTTTATTATTTTATTTTTAGTATTGATGCTATACATATACCAGCTAGGTTATTCAAAAGAAGAAAACATACGATTACTGGAAGAACAAAAGATTTATGAGCTGGAAAGGACTGAGTTCAATAGCTTATCTGAGACAACTGAACGATTACGAAAAATGAAACATGATATGCAGATTTATGTGGATGCAATCAACGTATTAGCAAAAGACAAGAAATGGGATGAACTTATAGCATATACAGAGCAATACCATAACACTCTTGCAACTACGCAAAGTGCCATAGCAACGGGAAATATTGCTATTGACTGCATACTTACCGCAAAACTTGATTATGCTGAAAAACACGGAATTAAGACAGAATATTCTATTATGGCTCCTGAAAATTTTCCGCTTGATTCTGTTGAGCTTTCATCCATACTTGGAAATATATGGAATAATTCCATTGAAGCAGGAGAAAGACTTATAATCTCTGATCCAACCGAGCATCCATACATTTATTTTTATATTAAACCTTACCAGAATATGATACTGATTCACATTGAAAATAATTATGATGGTGTGATAAAAGGTAGCATTGATGGAGACATTTTGAGTGTTAAACAAGGAAAAGAACATGGACTTGGGATAAGACGAGTAAAAGAGCTTGTAGAAAAGGCAGATGGCGTATTGCAGATTACATCTGATAACAAAATTTTTTCCGTACATATTATGATACCGGATAAGGAGAATAACAAACTACTATGAAAATGAAAATAACCATACTTGAAGATTCTGTGATCGAATCAGAACGGCTGAAAAATGGAATAAGAAAATACGGGCAGCAATATGATTGGGATATTGAAATTGACGAATACGAATCGGGCGAAGAATATTTTTCAAAAAATTCTGAAGGCACAACTATACAGGCTTCAGCATTTTTCCTTGACATACAAATGGGGCAAATGAATGGAATTGAGGTTGCTAAACGCCTTCGTGAATCTGGTTA
Organism: Roseburia faecis; assembly: GCF_001406815.1. Lineage (GTDB taxonomy): Bacteria > Bacillota > Clostridia > Lachnospirales > Lachnospiraceae > Roseburia > Roseburia faecis. The sequence goes on along the minus strand of NZ_CVRR01000005.1, from coordinate 414,269 downwards.
TCAAGGTATTATTGTATTTTTAACAGCTTTTAGAGAATATGTATTCCGAGGATATGAAGTCAGAGCTTTAAACTACTTGCTAAAACCCGTCAAGGAAAATACTCTTTTTCTGTGTTTGGATGAAATCGCGAAGGAGTTATCTAATAATACCTACATATACCGAAACAAGCAGGAAATTGTAAGTATTCCCTATGCAGATATATTGACATTTTCGAGCAGATTACATTATGTGGATATATTGACCGTAGACGGCAAATGCTATGAACAAATGTCTACCCTAAATAAGATTATTGTCCATTTGCCAAGTGAATTTATCCGAACCCATCGTTCTTATATTGTAAATATGGCACATATCTATCGTATTACATCAGGAACGATTGAATTGTCAAATCATCTAACTACACAAATCGCACGTTCTTATTCCAAAGACGTGATAAGTGCTTTTACCAAATATACAACAAGATTTGATACAAGCGGGGATTTTGAATGATTACGAAGTGGGCTACATCTATTGCTAATAAGTTAGCAGAACTATCCGGGGAGGATGTTTCTGCGGATCAATTAGAAATATACATATATGGCTTAGAATGTTTTTTGAATACTTTTATAACCATAGTGTTATTGTTCGTATGGGGAGTTTTATCACATACACTCGGCTATACCCTAATTTGGGTAATTACCTTTTCATTGTTACGACATTATACCGGAGGTGCCCATGCTCCAACGCAGTTAACATGTATCTTAGGCAGCTTTTTTCTCGGTTGTCTTGATAAGTGGGCTATAATCTATTTAAAGCCAACTGTACTAGGATATTTGATACTTGTCCTTATGTGTATATTATTTGCACCTATAAGTAACCATAAAATATGTTTAACCACCAAACAAAAATGGATACATAAACTTATTTCTGTGATAATTGTTAGCATTGGATTTCTGCTGTTTTATAAAATTGGAAACACGAAGATGAATACCACATTGTTTTATTCCTTTTTCTGCGTAATCATTCTTATGATAGTCGAAACAATTAAAAATCTAATGAGACACTTTAAATAGCAGGATGACTTTTCATAAATATTCAAAAAAGATAAAGAATTTGATGGTCTTTATCTTTTTTGAATTTAATTAGATTATCTAGCTCCTCTGTCTGATGGCGAACGATAGTTAAAATCTCTGTCCTGTTCCCGTTTCTGAACTTCTGCCTGTTTTTCTGCCAGCTTTCGATGGATTGAGTTTTCTCCATACTTGGAGTTCCATTCCTTGTTTGCTTTGACATAGGATTCATACTCGGACTTGCCTTGTTTATAGACTTGCAGGAACGCATCTACCGTTGGATATTTGTAATCCTGCACGATATGGGATAATCCCTGCTTCATAATCTTAATCGTTTCTGCGTATTTGTTAGACTGTGCCTGCAATTCCTTTCGTTTCTTTCCTTGGAATAATCCTGTACAGTTCTTCAAATCCTCGTCAATAAGGTCTTTTTTCACTTCCTGCGTATGAATGGCTCTGTTTTGTCGTTTAAGTTTCTCCATAATCTCTTCAAGTCGCATCTCATAATCGTGTGCCAGCTCAGACATTCTTGGTCTTGGCGGAATAACGGTCTTTTCTGCGGTAGTAGTAGCAGGTGCTTTGAATGGTTGGGTCACAGCAGGAATTGTCTGATTGTCTGTCTGTGTAACGGATGGAGCTGGTTGTTTCTCTTGTTTTTCATTTCTTCGCTCCATAAGGTCGGAGATTCTGGCTTTCTGTTGTTCCTGTTTCTGTATCAGCAACTTTATGAGTTCTTTTAACAGCTCGATTGCCCGAAAGATAATCATAAACAAAAGCTCCGGATGATTGCCATACTTGTGAATGGATTCCTTAATCGGAGTTGAAATCTGTTCCTGCTTTACCTTTAAGATTTCCTTTCGCTCCATCCCCGATACCAAAGCGTGATCCACAGTACGATTCCAGTCCTGTATGACCTTATTATTGAGTGTAATCTTATCTGCCTTTGGATTGTTCTTACCGATTTTCTTAGTGGCAAGATAGACATCCCCACGCTTGAATGCAGACAGCTTTTCTTTCTCATCTTTGACAAGTCCGTTGATGACATCGGTATAAAATACCTTGACCTCATCTAAGAAATGTTCCTGCTTAAAGCGAGCGTCCTTGATGGTAAACATCTGTCTTTCGTAGACCTCACCTTTCTTGATCACCTTACACCTTTTACGGATAGTTCCATTCTCGTCTAGGATTTCTTTCTTGGTACGAACATGATTACCTTTCTCATCATAGAACATATTTCTGGTGGCAATCTTTTCTATCGGTTCGTCAAGATAATTTCGTTCTGCAAAGATAAGATGGATATGATAATTCGTCTTTCGTTTGTTATGATGGAGTGCTGCAATACAATCAACACCATACCGACTTTTGAATTTATCCGTCATATATTTTAATAGTCCGTCTGGCGGATAATCCACAAAGGATTCCGGCAGGGCAATGATAAATTCTCTTGCTTCGATACATTTTCCCTCTGTACCGCTTTTCTTAAATTCTGCCTGATTGCACTTGGCAAGTTCTGTCCAAAATTTTCGGTCTGTGGTTTCATATACCGCATAGAGATTTTCCTGTTTTTTGTCACTGGAGATATAATAGATTCTTCCACGAACATTATGGAGCTTTGACATCTGCACAAATGAATTTCTTGGCATAGCGATTTCCTCCTTTCCCAGTTTTGATTTTGGAAAAGAGGACAGATAAGATAGATGAGATGTGAGTAGTAAACTTTCCCTGTGAGCGAGTGCATAGGCACTCGTCTTGCGAACACATCCGCCTTGTGGCGGCTAAGCCTCGCAGAGCGAAATACACAGAGTACAAAACGAAGTTTTGTGCGATGGGTGTATTTCGCTCTCAAACGCCGAGGGCTTGCTTATGAAGTTCACTTTTAGCTGTAACTGTTCCCTCAGCACCTAATTTTGTGCCTTTAATGGCACACTTTTTATGTGCCGTATCCGGCACTCCCTTTTCTTAACAGAAATGCTAGAAGATTGCTATGAAAATCAGCGAAACAATAGACGAATCCGTTAGCACTTTTGCCTTAACAATAGCATTGTTCTATTATTCAGACTTTTTAGCAAAAACCGTAGAAACAGTAGAAGTCTGCTATTAAAATCGAAAAAACAATAGCACGATTCGTTAGCATTTTTGCCCTGACAATAGCATTGTGTTACTTCGCTTACTTTTAAACTGTGTCTGGCAAGGAAGTGGTAGTAAAAGTTCCTATTAAATTTCATTTTTAATAGTGCATTGTTTTATTACATTTTGATTTTAATAGAGCTTTTTACTATTAACTCTTTGAAAATGTACCCCATAGATTGGACACTCAAAATCATAGTAGCGTACACTTTTTGTCATAGGTCGGACAGCTTTTTTCATAGCTACACTTGGTATGACTTCTCACAGCACTTTTTGTAAGTTGGGTGGACTTGTCCTACCAGTCGGCTTCACTTGGGTGGATGGTTGCACCCACTTCATTTTCTGGCTTGGGTGGACTATTCATAACACCTTTTGCATCTTGGGTGGACTTGTCCTACCAACAAGCTATAACTGGGTGGACGATTGCACCCATTCACATCCATCTTGTCCTCATTTTCCAAAAGTTCTGGTTGTATCTGAGGACTTGTCCGTGATATAATCTATTTGCGTGTAGGTATATCATGGCTTTTAGTCAGATACATACCAGAGGGATGGTCTTAGGACTGTCCCTTATTCATTTTTCATTGTTCCCTTGACCGCTTTTACTGCGTGTCTGTCTCGTAAATCCTTCCCCTCATTGAGAATCAGAAACTCGTCTAATCGTTCCCTGCGGATTAAGATTTTTCTTCCCACTCTAAGGATAGGCAGCTTTTCCCATTCCACAAGATTTCTAAGAGTGTTTCTTCCGATACCTGTATAGTCGGCAGCTTCTTCAATGGAGAGAGCAAACTTTAATTCTGTCATTCGATCACCTCATTCCTGCGTAGGATTACAAGTCTTGTATATCAGAGGATGTTCCTTTTTGAAGAAAGGATTAGCCTTTTTTAAAACTTGCGTTACGCAATTCTGATTAAAGTATATATCTTTTATAACGCTATGTCAAGCCTTACGAAATTCTATCATCTTTTATAGAATTGCGTATTGCAATATATCGTGTTATGTGGTATAGTAATGACATACCGAAAAAGGAGGTTCGCAAGTATGTTAAAAGATAAAGAATTGCGAAAGACAATCGGTAGCAGAGCAAAAAGCCGTAGACAGGAGTTAGGATTGAACCAGCCTTATGTCGCTGAAAAAATGGGCGTGACAGCCTCAACCATTCAGAGATACGAAGCAGGAACGATTGATAACACCAAGAAAATGACCTTAGAAGGTCTGGCAGATGCACTTCATGTATCTGTGGAATGGCTGAAAGGTGAGACGGACGAATACGAAACAGACATTACGGATAAAAGAGAATTACAGATTCGTGATGTGATGACTTCCATTCTGAATAAGCTCCCTTATGATATGGAACAGTCCGAAAGTGATTTTTCCAAAGACCTGCTACTACTGATGTTACGGGAATACGAGCTGTTCGTGGATTCGTTCCAGTTCGCTTGTAAGAATTTCAAAGGAAATACAGATAACAAAATGCTCGCCCAGACAATGGGGTTTGAATCCAATAAGGAATACAATGAGATTATGTTCCTTAGAGAAATCACCCACACCGTCAACGCATTGAACGATATGGGCGATATTGTAAGACTGTATTCTAAGAATCCTGAGACAGCGAAAAATCGACTAGCCAATCTTTTATCAGAAAAAGATCCCGATTCGGTATAGATAGGCAGACGGAGCTATGATATACTTACACGCAAGAAGCATTTCACCAGTTCCGATTGCCGATATCGAAAGGAGAAACGATTATGGCAAAAGGTTCTGTAAGGAAGAAAGGCAAGAAATGGTACTACCGCTTTTATGTGGAGGATGCAAGTGGTAACTTGGTTCAGAAAGAATTTGCAGGTACGGAGAGCAAATCAGAGACAGAGAAAATGTTACGCAAGGCTATGGAGGATTATGACGCAAAGAAATTTCTAGCCAAAGCGGACAACCTCACACTCGGACAGATGCTAGATGTATGGGCAGAGGAAGATTTGAAAACGGGTTCACTTAGCAACGGTACAGTCGGTAACTATTTACAGGCAGTAAACAGGATTAAACAACACCCAATCGGAAACAGAAAACTAAAGACAGTCACTTCGGAGCATTTGCAGAAGTTTATGGATTTACTTGCATTTGGCGGTGAGGAAGGAAATTTTAAGTCAAAGGGTTACACCATCGACTATATCCGTTCTTTCCACGCAGTCCTGCAACAGTCCTTCCGATTTGCAGTCTTTCCAAAGCAGTACATCACATTCAATCCAATGCAGTATGTGGTAATGCGTAGGAAAGCCGAGGAAGATGTGGATTTGTTTTCTGATAATGATGAGGATGCAGAGGTTATCAACCCGATTACACCAGAGCAGTATCAAACGCTTATGGAGTATCTGGAAGAAAGAAACAAGCCTGCTGTCCTGCCGGTACAGATAGCGTACTACACAGGTCTTAGACTTGGAGAGGTATGCGGACTGTCTTGGAGTGACATTAACTTTGAGGAACAGTATCTGACAGTACGAAGAAGTGTCCGTTACAACGGAGCAAGGCACAAGACCGAGATTGGTCCGACAAAGCGAAAGAAAGTCCGTATCGTGGATTTCTGTGATACGCTCGCTGACATCTTAAAGAAAGCGAAAAAGGAACAGAGAAAGCAGGTATTCAGTTACGGAGAACTCTATCAGAGGAACTACTACAGGGAAGTTAAGGAAAAGAATCGTATCTACTATGAGCTTTATCATTTGGATGGCACAGAGGACATTCCGCTTGATTACAACGAGATTGACCTTGTATGTATCAGACCGGACGGAGCATACGAAGCCCCTGCAACGGTTGAGACAGCTTTAAGGACAGCAAGGAAACGATTGTCGGAGCTTGATGATAATTTCCACTTCCACACCCTGCGACACACTTATACCACAAACCTGCTCTCAAATGGAGCAGCACCAAAGGATGTACAGGAATTACTTGGACACTCGGATGTAAGTACCACTATGAATGTCTATGCACACGCTAACCGAGAAGGTAAGCGAAACTCAGCCCGACTACTTGATAAGGTGGTTGGAGAATAAAATCGAATAAGAAAAACTTTCCCTTGTAGATACCTCATAAGGGCAAAAACAAGGGAAAAGGATACATATAGAGTGGCAAGGCATACCGCCAAGTCGCATAAAATAAGGAAAGTTGAGATTTTAGTTATACAAATGAAAATTTGTCTGCATAATCAGTTTCTCTTTTGGGGCGATAAAAATCTATCTCCCTTTTCGGAAAAGTGTTCCTTCTGCCTATTAGATTAAACTAACATGAATATTTATTCGTTTCTACATGTTTTATTCATTTTTACACTAATGGGTATTCATTTTTTCACTAAGTTGTCGTGCAATTTATTAGATTTGAATTTTGAAAGAGCCAGCACCTTGAATGGACTGGCTCTTTCAATGTCTCTTGTAATTGACAAGGATTTGTCTATACAATTATAGGTTTCAGTCCATTTTTTCTTATGTTTTCTAATTCTTCTGCAGTTAAGCACTGAGACTCATAAAGCCGTAGATATTCTTTGGATACATCTGAATCAAATATTAATACATCATCAGAATTTATAGTAACATCAACACCACTACGATACAGTTTTCCAATCGGATGCATAGACATATCTGCAACCCTTCCAAGTAAAATATTACTTGTTGGCGTAATATTTAATCTGATTTTATTATCTGCCAAAAAGCGGATTACTGATTCATCGCTGACTGCTGCTATCCCATGTTGAACCTCATCAAGTTCTAATTCCTCTACTGCTGTTCTTACGTCTTTGGCAGTCCCCCATTCTCCAACATGCGCTTTTAGCCTTAATCCTTCTTTTTTTGCACGCCGATAAATTCCTTTAAAATTTTCGATAGGTTGTGCTAATTCATCACCGTACAAATCAATAGAATAAAAATTCTTATTTCCCCAAAAAAGCGATAAACAATCTTCTAAATAACTGATAGGACAATGTCTTGATAATCCAATTTGGAGCCTTAATTCTATATCGGGAGCGACTTCTTTTTGAGCACTTGTAAAAGCATTAACCAACTCATCAATATCATTATTAAAAAATTCATTTAAGCCCCACACATCTTCACCAATTTCAAGCACAGTTACTCCATCTTCCTTGGCTTGTTCAAAGGTTGCTCTGATTAAAAATTTTCTCATCGCAGTGCTATTAAAATCTTGATCAATATATTTTTGACTCCATTGATTCATCTCATCCATTGATGACAAAGGATTAACTAATGGCTCAATTTTTTTACGAGTTTTCTGATATATAAACATTCTATTTCCACCAAGCACAAAATGATTGTGCAAGTCTGCCTTAGGATACTTTCTTAATTCTTCCAAATTTCTTTGTTCCAATGCATATGTAAAACTATTCATAAATAAATGCTCTCCTAGCTGTTTGATTTTTTCTATAAATACCAATTGTATAACAGTAGTCTAACATATGCTGTTTAAAAAGACTACAGCCAAGCTAATGTCTGTAATTTATTTTCTATAAAAATTTTCCTTTCTAAAAAATATTTTATATTTTCTATATCTTGGTGTTTGAAAAATAGCCTCATAGACGTTGGTTAATGCTTGTACTCATTACCTTAAAACCACAATTTAATGAAGCTGACCCAGAAAGATATAAGGCAGGCTTTGATGGTGGCGTTGATTTCATTGCAACATTTGATGTTGTTAAACCCATCCATAGAAATGTATGTTTCTATATTCAATGTAAATGTCATAAAGAACCATTGACTAAAACAGCTATCAGACACACAAATGTAAATAGGGACAAATCTATTAATAAGCATATGAAACCAGAGGGCGTTTGTCAAATAAAACTGATATAGTTTGAAACTATGGTAAACCGGTAGAAAATCGTATTATGCAATAAATTTGACTTGTGCTATACTAAAGCGCAACAAAAGAAGTGGCCGCTTCTCTGGATGAACTTTATAACATTGTACATCAGGAGAGCATAATGAAAACATCAATTATCGGATACCCGAGAGTGGGGTCCTTACGGGAACTGAAATTTACAACAGAAAAATATTTCCGCGGTGAGATTTCTGTGGAAGAATTACAAAATACCGCAAAAGAAATCCGCAAAACCCAGTGGACATTACAAAAAAATACCGGACTGGATTTCATTCCGTCAAATGATTTTTCTTTCTATGATATGACATTGGATACGGCAGTATTATTCAATATTATTCCAGAGCGCTACACAAAGCTTGGACTTTCTGCACTGGATACCTATTTTGCCATGGCAAGGGGGTATCAGGGAGCAGCTGGAGATGTCAAGGCACTTGCCATGAAAAAATGGTTCAACACCAACTATCATTACATGGTACCGGAAATCGATGATAATACAGAGATCAAACTTGCCGGAACCAAGCCCTTTGACGAGTTTGCAGAGGCAAAAGCCCTTGGCATTACCACAAAACCGGTAATCATCGGTGCATTTACCCTGTTAAAACTCCTGCGTTATGTGGGAAAGAAACAGGCCACAGATTATGCAGATGCCGTGATCGCTGCATACGCAGGGTTGCTTGAGAAGTTTGTTGCAGCCGGCGCAGAATGGGTACAGTTTGACGAACCATATCTGGTGCATGATCTGACCAGTGAAGACATTGCATTATTCGAAACCTTATATCAGGGAATCCTTGCAAAAAAGGGATCAGGCAAAGTACTGTTACAGACCTATTTCGGGGATGTGCGTGACTGTTATGGCAATATCACAGCGCTTGCTTTTGACGGAATCGGTCTGGATTTCCTAGAGGGCAGAAAAACAAAAGAACTGGTAGAAGCAAATGGTTTTCCACAGGATAAGGTATTGTTTGCAGGACTTGTCAATGGAAAAAATATCTGGAAGAACCACTACGGAAAGACTTTGGAGGTGATCAATACGCTTAAGGCGAAGAACATCAATGTGGTGTTAAATACTTCCTGCTCCCTGCTTCATGTGCCATATACATTGAAAAATGAGACAAAGCTTCCGGAAAAATATACCGAGCACTTTGCATTTGCAGAGGAGAAGCTGCAGGAACTGGCAGAGTTAAAGAAACTGGCAGACGTTGATTACAAACTGGATGCGGCATTTCTGGAAAATACCTCTTTGTTTGCCACCCGTCCGGATTGCAGAAACAATGCGGTACAGGAGCGTGTAGCAGCGATTCGTGAGGAAGACTTTACCAGACTTCCGGTATTTAAAGAGCGTGAAGCGATTCAGAAAAAAGAGTTTGCGCTGCCGGTATTCCCGACGACAACGATCGGTTCTTTCCCACAGACTGCGGATGTCAAGAAAAACCGTACGGCACGCCGCAAGGGAGAGATCAGCGAAGAAGCCTATGTGGAATTTAATAAAAAGAAGATTGCTGAGTGGGTACAGATCCAGAAGGAGATCGGACTCGATGTGCTGGTGCACGGGGAGTTTGAGCGAAATGACATGGTGGAATATTTCGGCGAGCAGCTGAGTGGTTATCTGTTTACCGAGAAGGCATGGGTGCAGTCTTATGGTACCCGCTGCGTGAAGCCGCCAGTCATCTGGGGGGATGTATCCCGCGAAAAGCCGATGACCGTGGACTGGTCCGTTTATGCACAGAGCCTGACAAAGAAGCCGATGAAGGGCATGCTGACCGGTCCGGTTACGATTTTAAACTGGTCTTTCCCGCGTGAGGACATTTCCTTAAAGGAAAGCACCTATCAGATCGCACTTGCCATTCGGGATGAGGTGCTCGATCTTGAGGCAAACGGTATCCGTGTGATCCAGGTTGACGAGGCGGCACTCCGCGAGAAGCTTCCGCTGCGCAGGAGTGACTGGTACAAAGAATATCTTGACTGGGCAATTCCGGCATTCCGTCTGGTACACAGCGGTGTGAAAGCACAGACACAGATCCACACCCATATGTGCTACAGCGAGTTTACCGATATCATCCGCGCAATCGACGACATGGATGCCGATGTCATTACGTTTGAGGCATCCCGTTCCGATCTGCTGATTCTGGATTCCTTAAAGGAGAACCATTTCAAGACGGAGGTAGGACCGGGCGTGTACGATATCCATTCCCCACGTGTACCGTCAGTAGAGGAAATCAAGGCAGCACTTGAAAAAATGCTCACCCGTATCGCTCCGGAGAAGCTCTGGGTAAATCCGGACTGTGGATTAAAAACCCGCGGCGTACCGGAGACCGTTGCCAGCTTGAAACATCTTGTGGAGGCGGCAAAGGAACTGCGGAAGGAAGCATAAAAAGTGTTACAAAAGGAAACCGGTGCAAATTGATTTTGCACCGGCTCTTTTTTGTTTTTGAAAAATCTTTTCAGAATCCAAACTATTTTGTATCATATTTCGTATATCTGAGTGAACGGAGATAAAGGCGGTGAACATGCATGCAGACGGACAACCAGTTAATCCGCAGAATTAAGAAAAAACAGGATAAAAAAGCGGCGGATGAACTGATCCGGCGATACTACCGGGAAATCTATGCGTTTACCTACCGGCAGACCGGAGAGAGGGAACTTGCGCTTGATCTGACACAGGAAATTTTTATTACGGTTTTGCAGGGAATTTATGCGTTTGATGAGAAAAAGGCGGGCTTCCGCACCTGGGCATACCGTGTGGCAGCCAACAGGATCACGGATTATTATCGCAGCAAAAGTTATAAAAAGGAAAAACTGCAGCAGCCCCTGCAATGGGAAACAGAGGAGGAAAAAACTGTGCGTGATCTGGCGGAGCATATGGTTCAAAAAGAAGAGATTCGCCGGATTATGGATATTGTCGTTTCCTATGAGCGCGAATGGATTCGCATTTTTCAGAAAAAATGCTTTGAGGAGAAAACATTTGCGCAGATTGCAGAGGAGATGGATCTTGCGGAGAGTACCGTAAAGACCCGGTTTTACCAGATGTTAAAAAGGATTCGGCAGGAGGTGCAAAGATGAAGGAAAAGGAATGGGAGAAAGAACAGAAGATACCACTGCTTCCAGTAGAATTCCCGGAGGATAGCGTTATGCAGAAGGAATGTCGTGCGATTGTGGAAAAAGCAATACCAAAACGGCAGAGTCTGTGGGAAAGAATCAAAGAAATTTACTGGGGACCGGGCATTCGTGCCATATTTTATCAGAGCGGAAGTATCTGGCTTATTGTTGCCTGTCTGTATCTGGGAATCGGATGGCTCGGACAGTCATATGCAAAGCAGCCCGAAACGCAGATGATCATCGTGTTTTTAGGATTTCCTGTCTGTTTTCTGGTGTTTGCGGTGCTGGCATGGTGGCTGGATGCGCAGAACCACATGCAGGAGCTGATCGGCTCGCTTCATTATTCCCAGAGCTATCTGTCGGGACTTCGCATGCTGTATGCAGGCGTGATCATGATACTGGTCAATGTGACCGGAGCAGCTTTATTTACGGATGTTTCGGGAAAAGCATTTGTGAGTATGGTTCTGGTGGGAAGCAGCAGTGTGTTTTTGTTTGCTTCGGTCTGTGTATATGCCTGCCACAAAGGTGCGGGTGGTCTGTTTTATGCAGGTCTGATCGCAGTCTGGGCGTGTGTGTGTGTGATTGCAAGGTTTGCGGAAACTGGCGTGCAGATGTTTCTTTTTACATCGGTTCCGCTGGCGGTGCACGGCGCGGTCACTGCCGCAAGCTTTTGTCTTTTGTTCGTATCAATAGGAAAGGTGGAGAAAAAAGATGCTTACTCTTTCGCATGTTAGCAAAAGTTACGGAAAATTTCCGGCGGTGGAAGACATCAGTCTTGAGATGGAGCATGGGCTTTACGGAATGCTTGCCCCAAACGGTGCGGGAAAGACAACTCTCATAAAAATGATTGCAACCCTGCTGGTTCCTACACAGGGAGAAATTTTATGGGATGGGATTCCTGTTGCAAAACTCGGGGAAAAATACCGGGATCTGCTGGGGTATCTGCCGCAGCAGTTTGGATATTACAAAAACAACACACCCGTGCAGTATCTGGATTATCTGGCAGCACTTAAAAATATGCCAAAGCAGACCGCAAAAGAAAAGATAGAACAACTGCTCGAACTGGTCGGACTTTCTGATGTGGCAGACAAAAAAATGAAAAAATTTTCCGGAGGAATGATCCAGCGGGTGGGAATTGCACAGGCAATGTTAAATGATCCGAAAATTCTGATACTGGATGAACCGACTGCGGGACTTGATCCAAAAGAGCGGGCGCGCTTCCGCAATATCCTGTCAACGTTGTCAAAGGACCGGATCGTCATTCTTTCCACGCATATTGTGTCGGATATTGAGTCGAATGCCAATCAGGTGATTCTGTTAAAAGAACGTAAACTATACCGGATGGACACGGTTTCCAATATTTGTAAAACGCTTGATGGAAAGGTGTATGAGTGCGTGATGGAAGACCGTGCGTTTGATGCATTTCAAGACACGCATCTGATTCTTTCTGTGCGGCAGGAGCAGGAACATATGCAGGTGCGTTATTACAGCAGCAAGCCGGAGGAAGGCAGCAGGAATTGTACGCCGAATCTGGAAGATGTATTTCTGGTTACTTATCAGGAGGAACCGGCATGAAAATATTGATAAAAGAATGTAAAAAAATCATGGATATCCGGGTATTGCTTGTTATAGCAGTATTTACGGTGCTGTTTTACCAGTTGTTTTTAGAAGTGACGATTTATCCGGCGGGAGGGCAGACAACAGATTCCCCGTATGATATGCCGTTTTACGCCGAACTGATCGAAAGCTGGGGAACTTCGCTGCCGCGTGAGGACTGGTCGAAGCTGGATGAAAAAAGAAAAGAACTGGAAGAGGCATACACCCGGATCATTGCGGCGGATCCGGTTCTTGCAGATGCAAAAATTACGAATTATCAGGAATTTTCGAAGACACGGGAAACCTTTTTTGATAAGGATACTTTAACCGATGAGGAAAAGAAAATCGATCAGGAACTGTCGCGTCTGGTCTTTGAGGATTCAAAAGGTTCAAAACTGTTTTTTGAACTTCAGGTGCTCGATCGGCTGGATGAATATAAAAATTTACAGAACGAAGACAGCATCTCTCTAATGCCGGGTGGAATTTTTTATATTGTAGAAAAAGATATGAGAATGATGGGAATTCTGCTTCTGATTTGTTTTGCAATCCTTGCACTGCCGTATCTGGTACGGGAACGGTTATGTCATGTGCTGCCGTTGTATGCGACGACCGCTACCGGGCGGAAAATTTTTGACAGACAGTTTCAGGCACTTGTGGTCTGCTGCGGTTTTGTGGGAATCGTACAATTTGGTATTTATGTACTGGTTTATGGCATAAAAGGACTGGCGGTATTCTGGAAAGGCGATTGTATCGACGATACGGGACTGCAGTTGTGGTGTAAAAATCTGCCATTTGGTTTCTATATGCTGCTTTACATGCTGCTGGTGTTTGTGTTTGTGCTGGCTGCGGTTGTTTTGATTTACCTGATCGGAAGAACGGCAGGCAATTACATTGCGGGAATTGCATTTGCCATTCCGGCATGCGCAGGGATTGGCTTTTTGCTAATACACATTTTTGTATATCTGTTTCAGAAGCCGATGGATGAAAATAGCCTGCCTTATTCAGAAGAGCTTTGGATTCTGGGGTGGATTTTGGCATGCGCGTGCGTGCTGTGGTGGAAAATGCACAGGGATCATTACAGAGATCTCTGACGATAGATGAGTGTAAAGGAGAGAAAGAATGCGCCTTTTGCAAAAAGAGTGTGGAAAATGTCTGCGGCATCCGTTTCTGTGGATTGTCTGTATCACATTCGGGCTGTTTCAGTTTTTGAGTATCTATACCTATGTGGGAAATGCCGGCATGAGAAAGGAACTGCGGCAGATGCATGTGGCTGTGACGGATGAGGAGACGGCAAGCCCGGAGTATGAAAGTGCCTATGCGGACTATAAAAAGACCTATGGCGGAATGTATGATACACTGGATATGCGTAAGATTCTGGAACAGAAAGAAAAAAAGAGTGGATATGAACCGCAAGGAGCCTGGGGAATGTGGATTGTGCGCAATTATGACAGGTTGCAGAAGCGGGTGGAACAGATCAGAAAAACAGGGGAAGGCACGTATGCCTTTTATCCGGGAAGTTGGTATAAACTGCACTCCACTTTGTATGGAAAACTGTGGAAGAAGCTGATTTTGCAGACCGCGGTTCTGATGATTCTTTCGATGCTGTATCTGATGGATTATGAGAGGATATATAAGACGCAGGATCTGGTTTTAGCGACCACCACCGGAAAGAAAATGATGGAAAAGAAAATGCTTGCAGGAACGTTGTGCGGGCTGTTTTATGCAGGACTGCTTACAGTGTTTACCCTCTTGGTATTTTTTGCAGCGGTTCCGTTTCAGAACCTGTGGCATGTTCCGGTGGCGGCATGCATGGTTGCAGAGCCGCGGCTGCAGATGATGTATCCGTTTGTCACGTTCTGGCGGCTGGAGCAGTGGCGTTATTCTTTGCTTGCGCTGGTGGTGCTTGTGGGACTGCTTGGGATCATTGCGGCTGTTACTGCCGCAGTGCAGTTGTTTTTACAGAACAGTTATTTTTCGTTTGCGGTATTGGGTCTTCTTTTTATGGGGGCATATCTGCTTGCCTATGTGCAGATGGGAAATGTGTGGGATCTTATCCGGGAATTCTTTAATCCCACAGTACTGTATGCAACCAGCGGAGGCTGGTTTATGGAAAATGATCTGTGCCTGTCGTTTGCAGGAAATGAATTTGCCGTGTTATTCTGCAGTGGAACGGCTGCGGTCTGCTTGATGGCTGTGGGAAAACGAAGATACCACCGGTTGGAAGTCTGATTGCCGGCTGGACTTTTCCTTTCGTTTCTTTTATTATAATAAGCAGAATGTTGAAAAACAGAGGAAAAAGCGGTATGAACGAGACAATTTTACTGATCGAGGATAACGAGTCAATCATCATGGGGTTAGAATATCTTCTGACAGAAGAACAATATACGTTTTTAGTGGCAAAAACAAAGAAAGAAGCACAGGATCTTCTTGCCGGCAGGCAGGTGGATCTTGTGCTTCTTGACGTTTCCCTTCCGGATGGAAACGGATTTGATCTGTGCAGGGAAATTAAGGAACATGACATTGCACCGGTCATTTTTCTGACGGCAAAGGATGAGGAAAAAGATGTGGTGCTCGGATTTGATCTCGGAGCGGATGATTATGTGATCAAGCCGTTTCGAAATCGGGAACTGGTGTCGCGCATCCGCAATGTGCTGCGCAGGACCGAAAAAATCCGGCGGCTGACCTGTGGAAATATTGCGGTGGAACCGGACACGGGCAAAGTCTATCGGCACGGGGAACCGATCGCGGTGACAAAGCTCGAATACAAAATTCTTATGACTTTATTTTCCAATCCGCATAAAATTTTTACGCGCGAGGAAATTTTAAACGGAATCTGGGATATGGCAGGAAATTTTGTCAATGACAATACGTTGACCGTTACAATGAAGCGTCTGCGCGAAAAACTTGGTGACAAAGAGGGGAATGTGATTGTCACGGTGCGCGGGATCGGGTATCGGCTGAATCTGTAGGAGAACAGGATGGAATACGAAAATAAAGAAGCAAAGAAACTATTCCGCTGGTTTCTATTGTGCAGTGTTATTATTTTAGTTCTTTCAGCAACTGTGGCAATGTTTGCAGTTCGCAGCTATCGTGTAAAAGAAAATGAGGCAGTAACTGCAATGCTAGGCATCGTACTGAAAAACGATGGCAGTGACACAGAGGAATCCAGACAGAAAAAAATCTCAGAGTGCATGCGCATGTTAGAGCACCCGCATGCATATCAGAAATCCCATCAGAAAGAAATAAAAGAAGCAGAAAAAATCCTGCAAAGTTATGGCATATCAGAGGCGGAACCGGTGATTGCCGGAACAAAAACCATGGAACGCAGGATTCTTTTGAGGACGCTTGGCGGTGTGCTGCTGGTGGAACTTGCAGCCGGAGGTCTGTTTTTCATTTATCAGAAACGGCGGAGTCGTAAACTTGCAGAACTGTCGGATTACATGGAAGAAATCGTCCGCGGTCATTATGATCTGGCACTGGCAGACAACACGGAGGATGAACTAAGCCATCTGAAAAACCAGCTTTACAAGATCACGCTGTTTCTAAAAGAAGAATCCGACCACGCAAAAGAGAAAAAGACCGCGCTTGCAGAATCGGTTGCGGACATTTCCCACCAGTTGAAAACACCGCTTACTTCAGCATCCATTCTGCTGGATAACCTCAATGAAAATGAGCAGATGCCGCCGGAAACCCGCAGGCGTTTTCTGCGCGAAGTCTCCCGGCAGATTTATTCCATGAACTGGATGATCGTAGCTATGTTAAAACTGTCCCGGCTGGATGCGGGAATGGTTGCACTGAAAAAAGAGCCGTTTTCCGTCAACCGGATGCTTACGGAGGCAATCGATCATCTGGAAATTTTTGCGGAACTGAAAGGCGTAAAAATCCGCGTTTGCGGCATGGAAGCACAGGTGCAGCGGGTGGGCGATTTGGACTGGAACCGCGAAGCGGTACAAAACATTCTGAAAAATGCCATTGAGCACAGCAAAGAGGGCGAAAACGTGACGGTAACGCTTTCGGATAATGCAGTTTATACGTCTGTCTCCATAGCAAATCCGGGGGCACCGATCACAAAAGAAAAGATAAAGAAAATTTTTGAACGCTATTACAGTGCCGCAAACGATGGAAGCAGCAATATCGGAATCGGACTGCCCCTTGCAAAAGCCATTCTTGAAAAACAAAATGCTTATCTGAGTGTTGAATCCGAAAATGGATACAACGTTTTTATCATAAAATACTTAAAATAACCTGACAAATTTGAAAAATGTCACGGAGATGTCACCTGCCATCCGTAAGATGAAACCTGTAGAGGAGGAAAGAACACAATGGAAATTTTAAGAACAGAACATCTTACGAAGATCTATGGCAAAGGCAATACAAGTGTGACCGCAGTCAATGATCTGTCTCTTTCCGTCGCACAGGGCGAATTTGTGGCAGTTGTCGGCAGTTCCGGAAGCGGAAAATCGACACTGCTTCATATGTTAGGCGGCGTGGATCAGCCAACGGAGGGGAAAGTCTGGATACAGGGAGAAGACATCTACACGCTGAGCACGGAAAAACTGGCAATTTTCCGGCGCAGGCAGATCGGTCTGATCTATCAGTTTTTCAACCTGATCCCGACATTAAATGTGGAGGAAAACATTACATTGCCGTGTGAACTTGACGGACAGACGGTGGATAAAAAGCGTCTGGATAAACTGATCGATGAGCTGGGACTTAACGGAAGAAAAACGCATCTTCCGGAAGAACTCTCCGGCGGACAGCAGCAGCGCGTATCCATCGGGCGGGCACTGATCAACCGTCCGGCAATTGTTCTGGCAGATGAACCAACCGGAAATCTGGATAAAAAGAACAGTGACGAGATCGTTGAGCTGTTGCGCAGAGCGAATCAGGAATACAGACAGACCATCATCATGATCACGCATAATCTCGAGATCGCAAAGACCGCCGACCGTGTGATTGTCATTGAAGATGGAAAAATCATAAGGGAGGGATAGGCATGGTTACTTCCATTATGAAAAAACGGACAATTCGTGAGCGAAAGAAAAACAGACGGCAGACCATTGCCGTGTGGATCACAACCTGCATTGCCACGGCGTTGTTTGCCGCAGTTTTTTCCTTTGCTTCGTCCTGTCAGGCGGGACTGATCGAATATGCAAAGGATTTAAGCGGAGATTATGACTATGTATTTTACGATGTGCCGCGTGAGGAGGCGGATCACATTGTAAATAACCGCAAGGTTGCGACCGCATACCAGAGTGTCGGGCTGGGGTATGCAAAGCTTTCCGGCAGTAAAAATCCCGATAAACCGTATGTGTATCTGGCCGCAATGGACAATCGGGCCATGCAGAAAAATGCCCTGCATCTGATCAAGGGACGTATGCCCAAAAACGATCATGAGATTTTGCTTTCCCGGCATATGATGACGAACGGTGGCGTGGAATATCGTGTGGGGGATATGATCACACTGGACATTTCCGAACGTGAGGATAAGAACGGGAATGTGCTGACACAGTCGAGTGGTTACCGAACGGGAGAAAAACTGAAAAAGAAATTAACGGCATCTTTTCAGGTGGTTGGCATTGTGCAGCGTCCGAACTTTGGATTTGAGGAGTGGACAGCACCGGGCTACAGTGTAATTACATATCTGAATCCAAAGGGAGATAATATCCCGGAAAAGTACATGCAGCGCACGGATATTTATTGCAAGTACACGAAAGCAGGGCTGCGTGACCGGGCACAGACGACAGCGGATATTGTGGGTGTTACACTTACCCCCGGCGTACAGAAATTTCCGTTTATCAAAGATGAACGCATCACAAACCGCCAGATTAATGATCTGATGGAGCGGTCTCCGTACCGGTTTTATGAAAACTGGGGGCTGATAAGATTTGAGCGCATGGATATCGGCCAGTCGGCGTATCACATGCTCTATCTTGCAGTTGCGGTCACAAATGTTATCATTCTGGCAGCGGCGGTAAGCTGCATCGGTAGTAGCTTTGCTATTTCCATGGAGGAAAAGCGAAAGAGTTACGGCATGCTTGCCTCGGTCGGTGCCACACCGCGGCAGATTCGGCAAAGTGTGTATTACGAGGCATTTCTGACAGGGCGCACCGCAATTCCCCTGGGAACTGTGCTGGGACTGTTGCTTTCGACAGGCGGAATTTTTGCTATCAAAGCGTTGTTGTACGGGCAGAATACCGTACAGTATCTGCATGTTCATGTGGCATGGCAGATGCTTATCGCCGGTATTTTACTCTCAACTGTCACTCTTGTTCTTTCCGCGCGCCGTCCGGCAAAACAGGCGGCAAAAAGTTCTCCGGTTGCGGCAATGCGCGGGCAGGCAAAGAAAAGCCGCCGGGCAAAAAAGCGGACGATCACGGCTGCAATCGCAGGATGTACGGCGCTTTTTATTCTGGTATCCTATTTTATGGGAGTACAGACGATTTCGGTAGGACAAAGCAACCATATGTTTGACGATCATGCCAATGTTTCGGTGGATGTGCAGGGAAGCTGGGAGGTAAACCGGTCTGCGGTTTTGCAGAGCACAAAGGAAAAAAGCGTCACGGAAGCGGCAGTTCTGCGGACGGCGGCATATATGGTGAATACGAAAGAGGTGCCGTATACACAGACGCATATCCGACGAAATGGAGCACCGGATCTCAAACATGAGACAACCGCAGTGATCCAGGTACTGGCAGTCGGAGAAACAGCGTACCGCAATTACCTGAAAGAACTGGGACTTTCCTATGAAACGGCAAAAGATTGTGCGATATTTTACAATGCGTATGCCGGGTACTGGGATGGAAAGGAAACCACATGGAAGGTGACAGATTACAAACCAGGCGACTGGATCAGGGGACAGTTCTGCCACGAAGAACAGATGGAGAAAACACCGGACATGACCGATCAGATGCAGATCGCAGCAGTCACAACCAGGCGGCCGTTTGGTGTCGATACGTCGCAGAGCTATACAGATTCCGGAACCATCATTGTCAGTGATGCATGGCTCGATGCCCACGATCCGCAGGGTGGTGCAAAAATTACCGTAAAATACGCCAGTACCGATCCGGGAACGCTCACACAGGCACTGGAAAAAACCTATGATTTTTATCCGGAGGAAATCCGAAACCGCGATCTGCAGAACCGGGAAAACAATATGCTGTTGTTTGTAGATGGAATTGCACTCTATGGATTTTTGCTTGCAGTGCTTTTAATCGGTGTGACGAACATCTGTAATACGGTGCTGACCGATCTGTGGCAGCGGAGACGGGAATTTGTCATTCTGCGTTCGGTCGGCATGACACCGAAGCAGGAGAAACAGATGCTTGCAAAAGAGTTTTTCGGATATGGAAGGAATGGCATTGCTATAGGGCTTGTCATTGGAGGCTGTGCGTCTGCATTGTATTACAGGATCTTTGCCTCTGGTGTGCAGGGCGCGTTATGGTTTTGTGTTGCGGCAACTGTAGTGATTATGGTTGGACTCTTGTTGTTGTTTGCCGGCATGATAAGGTATGCAATGATGAAAAAATAAGGACATGATTTTAGGAAGATAGGTTTTCTGTGAACAGAGAAAATTCTAATATCTGCGTCCAAATAATGCGTTCTAATAATTTTCAAGTTTCGGTTGAACATTCATATAGAACTCTTTATAATAAAAAAGGGGAATGGCTGAAAAAGCCATTTTCCTTTTTTCATTAAGAAACTGAGAATAGAAAGAGGTAATGAATGAAGACAGCATTTCAGATTTTCCGCAGGGATGTGCGACGTCTGTTAAAAAACCGTGCCGCGACACTGGTTATGATCGGCGTATGTCTCCTGCCGTCTTTGTATGCATGGTTTAATATTGCCGCAAACATGGACCCGTATGCAAATACTTCGGGAATCAGGGTGGCAATTGCCAATTGCGATACAGGGACCAAAACCGACGTGATCACGATGAATGCAGGCGATTCGATTGTTGAAAAACTGAAAGAAAACAAGTCGCTGGGCTGGCAGTTTGTCAGCGAAGAGAAAGCCAAAGAAGGTGTTCAGGCAGGAGATTACTATGCGGCAATCGTCATTCCGGAGAATTTCAGCAGTTCCCTGGTAAGTATTCTCTCCGGAGACCTGAAACGCCCGAAGCTGGACTATTATGTCAATGAAAAGAAAAATGCCATTGCACCGAAGATTACGGATACCGGTGCGACAACGGTGCAGCAGCAGATCAACGACACATTTTCCGCCACGGCATCTTCGGCAGTATCAGAAATTGTAAAGTCTTCCGCAGACAGTATTACCAGAGGACTGGACGATACACAGTCGGAACTGACATCTGCCATTACCGAAGTTCAGAATAATTTAACGGATTATCAGAAGCTGGTAAAAGAATTTCAGAAAAAAGTAGATAAATCCGATGCACAGATCAAAGAAATCAAGGAGTCTTTAGATCAGGTGGATGAGGCAGCAAAGGACAGCTCTTCTTCTTTAAAAGAAACTTCTGCATTGCTGGAAAAAAGTCAGACGGCACTTGGAAAATTTTATAAACAGTTCTCCAATGGGCTGACCGGCGGGGAAGTTTTTCTGGATGAAGTTTCGTCCTCGGCTTCTAAGAGTCTGAATAAGTTTGAGATAAAGGCAGATAAGGCAAATCTTGCGGTTGAGGACAGTCTCGATACGATCACCCGGATCAATGAGAAAAATGCCAAGCTTCTCAAAGATCTGGAAAAGTTAAATCAGAATCTTGGAAAAGATACACAGTTATCAGCATCTGTCGGACAGAAAATTTCACAGCTGCAGACGCAGAGCATTTCTGCGCAGAAACTGGTAAATTCATTGAAAAGTGCAAATACCAGTATGCGGAAAGTGTTAAAGAATTCCAAAGATACGAGAAGTTCACTGGAAACGCTTGCAGAGGATAACCGTGAGAGTTTTCAGAACAGCCGGATTGATTTCAGCAAAAATATTTACCCGCAGCTGGATCAGTCACTGGAAGGTCTGGCAGATATAAGCGGAGATCTGTCAACAACCTTACATAGCATAACATCCATGACAAAACAGATGAGAGATCTGCTGGATCAGTTAAAATCTGCATTGCACAGCAGCTCCAAAGTATTTACACAGACGGGCAATGTCATGGGACAGGTGGATCAGAAACTGCAGAAAACGGTCACGGATCTGCAGACACTGCAGAATTCGGATATGTATCAGAATATCCTGTCACTGGAAAAGATTGATGCCAAAGATATTTCCAATTTTATGTCTTCTCCGGTAAACATAAAGACGGATGTCCTGTATGAAGTGGAAAATTACGGAACAGGAATGACCCCGTTTTATACAAACCTGGCACTCTGGGTAGGTGGACTGATACTGGTTTCTATTTTAAAACAGGAAGTAGATCGGGACAAAGAAGTGCCGGATTTTACACCGACAAGTGCGTATTTCGGGCGTATTCTGCTGTTTCTTATCATAGGACTGATTCAGGGAGCTATCGTATGTGCGGGAGATATTATTCTGCTGAAAGTACAGTGTTTGCATCCGGTAAAATTTATTCTTGCCGGAATGTTAACTTCTTTTGTTTATGTGAATCTGATCTTTGCACTGGCATCGACGTTTAAACACATGGGAAAAGCACTGGCGGTTCTTCTGGTAATTTTACAGATTCCGGGTTCTTCCGGAACGTATCCGATTGAAATGATGCCGGAATTTTTCCAGAAACTGCATCCGCTGCTTCCGTTTTCTTATTCGATCAGCGCAATGCGGGAATGTATTGCCGGATACTATCATCATACTTATAGAAGCAGCCTGGGAAAACTGCTGGTATTTTTACTGGTCGCATTGTTTATCGGGCTTGTACTCCGTCCGCTTCTGATGAATCTGAATCATCTGTTTGATGTCAGACTTGCAGAAACCGATCTGATGATCTGTGAGACGGATTCCAAGGGCAGGGATAATCCACAGCTGCAGCGGATTATGCAGGTGATTATGAAAGATGATGCGTGGAGAAAGAAATTAACAGAGAAAACACTCGCGTTTGAAAAATATTATCCGGTTATGGTACGCTCCGGATTTATCTGTATGATGGTTATACCACTCGTATTTCTGATTTTGATGTTTAGCCTGGAATCCAAACTGGTCTATCTGATTTTGTGGATCGTTTCTTTACTTGCACTGATTCTGTATCTGCTGATTGTGGAATATCTGCATGAAGAGATGAAAAAGAAATCTGTTTTGGGAGAGATGAGTTCTGAGGAACTGATGAAAATTTTGAAGGAGGAGAACAGCAAATGAAAAACATTCTGAAAATTTTCATCGACGACGTGAAACGGATTCGCAAAAATGTAATCGCAATGATTGTTGTCATCGGTGTCCTTGTCGTTCCGTGTCTGTATGCATGGTTTAATATTGCGGCAAGCTGGGACCCGTATAACAATACGGGAAATTTAAAGGTCGCGGTGGCAAGTGTGGATGAGGGATATACCGGAAGTCTGATTCCCCTTGAGATTAATGTAGGGGAACAGGTGATTTCCGCACTAAGGGAAAATACACAGATGGACTGGGTATTTACCAGCAAAGAAAAGGCAATGGAGGGGGTAAAATCCGGACAATATTATGCGGCGATTGTTGTTCCGGAGAAATTCAGTACCCAGATGATGAGTCTGTTTTCCGATCAGATTCAAAAGCCGGAAATTATTTACTATTCCAACGCCAAGGAAAATGCGATTGCACCAAAAGTGACCGACAAGGGTGCAACCGCGATCCAGAAACAGGTGAATCAGGTATTTATAAAGACAATATCCGACACGGCAATGACGGTGTTTCAGTCGGTCTCTAATATGGCTGAGGCAAACGGAGCAGACCGGCTGGTGGATAATCTGATCCACAATCTTGGGGATGCATCGGATGACATGGATATGACTGCGTCCACGCTGGAAACTTTTTCGGGGATTACGTCTTCTGCCCAGTCCCTGCTGAATGCGTCTTCTGATTTTTTAAAAGAACTGAAAACAGAGTCTGCGGATGGAAAACAGGTTCTGGAAAATTCCAAAAAGACGTTTACCGATATGAAAACGACAATAAGCAGTGCGACCGAGAGCGTGGGAAAAGCACTGAAAGCAGGCCAAAAGGTATATTCTGAAATGAGCCTGCTTTTGGATCAGACGGTGGAAGATGGAATAAATGGCAGTGAGGATACAGCAGATACCCTTGTAAAAGCAGCAAAGACGGTGGATAAAAACATCAAGTCATTTACAACACTCCGGGATAATTTGATCAAGCTTTCGGAAAAACATCCGGAAACCGATTCCTCAATAGGACCTATGATTGAAAAGATCAACCGTTCTATTGAAAAACAGGAAGAACTGCGGGATGATCTGATCGATAATGCGGCTTCCATGAAGAAGTCCACTACAGGTCTGATTTCTGACAAGAAAGCTTTGGATGCCCTTGTAAAAGAAAATCAGAAACGTCTGCAGCAGATCAGCAAAGAATATGAAAATGATGTAAAAGGAACTCTGCAGAACCTTGAAGATTCGATCGGTGAAACATCAAAAGACATTACCGGTCTGACGAAACAGATCAATGCAAGTGCAAAGGGTGTTTACACGTTAACGGACACCGCAGGATCGGATCTGTCAGAAATACAGACCTGTCTGGGTGATTCCGGTAAACTTTTACGTAAATCTGCAAATAAAATAAAAAAGATTACGGATAAGCTCACGAAAGCAAAAGACAACGGGGATTATGCGGATCTGGAACATATGATCTATGATAATAAGTCCGGGGTCAGTGCCTTTCTGTCGGCACCGGTGGAACTGAATACGAAGAAAATTTATCCAATTGATAATTATGGTTCTTCCATGGCACCGTTTTATTCGACACTTTCTATCTGGATCGGCGGAATCGTGCTGGTTGCGATGTTAAAAGTGACCGTTTCCGAGGAAAGCATAAAAAAGATGGGACTGAAAAATGTCAAAATTCATGAAATTTATCTTGGACGCTGGATCATATTTCTGATTCTTGGTCTGTTGCAGAGTACGCTGATTGCACTGGGAGATCTGTATTATCTTGGGATTCAGTGTGAGCATACGTTTCTGTTTTTATTTGGGTGCTGGTTTTCAAGTATAGTCTATGTCACGATCAGTTATACGCTGACGGTTTCATTTGGAGATATCGGAAAAGCAGGCAGTGTGGTTTTACTTGTTATGCAGGTTGCCGGAACTGGTGGAACTTTCCCGATTGAATGTGCTCCGAAATTTTTCCGGGCTGTGTATCCGCTTCTGCCGTTTACCCACAGTATGGCAGCCCTGAGGGAATCGGTTGGAGGCTGTTATGGGAACGATTACTGGATAGATCTGGCAAAACTGGGCATCTTCCTGGTGATTGCACTTTTTATGGGACTTGTACTTCGTAAACCGATTATCCGGATGAACGAAGCGTTTACCGAGCAGCTGGAGGAAACAAAAATAATTTAGTTCATATAGTTTAAATTGTAAAATAAGTGTGGAAAAGATGTATTCTATTGTCGGGATACATCTTTTTTGCAGCAAAAAAATATAGTAAAAAACAAAAAAAGAGTTAAGTTTTTTGGTGAAATTATAATATTGTAAGGGTATATTGGGGATAGGAGGCACAATAATGAAGTTAAAAAATAAAATTATACTTGTAGTAGTAATTATTTTGGCCCTAAGTGGGGCGGTTATTATGGGAATCTGGTATCAGACAAGCAGTAAATTGACCAGTACATATTTACAAAATGTTTCTGAAAGCTCAATGAAAGATGCATATCATGCGTTTGAATATCTTTTAACGGACACATCATACATGGCAACCATGATTTCCGAAAATCAAAAGAATGTTATACAGCCGGTAAATACACTGAATTCAGAGCAGATAAAACAAAATAATCAATGGAATCAGATATATTTGGAAAATCGCAGAAAAATATTGGAGTATTTAAATGGTATTGATGGATACAAATATTATATTTCTGGAATTTCGATTGCGGCAAATGAAAAATGCATATTTTCATCAAATCATGTCATTGAACAAAATAACACTATTTATCAGAAAGTGAAAAATCTGAATTGCGATAAGCTGAAAAAAACAGTAATAATGATGGAACCTATACATATGGAAGGCTTGAAATCTACGGTATCCAGTGATTATGTGGTTCCGGCAGTGAGAGCCATTACTGATGATAAAGAAAATATTATAGGATATGTAATCGTATATTTTGATTACAGTGTAATCGATCAAATGTTTTCTGTCAATTTACCAAAGAACAGTTATTTTGAAGTAATCAATGATCAGGGAACGGAAATATATGCGAACAGAGACAGAAAGATTAGCGTAAAGAATAGGGCATATGTTTCAAATACATTTTATGCAAAAAATGTTGGCTGGACATTTAAAATGAGTATTCCGTCTGAATATTATATTTCCGGTATTCAAAAAACAATGGTTTTGACCGGAATGGTAATTATAATGATTATCGGTCTGGCAGTTTTAATTCTGACATTTTTTGTGACAAAGCTTACAGGGGAAATTACTGTTTTACGAAATAAGATGAAAGAAGTGTCAAAGGGAGATTTAACGGTTCAGTATCGAATAAAAGAAAATGATGAAATTGGACAGATGGGAGAAACATTTAACGGGATGGTGTATCAGATTTCTGATTTGATGAAGCAGGTTGCGCAGGAAGAGAGGGATAAACGCATTGCAGAAATGGCCTTTTTACAGGCACAAATCAACCCACATTTTGTTTCTAACGTCTTAAACAATGTTGCATGGATGGCAAAAATTCAGCATGCAGACAATATTATACCATTAGTTAATGCGTTAAATTATCTTTTACGTGCGGTTATTCATCAGGATAATGCATTGATTTGTCTAAAAAAAGAATTGGAATATGTGGATAATTATCTTGTTATTATGGAATATAGTGGAAGTTTTGATTTTCAGGTAGAAAGACAGATAGAACCGGATACACTTTCGTTATATGTACCAAGATTTATTTTGCAGCCGATTATAGAAAATGCAATTTATCACGGAATTCCGGTGGATTTGTCAAAACAGGGAAAAATACTGATAAAGACCTGTATTCAAAAAGAACGGTTAGAAATATGGATTGAGGATAACGGAGAAGGGATGCCCGAGGAAGCCATAAAGAAGATTCTTTCTGAAAAGAAAAAAGATAAGAAATCATTTAATGGTATTGGTGTTGCAAATGTGAATGAGAGAATCAGACTTTGTTTTGGTGATGCATATGGATTGCATTATGAAAGTAAAATTGGAGCATATACAAGATGTGTCTTTGTGCTGCCAGTTATTAGGGAGGTTGAGGAAAATGGAAAAGATACAATTGGTTTTGGTAGATGATGAATTGTCCAGTAGGAATACAATAAAGAAATATCTTGAGGAAAATGACATTTATGAAATTATAGCGGATTTTAAGAATGGAAAAACTGCATTGGACTGGTTAAGAAAGAATTCCGTTGATATTTTGTTATGTGACATGCAGATGCCGGAAATGAATGGTGTGGAATTGATGCGCAATGTACATATTATAAATGAATATCTCCCGGTTATTGCAATTAGTGGATTTGATGATTTTAATTTTGTAAGGGGAAGTCTGGTTAATGGTGCAGCAAATTATTTGTTAAAGCATGAATTGACAAAAGAGTATTTGCTTCATGTATTAGATCAGGTACGGGAGCAATATCGTATAGTTCCAAAAGGAAAGAAAGTTTATCGGAAAAGGGGATTTTGTATACGGGAGGAAATTTCGTTTCAGGCTGATTATATTCGAAAGCTCACGGAAGAAAACAAAATTGAATTTTGTTGTTCTAATGTATGTTGCATTGCCATTAGTCCGGATTATAAAATACGGAAAGATATTCATCCGCTGGAATATAAGCAGGATATCAGTAAAGCAGTTATAGATATTATCAGTCAGATATTGGGAGAAAATTATCCGTATATTATATATATGACAAAAGAATATCATTTATATATATTGATCTCTTTTGAAAAGGAAAAGAGCATGTTGTTAATGATGAATTCAATCAGTAATATTGCGGCTAGGTTGCAAAGGCTTGCAATTCGAATGCTGGATACAACATTGTCAGTTGTATGTGGGGAAGTACATGCGAATCTTGATGGAGCAATGCAGGAAATTAATAAAATTCGGATCTTATTGCATGATAAATTTTATTTGGGAGAAAACCGCATTGTTTATACAACGGTTACGAATCCTGTTGTCTATTCCGGGCAGATATTGGAAGATACCTGTTGGGAACAGCTGGAATTTGAATTTGCCAATCATATGCCGGCATATATAGATACAATAGGAGAAATGCTGGATATAATGGAACGTGGACAGGTATATAAGAAGTATGCACATCAATGTTGTGTTCAAATTATTCAACTTATGAAGAAGTATGGGTATCTGGAAGAAAGTGACACGGATCAGCAATTTCAGAAAATGGATCAGTTTGAGGTATTTGGACAGTATCGTTCGTTGATTCTTGAAATATTACACAGGCAAACTCAGGATTTGCGTCAGCAGGAGAGAAAACAGTATTCTGCTAATATTACAAAAGCACTCATTTACATTCAGGAGAATTATACAGCAGATATTTCGCTTGAGAAATGTGCAGAGATCGTGGGATGCAGTTATACCTCTCTCAGTAAAGAGTTTAAAAAGGAAACAGGATTACGTTTTGTGGAATATTTAAATCAACAGCGTGTAAATAAGGCAAAAAGTCTTTTGATTCGTAATGATATTTCTATGAAAGAGATCGTAGAACAGTCGGGATTTCGTAATTATAATTATTTCTTTAAAGTATTTAAAGAAATGGTTGGCATGACGCCAAGCGCGTTTGCGGCAAAAAAATAGAGTATTTTCCAAAAAAATGTTATCTTTTTTGCCTCGTGATTTCTCTATAATTGAGTCATGGAGGTGAAGGATATGAATAAGACAGGAAAGAAAAGCTG
Organism: Roseburia faecis; assembly: GCF_001406815.1. Classification (GTDB taxonomy): domain Bacteria; phylum Bacillota; class Clostridia; order Lachnospirales; family Lachnospiraceae; genus Roseburia; species Roseburia faecis. Next base: position 385,550 of record NZ_CVRR01000005.1, on the reverse strand, counting down.
GATAGCATATCTGTATATTTTACCGATGATCGTGCTGTCCTTCGTACTGGTGTATTATTGCATCATTGACACTGTAGTGGTCAGTTTTACAGATTGGGATGGAATGACAGATGTATTCCATTTTGTGGCACTGAAAAACTACATAAAAATGTTTAAGGATCATGTATTCTGGACATCGGTAGTGAATAACTTGATTTTCTTTGTGGGAACGGTTTTTATTCAGGCACTTTTGGGATTTGTGCTTGCGGTTCTTTTAAAGAAAAAACTTCCGGGGTCTAATGTATTTAAGGCTATTTATTTTATGCCGATTGCAATGGCTACTTCTATTATTACTGCCATTTTCAGAATTATCATGGACCCTACAAACGGAGCGTTAAATCAGTTTCTGAGAGCAATTCATTTAAACGGATTTGCAGTAAACTGGTTGGGAGATCCTAAGATTGCACTGGTTTCAGTTATTATTGTAAATATTTTTCAGTGGATGGGATTTTCTATGATTACCTATTATGCAGGGCTGATGAGTTTACCGGATGATGTGTATGAAGCTGCAAAAATTGATGGAGCGGGATTTTGGAGAACAACTTTCTCCGTGACACTTCCGATGCTGAAAGGAACTACAAATGTATTAATAATTCTTGGCATCGTAGGTTCTCTGAAAACGTTTGATATTGTAAAACTTCTTACCGGTGGTGGACCTGGAAGATCCACGACAGTTATGAACACTTATCTGTATGAGAAAGCATTTAAAGATTTTAACGCCGGAGGTGCGGCATCCATAGGTGTGGCAATTCTGATTATTGCTATGGTGATGTCATTCCTGCAGGTGAAATTCGGTAAGGAGGACTAAACGATGGGAAAAAAGAAGAGAGCAAAATCAAAGGTTTTCACTTATCTGGTTTTAATAGTATGTGCAGCGATCTGGATTCTTCCTTTGGTGATTGCATTGACAAAATCGTTTACAATTAACGGCTTTGGAAATTATGCATATGTGTTAAGTTATAAAAAAATCAGTTATTTTAAGGTTGTATTTAATAGTTTGTTTATCGGAGTTACAACGGCTGTTGTTGTTACAGCCATTACGGCATTGGCGGCATTTGCATTTTCAAAAATGAAATTTCCGGGCAGTAAAATAATTTATGGAATGATACTTGCATGTCTGGCTGTCCCGGTAGCTGCTGTAACAAGTCCTTTATTTGCAACAATTAAAAATTTAAAGTTATTGGATACACATTTTGGAGTGATTCTCCCATTGATTGCATTTAATGCACCGATGATGTTACTGATGATAAAGAATTATTTTGATACGATACCGGATGAATTGATCGAAAGTGCAAGAATAGATGGAGCAACAACATTTTGTATATGGAGAAAATTCATGGTTCCATTGAGTGTACCGATGATCGCAAATGTACTGGTACTTACTTTTATTTATTCATGGAATGATTATCTGGTTCCGCTTCTTGTAATGCGGAGTGAAGATAATTATACAGTTACATTGGCAGCGCAGTATTTTATGTCGAGTACATATCAGAGTCCGGTAGATGTGGCACGTATTTATGCTGTTATGATTTTGTTGGCATTGCCATCAATTCTGGTTTATCTGGTAAGTCAGAAATTCCTTGTATCAGGTATTACCGCAGGCGCAGTGAAAGGATAAATTATGGACGTAGAAAAATTTTTTTGTAATCCCGTTCCGTTTTCGGATGGGAAAAGGCATACAAACCCAGATCCGTTTGTTATGCGGTGGTGTGGAACATATTATTGCTATGCAACAGACAGTGATGGAGTAAAAGTCAGTATATCAGAAGACCTGGTACACTGGGAGTATAAAGGATATGCAATTAAAGAGCCGGATAAAAGAGATTATTGGGCACCATCTGTGTTTTATTGGAACGGAGTATTTTATATGTATTATTCCAATTTGGACAGAGAAGAAGAGGATGGGCATAAACAGTGGCTTAAACTTGCCGAATCGAAAAATCCGGAAGGACCATTCGTATGGGAAAAGACGTTTTTTAATAAATTTTCTATAGATTCACATCCGATTTTGTGGAATGAGAAGCTGTATATGTTTTATTCCGTCAATGATTGGATTGGAACGGATGAGAAAGTAGCGGGAACTATTATTTTATTGGATGAAATGTTATCTCCGGAGCAATTTGCAGGGAATCCGAAACCGGTGCTTCTTCCAACTCTGGAACAGGAAATTTTTGCTAAAGACCGTTTTGGCGATGGGAGAGACTGGTATACATTAGAGGGAGCTGCCACAGTTGTTCATGGAAATCATTGCTTTCTTACGTATTCCGCGAATGCATATGTAAATGTGGATTATTTTGTAGGAACAGCCGTTGCAGAAAATAAAGAAAATCTGCTTGATATGGTCTGGAATAAGTATCCGTCAAATGATATCTGGATGCCATTGCTTCATAAAAATGAGTTGGTAGAGGGAACCGGTCATAATACAATCGTAAAAGCTCCGAATATGGTAGATGACTGGATTGTATATCATGGACGGATGGCAAAAGAGGATCTGATTCCGGAAAAGGAACAAAGAGAAATGCGAATGGATCCGCTTATGTTTAATGGGTTACAGATGATTTGTAACGGACCGACACAGGAAGCACAGAAAGTACCGCAGATGGCAGCTGTCTGTAAAAATGATTTAAAGGTCAATCAGCAGGTCTGGTTAGCACAAATGGGGAAGTTCTATCGTTGTGAGTATTGGATTTCTGCAGCGCAAAATCATATTGGATGCCGTTATGATATTTATCTTGCATGGTCAGATGCACAAAATTATGTAAAATTACAGATTCACAGTGGCAGATCTACATGTGAAATGATTGAGTGTGTAAATGCTGTGGAACAGGTTCTGCTCAGTGAAAAACTGGAACAAAATTATGATTATACAGTTCCTCATTGCATTTGTGTGGACAGAAAAAAAGATAAATATACGGTTATTCTGGATGAAAAATATCGTTTTTGTGACTATGCGCACAGATATGATTCACAGGGGAAAGACCGGCTCGGCATAGAAACTTATTTTTCTGACCTTACGCTTCACAGTTTTGCAGTAACGGAAACATTTGATCTGACCGGCAAAGATCTCGTTTATCTCGATGAAAATTACAGGCTGGAGCAAAACGTAAATGTTGATGACGAAGGCATGGCTCCGAAACGTCATGTTCTAAATATGAAAAGTAAGCTGACAAAAAGCGATTATGTGGAAGAAATACAATTGGAGGCAGTGGATCATCATGGATGCGTTTGCATAGAAATTGGTGAAAAGAATATGACTTTCATGGAGAATGAAGTGGGACGATATGCAATTTATCGGATCGCAGACGGAGATTTCTCGCATCTTTGGGTAAATGGTAAGGAAATAAAAGATTTTTCGGACAGTGGAAATACTGGCATGAATTTACAACTAAAAAATACCCGGATTTTGCAATATTGCTACACAAAAAATTACACAAATTGTTAAAAAATTTGAGTACATAGACAGATAAAAATATAGTAATTTAATATCATCAAATCAACCAAGTGTAATAAGGGGGAACGCTTATGAAAAAGAGATGGAAAAGATGCATGGCTTTGATCATGGCAGCGGTTATGGCAACCGCAGTTGTAGGATGTGGATCAGGAGACAACAAAGACAGTGGAACACAGGGAGCATCAAATGAAGATGTGACATTAACATTCTGGTCGTGGCTTCCAACGAATGATCAATCAGAAGAAATGATTAATGAATTCGAAAAAGAAAATCCAAATATTCATATTGATTATACCAGAACAGAACAGGATGACTTTTTTGAAAAGCTTCAGGTTGCCATGGCATCTGGAACAGGTCCTGATTTATATGGTATGACAACAGGTTCCATGATGAATCAATATGCCAAGTTTTCCGTTGATATGAAAGAAACAGCGGATCAGTATTGGAGTGGATGGGAAGATAAAATTAATTCCAATGCAGTTGATCAGTGTACCACAGAAGATGGTACGATGGCAGGAATGCCACTTCTGGTAGCAGGAATGACGACATTGATGTATAACAAGACACTTATGGATGAATGTGGAATTGATAAGGTTCCGACAACGTATGACGAATTAAAGGATGCGGCAGCGAAGGCGAAAGCAAAAGGTTATGTATGTGTAGCTGCAGGAGCTGCTGATGACTGGATAAATTCGGATTGGTTTATTCAGGCATCCAATGAATTTGAAAATGGTGCTGTATATGAAGCAGAAGCTGGAAAAAGAAAATGGACAGATCAGTGTTTTGTAGATACCATGAATGCATGGAAAAAAATGTTTACAGATGGAATTTTTGAAGATGGAGCATTGGGAGTTTCGACATACCCTGATGCAAGAGATCAATATTTCTTTGCCAGAAAAGCAGTATTTTTTATGACTGGTTCCTGGCATTTAGGACCAACTTCATCCTCAAGTTCTGAAATTCAGGGAACGGAAATTGGAAATAAAGGTGATGTTATCGGAATGGAACCATTCCCGGGAGTATCTGATAGTGGTGAGCAGCTTGGAACGTCCGGCGTAGATGTTATGGTCAGCATGAATAAAGATTGCAAGAATAAAGAAGCAGCAATGAAATTTATTCAGTTCCTTGCAGATGGTGACGGACAGCAGTATTGGGTCAATTATCTGCAGGGAGCACCGGTGTCAAATGATATTTCCTATACGGGAACTGTTGATGGAGAATTACAGCAGCAATCAATTGATGATGTAAATAAATATGTTTCCAATGCTGCCGGAAGCAGAAAACTTTCCAACAGTGAAATCGAGACTGCACTTCAGGTCGCAATGCAGAATGTTGCGGCGGGAGCAGATCCATTAAAAGAACTGCAAAATGTACAGAAAACAGCAGATGCACAGTAAAAATGTATAACACAAAAACATACGACTCTCTTTAAAATGATAGGAAAAGCTGGTTTGCGAGAATGCAGATCAGCTTTTCTAATGAAAGAAAATACACACAAAGGGCAGAATTGTTTTATTTTTGCGCAGTAATGTGAAAGAAAATTCCGTAAAAATGCCGTATAATGCAGGTATTCAAATATGAGAGAGGCAAGGAGGATACGGTATTGAATAAGGCATGGTGGAAAGAAGCGGTTGTATATCAGATTTATCCGCGGAGTTTCATGGATTCAAATGGAGACGGCATCGGGGATCTCAATGGTATTACAGAAAAATTAGAGTACCTCAAAGAACTTGGAATTGATGTGATCTGGCTGTCCCCGGTTTATCAGTCACCGAACGATGACAATGGATACGACATCAGCGATTATCAGGCAATCATGGAAGAATTCGGAACCATGGAAGATTATGACAGAATGCTTGCACGGGCACATGAGCTGGGAATTAAGATCATGATGGATCTGGTTGTCAATCATACATCCGATGAGCATGCATGGTTTGTGGAAAGCAGAAAGAGCGTGGATAATCCATACCGCGATTTTTATATCTGGAGAAAAGGAAAAGACGGAAAAGAGCCGAATAACTGGGGGTCCTGTTTCAGTGGTTCGGCATGGAAATATGATCCACAGACGGATATGTATTTCCTGCATCTGTTTTCGAAAAAACAGCCGGATCTCAACTGGGACAATCCAAAAGTGCGGGACCGGGTATTTGAGATGATGAACTGGTGGTGTGAAAAAGGCATTGATGGATTCCGTATGGACGTGATCAGCCTGATTTCCAAACCGGAAGGACTGCCGGATGGAATTCCGGGAGAAACCGGATACGCAGACAGTGGTTGTGCGAACGGTCCGCATGTGCATGAGTATTTAAAAGAAATGAACCGGAAAGTGCTTTCCCATTATGATCTGATCACAGTGGGCGAGGCATCCGGAGTGACGCTGGAAGAGGCAAAAAAATATGCAAATGCAGATGGCAGCGAACTGAACATGGTTTTCCAGTTCGAACATACCGGAGGAGGACCGGAGGCAGACAACCATTACGGTAAATGGGACAGCCATAAGATGCCGCTTCCGGTATGGAAGAAGATTTTATCCAGATGGCAGACCGGACTGGAAGGGAAAGCCTGGAACAGTTTGTTTTTATCCAATCATGATCAGCCGCGCTCGGTTTCCTGGTTTGGAAATGACAGTGAACAGTATCGGGAAATTTCAGCAAAAATGCTGGGAACCTGTCTGCATATGATGCAGGGAACGCCATATGTTTATCAGGGGGAAGAACTTGGCATGTGTAATGCTTATTTTGATCAGTTAGAGGATTACCGGGATATTGAAAGCCTGAATGCTTACAAAGAACTGACAGAAACCTGTGGGGTATCTCATGAAGAAATGATGGGATATTTAAAGCGGATCAGCCGCGACAATGCGCGCACGCCGATGCAGTGGGATGACAGTGCAAATGCTGGTTTTACCACAGGAACTCCGTGGATTAAGGTAAACAGTAACTATCCTAAAGTCAATGCAAAACAGGAGATCAGCGATCCGGATTCTGTCTTTTCGTACTACAAAAAACTGATTCGCCTGCGTCATGAGAACGAGATTATCGTTTATGGGGATTACAAACTGTTAGCACCGGAGGATGAGGCATTATTTATCTATACCAGAATGCTCGGGACGCAGCGGCTGATGGTGCTTTGTAATTTTACGGAAAAAGAAGTTTCCATTCCGGCAGAAGTAACGGAGCAGATTCCTGCAGATGCCAAGCTTTTGATCGGAAATTATTCCAAACAGAAGGAAGAAATGCTGCAGGCATATGAAGCACGGGTGTATGCTTATCATTTATAAATTTTTGAAAAGAAAAAGCATCCCAGGCTGGTGTAAATGGATGGGAAAAACAGATTGACTTGTATGATTTTCGGGCGTAAAATCCCCTGTGGAAATACGAATTTTCACAGGGGATTTTGTTTTATGAATACATCAGACAGCAACTTTTTTGGAACAGAAAAAGTCAGCAGGATTCTGCTCAAGATTGCACCTCCGGTCATGCTCGCCCAGCTGATCCAGGCGCTTTATAACATCGTAGACAGTTTATTTGTCGGAAAATATTCGGAGAGTGGACTGACGGCACTTTCCATTATTTATCCATTGCAGCTTCTTATGATTGCCATTGCTGTAGGAACGGGAGTCGGGATCAATACGGCAATGGCACATTATCTGGGTGTGCATGATGAGAAAAAAGCAAATGAATATGGAGGAATCGGAACACCGCTTACGCTGGCATTGTGGGTGCTTTTTGCGGCAGTCTGTTTCTTTTTTATGCCGGCATATGCACGGATGTCTACGGATTCCCCGGAAGTCATAAAGGATGTGATTGTATACGGCCGGATCGTCTGCGTATTCAGCATTGGATTGTTTACCGAAAGTATCTGGACAAAGATTTTACAGGCAAATGGGGATATGAAGACACCGATGATCGCACAGATTGTGGGGGCACTGGTTAATATCGCGCTGGACCCGTTATTTATTTTTGGACTGTTCGGGCTTCCGAAACTTGGGATTGCCGGAGCTGCCATCGCAACTGTTGTGGGACAGATTGTAGCGGCTCTTATTGTAATGAAAAAAGGGTTTCGCAAGTCTCCACCGCTTTCGGTGTATCCGCGGGATATCTGTTTTATTTATAAACTTGGAATTCCGAATATCCTTATGCAGTCGGCATATACCTTTTATATTCTCGGACTGAATCTGATTCTTGCAACCTTTTCCGATCAGGCAGTTACGGCACTGGGACTTTATTACAAGTGGCAGTCATTTTTCTTTATTCCGCTGGGGGCACTGCAGACCTGTATTGTACCGGTGATCAGCTACAATTATGCTTCGGGGCAGATGGATCGCTGTAAGAAAACATTGTCCACTTCGCTTGTGGGAGGCATGGGGCTGATGTTTATCGGGACGTTAGTTTTCAATCTGATTCCTGGACAGATGCTTCGGGTATTTACAAGTGATCCACAGGTGATTGCGATTGGAACCGTTGGGTTTCATTTTGTGGGAATCAGTTTTATCCCGATGGTTACTTCCCTGATTTTTCTGGTATTTTTTCAGGCGGTTGGTGCAGCAGTCAAAAGTTCGCTTCTTACCGTCGTGCGCACGATGATTCTGTTTGTACCGCTTGGATATTTGTTTTCCCGTCTGGGACTTAATTATTTCTGGTTTACTTTTCCGGTGACGGAAGTTCTTACCACGCTGGTGGGGGTGTTCTTTTACCGAAGATTTATGGCACAACAGAAGTGAAGAGTAACGATTGTATTTAGACAGAAAAAATAAATTAAAAAATGGTTGCGATTTTTATAGAAATAGCATATTATAATATCAACAGGACTCCCCACACCTCTCACGTAAGTGATGTGTCCCATGGGGAGACATTTTTATTTTGGGAGAAATAATAGTGGATATAAGCGATGGTGTACGGGAAAATCATAGTAAAGCAGGGCATGATTATCAAATTATAAAACAGCCGAAAACCTATGAACAGCAAGTGGAACTTATCAAAGAAAAAGGCTTTATAGTGAATAATGATACGGAATGTATCAGTTTTTTAAAGCAGGCAAACTATTATCGTTTATCTGCTTATTTTCTTCCGTTTAGAAAAAAGAATGGAACATATTTTGCAGATATAAGTTTTAATAGAATTCAACGAATTTATAAGTTTGATAGTAAATTACGAGGAGTACTGTTTAATTGTATAGAGAGAATTGAATTACATTTAAGAACACAACTTGCTTATTACTGTGGACATGTCTATGGATCTTTGGGGTACATGGATAAGAGTATTTATAATAAAAAACACAATCATGATAAATTTAGAAAACTACTGAATGTTTGCATAGAGGAAAATAAAAACAGTTTAGTTGTTAAGCATCATAAGGAAAAATATGATGGAAAATTTCCGATATGGGTAATTATCGAATTCTTTTCGATGGGGATGCTATCTTATTTTTATGCGGATTTACAATCGGGCGATCAGAAATATATAGCAAAAGAGATATATGATACATCAGTAGCGTGTTTAAAAAGCTGGTTACGTTGTATTACTGACTTAAGAAATAGATGTGCTCATTATTCAAGGTTATATTATTGGTCATTTACGGCATTACCTAAAATGCCAAAGGAATCTGTAGCACCACAAAATAGAAAATTATTTTCCCAGATATTAGTTCTTAAACGATTGTATCCCGATAAGAAAGAATGGAATAGCAAGGTTATGACAGAATTAAGGGCTGTAATAGAAGAATATGAGGATGACATATCGTTAAAACATATAGGGTTTCCACAAGACTGGTATGAGCAGTTGGAAAGATAGACAAACAAGGGATCACAGAAATAATTTGTGGTCTCTTGTTTTTATCAATCAATAGGAATCTCCTTTTGGTACTAGACAGGGACTGCCGAATTCATTACAATGGAACTAAATCGGAATAGTAGTATATTTATTTTCACATGGAGGAAGAAAAAATGGAAATTGTTTGCTTGGACTTAGAAGGTGTACTGGTACCGGAAATCTGGATCGCATTTGCAGAAGAGACCGGCATTCCGGAATTAAAGAGAACAACCAGGGATGAGCCGGATTATGATAAGCTTATGAAATACCGTATCGGAATTTTAAAGGAGCACGGTCTTGGACTCAAAGAGATTCAGGAGACCATCGCAAAGATCGATCCGATTCCGGGCGCAAAGGAATTTTTGGATAAACTGCGTGCCATGACACAGGTGATTATCATCAGTGATACGTTTTCCCAGTTTGCAGGTCCGCTTATGAAAAAACTCGGATACCCGACAATTTTCTGCAACTCGCTTGAAGTTGCCGATAACGGAGAGATCACGGGCTTTAAGATGCGCTGTGAGAAGTCCAAGTACACAACCGTCAAGGCATTACAGTCCATCGGTTATGATACCATCGCTAGCGGAGACAGTCACAATGATCTTGGCATGATCCAGGCCAGCAAGGCGGGGTTCTTATTTAAGAGTACCGATGCGATCAAGGCTGAGTATCCGGATATTCCTGCATATGAGACGTACGATGAGCTGTTTGCAGCAATCAAAAAAGTGATTGAAGGATAATTTGTCGGAGATGAAAACAAAGAAGGAAGCTGTTGCATGAATGCACAGCTTCTTTTTTGTTGTATCGTTTTTTACAATACATGTGTTGGGAGAGAGGGTATGATAAGGACAAGTTAAGAAAAGTAATTGGTTCTTGGAAAAAACATAATGGAGGGCGATACATCGGAGATGTACCGCAGGCGATACCCCTTACGGGGCACCGTAATAAGGAGCACATCGCATGAGAGTTCCGCTCACGCGGAAGCGATGTACGAAGGCGATACCCCTTACGGGGCACCGCATTAGACAAAGGCGTCTATGAGAAATCATAGGCGTCTTTTTGATTTTCACGGAAACCATACATGATTACACATAGAAAGGAAGGAGTTATATGAGCAGCAGAATTTCAGAACATCCAATCCTTGGAGAACAGCAGAAAGGGAAACTGGTTACATTCACCTATGACGGTAAAGAATTACAGGGATACGAAGGAGAGCCAATTGCCGCAGCATTAAAAGCCGCAGGCGTGATGGTTCACCGTTATACCAAAAAGGAACACAAACCGAGAGGAATCTTCTGTGCGATCGGAAGATGCACCGACTGCGTGATGGTCGTGGATGGAAAACCAAATGTCCGCACCTGCATGACACCGCTTGCAGAGGGCATGAAAGTCCAGACACAGTACGGCGTATCGGATAAACCGTTTGAAGAACAGTAGAGGGGAGTGAGTAATATGAAGCGTTATGATCTGATTATCGTAGGAGCCGGTCCATCCGGATTGTCTGCAGCAGTTGAGGCAGCAAAGCGGGGACTGAAAGTTGTAGTATTTGATGAAAATGAGAAGCCGGGTGGACAGCTGTTTAAGCAGATCCATAAATTCTTTGGATCAAAGGAACATAAGGCAAAAGTCAGAGGTTTTGTGATCGGACAGCAGCTGTTGCAGGAAGCAGCGGATGCCGGTGTGAAAGTTGTGCTGAATGCAACCGTTATCGGCATGTATCTGGATAAAGAAATTGTGGTAAGGATCAAAGATGAGGTTCATCACTACAAAGGAGATTCCATAATCATTGCTACAGGAGCCGCTGAAAATATGGTTACCTTTGAGGGCTGGAATCTTCCGGGAGTCATCGGCGCAGGAGCCGCACAGACGATGATGAATCTGCACGGGGTAAAACCGGGAAACAAAATTCTGATGCTTGGTTCCGGAAATGTCGGTCTGGTCGTATCCTTCCAGCTGATGCAGTGCGGCTGTGATGTGGTTGCACTGGTTGATGCAGCACCCCGTGTCGGTGGGTACGGAGTCCATGCAGCAAAGGTTGCACGAACCGGTGTTCCGTTTTATCTTTCCCATACTATTGTAAAAGCAGAGGGCGAGGAGTATGTGACTGGTGTTACGATTGCAGAAGTGGATGACCACTTCCAGTTCATTCCGGGAACCGAAAAGCATTTCGATGTGGATACGATCTGTCTGGCAGTCGGACTTTCTCCTATGTCGCAGCTGTTGAAAATGGCGGGCTGCGAGATGGAAGACAATCCAAAGCGTGGCGGACAGGTTCCGATCTGTGATGCATATGGCGAAACCTCAATTAAGGGAATTTTCGTAGCAGGCGATGTATCGGGGATCGAGGAAGCCAGCTCTGCCATGATCGAGGGACGTATCGCAGGAATCGCAGCTGCCCATTACCTGGGATATATGGATGAGGAAGAATTAAAGACAAAGGTAAAAGAACAGGAGGATGCACTTGACGGACTGCGTCAGGGCATGTTTGCTCCAAAGAATCGTGGAAAACTTATCGAGAAGACAGAAGAAGGAATCGATATTTCCATGAATCTTCTGAAAAAAGGATATGTTGCAGATGATGAAATCGAACGCTTCCCGGGCGTGACACACAAAGTCGGTGTTCATCCGGTGATGGAATGTACACAGAACATTCCGTGTAACCCATGTCAGGATGCATGCCCGAAGCATTGCATCAGGATTGGAGAAAATATTACCTCCCTTCCGGTGGTAGATCCGGATGTGGATTGCATCGGATGCGGTATGTGCGTGGCATCCTGCTCCGGACAGGCAATCTTCTTAGTCGATGAAACGTATGAGCCGGGATTTGCAACCGTGACGCTTCCATATGAATTCCTTCCACTTCCGGAAAAGGGAGAAAAGGGATACGGAATGAGCCGGAGCGGTGAAAAAATCTGTGAGGCGGAAGTGGTATCCGTCAGGACATCGAAGGCATTTGACCACACGAATCTGCTGACGATTAAGGTGCCGGCAGATATGGCAATGAAGGCCAGATTTTATCGTAAGGCAGAAGCCTGATTCACAGAGGAGGAAAAAATTATGCATGAGATTAATGATAGATCAAGAGATATCGGACCTTTCGTACCGGGACCGGATGACGATATGATCATCTGCCGGTGCGAGGAAGTAACCAAAGGGGAAATTCGCAAAGCGGTGCACGATGGAATGTTCACACTGACGGAGATCCGCCGGTATTTAAGAACCGGCATGGGACTCTGTCAGGGACAGACCTGTGCAAAGCTGGTCAAAGGAATCGTGGCAAGAGAACTGAACGTATCCCCGGCAGAACTGGAACCGGCAACATCCCGGGCACCGATGCGTCCGATCGAGATGCGCGTGTTTGCGGCAGAGGCAAAGGAGGGCGAGGAAGATGAAGAATAATGCGGAAGTAGTAATTATCGGTGGTGGAATCATCGGATGCGCAACAGCTTATTATCTGGCAAAAGAAGGGGTTTCCGTGATCGTACTCGAAAAAAGCGATTATATCGGAAACGGTGGTTCCTCAAGAAACGGAGGCGGTGTAAGACAGTCCGGACGTGATCCAAGAGAACTTCCGCTTGCCATGTATGCCGTGGAACACATGTGGCCGACACTGTCCGAAGAACTCGGTGTGGATGTGGAATACCATAAAGAAGGAAACCTTCGTCTCGGAAAGACAGCAAAGCATAAAGAAATCTTACAGGGACTGACGGACCGTGCCGTTGCACTGGGACTGGATGTGCGGATGATCGATGGAAAAGAAGTGCGTGAGATCAACCCATACTTAAGCGATGAGATTACGGTTGCCAGCTGGTGCCCGACCGACGGACATGCCAATCCGCTCGTTGCAACCCTCGGTTTTTACAAGAGAGCCAGAGAGCTTGGCGCAGAGTTTATCACAGGTGAGGATGTGCTCGAGATCCAGAAGATCAAAGGAAAAGCCAGACGTGTGGTAACCGCAGAAAATGTGTATGAAGGAGAAACCATTGTACTGGCATCCGGATACGAAAGCCGTTCGATTGCAGCGAGTGTCGGCATTGACATCCCGATGCGCAAAGAGCTGATCGAGGCACTGGTTACGGAGGCTGAGCCAAAGATGTTTCCACAGATGCTTGGTACCGCAGATGCGGATTTCTACGGCCATCAGACGAATCATGGATCTTTTGTATTCGGAGGTGCTTCCGGATTTGAGGCAGAAAACCGTGACAATGGGCATATGATTACTTCAAGTATCACTGCTCCGTGCATCTGCCGGGGAATTATGAAATACATTCCAAAACTTGCCGATGCAAAGATCGTCCGTACCTGGGCCGGATATGAAGATCTGTGTGCGGACGGAGTACCGGTACTCGGACCGGTTAAAGAAGTGCCGGGACTGCTGTTAGCCTGTGCTTTTACCGGACACGGATTTGGAATTTCACCGATTGTCGGAAAACTGTTATCCGAACTGGCCATGGGAAAAGAAACCACACTGGATCTGCATGAACTGCGGTATGACCGGTTTCAGGCAGTGATCTAAGATAGCAGGATTGTTGTATAAAAAAGAATACAGGAGTAGCAATCAAAAAGATAGTATGGTATATTATAAGCACGAATAAGTAGCAAAGGCGCTATAGTAGGTGATACTATGGCGTCTTTTTTGTTTATTTGCTTTGATATTCCATACCTCTGAAAACATAAGGAGGAAATGCATATGGATACCAGGATTAAATTTTTATATTTGAGTGAACCGGATATGATCAAGGCCGGAGTAAAGAACATGGATCAGTGTGTGGAGGCAATGGAAGATCTGCTGGTTACATTGAACAAAGGCGATTATGTGATGGCCGGAGTCAACCATAATTCCCACGGTGCACAGGTCATTTTTCCGGATGATCCGCAGTTTGAGGGAATGCCGAAAAATGCAGACGACCGCCGGTTTATGGCGATGCCGGCATATCTTGGAGGAAAATACCAGATGGCAGGAATGAAGTGGTATGGAAGTAACTGTGAGAATAAAGCTTCCGGTCTGCCGCGTTCCATTCTGATGATGATGTTGAACGATAAAGATACCGGGGCGCCACTGGCACTGATGTCTGCAAATCTTGTCAGCTGTTACCGTACCGGAGCAATTCCAGGAGTCGGGGCAAAATATCTGGCAGGAAAAGATTCCGAAACGGTTACCATTATCGGACCGGGTGTTATGGGAAGAACCTGTCTGCTGGCTTTTTTAAGCGTCTGCCCGAAGATTACTACGGTAAAAGTGAAAGGAAGAGGACAGCGTTCCCTGCATGCATTTGAAGAGTTCGTAAAGAAGGAATGTCCGCAGATTCAGCAGGTCATCGTATGTGATTCGATGGAAGAGGCCGTAAAAGACAGTGACATCATCTGTGTTACTTCCACCGCACCGGTAAAAGAAATCGATTTCCCATATATTGCAGAAGACTGGGTCAAAAAAGGTGCACTCATCTGTCTGCCATCGGCTGCACGGTTTGATGATGATTTTCTGATCAACCGCTGCAAGAAAGTGGTGGATAACTATAAACTGTATGAAGCCTGGGCAGAGGAATTTCCGTATCCGAGTTATGAGATGGTACAGATCATAGGTTCCAAGTTTACGGATTATCTGCACGAAGGACGGATTCAGCGGGAAGATATTGTAGATATTGCCGATATCATTAATAAAAAGCATCCGGGACGGGAGAGCGATGATGAGATCATTGTATACTCGGTAGGCGGTATGCCTGTTGAGGACATTGCCTGGGGCGGTACTGTATACCGCAATGCATTAAAAGAAGGTATCGGCGTGGAACTGCCTTTATGGGATCAGCCGGATATGGCATAAAAGGTACGCCTTTTTAAGTACTTTTTGCCGGGCGGCCCTGGCAGAGGTTTAAGTACAAGGGGCGAAAGAAAATGAAAAACGTCATGCCAATGCAGCCGTATCTGGTGCTGGATACAGATGATTATGAGGTAAAAAAAGAAATGAAATCCGGAATCTCCCACTTTTATGAATTTTCCAAAAAGAAAAATTCAAAGGTAGAGATGAAAGCGGTGCCGGATGGCAGTGTGGACCTGTTGTTTGGAATCGGAGAGCAGGATGTTAAGACGTATATTGGCGGAACGGTTCTTGCCGCAAAAGGCTGGGAGTTTGAGGACGGACGTTCATATTTTGGGGTCCGTTTTCAGCCGGGAAGCTGTATTCTGCCGGAAGAACTTTCCATCCGGGATCTGGTTAACAAAGATCTCGAGATTGATGGCAATCTGTTTGGAGATCACCTGACCGAAAAACTTGCCGGGAGTAAAAATATTTCGGAGCGTGTCAATGTATTTACGACGGAATATGCAAAACTGCGTGGAAAAGAACTGGCGGATGGCATACAAAAGCTGGAAAATTATCTCAGGGAGAGAATTTATGATACCGATGGATGCATTTGTATCCGGCAGCTGGCAGAGGAAACCGGATATTCGGAATGTTATATCCGGCGTGTTTTTCAGCAGGTGCATGGAATTTCGCCAAAGAATTTTGAACGGTTTGTCCGGTTTCAGAAGCTGCTGCATGTCATAAATAAAATGCCGGAGAGGATCCGGCTAGATGCACTGGCGCAGCAGTGCGGCTATTATGACGAAGCACATATGATCAAAGATTTTAAACAGTATGCCGGGATTACCCCACAGGGTTATGAGCGGCTCATTACAGGAACAAAGATTCCGGAACTGGAATTGTAAAGAGCATTATACCAAGGAGGAAAGACCATGAGTTTGTCAAGAATTGAAGTAATTACAGGCATGTCAAAATTTTCCAGCTTAAAAGCAGCACTCAGCAAAGCCGGTGTGCGGGGAATGACCGTGATGCAGGTACTTGGATGCGGTGTGGAAAAAGGAACCAGAGAGTATGAAGTGGATGAGCTTGAAGAGATGGAACTGCTTCCAAAACAGCAGATCAATATTGTTGTGGAAACGGAGCGTGTGAATTCCATCGTAGAGATCATCAAGGAACAGCTGTATACCGGTCACATCGGAGATGGAAAGATCTTTATCTATAAACTGGATAATGTCATCCGCGTCCGCACCGGTGATGAGGGCGAAAAAGCGTTGTAGGGGATGGGAGTCTGTTTATGGAAGAAAAGAAGTTAGGACTCAAAAGTGTTATTTCTGTTTCTGTAGGACTTGTCATTGCAACGAGTTGTCTGGTTTCACTCGGACAGGGCGCAGGGACGATTGGCGTGACCTTTATTTTTGCCATGGTAATTGCCTGTCTGTTTAACATGACAACCATTGCATCCCTGTCGGAACTCAATGCCCTGATGCCGAATACGACCGGGGGACTGGCACAGTACACGCTTGCCTGCCTGGGACCGTTTCCGACGATGATTTCCATGGTGGGAGGGTATCTGTTCTGCAATGTATTGTCTTCCGGTGTGGAAGCCTCAATTTTCGCATATGCCATGGGAGAAATTTTTCATCTGCCGATTCCAAACTTTTCCTATACCGTTCTGGTGACGGTCATTCTTCTGATTGCCAATTTAAAGGGTGTGGATATGTTTGCAAAGATTCAGGATGCAGTGGCATATCTGATGGTCGGATCGATGGTGATTATGGGTGTCATCGGCATGCTGGGACTTGGCACAGGAAAAAAGGTGAGTCAGCCGATGGTTCTTTCCGCAGACTGGAAAACGATTGTTTCCATGACCGCAGTTGCATTCTGGCTGTTTATTGGTGCAGAATATGTGATTCCGATTTCGAAGGATGTCAAAAATGCCAAGCGGAATGTACCGCTCGGTATGTTTCTTGGGCTGGGACTGATCTGTGTTGTGCAGTCGGTTCTGGTGTTCGGATTTCACAATTATACCCCATGGGACAAGCTGGCAGATTCTGCAGCCCCGCATCTGCTGTACGGGGAAAATCTTCTGGGAAATGTCGGAAAAATATGGATGGCTTTTGTGGCGGCGCTGGCACTGATCAGTTCCCAGAACTCTGCGATCAACGGGCTGGCAAGTATCTGTCAGGGAATGGCAAAAATGAATATGATGCCGCGCTGCTTTAAAAAACTGAACAAAAACAATGTGCCGTTTGTCGGTGTGTGGTTCATCAGTATTCTGATTCTTGTATTTGCATTTATCAGCAGTGATTCATCGGATGCAATTTCCTTTTTTATTCTGGTTGGATCGGTATTCTGGATGGTGTCTTATATTTTTGCACATATTGATGTGCTGGTGCTGCGGCACCGTCTTCCGAAAGCACCAAGAAGTTTCAAAGTTCCGTTTGGACCGGTGCTTCCGCTTATCGGAATTGCGGGTACTATTTTTATGATTTGTAACATTTCAACAGACCCGGTGGAACGCAATGCGATTCTATTTTTATCTGCTGCAGTATTTTTTGCACTGGGTGTATATTCCTTCTTCTGGATTCGGTTTAAAATGAAGATGCCGGTTTTTAAAAGTGTTCCGGTGGAAAAAGTTATGGCAATGGAACACGATATGTATGATACGATTCGCAGACGCCGGGGAATCTGGCGATAAAAAGGAAAAAGACGTTTTTTGTGGGCTTTGTCTGCAAAAGACGTCTTTTTTGTATGGATATAAAGTAATAAAAGAAAAAAACACCAAAAAACAATGCGAAATATTAGCTAAATTTAAGCTGATAAAATATTGAAATTAAGTATTTTTAATGATAAAATTTATTAGAAAATAAATGGAAAGTACCAGAGAAGAATGAAGGAGGAGTACAGAATATGAAGATGAGACTCGTACAGAGCATTAAAGGAAAAATCCTTTTAATGGGCGGAGTTGCAATTGCAGCATCTGTGATTTTGGGAAGTGGCGGAATTACCGCGTTAAATAAGAACAGCCGGAACAATGAGGTATTAAAAGAAATTAATGCCATTAATGTGGCACAGAGTGAGAATCAGAGTCTGGAAACTTCTTATCTTTACTTTCTGGATGATTCCTACCTCGAAAAAATTGTAAAGAATTTATCCGATATGGAAAATGACAGCAAGGCGGCCAAAAAATCTGCCTCCATTCTGGAGAAGAAGAAACTGGATACGGTGGCAGAAACCATCGGAGAGTGCAAGGATAATTATTCACAGATCCGTGAACTGGCATCACAGAGAGGTTACACTTCGGATGTGGGAGAATATCAGAAATTCATTGCCAATGATGAGGATCTTGCAAATACATTTGCTGCTGTCAAAGATGATCAGTCCTGGCTGGATGGCAGCTGGTCATCCATCAGCGGCGGTGGACAGACAATCAAAATTGACGGAAAAACATATACAAAGTTTGTTTATAAGGGAAAAATTCCGGAAGGCGGAAAGAGAGATTATCTCGTTGCCAGAATCGGTGGTAACGGTGCAGGATATGCGGGAAAAGTATATTTTAGTAACATCAGTTTTCAAAAAGGCAGTAAAAAAGAAAAAATAGATCTTTCCAAAGTAACGGATGAGGATATTTCCGGTTCTTACGGTGATGCATTAAAAGATCAGAAAATCACTGATTTTAATAAAGGAAAAGCAATTTATTTCAACAGTAAGTTTACGGCATCCAATGCAAAGTGGGAAGAAGTATCGATTAAGCTTCCGATTACTTCCTACGCGATGCAGGATTACAGTACCGTTACGTTTGAAGCTTATCTCGAAAAGGGAAACTATGCGGAATTGTCTCTTGCTGCAGCGTTTTCGGACAAATATGATTTCAGCGGAACATTTGCTTCCATCAACGATAATTTTGCGACATACAGCAAACATGTTATGGAAGGAAATGATGTGGCGGATGAAGCCAAAGCACTGGAAGCCCAGTTCAAAGAGATGACAGATAATATTCCACTGTATATTTTTGATAAGGGACAGCAGAGTGATGTGAGCAGCAAGCTGGCAGACAAGCAGTCTCAGTTTGAAGCAATGAACAAGGTGGACGAGCAGGTTCTGAAGCTGAAAAAAGAAAATATTACGCTGGCAGATAATTTGACAAAGACAACAGCCACGGTACAGAAAGAGGTGGAAAAAGATACCAGTGCATCCAGAACGAGACTGACAGCAATTATGATTTTTGTGCTGTTTTTAAGTGCAGGTATTCTGATTATGCTGACACTGCTGATCAGCCGAACCATGAATGAGAGTATCAAAAACTTTAAAAATACATTGCAGCAGATGACAGAAGGAAACCTGACCGTTCGTGCCGCAGCAAACGGCAAGGATGAGTTCTCAGCGTTTGGTGCGTATGTCAATCAGTTCCTGGAAAGACTTTCTGAGGTGATCAAATCCGCACAGAAAATTTCCAAGCACGTAAAGAAATCCGGAAACGAACTGGATGTAATGGCAAAGAACAGTAATATGACATCCGGAGAAATCGGAAGCGCGGTAGAGGAAATTTCAAAGGGAGCGACCAATCAGGCCAGTGAGGTAGATGTAGCATCGACACAGATTTCAAAAATGGGAGATGTTTTTGCGGAGATCGTAGCAGATGTAGACCAGCTTGGAGAGATGGCTGAGCAGATGCAGCAGGTAAGTGTGGAATCCACACAGTTTATGGAGGAACTCGGAAGTGCCAACAGTCGTACAACGGAAGCTTTTGCGCAGGTGGCACAGCAGACACATACCACAAATGAATCGGTGCAGAAGATCCGTGAAGCGACGGAACTGATTACTTCCATTGCAAGCCAGACCAACCTGCTTTCCCTGAATGCAAGCATTGAGGCAGCAAGAGCCGGAGAGGCAGGAAAGGGATTTGCGGTAGTTGCAAGTGAGATTCAGAAGCTTGCAGAGCAGTCAAGTTCTTCGGCAGATATTATCAACGGAATTATTGAAGAACTGGCAAATGAAGCAGAACAGACCGTTAGCATTGTAGACGAAGTGACGGAGATCATGCAGAACCAGCAGGAAAAACTTGCAAGTACACAGGAACATTTCCGTACACTCGGAGATGGAATCCAAAAGTCCAGTGAAGAGACTGCTCATATCAAGTCCAGCACAGGTATCTGCGATGATGCCCGCAATAAGGTAGAAGAAGTAATTGTCAGTCTGTCTTCCATTTCCGAGGAAAATGCGGCATCTACAGAGGAAACAACCGCTTCCATGACGGAACTGAATCAGACGATTGAGCAGCTGGTTGAAAAAGCAAAAGAGTTAAATGAGATGGCAGACAGTCTGGCGGGAGATCTGAAATTCTTCCAGATTTAGCGGTTGACAAATACAGATAAAAGGATTAAAGTATAGCAATAAGAGAACAAACCGATGAGAAAGAGGAGTAGACTTATCTGGATATCCCAGAGAGCTGCAGGTGGTGCGATGCAGTATGGAAGGATTTGTTGAATGGACTTTTGAGGGCGACCTGAAAAGGAGCAGATCGCATGGATTCCGTTATGCGGAGGCGATTAATGCAGGAAACATATTTTTGATATGGTTTATTGAGTAGGTGTCGCCGGGAACCGAACCCGTTACCAATTCGGCGCATATGAAGGTATGTGACAGAGCGGACAGATGACTGTCAATTTGAGTGGTACCGCGATAAGAAAGCAAAGGCTTTATTACCGTCTCAGGATTTATTTCCTGAGACGGTTTTTTGATTTTCAGAGTCAGAAAAGCCGGGAAAGGTTTGTTTCTGAAGTTAGTTAGTCAGAAAAAGAAAGCGAGGAAAAGATTATGAAAAAGAAAGTATTAGCAATGGTTTTGACAGCCGTATGTGCAATGGGACTTATGGCAGGATGCGGAAACAGTGGAAATGCAGCTACAGGAACACAGAATGCAGCGACAGAGAGTGGTTATAAAGTGGGAATTTCCCAGTTTGCGGAGCATGGATCTTTGGATAACTGCCGCGAAGGATTTCTGGAAGGATTAAAAGAAGAAGGCATTGAGGAAGGCAAAAACCTGACGGTGGATTATCAGAATGCACAGACCGATACCGGTACGGCAAGCACGATTGCTGACAGCTTTGTATCTGCAAAGGATGATCTGATCTGTGCAATTGCAACACCTTGTGCAGCCAGCGCATACAACTCTACCATGAATACGGACATTCCGGTTGTTTATACTGCAGTGTCTGATCCGGTTTCTGCCGGCCTGGCAAACGAAGATGGTTCCAGCATTGGAAATATCACAGGATCTTCTGATATCCTTCCGGTGGAGGAACAGCTGAAAATGATCCGTGCGATGCTTCCGGATGCAAAGAAGATCGGCATCCTTTATACCACAAGTGAGGCAAATTCCTGCAGCACCATCGAAGAATACAAAAAGCTGGCAGGCAATTATAACTTTGAGATTGTTGACACGGGTATCAATACCTCCGCAGATATTGAGATTGCAGCAACGGATCTGGTTGGCAAGGTAGATTGTCTGTGTAACCTGACCGATAATACGGTAGTAAATGCGTTACAGACGGTTCTTGATAAGGCAAACAGTGCAAAGATCCCGGTATTTGGAAGCGAGATCGAGCAGGTAAAATCCGGATGTGTTGCATCCATGGGAATTGATTATTATCAGCTTGGAATTGAAACCGGAAAGATGGCAGCAAAGATCTTAAAGGGAGAAGCAAAGGCTTCTGACACTCCATACATTACAGCATCAAAAGCAGAGCTGTACGTCAATACAGCAGCCGCTGATAAAATTGGCATGAAGCTGGACGAATCCTACATCAAAGATGCTGCACAGACATTTGATGAGATTACAGTAGAGTAAGTTATAAAGTTATAAAGGGGTATGACATGACATTAGTATTAAGCGTTTTGGAGCAGGGTATGATCTATGCGATTATGGCCCTCGGCATTTATATCACGTACACGATTCTGGATTTTCCGGATCTGACGGTAGATGGGAGTTTCCCTCTTGGGGCGGCACTTTCTGCGGTGCTGATCTCCAAAGGGATGAATCCGGTTCTGACACTGGTGATCGCATTTGCGGCAGGTGCTGTGGCAGGTACTTTAACCGGACTGATTCATGTAAAATTAAAAGTCCGGGATCTGCTGTCCGGTATTATTATGATGACAGCTCTTTATACGGTAAATCTTCGGATTGCAGGACGCGCAAATCTTCCGATTTATAATATGACAACGTTGTTTGACAATGCATTGGTAAAGAAGGTATTTTCCGGTGCGCTGGCACCATTTGCCAATACCATTATTATCCTGATTATTACACTGATCATGAAATTTTTACTGGACTGGTATATGAATACCAAGTCCGGTTATCTGCTTCGTGCGGTTGGTGATAACGAAACGATCGTGACATCTATGGGCGTGGACAAAGGTGTAATTAAAATCATTGGCCTTGCGATTGCAAACGGTCTGGTGACATTAAGCGGATGTATTTTTGCACAGCAGCAGCGGTATTTTGATATTTCGATGGGAACCGGAACGATGGTGATCGGTCTTGCGAGCGTTATCATCGGTATCAGTCTGTTAAAAAAGGTGACATTTATCCGTGTGACGACGAGCGTCGTGATCGGCTCGATTGTGTACAAAGCCTGTGTGGCAATTGCCATCCGGCTTGGTATGCCGTCCTCTGATTTGAAACTGATTACGGCAGTGTTATTCCTTGTGATCCTTGTACTTGGCATGGATCGCAAAAAGAGAAAGAAGGTGGCGTAAATGCTGGAATTACAGCACATTCACAAAATGTATAATCCCGGCACGATCAATGAGATCTGCCTGTTTGATGATTTTAACCTGACCATCGAGGACGGACAGTTTGTTTCTGTTGTCGGAAGTAACGGTTCCGGAAAGACTTCCATGCTTAATATCATCTGTGGAAGTATTCCGGTGGACGGTGGTAAGATTATGGTAAACGGCGTGGATATTACAAAGAAAAAAGATTTTATCCGCCACCAGAGTATTGGACGGGTATTTCAGGACCCATCGAAGGGAACCTGCCCGTCCATGACGATTCTGGAGAATCTGGCTATAGCAGACAATAAAGGAAAAACGTATGGTTTGGGACGCGGAACGAATCATGCAAGAATCAATGCGTACCGTGAGCTTCTTGCAAGTGTTGGTCTGGGACTGGAAGATAAAATGCATACAAAGGTCGGGGCACTCTCCGGAGGACAGAGACAGACGCTGGCACTTCTTATGGCAACGATGAAACCGATTGAATTTCTCATTCTGGACGAACATACCGCAGCACTTGATCCAAAGACCGCCGAGATTGTGATGCAGCTCACCGGAAAAATTGTAAAAGAGAAAAAGGTCACGACGATTATGGTCACTCATAACCTTCGTTATGCCGTGGAATACGGGGACCGTCTTCTGATGATGCATCAGGGACATGCGATCATTGACAAGGCGGGAGCCGAAAAGAAGGCGATGCAGGTCGATGATATTCTAGGAACCTTTAATGAAATTTCAATAGAGTGCGGAAATTAAAAATAGGGTCAGATATTGTCTGACCCTATAAAAATATACAAAACTGGATATTTACATATAACCATTCTGCTGTAAAATATCGTTAGATTTTACAGAAAAGAGGAATTGGTTATGAAACACGAAAATATTTACAAATTGACATTGACTGCGCTGATGGCAGCATTATCCTATGTGATTTTTACATTTCTTCAAATTCAGATTACCCTGCCGGGTGGAGATGCAACTTCGTTTCATCTTGGCAATGCTGTCTGTGTGCTGGGTGCACTGCTTGTTGGCGGTGTATACGGTGGAATCGGCGGAGCGATCGGTATGACAATCGGAGATCTGTTTAATCCAGTTTATGTTGTGTATGCGCCAAAGACATTTATTTTGAAATTTTGTATCGGTCTGATCACAGGACTGATTGCACACAAGATTGGTCATATCTCTACATCAAATGACAATA
This sequence comes from Roseburia faecis, assembly GCF_001406815.1. Lineage (GTDB taxonomy): Bacteria > Bacillota > Clostridia > Lachnospirales > Lachnospiraceae > Roseburia > Roseburia faecis. The sequence continues at coordinate 361,474 of NZ_CVRR01000005.1, read as the reverse complement.
AGCATGTATTAAAGTGGACAATTATTGCCACGGTCTGCGGACTTGGATTTAATGTGGTATTTGATCCACTGTTCGGATATTTTTACAAGCGTGTGCTGATGGGAAAACCGGCTGCAGAAGTGGCACTGGTATGGAATATCACAACGACTTCTGTCAATGCCATCATTTCTGCCGTTGTTGCAGTAATTATCTACATGGCACTTCGTCCGGCACTCAAGAAAGCAAATCTGTTTCTTACATTAAAATAAAAGATAATGAAAAAGAAAGAGCGGGCACCGTCAGGTGTTCCGCTCTTTTTTGGAATCAGTAGGTTAAGCTGATATCCCCGGTATCGTTGGAAATGGTCAGCGAGTGTGAGGAATCGCCTTGGTTGGAGTAACTGCGGTGACAGTAGGTATCATTAACATTTACATCTCCGACACCGGTTCCTAATTCTATATGGTAACCGGACAGGTCTTCCTTGCAATCGAGATCGACATCTCCTACATTACTGGTAATTTCCATGGAAGTAAAGGTACAATCTTCCAGATCAATATCGCCCACATTTGCATCCAGTGTGGAAGTCTCCAGAGTGCAGTTCTCCAGATCAATATCTCCGACATCGGCACGCAGGTCAAGTGACAGAACGTTCAGACCGGACAGGTCAACATCGCCCACGTTTGTATGGAGTTTTAAATCGGTTAAAGTATCGGCGACCGTGATGGTTACGGAGCATTTTTTGTTTCTGCCGAGAGCATTGTGGGCTTTGGCATACTGTGTGATTGTCAGGCAGTTGTTTTCTACTTTATATTCCGGGGTAAGCTTTTTGCTGGCTTTGCAGGTGATGGAAAAAGTGTTCCCCCGCTGGATGGTTAAATCGACAACATTTAAGTCGGCATTGATGGATGAGAAGGCATCCAGATTTTTTTGGCTGGCATCTACGGATGTGGATATACCATTATCGCTATCATCATTGTCATCACTATCGTCATCATCATCATCCCAGTCAGAGATGGCCTCTATAAATTCGCTGAAAAACGGCAGTCCTTCTGCCACGGAGAGACCAAAACGCACCAGATGGTAGCCGGTTCCTGCAATGATACAGAGAATCGTAATGACGGTAATAAGGATTAAATAAACATTTCGTTTCATGACAGTTCTCCTCCCATTAGTTTTTACTGATGTTTTTGATCAGGGATTCTACAATCGCAGCAATCGGCCAGACAATCCAGGTAATCCACCAGTCGAACGAAAGAAAACTCCAGATCAGGTAAAGGCAGGTGATGGTTGGCCAGTAGACGGACATGATTGCAGCCAGTGTGGAATTATGGTACTGCTGGCGGTCCTGCTGCTCCGGAACGTAGTTTCCGCCAATGGTGTTCTGGTTGTTCAGATGCAGCAGTGTGCGATATCCGCCCATGCGCATGGAACTGATTACAATCAGGAAAACGCCGATGGCAACAAAGATTAATACAAACCCGGCGGAACAGTCCTCAAGTGTATCTGCCGCAAAACTGGATGCCGCATCTAAAAGGATCGGTGGGACAACACTTAAGATGCACAGCATGATACCTATGGTCAGCAGGAGCGCATGTGTGCTTTTATAATGTTCCATTTCGTGATGGATGTAGTCTGTGGTGGCAAAATCAGTAACGAAATTTCCTTCCTCTAAGTGTTTCCAGTGTCCCATGCATACATTCGAATAGACAAGCATGCCCACACCGATGGCTATGAAAACAAACATCAGAATAATACCGGATGCATCAAGTACATCACTGCTGCGCAGCGAAGTATCTGCAGCAGCCCCGAAAAAGATCGGGCAGCAGGCAGAAAGGATAAACAAAAATACGCTTAGTGCCACAAAGTAGGAATGACGGGAATGTTCCCGCAGAAACTGTCTGACATCTTCCATAGAGAGCGATACAGCATTGGGAGTCTGCTCCTGCCGCGGCTGGTGAACAAACTGTTTGATCCCAAGATCTTCTGCAAGTTCGTCAAGATTTCCAAATTCCGCGATGACGGTGCCAACCGCTTCATTTTCCGATTTTCCCTCATTTTTTAACTCGGTGTATTTGTCTTCCATCATCTGCCAGAGCTCGTTTTTGGCTTTGTATACTTCTGGCGTGTTTGGAAGATTTAAAAACATAGTTTCCAGATAATTTCTAATAGCTTCCATTTTCCGTTTCCCCTTTCCTGATAAACTGTTCTACAACTTCCTGCGTAAGCAGCCATTCCTCACATTTTTCCTGATAGTAAGCACGCCCTTTGCCAGTGATCTGGTAGTAGGTACGGCGTTTGCCGGTTGCAGTGTTCTGATCCTGAAAAGATGTGATATAGCCATTTTTCTCCATACGTGTAAACGCAGAATAGAGCGTGGTCTCCTTGATAATATATTTTTCATGGGAGAGCGTTTTGATCTGTCTGGAGATTTCATAACCATAGGATGGCTGATCCAGCAGAAGATAAAGAATCATGGTGTCATTGTAACCACGGATAACATCACTGCTGATTGCCATATGCATTCCTCCTTACTTTATCTGTCATATTTCGTCTGTCGTTGCTACGATAGATGTACTACGTCTGATGAAGTAAATATAACAGAATAGAGGAAACACGTCAAGTGGAAAATAAAAAATCCCCATGAATAAATCATGGGGAAGGTGATTACGGTTATGCTATTTTTTCCCGGCAGCAAGTTTTCTACGGAATTCCTGCGTTAATTGTCGGAGCTTTTCATCCGGTACAAATTGCTTTAGGGTTTCTTCATCCATGGCAACACGGTTATCCATGGTTTTCATGATGTCGGTCACCTGCATTTCCTGATAAACGTTTTTGTCGCTCAGGTCGTAGATCTGATTGTCAGAAAGGCGCAGGACAACCGGACGCATAAAATCACGGGTGTTTTCTATAAGAACAATGCCTTTATCACCTGTGGAAAGATCAACACTGGCGGCCTTTGGAACAATATGAATACACTCTGCAAGTGCTGTGACAAGCACCGGAAGAAACTTCTTTGGATATTTTTTGAAATACTGCATGGCGGCAATTTCTGACATCGGTTCATGGCCGCTGTTCATCGCAGTCATCTGGTCAAACCAGTCGGCGATGCGCAGAATGGATGCCATTTCCTGTAATTCCTGATCCGGAGCGGTTGCGAGTTTTTCCAGGTGGTCTTCATATACATAGGTCTGCATCAGAGCCAGTGCGCGTGGAAAAAAGTCAAAATCATTCCGGTACATGGAAAGCGGAACGAGTCCTTTTTCCAGAGAAAGCTGGATGACATCCTGATCGGATGAGGACAGGTCGTTCATTCCTTTTTCCAGAATATTCCGCGGAACATTCTGGTATCCATTGTCATAAAGAAGGGCAGCCGTGGTCAGTATACGGAGTTTTTCCTGCGGTAGTCTCAGATGGGCGCCCATCATGGTTACAAGTATTGCGGTGCTGATCGCATGCTTGTACATGAAATCATCACTGCTGCGCAGATTCTGGTTAAAATTCACACGATGTTTTAAAGACCCGTAGTGGGAAAGAATATCTTCCAGAAATACCGGGTATTTTTCGAGTTTTCTGCGCTCGGTAATGCAGTTTAACACTTCCCGGAGACGGAAAATGTATACTGTCTGTAACTGCTCAAACTCCAGATCTTCACGGGAAAGCGGAGGAAGCGGTTCGGCCGGCTCGAGAATGTAGACACCGATCAGACCGAAATTTTTTGCACTGGCAATTCCCGGCGCGGTGAGTGCGGAATTGCGCTCATAAAGCAGCACACCTTTTTTATTGTAAATTGGTTTGGCAAGACGCATGCCTGCCTTTAAGTCTTCTGTTCTTACAAATTTCATATCACATGATCCCCCGTTTGGATTCCCCTCAGTATTGCTTGAAATATACCATAAATATACCATGAAACAGAGCCGGTTGCAATAAATGAAGAATTTTTTATGAACAACGTAGGTTTTCATTGATTTTGTGCGGAAAATGTGGTATTATAGACATTGTTAAAAAATTAACAGCATCATTGGGTGCGAGTTTGATTTAAAGGAGAACGAAGAATGGCAAAGAAAGTTGTATTAGCAGGTGCTTGCCGTACAGCAATCGGCAAGATGGGTGGAGCATTAAGCAATACTCCAGCAGCAGATTTAGGTGCAATTGTAATTAAAGAAGCTTTAAACAGAGCAGGTGTTAAGCCGGAGATGGTTGACGAAGTTAAGATGGGTTGTGTAATCCAGGCAGCTCAGGGACAGAACGTAGCTCGTCAGGCTTCCATCAAGGCTGGTTTACCGATCGAAGTTCCGGCAATCACAATCAACGTTGTTTGTGGATCCGGTCTTAAGTGTGTAAACGATGCTGCAACAATGATCATGGCTGGTGAGGCTGATATCGTTGTAGCCGGTGGTATGGAGAACATGTCTATGGCTCCTTACGCTATGACAAAGGCTCGTTTCGGATACAGAATGAACAATGCAACAATTATCGATACAATGGTTAACGATGCATTAACAGATGCATTCAACCACTACCACATGATGATCACCGCTGAGAACGTATGTGACAAGTATGGTATTACAAGAGAAGAACTTGATGAGTTCTCTGCAAACAGCCAGCAGAAGTGCGAGGCAGCTATCGCAGCCGGCAAGTTTGATGATGAGATCGTTCCGGTACCTGTAAAGGTTAAGAAGGAAATGGTTGATTTCGTAAAGGATGAGGGACCTCGTCCTGGAACAACTGCTGAGTCTCTTTCCAAGTTACGCTGCTGCTCTGGTAAAGAGGGTGGACTTGTTACAGCTGGTAACGCTTCCGGAATCAACGATGGTGCTGCAGCAATCGTTGTTATGAGCGAAGAGAAGGCTAAGGAGCTTGGTGTTACACCAATGGCTACATGGGTAGCTGGAGCTCTTGGCGGAGTTGAGCCGGAGATCATGGGTGTTGGTCCTGTTGCTTCTACAAAGAAAGTTCTTGCAAAGACCGGTCTTTCTATCGATGATTTCGATCTGATCGAGGCTAACGAGGCATTTGCTGCCCAGTCTATCGCAGTTGCAAGAGACTTAAAGTTCGATATGAGCAAGGTAAACGTAAACGGTGGTGCAATCGCACTTGGACATCCGGTAGGAGCTTCTGGATGCCGTATCCTTGTTACACTGCTTCATGAGATGCAGAAGCGTGGATCTAACAGAGGTCTTGCTACACTTTGCATCGGTGGTGGAATGGGATGTTCTACAATCGTTGAGAAATACTAATTTTTTGCCAGATAAGATACATAGAGGGGGTGCGCTGCATCCCCTTGAAATGTGAATATATTTAATATTTAGGAGGAACTAAAATGAAGGTTGGAGTTATCGGTGCTGGTACAATGGGCCAGGGAATCGCTAAAGCATTCGCACAGGTTGACGGATATGAAGTAGCACTCTGCGATATCAAGCAGGAGTGGGCTGAAGGCGGAAAAGACAAGATTGCAAAAGGATATGCAAGACTTGTTGCAAAAGAGAAAATGACACAGGAGAAGGTTGACGGCATTCTTGCCAAGATCACTCCAGGTTTAAAAGAAGACCTCTGCAAGGACTGCGACCTGATCGTTGAGGCTGCTTTCGAGGATATGAATGTAAAGAAGACTACATTTGCTGAGTTAGACAAGATTGCCAAGCCAGAGTGTATCTTCGCTTCCAATACTTCTTCTCTTTCTATCACAGAGATCGGAAACGGACTTACTCGTCCAATGATCGGTATGCATTTCTTCAATCCTGCTGACCGTATGAAGTTAGTAGAAGTTATCGCTGGTGTAAATACTCCTGCTGAGACTGTTGAAGCAATCAAGAAGATCGCTGTAGAGATCGGAAAGACTCCGGTACAGGTAAATGAGGCTGCTGGTTTCGTAGTAAACCGTATCTTAATCCCAATGATCAACGAAGCTGCTTTCATCAAGATGGAAGGTGTTTCCGATATCGCTGGTATCGACGCAGCTATGAAGCTTGGCGCTAACCATCCAATGGGACCTTTAGAGTTAGGTGATTTCATTGGTCTTGATATCTGCCTTGCAATCATGGATGTACTTTACAACGAGACAGGTGACAGCAAGTACCGTGCATGCCCACTCATCCGTAAGATGGTTCGTGGTGGTAACCTTGGTGCTAAGTCTGGTAAGGGATTCTACATCTACAATGCAGACCGCACAAAGACACCTGTAGACGCACAGTAGAAAAGTATAAATAAAAATAAATCATAATTAAGGAGTGTTAAAATCATGGATTTTACTTTAGACAAGAAACATGAGATGGCTCGCGGTCTTTTTAGAGATTTCGCTGAGACAGAAGTAAAACCTCTTGCACAGGAGACAGATGAGACAGAGCAGTTCCCGGCTGAGACTGTTGCAAAGATGGCAAAATACGGATTCATGGGAATTCCGGTTCCAAAGGAGTACGGCGGACAGGGATGTGATCCTCTGACATACGTTACATGTGTTGAGGAGTTATCCAAAGTTTGTGCAACTACCGGTGTTATCGTATCTGCACATACTTCCCTTTGTATCGATCCAATCATGACATTCGGTACCGAAGAGCAGAAGAAGAAATATGTAGTACCGCTTGCAAAGGGCGAGAAGCTCGGTGCTTTTGGTCTTACTGAGCCAGGCGCTGGTACAGACGCACAGGGCTGCCAGACAAAGGCTGTATTAGATGGTGATGAGTGGGTTTTAAACGGATCTAAGTGTTTCATCACAAACGGTAAGGTTGCAGATGTTTACATCGTAATCGCAATCACAAGCATTACCGAGGACAAGAGGGGAAGAAAGAAGAAAAACTTCTCCGCATTTATCGTAGAGAAGGGTGCTCCTGGATTCTCCTTCGGTACAAAGGAAAAGAAGATGGGTATCCGTGGATCTTCTACATACGAGCTGATCTTCGAGGACTGCAGAATTCCAAAGGATGCATTACTCGGTCAGGAAGGAAGAGGTTTCCCAATCGCAATGCACACACTCGATGGTGGACGTATCGGTATCGCTGCTCAGGCACTTGGTATTGCAGAAGGTGCTTTGGATCGTTGTATCGAGTACACAAAGGAAAGAAAGCAGTTTGGCCGTTCTATCGCACAGCAGCAGAATACACAGTTCAAGCTTGCTGATATGGCTGCAAGAATCGAAGCTGCTCAGCTTCTTGTTTACAAGGCTGCCATGGCTAAGGCTACACAGAAGGTTTATTCTGTAGAAGCTGCCAAGGCTAAATTATTCGCAGCAGAGACCGCTATGGCTGTTACAACAGAAGTTGTCCAGTTATTCGGTGGATACGGATATATCCGTGAGTACGACGTAGAGCGTATGATGCGCGATGCCAAGATCACAGAGATCTACGAAGGAACTTCCGAAGTTCAGCGTATGGTTATTTCTGGATCATTATTAAGATAATCGTACAGTTGCGTCACAACAAGATTGAAGAAAAGGAGATAAATAATACATGAATATCGTAGTATGTATTAAACAGGTTCCGGATACAAAGGGCGGCGTAAAGTTCAACGCAGACGGAACACTCGATAGAGCTGCAATGCTTGCTATCATGAACCCAGATGACAAAGCTGGTCTTGAGGCAGCACTTAGAATTAAGGATCAGAACGGTGCAAAGGTTACTGTTCTTACCATGGGACTTCCAAAGGCAGATGCTGTTCTTCGTGAGGCTATGGCTATGGGAGCTGACGATGCTATTCTTGTTACCGACAGAGTATTAGGTGGAGCTGATACATGGGCTACTTCCACAACAATCGCCGGTGCACTTCGTAACTTAGATTATGATCTGATTATCACAGGACGTCAGGCTATCGATGGTGATACCGCACAGGTAGGACCACAGATCGCTGAGCATCTTGGACTTCCGGTAATCTCTTATGCTGAGGATATCAAGGTTGAGGGAGATTCCGTAATCGTTAAGCGTCAGTATGAGGACAGATATCATGAAGTTAAGGCTAAAATGCCTTGCCTGATCACTGCTCTTTCTGAGTTAAACGAGCCAAGATATATGACTCCGGGTGGAATTTTCGATGCATGTGACAAAGAAGTTACCGTATGGGGCAGAGCAGACTTAAAGGATGTAGATGATTCTAACCTTGGTCTGAAAGGATCTCCAACAAAGATCGCTAAGGCATCTGATAAGGTACCGAAGGGTGCAGGAGAGAAAGTAAATCTGGATCCTGCAGAGTCCGTTGCATACTTAATCGGAAAATTCAAAGAGAAACATATTATCTAAGATTATAGAGAAAAGTGGTGAATAACATGGGTTTAGAAGAATATAAGGGCGTATTTATCTACGCACAGCAGGTAGACAATGAACTTAGCTCTATCGCTTTTGAGTTAATCGGAAAGGCAAAGGAGCTTGCAAAAGATTTAGGAACAGACGTAACAGCAGTCCTTCTTGGATCAAACGTAAAGGGCTTAACAGATGAGTTAGGCGAGTATGGCGCAGACAAGGTTATCGTAGTGGACAACCCTGAACTTGAGACATACCGTACAGAGCCATATGCACAGGCTCTTGCAGCAGTCATCAATGAGTACAAGCCAGAGATTATGTTAGTTGGTGCAACAGCAATCGGTCGTGACCTTGGTCCTACCGTATCTGCAAGAGTTGCAACTGGACTTACCGCTGACTGTACAAAGCTTGAGATCGGTGATTTCCCAATCAACGCAGTTCCTGGTAAGGAAGACGAGCAGAAGCACAACCAGTTACTGATGACCCGTCCTGCATTCGGTGGAAACACAATCGCAACCATCGCCTGCCCGGACAACCGTCCTCAGATGGCTACCGTTCGTCCTGGTGTTATGCAGAAGCTTCCAAAAGAGGCTGGTCGCAAGGCAGAAGTGATCGAGTTTAATCCTACACTTGAGAAGAACAACCGTTACGTTGACATCCTTAACGTTGTTAAGGCAGTTGGAAACGTAGAGAACATCATGGATGCAAAGGTTCTTGTATCTGGTGGTCGTGGAGTTGGAAGCAAAGAGAACTTCAAGATGCTGCAGGATCTTGCCGATGTATTCGGTGGAATGGTAAGCTGTTCCCGTGCCGCTGTAGAAAACGGCTGGTTAGCACAGGATTATCAGGTAGGACAGACTGGTAAGACCGTTCGTCCACAGATCTACTTTGCAATCGGTATTTCCGGAGCAATCCAGCACGTAGCTGGTATGGAGGAGTCTGACCTGATCATCGCAATCAACAAGGATGAGGATGCTCCAATCTTCTCCGTAGCTGATTACGGTATCGTTGGAGATCTGAACAAGATCGTTCCAGCTCTGACAGAAGCTTTAAAGGCTGAAATGAAGAATAAATAATTTCATCTTACATAAAGATGTGAAAAGAAACCGCCGCGGATTTCCGCGGCGGTTTTTTTGTGTGAGGAAATACTTGACAAACAGGTTTAAATGACTTAGACTAAAAGTAGTCTAAGTAGTTTAGACCAAAAATAAATAGGTAAAATAATAAATACGGTGATAGAAATGAAAACTTATTTGACAAAAGCAGAATTAAAATTGATGGAAGTAATTTGGGAGAAGGGTCAAATTCCTTCAAATAAACTTGTTAAAGAATGTTTAGAGCGGTTTAATTGGAAAAAGTCAACAACCTATACTAATTTGAAAAAATTAGTTGATAAAAAAATGGTTTGTAATTCAGAGGCAGTTATTACTGTATTAAAATCAAGAGCAGATTATGAAAATGGTCAGAGAAAAGAAGTTATAAAGGAATATTTTTCAAATTCATTACCGCAATTTGTCCTTTCGTTTATTAAAGAAAGAAATCTGACAAGAGAAGATATTCAAGAATTGGAGAAAGTAATAGACGAATATAAGGAGGAACTACATGAATGATTTTTTTAAATTTTATAGTGGTTCTTTGAGTGGAACAATAATAGTTATTATACTATTTTTGTTTATAAGATTTTTATTAAGAAAACAGTCTAATTACATAAAAATAATGTTGTGGGTGATACTTTTGATACGTTTATTGTTTCCGGTATCTATATATACGGAATATGGCATTTTGTATTCGGAAACATTTGTTGAAAAGAATGAAAATCTTTCTGCACAGGAAATGAAAAGTGATAATTCTTTGCAAATATTTCCAAAAGATGAAAATACATCGAAACCATACATGGGAAAAAAGAAGAATATAAATATTCTTATGATATTGTGGTATATAGGTCTTTTGGTTTTTGCTGTATATTATATTATACAGAGGATTGCTGTTTGTAGAAGAACAAAGAATGCAAAGAAGATATCTTCACAGGATGAAATCTATGAGTGGAAAGAAAGCATGGCTTGTGTTATCGGCTTAGTTAAACCAAAAATATTTTTGCCATTTGATTTGAGTCCAGAGCAACGGCAGATAGTGTTACAGCATGAAAAGACCCATATAAAACGCAAAGATTATCTATTGATGATGTTGTATTATATAGCTCTTGCTTTAAATTGGTATAATCCCTTATGTTGGTTAATTTATTTTGGAGTAAATAAAGATATAGAAATGGCCTGTGATGAACAGACATTACAAAATACATCAATGGAGGAAAGAAAATTTTATGCCAGAACATTACTTCGGTTATGTGATAAAGGTAGATTAAAATATGTATCAGCTATGCGACCTTTTATTTGCGAAAGGAGTACATTGAAGATGCGGATTAAAAATATTGGGAAAGAATATAGCTGCCAAAAAACAATATATATAGTTGTTGCCAGTGGATTGTTATTAGTAGTATTATTTGGAAGTTTTCTTTATAAAAAAATTGGTTTGAATAATGTTGATTCGAAAGAACTTGCAAGGCTGGCAAGTTACAAATCAACTTTAAATTTTGATGATACAATGCCTAAAATTGGTTATGTCGGAAAGGAACAATTAGTTGTTTATGACAATATGGGGGTGTATGTTTATGATCTTTCCTCTTCAGACCTGACGGATTATGTTGATTTTGAAAAAAATCATTTTAAGGGATTACAGGGAGATGATGCAACATTTATTCATGTATCGAAGGATGGACGGTATATCCAGCTAAGTGATAATGAAAAACAGTTGCAGTATGATTTGAAAACAAAACAACAAAAGAATCAATTAGATAAAAAAGAAAGCTGGAATCCGAAAACAGAACCGATGGGGGTGGAGACCGCAGAATATTACAGCGTAAGCGATGTGTATTATATAGGTGAAGGCGAAACGTGTTTTCTTGCCATTAACAAAAATGTTACTCCAAATTATGGGGCATTGTTATGTGTAGTATCAAATGTGGGGGCAGAAAAAGAATATTCTTTATTTGATTGATGCATGAGTTGTTTTAAAGGCTGAGATGTGCAAATAATTTCATTTTATATAAGTGTGAAAAGAGACCGCCGCGGATTTCCGCGGCGGTTTTTACTATATTTGTAACGAGTCTTCTGTTTTACAGCCTAAGACACGCGCAAATTTTACGACATCAATGTCTAGATATGTAACAATGGAACCGACAGGTTCGTTATAGTTAGCAGAGACAAAACAAAAGTGAGGAACGCGCGTGATTTTACTGATGATGGTGGACACACCCGAAGAAAAACGAAAATTTGTGATCCTGTACGAAAACTATCGTTATCTGATGTTGAAAGTGGCGGTGGATATTCTGCATGATTACCAGTTGGCAGAAGATGCCGTGCAGGAAGCATTTGTACGGGTGGCAAAACATATGGAAAACGTCGGACAGCCGGAGGAGACTGCCACGAAACGTTATCTGATTACGATTACAAAACATGCAGCCATTGATCTTTACCGCAGAAGAAACCGGTTACAAAGCAGGGAAATCTATATGGATGAACTTCCGGAAGAAACCGGGCAGCTTACTTATATGGCACCGGAGGAAGAACATGGAGTGTTAGATATTTTAAAAAATCTTCCACCAAAATACAGAGATATATTTCTGTTAAAATATTCCACACATCTGGAAAACTGGGAGATTGCCAGAATATGCGGACTTCGGGAGGGGACGATCCGGCAGCGGATTGCCAGAGGAAAACGGCTAATTGAAAAAGAACTGGAAAAAATCAAGAAGGGAGATACCGAATGAAAGTAACGGACGAATGGCTTTATGAAAAAATGCCGATCGTTGATGCGGCAATGGTACGGCAACTGGAAGTGTGCACGCAAAAAGATTACGTTTTTTCAGATAAATTCAGAAAGCGTATGAAGCGGCTGATACAGAAAGAAAAGTATATGTATGCCGAAAAACAGTTGAAGAAAATCACACAGAAAATTGCGGCAGCAGCGGTTGTGATGCTTGTGGGAGCACTCACCGTCACGATGAGTGTGGAGGCTTACCGGGTACGGTTTTTTCATACGATAAAAATGGTGCTGGATGGTAACATCAGTATTTACTCTTATGAATCGGACAAAGAGAAGATTTCCGATGCTATTTTAAAACCGCAGTATATTCCAGACAACTATCGGCTGAACGAAGAAAAAATTACGGATACCACATCCGTTTTGGAATATGGAAATGACAAAAAGCATTTGATTTTCCAGCAAACAATTGTGACAAATGAGAAAATGATTTTTGACACAAATTATAATTCTGTGGAACAAATCAGAATAAACGGAATGACTGTTTTTTTATATCGGTATACGGATGAGACATTTTGGGCATATGGGGAATATGGAAACAGCGTATATGTGCTGGCTGGAGATACAATCCAAAAAGAAGAAATTGAAAAAATATACAAACACTGGATCTGGTAAAGGAGAGAGAAAATGATGAAAAAGAGATGGATTTTATTTATGATGTGTGCGTGCATTTCAGGACTTGGAGGATGTGGAAAACAGACAGTTACAGAAAAAGCTGAGGAGACAGAAACTGCAGACAGTATGAAGGAGGATACAACAGAACTCTGCGCTTATATAAAGGAAATCAATGGAAATACACTGGTCATCGATCCCGTGGAGTATATCAGTTCCGGGGATAGTGATCGACTGGCAAGTTACAAACACACGGATGACGATATGCCTGACGGATATTATATATACAATAAGGATGAAAAAACAGAGGATGTAACATTGACAGATCAGACGGAGTACTCCTTTTTGGATTGGACAAGAGAATTTGGGGGAACAGATGCCGATATTCGTGTAGTAACAAAAGATAAAATGATTTTTGAAAAATATATGGAAACTTATACGGATGCAAAACCGGGAATGCCGTTTTTCCTGAAAATGAAAGGAAATACGGTGATTCAGATTTTGGAAAAACCGATGGTATGATGTGACTTGACCATAAGAGGAGCAGGGTGTAAACTGATAAAGTTGATGTTTACTTTATTCGCAAAAGAAAAAAGAGAGAGACGGAAAACATAACATCCGCTTTCATCTGGAACAGGAGGAACCAATGCGAAACAATAAGACCGCGGAGCTGGTACTGACCGCTCTGTTTGCAGCAATCATTATCATTATGGCGTTTACACCGCTGGGCTACATCCCACTTGTGGTGATCAATGCGACCATCATCCACATCCCTGTTATTTTAGGATCGTTATTCTGTGGACCGAAGAAGGGCGGATTTTTGGGATTTATCTTTGGTCTGACCAGCTTTATCAAGAATACGGTTATGCCGACCTCACTTTCGGCATTTGTATTTTCCCCGGTGCTGGCGGCCAGCATGGTAGGCACCAGCGGAATCGTAAAGAGTGCGTTTATCTGTTTTGTACCGCGTATTCTTGTAGGAATCCTGCCATATTTTGTATATATCGGAGTAAAGAAAGCACTTTCTTCCCGGCACAAAATTCTCTGGGCAAGTGTGTTTAATATCCTGATCGGTGTGTTCCTGTTTCTTGGTGCGCGTGCGTTTCTGCTTCATGTGTTTGATAAGAAGCCATTGTCAGATATTGCATTGTATGCAGTAAGTGCACTGGTTGGATGGTTCGTTTTTATAGCACTGGAAGTGTATACGGTACTGAAATCCGGCGCAGTCTGTGCATTTGTCTATGCGGGTGTAACAGGCGCAATGGTCAATACGATACTGGTTATGGGCGGAATTTTTGTGTTATACAAAGATGCCTATGCAAAAGCCCTGAGTGTCGATGCAGGAGCCGTGCTTGGAATCATCGGTGGTGTCATCAGTTTTAACGGAGTCATTGAAGCGATTGTGGCTGCAATCATTGTAGCAGCACTTGGCATGGTACTAAATAAATTAAAACCAATCCAGAAATAATATGTTTTAAAAAGGCAGCCGGAATGAAACACAGGCTGCCTTTTTTGCTGTCCTTTTGGTAAAAAGCGATAGTGTATGGAACAGGAGTATGCTAAAATAGAAAAAGGTATAAATTTAAAAGGAAGTAGATGTATGCTTAATATTTATTACGGCGACATGCAGGAGTCTGTGTATAACACGGCAGCGTATTTTAAGTATGATTATGAGGACAGTTGGATTATAGATCCGTTTGTAAAAGAAATGATTCAGGATGTGGATCAATCAACGGTGCTGGATAGTGGCGTAATTGACAGTCCTGTTTTGGGAAAAATTCCACCGACAGGTTTATCCGGGGGAGTAAAGACATTAATCCTTGTAAAATTTGATAAGGATAAAATTTTTAATGCATCAACCTGTGGGGATAATTGTGCAAAATGGTTATTAAAAATAGCAGAATCCGAAGACCGTACAATTAATCTGCGGCATTTAATGAATTTTGGAAAAGATCCTTTTGTCATTCGTATTTTGAATACGGGTGAGATTGTCCATTCAATGGAAGAACTGGTGTCGATTGCAGGAGAATTTGTTTAATGAAGGGAAAACATAGAATTATTGTATCAACAAAGCGCTTAAAATATGATTTTGAAATTCGAAGAAATCTGACGGTCATCCGGGGAGACAGTGCGACAGGAAAAACCACATTGGTAGATATGATTCGGGAATATGTAAACAATCCATCCGGGACCCCTGTGGAACTGGCGTGTGACAAAAAATGTTATGTGCTCGAAGGTTCACTATGGAAAGAACAGTTATCAGCAATGCAGGATAGTATTGTATTTATTGATGAGGGAAACGAATTCATCAAGACAGTAGAATTCGCAGATACTATTCAGAAAACAGATAATTATTATATCATTGTTTCCAGGGAATCCTTGCCTTCTTTGCCGTATAGTGTGGAGGAAATCTATGGAATTCGTACTTCAGGAAAATACGGAACATTAAAACCGTGTTATCATGAGTTTTACAGAATATATGGAGCACAGACTTTAAAGAAGGATACCAAACCAGAGGTTGTAATAACGGAAGACAGTAATTCCGGTTATCAGTTTTTTAATTCTGTATGTAGGCAACAGCAATTGAAATGTGAGACAATGAATGGAAAGTCAAATGTTTTCCATTATTTAAATATGCATAAAAATGAACGCATACTTGTAATTGCAGACGGCGCGGCATTTGGTTCTGAAATTGACAGAGTGATGCAATTGATTGGTGGAAAAGATCAAGTGGTGCTTTATTTGCCGGAGTCATTTGAATGGCTGATATTAAAGGCAAAAGTAGTAAAAAGCAAATGGGCAGATCAGGTGCTGGAAAAGCCGTGGGAATATGTGGAAAGCAAAACATATTTTAGCTGGGAGCGGTTTTTTACGGCAGTTTTGATTGAAGAGACAAATGGTTCTTACCTTGCATATGCAAAAAGAAAATTAAATCCAGCATATCTGAACGATTCTGTCAAAGATTCCATACTGGAACAGATGACAAAAATTCAATTGTTTTAGGGAAAAAGTGTGATAAAATAGCAGAAGATGTGATTTTTTCTGCAAAGGAGTAAGAGACAATGTTAAAAGGAAAATGTGTGGTACTCGGTGTGACCGGAAGTATCGCTGCCTATAAAATCGCCTATCTGGCAAGTGCGCTCGTCAAGCAGCATGCGGATGTGCATGTGATCATGACGGAAAATGCAACCAATTTTATTAATCCTATCACGTTTGAGACGCTCACAAGCAACAAGTGTCTGGTCGATACGTTTGACCGGAATTTCCAGTTCAATGTCGAGCATGTGGCACTGGCAAAGCGTGCAGATATTTTTATGGTAGCACCGGCTTCTGCTAATGTGATCGGCAAGATGGCAAACGGAATCGCAGATGATATGCTGACAACAACGATTCTTGCGGCAAAATGCCCGAAGTATGTTTCCCCTGCCATGAATACCAATATGTTTGAAAATCCGATCGTACAGGATAACATCAAAAAGCTGGAGCATTATGGGTTTCATATCATTGATCCGGCGAGTGGTTATCTTGCCTGCGGGGATACCGGAGCCGGGAAAATGCCGGAACCGGAAACACTGTTTTCTTATATTATGAAAGATCTTGCCTGCGAAAAGGACATGGTCGGAAAGAAAGTGATGGTCACAGCAGGACCGACACAGGAGAAGATTGATCCGGTGCGTTATATTACGAATCACTCTACCGGAAAAATGGGCTATGCAATTGCGGAAAACTGTATGCGCCGTGGCGCGGAAGTGACGCTGATCACGGGACCGGTGGCAATCACTCCGCCGCCGTTTGTAAAGGTCGTTCCGGTTGTATCTGCCGCGGATATGGCAGCAGCCGTAAAGGAGACAGCAGAGCAACAGGATATTATTATCAAAGCGGCAGCTGTGGCGGATTATCGTCCGGATCACCCGGTCGATGAAAAAGTCAAGAAAAAAGACGGGGATGCCACTCTTACGATGGAACGCACGGAAGATATCCTTTCGTATCTGGGCGCGCACAAAAAACCGGGACAGTTTCTGTGTGGATTTTCCATGGAGACGGAACATATGCTGGAGAATTCCCGTGCAAAACTTGCAAAAAAGAATGCAGATATGATTGTGGCGAATAACCTGAAGGTAGCCGGAGCCGGATTTGGTACAGATACCAATGTGGTGACGCTGATTACGGCAGATGACTGCAGGGAACTGGAAATAATGAGCAAAGCGGATGTCGCATCAGCGATTGTGAGTGAAATTTTAAAGAAAATGTGTTAGTATTAAAATATGACAGACTTAGAAGCCTATTATAATAAATTTAATGAAGAGAAGCGTCTGGACAGCCGACACGGCAGGGTGGAATTTGTGACAAGCATGCATTATATCCATCAGTGTCTGGATGAAATTGTGAAAGAACGTGCAAAAGAGGAAATCCATATCCTTGATATCGGGGCGGGAACCGGACGATACAGCGTACCGCTGGCACAGGAAGGGTTCGATGTGACGGCCGTGGAACTGGTAAAGCATAATCTGGGACGCCTGAAACAGAAGGGTGCAGGAGTGCATGCATATCAGGGAAATGCAATGAATCTGAAAAAATTTTCCGATGATTCCTTTGACGTAACCCTGTTGTTTGGGCCGATGTATCACCTGCATGAGGAAAAGGACAAGCTTGCTGCGCTGCGGGAGGCGGTGAGGGTGACCAGACCCGGAGGCAGGATTCTCGTGGCGTATATTATGAATGAATTTTCCGTTATCACGTATGCGTTTAAGGAAAAACATATTCTGGAGGCGCTTCAGGAGGGAATGCTCACAGAGGATTATCACTGTACTTCAAAAGCCAATCCTCTGTATTCCATGGTTCGTCTGGAAGATATTGAAGCATTGGACCGGCAGGTAGAGGTCAGGCGCCGGCAGATCATAGCGGCAGACGGTGCAGCAAATTATATGCGTCCGTTTTTAAATGCGCTGACGGAAGAAGAGTTTGATGCGTTTCTGCAGTATCATCTGGCAACCTGTGAACGGATGGATCTTATGGGTGCAAGCGGTCACACGGTGGATATTCTTGTGAAAGAGGAGTCTGAAAACGTATGAAAAAATGGATATTGCCAATCCTAATGGCAGGATTTTTGCTGACGGGATGTTCTTCTCCTGCAGCAACGTCATCGGCTTTGCCCTCTTCTACGGAAAAAATCACGGAGACACAGATGACGGAAGAACCGGGTACGCTGGAAGAAACGGAAACCGGGACTGCAACTGAAACGCAGCAGGAACCGGTGATACAGACGGTAAAAATTACGGCGACAGGTGACTGTACGCTTGGGGCAACACAGACGCATGGGTATGCAGGTTCCTTTCATGAATACTATGATAAATACGGGCAGGATTATTTTTTTAAAAATATCAGAAGTATTTTTGAGCAGGATGATTTTACACTGATCAATCTGGAATGTGTGTTGTCAAATGCGACCGAGCGTGTGGAAAAAACGTGGAACTTAAAAGGAAAACCGGAGTATGTTGGTATTATGACAGACAGTTCTGTGGAGGGGGCAAGTCTGGGAAATAATCATACGTTTGATTATGGGCAGCAGGGACTTGATGATACCAGAGAAGTGTTAAATAAAGCAGGGATTATCTTCGGATTCAATGATCATGTGGATACCTATACCACGAAGGATGGTATCAAAATCGGAATTGTCTCCGCAAGCCAGCTGTCCGCTGATGAAACACATGCCAATTATATCCGGGATGGGATTGCAGAACTTCGGGAAGAAGGAGCGGATCTGGTAATTGCCTGTTGCCACTGGGGGATAGAGGGGGATCATTATCCGAATGATTATCAGCAGAAGCTGGCACACCAGGTGATTGACTGGGGAGCAGATCTGCTGGTCGGTACACATCCTCATGTATTGCAGGGAATGGAATTATACAACGGAAAAATGATCTGCTACAGTCTTGGAAATTTCTGCTTTGGGGGGAACAGGAATCCAAAAGACAAAGATACGGCGATCTATGAACAGACCTTTACCTTTGTGGATGGGGTACTGCAGACAGATATATCAGCCGATATGATACCATGCAGCATTTCTTCCACATCAGAAAGAAATAATTTTCAGCCTGCCATAGCAAAAGGCGACAGAAAACAGACGATTATTGATCATATGAATGAGTATTCGGAAAAGTACAGTAAAATCGGATTTGACGCAAATGGCAGGGTAATCATCAGGGAAGAGTAGGGGGATAATATAATTTTATGTGGCAAGTAAATAATAATGATAAGAGGAATCAGCACATGAATGCAAGTTTTTGGAATTATCCGTCAAAACAGAAAAGCTGGCCGATAGACGAAGAAATGGAAAGTCTCGGGGAAGTCATTCATCCACTCGATAATATCGGTGGATTTGATGTACGTCCGGGATTTTATCAGATGAATGGTGCATATCAGACAGAGGAAGGGGTAAGTTTTACCGTAAGCTCCCATGGAGCTACGAGCTGTGTCCTGCTGTTATTCCGGCCGGCGGCACAGGAACCGTATGCAAGAATCCGCATTCCGGAAAGTTATAAAATTGGAAATACGTATTCTATCCTTGTTTTTGGCTTAAAAGCAGAGGATTTTGAGTATGCCTATCAGATGGACGGTCCTGCCGATCAGGCGAGAGGGTTACTGTTTAACAGAAAACATACGCTTCTTGATCCATATGCGAAAGCTGTTACCGGTCAGAGAAATTGGGGAGAAAAACCGGAAGGCGGAAAGGATTTTGTCTATAAAGCCCGTGTGGTGCAAAGTGATTTTGACTGGGGGCGGTATCGGAATCTGAATTACAAATTTGAAGATCTGGTGATCTATGAGATGCATGTCAGGGGATTTACCAAAGATGCGTCCTCCGGTGTAAAAGGTGGGGGAACATTTGAAGGTCTGCGACAGAAAATTCCGTATTTGAAAGATCTGGGAATCAATGCGGTAGAACTCATGCCGATTTTTGAATTTGATGAAATGGAAAGTGCCCGTGTGGTGGATGGCGTGCAGTTGTACAATTACTGGGGCTATAATACGGTTTCCTTTTTTGCCCCGAATACAAGTTATGCATTTCATCAGGAGCATAATCATGAGGGTGATGAATTAAAGCGTCTGATCCGCGAACTGAAAGAAAATGGAATTGAAGTCATTCTTGATGTGGTATTCAACCATACGGCAGAGGGAAATGAAGACGGTCCATGTTTTTGCTTTAAGGGGATTGATAACAATATTTATTATATGCTTACACCGGATGGATATTATTATAATTTCAGCGGCTGTGGCAATGTCTTAAACTGCAACCATCCGGTGGTTCGGAGGTTTATTACGGATTGTCTGCGGCACTGGGCAGTAGAGTACCGTGTGGATGGATTCCGGTTTGATCTGGCATCGATTCTGGGAAGAGATCAGAATGGTGCACCGATGGAGAATCCGCCGATTCTGGAAGCCCTTGCATTTGACTCTATTCTGGGGGATATGAAGCTGATCGCAGAAGCCTGGGATGCGGGTGGCTTGTATCAGGTTGGAAGTTTTCCGTCATGGAACCGCTGGGCCGAATGGAACGGAAGATACCGTGATGATATGAGAAGCTTTTTAAAGGGCGACAGTGGCGTCGCAGGGCGTGCAATTACACGTATCACCGGATCCTCCGACATGTATGATCCGGCAAGCCGCGGATATAGTGCATCCGTCAATTTTCTGACCTGTCATGATGGGTTCACGTTGTATGATCTGTATTCATATAATGAAAAGCATAATGAGAAAAACGGATGGAACAATACGGACGGGGATAACAACGGCCTGAGCTGGAACTGCGGGGTGGAAGGTGAGACGGATGATCCGGCGGTTATGAGCCTGCGACGCAGACTCGTGAAGAATGCATTTGCCGCGTTGTTATGCAGCCGTGGACCGGCTATGTTTTTTGCAGGGGATGAATTTTGTAATACGCAGTATGGAAATAACAACGCATACTGCCAGGATAATATTATTTCCTGGCTGGACTGGAACAGACTGGAAGAATTTCAGGAGATTCATGATTTTGCCCGTTTTATGATCCATTTCCGTGCAAAGCATCCGATTCTGCGAAGGGATACAAAGCCGGCAGTCTGCGGGTTACCTTCCGTAAGTATCCATAACGGAGAGCCGAACCGGAATTATACGGACTATAATACACATTTAATTGGAATCATGTATGCGGGAAGAAATGCCGATGATACGGATGATGATATGATCTTTTACGGAATGAATGCGTATTGGGAGCCTTTGGAGATGCGCCTGCCTTCGTTGCCGGAGTCTTATCATTGGAAACTTGTAGTAAATACTTTCTGTGAATACCAGGATGGGGCAGATTTTGAAGCCCAGACACAGGGAGATCAGACACGTGTGCGTGTTCCGGAACGTTCTACGGTAATTTTACTGGCAGAACATGATTTATAAAAAAGAGTTGAGCACCGCTCTGGAAACAGGGCGTGCTCAACTCTTTTTTTCGGTGGTATCGGGTCTGGTTGTAATTTCACTGGTTCCGATGAGGTAATCTGCAGAAACATTCAGAATCTGCACGATGGCTGCAAGATCCGCAACGGTCGGAGAACGACGACCGGTACGGTATCCGCTGATCGTGGACGGCGAAACAAACATTGCATTTGCCAGCTGGATATTGGAAATATTTTGTTTATACATAATCAGACTCAGACGGTCACCAAAATCTTTGTATTTATTTTTATCATTCGTTTTCATACAAATGATTTTATAGAAAGTTGATATAAAAAACAGAGAAAACGCGTATTGCGTTTTAATTCTTAAATAAATGGAAAAAGATTTCCAAAGAGATAAGAAATTAAATCCATCCACCGTCTAAGGTGAGAATCTGTCCATTCAGGTAACTGCTTGCTGTGGCAAGAGAATATGCCAGTGAAGCAACTTCTTCCGGGGATCCCATACGGCCGGCAGGAATTTCTTCGATGAGTGCAGAGCGTTCTTCCTCGGAGAAACAACGGTTCATATCCGTATCGATTACCCCACAGGCGATGGCATTTACCTGGATATTGCTAGGGGCAAGTTCTTTGCCCAAAGCGCGTGTAAGGGAATTGATCCCGCCTTTGCATGCAGAATAGGCAACTTCGCAGGAAGCTCCGACATTTCCCCATACAGAAGAAATATTGATGATATGTCCGGATTTGGCATGAACCATGGAGGGGATGACCTGTCTGCAGGTGGAAAAGACGGATGTGAGGTTTGTCGCAATAATCCGGTTCCAGTCGGTAATATCCATGTCGGTGAGCAGACCGATATAAGAGATGCCGGCATTGTTGATTAACACATCAATCTGGCCGAAGGTATCCAGTGTTTTTTGCACCATGTCACAGATAAAAGTATAGTCTCCTACATCACCACGGAAGCAAAGCACCTGTATGGAGTAGGTTGTTTCAAGTTTTGTGGCAAGTGCCTGCAGCGTTTCATAAGAGTTATGGCAGCAAAGAGCCAGATGATAGCCTTCAGCGGCAAATCGACATGCCAGGGCTGCACCGATTCCACGGGATGCACCTGTAATCAAAGCAGTATGTTTCATTGTTCTTCTCCATTCTTTTTTTGTATTGTACCATAAATTAAAAAAATTCACTAGACAAACACCGGAGAATGTGTTACTATAATTGGGCAGTTGAAACGGCGCGTGGCTCAGCTTGGTAGAGCGCTGCGTTCGGGACGCAGAGGTCGCAGGTTCAAATCCTGTCGCGCCGACGATACAAGGATTCCGGTACATGGGTGAGAGAATCCTTGGCAGGGGCAACCTCAGAGGCTTTTAGAGAGCTTCTGGGGTTCTTTTTTTGCCTTCAAAAGTTTTAGAAAGGCTCTATGTCAAAAAAACTGTCGCACGAATTTTCGCGCGACAGTTTTTTTTATTCTACCGTTACAGATTTTGCCAGGTTACGTGGCTGATCCGGATTTAAGCCTTTTCCAACGGATGTGTAATATGCAATCAGCTGGAAAATTACAACAGATTCAAAAATCGTAAATTCGTCGGATACATCCGGAAGATTGATGTGTACATCACAGATAGAAGGATCTGTGATTTCTTTGTCTTTGGACAAAAGAATGACATAAGCACCACGGGCTTTTACTTCCCGGATATTGGAAATAACTTTGCTGTATACATGTTTCTGGGTAGCAGCGGCAATGACAGGAACCCCTTCACTGACCAGGGCAATGGTTCCGTGTTTTAATTCACCGGCAGCATAGGCTTCGGCATGAATATAAGAAATTTCCTTTAATTTCAAAGCACCTTCCATACAAAGGGTATAATCGAGTCCACGACCGATAAAGAACGCGTTGTTGGCATTGATCATGCGTTTGGTCAGCTGTTCAATATCAGGAGCCTGTGCAAGAACTTCCTCGATGTAATTTGGAATTTCCTGCAGTGTTCCAACAAATGTACGTGCCTCTTCGACAGAAATCTTTTGCTGTGTCATGGCAAGTTTGCATGCAAGCAGGTAAAAAGAAGCAACCTGAACGGTGTATGCTTTTGTACTTGCAACAGCGATTTCCGGACCGGCATGTGTATATAATACATAGCTGCTTTCACGTGCAATGCTGGAGCCTTTTACATTTACAATGGACAGTGTTTTCTTTGTATATTTATTTGCAAGGCGAAGAGCTTCCAAAGTATCAATGGTTTCTCCGGACTGGGATACAACGATCACCATGGATTTTTCATTGATTACCGGTTCTTCATAGCGGAACTCCGATGCGATTGCCACGGTAACCGGAATATGCAGGCGGTTCTGGATCATGGTTTTTCCTACCATTCCCGCGTACATTGCAGTACCACAGGCAACGATCGTAATGTCGCTTACATTTTCAAAGAAGGAATCCGCAATAGCATCTTCCGAAAAATCCGGAAGCATATCTTTGATACGTGGGGTAATGGTTCTTGTGATGGCAGCCGGCTGTTCATGAATTTCTTTGATCATGAAATGCGGATAACCATCTTTCTGGGCTGCGGTAACATCCCAGTTTACTTCCATATATTCCGGTTCTACGGAATGACCGTCTAAATCTTCTAACGTAATGCCGTCCGCAGTCATAGTTAAAATATGATATTCCGGCACGATGAAATAACGCTTGTTGTATGCGATAAAAGCAGTCAGATCGGATGCAATAAAAGCACCGTCATCACAGTATGTTGCAACCATAGGGCTGACATTTCTTACCGCATAAATTTCACCAGGATGATCCTTGAACAGAACGCAGAAGGCAAAGGAACCTTCAATTTCGGCTACTGCTTTGCGCAGAGCTTCTTTTGGATCTCCTTCGTAGAGTTTATTGATCAATGCGGCGGCAACTTCGGTATCCGTCTCGGAAATCAGTTCATCCGTCAGATCGTATTTGGTGGCGAGATCATGATAGTTCTCGATGATACCATTGTGGATCAATGCAACCTGTCCGACCTTATGAGGGTGTGCATTGGCATTGGTAACGCCACCATGGGTTGCCCAGCGGGTGTGGCCGATTCCACACGTAGAATTGTTATCATCATCGCAGATGGCACGAAGATCTTTTACTTTTCCGACAGTTTTCCGAAGTGAAATTTTTCCGGTATCTTTAAAGTATGCAATTCCCGCACTGTCATATCCACGGTATTCGAGACTTGCAAGTCCTGTCAATAAGACATCCTGGGCTTTTAATTTACCTGTAAATCCAATAATTCCACACATAATTGAAATCTCCTTTTTCTCATATAATTTTATGATTCCGATATTGTTTTCGTTCGTCAGAATATTTTTCATTGTACATTATGTGGTAACACGTAAGTGTTATCACCTATGCCAATTGCTTCGCGTAAGCAAATTCTCATGCAATTGGCTCCATCGGGGTACGAATCCTTTGTTCGGATGTTACCATCCTGTTTGTGATTCGTATGCGCAGCCCCTTTCTGCGTTCAGGCATCCGCCGAATCTTCGATCACCTGAATCCTCGTTAACCCTTGTGGTACAGCGAAAGCTGTATCACAGGGTACATGGCGCTAAAGTTTTTAACTTTTCGAAATCTGTTTCTCCTTTCTATAACAGACACCCCCATCTTAACATAAACACCGAGGTTCTCACAACCGAAAATATCCACAGAGATTTACAGTAATTGCATAAATTTTTCACGTTACTTACAATCTTAAAAAAATTTATACATCTTTGCCTTTGGTATGATATGATTAATTCCAAATGAAAAACATACAGGGAGGAATCTATGGACGAACAGACAAAACAAAAACGAAAAGATATCGTGGGGTGGGTGATTTACATAGCAGTTCTTCTTGCCATTATTATCACATTCCGTTGTTTTTTGATGATCGGGCGGGTGCCATCTGAGAGTATGGAACCGACACTGATGGTTCATGACTGGCTCATCGGAGACCGTCATGCATATGAGGAAGAAAAACCACAACGCGGCGATATTGTCATGTTTTATCAGAAAGATGAAAATGAAACCATGGTCAAACGTGTGATCGGACTTCCGGGGGAGACGGTTTCTTTTGTCGGAGGAAAAGTATACATCAATGGGGAACCGCTGGATGAATCGGCTTATCTGGATGACACTGTCGAAACGGATTGTGGAGAAGAAGATAAAACCTTTACCGTTCCGGAGGGCTCTTATTTCATGTTGGGGGATAACCGGGAAATTTCCCTGGATGCGCGATATTGGAAACATACCTACATTACAACGGATGACATGAAGTCGAAGGAAATCCTTATCATCCCGTTTCACAGGCTTCCGTGGTTTTAACCCTTTTGTGTCTTGACACCTGACGGGCATGTGAGTATACTCTATGTAATATGTTGAATGTAACAAGAAATGTCTGTATAGAAGGGTATTTCGTGAAAAGGAGTATTTTATGTTAACGACAAGAGAACTGCAGGACGAGATCATCCGCCTGAAGAAAGAAAAGGATATCTGTATTCTGGCACATGCATATCAGAGTCATGATATCTGGGAGGTGGCTGATTATGTAGGGGATTCCTATGGGCTGAGCGTGCAGGCTGCCAAGGCAGCGCAGAGCACTGTGCTGATGTGCGGAGTCCGTTTTATGGCAGAGACGGTCAAGATTCTGTCCCCACAGAAAAGGGTATTGTTATCCAACAGCAATGCGGGATGTCCGATGGCAGAGCAGATGGATGTGGAACTGATTTCCGGGGTGAAAAAGATGTATCCGGATTATACCGTGGTAGCGTATATTAATACGACTTCCGAGTTAAAAACGATTTGTGATGTCTGTGTAACTTCCTCATCGGCAGTTCAGATTGTAAAGAATATAGAGAATAAAAATATTTTGTTTATCCCGGACTGCAATCTGGGAAAATGGGTGGCTGATCAGGTGCCGGAGAAAAATATCAAACTGCTGCAGGGGGGATGTCCAACGCATGTCCGCATGTCGAAACGGGATGTGGAAAAAGCACGAAAGGCACATCCGGACGCACTTCTTTTGGTACATCCGGAATGTCTGCCGGAGGTTTCCGAACTGGCGGATTATCGGGGAAGTACAACCGGAATCATGGACTATGCAAAGAAAAGTGATGCAAAGGAATTCATTATCGGAACCGAGAACAGTATCGTGCAGCATCTGCAGTTTGCATGTCCGGACAAGCAGTTTTATCCATTATCAAGAGACTGTGTCTGCCACAATATGAAACTGACCACACTCGGAGATGTATACCAGTGTGTAAAGGGCACCGGCGGAGAGGAAATCAAGCTGGACGAAGAAGTGCGTATAAAAGCAAAACGCTGTATTGATACCATGCTGGAACTTGGCAATTAAAGCAGGTCAGCCTGCAAAGATGCGCGCCCTGCGGAGTCAAAGATGATGCTGTGTCTCCGCAAGGGCGCGAAAGTGTGCGGTAAACGCACACTTTATTTTTTTACCGATTTTACAAGGGAATCCAATGTAACAGTTGTGGTGGTATCACCGGCAAGGAGCGTGTACGTTTCTCCGCTGGTGAGCTTGGGACAACTGATTACAAATGGTGTTTTTTCCGTGGATATCCGGTTTCATCCGGCCCTCAAAGGCTTCTGTTATCTGCCGGTACTGTGTACGGTTGAGCAGATATTTCATTTTGTATCGTTTAAAGATCATTTGATCACTCATGATGGTTCTCCTTTATTTTGATAGGATCAGTATAGCGGGGGAACTTTAAATGAACTTTAAAAGGCACACAGGTATTCTGAAAACAATTTATGAAGAAAGAAAAGGAAAACTTAAGAGAATCTAAATTGACTTGCAACATAAACTTATATAAAATAAAAAGCGCGGAGATGTTCGCAGAGTTTATTTCAAACGAAGAGGAGGAATTTTATATGATATGTCCGAAGTGCGGCAGTGAAATGCCGGATGACAGTGCGTTCTGCACCAGATGTGGAGCCAGCTTACATACAGGAACACAGGAAAATCAGAATTCGCAGGGAGGACCACAGCAGGGAAATCCGCAGGGGACGCCATACGGCTACGGAAATCCACAGGGAAACAACGGAGCGTATTATGGCAATCCACAGATGAACAATGGGATGCCGTACGGGCAGCCTTATGTAGATCCAAAGGATCATTCCGCAGAATTTGACGGAAAGGATATTGCAGATCACAAACTGTTTGCAATGCTTCCATATCTTCTGGGAATTTTGGGAACCATCGTGGCACTTCTTGTGGCAAAGGATTCTCCTTATGTCGGATTTCATGTGCGTGAGGGAATCAGGATCCTTGTGTCTGAAGTTCTGCTGGGACTGATTACCGTAGTGTTCTGCTGGACCGTTGTCGTTCCGATTGCAGCAGCCATATGTTTTATCATTTTACTGGTTGTCCGTATCATCAGTTTTGTTAACGTCTGCAATGGAAAGGCAAAGGAAGCTGCTATAGTCAGCAATTTCGGATTTTTGAAATAACTTATAAAGATCCAATGAAAAAGAGAAGAAGATTCTGCATGCTATGTAAGAATCTTCTTCTCTTTTTTGTGGAAACATGGGATGTTTAATTGAGAAGAATGGAAAAAGTCAGGGAATTTCCATCTTCACTTTTGGCAGAAATTTTCCCTTTGTGTGCGGTTACAATGGCGTAGACTACGGTAACATCTTTATACATAGAAGATAAGACGGGAACCTTAAATAAACTTAAAACATTCGTAAGTTTTGTCGTTTTACAGGACAACATATTTTTTACATTGAATTTACATTAGTCTGGTTATGCATTTTACACAGACCCGATAAGATAACAACTGTAATGAGGAACAACATGAAAGAAAGAGGAGAAAATCATGAAAAACAAACTTGTAAAAATGATGGCTTTACTGACAGCAACAACAATGGTCGCTGCAGGTGTGATGGGATGTGGTTCTGACAGCAGTGATGCAAACGCTGATGCAAATACAGATACAACGGCATCTGATACAACTGCAAATGCAGATACAACAGATGGATCGGATCTGAGCGGAACCGTTACATTGGCAGGAAGTACTTCCATGGAGAAGCTTGCAAATGCCATGAACGAAGCATTCATGGAGAAATATCCGAATGTTTCCGCAACCGCAGAGTTTACAGGATCCAGTGCAGGAATTGAATCTCTGGAGGCAGGAAGCGTTGATATCGGAGATGCTTCCCGTGCCCTTTCTGACGATGAGAAAAGCCAGGGTGTCGTAGAGAATATTGTGGCAATTGACGGTATCGCAGTTATTACAGATACAGCAAACACAGTCACAGATATTAAGTCTGAAGATCTTGCAAAAGTATATACCGGAGAGATTACAAACTGGAAAGATCTCGGCGGACCGGATGAGCAGATCGTAGTCATCGGCCGTGAGGCGGGATCTGGTACAAGAGATGCGTTTGAGGAACTGATGGATGTAAAGGATTCCTGCAAATATGCGCAGGAACTTGATTCTACAGGTGCTGTTTTGGCAAAGGTTGCAGCAACTCCGGGAGCAGTTGGATATGTATCCCTGGATGTGCTGGATGACACCGTAAATGGATTAAAGATCAACTCTGTAGAGCCGACAGAAGACAATATTCTTGCAGGAGACTATGTATTACAGAGACCGTTCGTAATGGCTACCAAGGGTGAGATTTCTGAGCAGAGTAAGCAGGTACAGGCATATTTCGACTTTATCAACTCTGCAGACGGACAGAATGTTATCAAGTCTGTAGGACTGATCATCCCAAACAGCAAATAATGTAAATTAAGAAACACGTAAACAGGCAAACGAGGATAAAGATATGACAGGCGGCAAAGCAACAAAGCACATCGTGGAGACGATTGCAAAAGTAATATTTCTTATATGCGCAGCCGTTGCCATCGTAGCAGTTCTTTCCATAACGGTTTATATGTTTGCAAAGGGCACCCCGGCACTGGCAAAGGTCGGGGTGATAGACCTGTTATTTGGAACTGTATGGCAGCCGACAGCAGCAACACCATCTTATGGTATTTTATATATTATTCTGACTTCTATTGCAGGTACTGCAGTGGCAATTCTGATCGGTGTACCGATTGGAATTCTGACAGCAGTATTTATCACAGAGGTTTCCAATAAAAAGCTGGCAGCGATTGTACAGCCGGCGGTAGAGCTGCTGGCAGCAATTCCGTCTGTAATATATGGATTGCTTGGACTTATGGTTTTAAATCCATTGATGTACCGCCTGGAAAAACGGGTGTTTGCGGGAAGTACAACCCATCAGTTTACCGGTGGTTCCAATCTGCTTTCTGCGATTATTGTACTGGCAATCATGATTTTGCCTACGGTAATCAATATCAGTGTTTCCTCCATCCGAGCAGTACCCGGACATTTAAAATCTGCTTCGCTTGCCCTCGGAGCAACACATATCCAGACGATATTTAAAGTTATGATTCCGGCAGCAAGATCCGGTATTATGACAGGTGTGGTTCTTGGTATCGGCCGCGCGCTCGGAGAAGCCATGGCAATCAATCTGGTTGCCGGAGGTTCGGTAAATCTGCCGCTTCCATTCAACTCGGTACGTTTCCTGACCACACAGATTGTCAGCGAGATGAGTTATGCGGAAGGGCTTCACCGGGAAGTACTCTTTACCGTAGGTCTGGTACTGTTTATCTTTATTATGATCATCAATCTGGTGCTTGCGCAGGCGAGAAGAAAGGAGCCGTTGAAAAATGACAGGAAGTAATACAAGTATTCGTACGAAAACCAGACATCCGGCGGATTTCTTTACTTATGTTGCCATCTATGTGTGTGCAATTCTTTCCGTTGCGCTGCTTCTCGGAATCATAGTGTATGTATTTGTCAAAGGTATCCGGAGCGTCAACTGGGAATTCCTTACCAGTGTCACTTCGGTGTTAAAAGGAACAACCGGTATTGCTGGAAATATTGTAAATACGCTTTATATCATAATTGTAACCATGCTGATTGCTACCCCCATCGGTGTTGGTGCAGCGGTTTATTTGAATGAATACGCAAAACCGGGAAAACTGGTCAGCATGATTGAGTTCGCAACCGAGACGCTGGCAGGTATTCCGTCCATTATTTTTGGTCTGTTTGGTATGATGTTTTTCGGACAGACACTTCATTTGAAGTATTCGATCCTGACGGGTTCCTTTACCTTGACGCTGATGGTACTTCCATTGATCACGCGAAATACACAGGAAGCATTAAAAACCGTTCCGGACAGTTACCGCAGCGGTGCCATCGGTCTGGGAGCAGGAAAGTGGCATATGATAAGGACTATTTTACTGCCGTCAGCGATGCCGGGAATCATCACCGGTGTTATTCTTGCCATCGGACGAATTGTCGGTGAGTCAGCAGCCCTGTTGTTTACGGCGGGAAGCTCGGGTCTCCTCCCGAAGAGCTTTGCCGATCTGTTTACAAAGGCGAAAATGCCGGCAGGAACACTTACCATTCAGCTTTACCTGAGCGCGACCAAGGGTGAATTCGGAGTGGCATTCGGTATTGCAGTGGTTCTGCTGATGATTGTTCTTGGCATTAACCTGCTTACCAAAGCACTGGCAAAGAAATTTGATGTCAACCGCAGATAAATATATATAAAGAAATCCTTTGGAAGGTCGCTTCCGAAGGATTTTTGCGTATTTTTGAAAAGCTATGCGCTGGTAGGCATGGGAACATGCGTCAGGTTCTGCCGCACCTCCTGAAATTGTTCCGGAATATCTTCTATAGGCATGTTTTGCAGTACATCGGTGGTGCCGGCTTTTAATGCGGTTTCGTAATACCAGCATTTATAATCCAGGGTATTAAGTGTCTGCTGCAGGGAAGCCATCTGCTCCAGCAGGACGGTGCGCTGGTGCTGGAATAACTCTAAACGTTCCTGAATTGTGGAATCTCCCTGTTGCAGAAGGACAATGTATTTTTTGATATCTTTGATTGACATTCCTGCTTTTTTCAGACATTCGATGATCTGCAGCCATTCGTAGTCTTTCTCCCGAAACATCCGGATACCGCCGGAAGAACGTTCCACAAAGGGAAGAAGGCCTTCTTTATCGTAATATCGCAGCGTGGAACCCGCAAGCCCAAGCATTTTTGCCATTTGTCCAACCGTATATGTCATATGCACATTCTCCTTTTTGTAATTGCTTTTTTCTTGGATTATAAATTTCTCTGTGAAATCAGTCAATGGCTGTTTTACGGGTTTCTTAGAAAACTGATTATCCCACAATAAAACGAAAGGCACTTGATTTCTCAAGCGCCTTTCATTCTAAATTACTTAGAAACTGATGGAAAGTGATTTCTGATTTGTTCTCTATTAATTTTATTATTTAATAAAGTAAAATAGTATCACTCTATTGGGTTATTTTTTATGGTTAAAGATCTGGAAAATTAAACTGATAATAGCAACAATTAATTTACAAAACTCAAATAAGGTTGAATATGTAATCATGTTATCGCCTCCTTTCTTTTTAAAATTATTAAGAAGCATGCCAAAAAGCATATTGAATACCATTCTTTCCTTTTGGCTTCATTTTACATATGTTGCCATTTATAAGAATGTTAAAAGATTTTGGTGAATTTTATATTTTTCTAATTCTTCCTTTTTGGCATTTCAGAAGTGTAATGTAAAATCTCCATGCTCTATTCAATGAGGAAAAGCAGGAGAAAAGAAGGTTATACTTCTGTAAGCTTCCAAGCATTCTCGGTGATTATGCAGTGTAAATTTCAATCCATGTACCACTTGTATGGTACATGTTTGTCTTTACAATATACATATTGCGCCATTTCAAAAATCGTCAAAGAATTTTGGAAAAAAATTAAAAAAATTTCTAAATCTTGTTATTCTGTTATTTTCATGGGAAAGATACTTCGTTTGCATTTGAGAGATAGCATATAAGGAAAAGTGTAAAGCAGTTTTCTTACAATGAGCGTACGTTTTCTTATTGTCCGGCGTATACAGGGAGACAGACACCACGGAAAGCAGACATATATGAGCATATGCAGCCAATCAATCGGGAGATATACAATAGTATTCGGGAAAATATTTTGTCTGCAGTATATATTCTGAGCCAGGATCTGGGACTTCTGCTGCCCAAAAAGAGGTTGAATGCATGTTGCGGAGATATCTGGCTTCAGAAGCCTATATGTATTGCGGAGAAACGTTGTACAATATTCCATGGATGCTTTTGTATTTTTCAGGAAAATATATTTCGCTCTGGCATGTCCGTGTCAGAAAGGAAAGCTGGCTGCATAAATTTCTTCGCGAAAGAAAAGATCTCAGCCTTTTCCCTGTTATTTCCAAAGAAGGGAAGGAAATCCTGTATCTGTGTGTTGAAAAGACAGGAAAATGGATGGATCTTCGGCTGGATTTTGTGGAGCACGAGCAAAAATATTACTTCAAAGATGATAGCGTAAAGGTAACAATCGCAGTCAGATTATCAACAAGAGACAGAAAAGACAGGCAGGTTGGACCAGATGGAAAAGTATTTCAGAAAGATAAGACGAGGATTGTTCAGAAACAAGACATTAACGAATACCGGTATCCAAATCTGACGGCATCAGAAAAGAAAGTTGTGAAACCGGGATTGCAGGAGCTGGCGTATAAGTTAGTGCCGGAAATATAAGGAAAGCATATGAACAGAAAAGAAGAAGCATTGGAAAAGGCATTCCTGGACGGATTCTCCTTGCAGAAGGATGAGCATACCTTTGCGGTTGCCGGGGACAAGAAGGGAAAGTTTTTTATTGGATTGTCGGATATCCTGCAGGCGCTTGCCTTTGCAGAAGATGAAGAGAAAATTCCGGAGATACCGCAAGAGTGGTGGGAAGAAATTGGAAAGCTGTATTCTGCGTAAGGAATCAGGAAGTCCTTATTGAGCGAAAGGCACTTGATTTCTCAAGCGCCTTCCGTTATAATCTAGTTAGAAGCTGATCGGAAGCAATTTCCGATTTGCCCTCAGTTAATTCATACTATGAAATAGCATCCTTCACTTTAGGCGGTGGGATGCTATTTCTTTTTGTTGTTATGGTTGTCTATGTAAGACAGTGCCGCGAAGACTACAAGCAGCAAAGTTAATACTTCTGATGTACTCATAGGGCATCACCCTCTCTTTCGTAATACTAGAGGGCAGTCAACAATCGGAAAATCGCATCCGTACTTCTGTTCGATTACATACTTATTGTACCAAAAATTGAATGGGAAAACAAGAAACAAAATTCCTTGACATATTCCCTTCAAATGCTATTCTTCCAAAATCTTAATCTCAGATGGTTTCACCGCGATCTTTTCCCCGGAATCCAATTCAAGAATGGCGAGGTTCGCGCCCCGCCAGCTACCCGTGTTCTGGTGGCAGGAAGCTGGGGTGGGTATGCACATGTGGTTAATGAAAAATAGTGTAAAAATAGTGAAAAATAGTGAAACAATAGTGGAATTTTAATGGAAAAAAGTCTTCCATTTGGGTATAATAATATTTGAAAGGAAGGATTTTTCTATATGATGAAGGTGACATTAACAAATGAGATTTTAAGTTATATCACAGAGATCGAGCACAACAGATACAAGGTATCATCCGTGAAGTTGTCCAAACCAGTTATGAACAGGCTTCGTAAAAATTCGAAGAAAAAAAGTTCTTACGCTTCAAACAAAATTGAAGGCAATCCGCTGTCGGAAAAACAGGTAGATGAAGTAATCGAGCGCGATGAAAGGAAGCATTATCTGAAACCGGAGCAGGAAGTGCGGAATTATTTTCTCGCTTTGAATTATCTTGAGGAAAAAGTAAGCAAGAAAGAAAAATTTTCCCAAAAGCTTATTTTGGATGTGCAGAAATTGGTGGAAAAGGGTGCTTCCAAGGAGAAAATCGGACTCAGGGGATCCATGCCTCCCGGGGTGCTGTTTGCCGTGTATGATTCCAAGACGGGAAATCCTGATTATATTCCACCGGAATATTGCGACATACCGGAGCTTCTGGATGAATTGGTGGAATATGTAAATACAACGGATGACCACCCTCTGATAGTAGCAGCTGTTGTACATTACCAATTAGTGACAATTCATCCGTTTGAAGATGGCAATGGAAGAACTGCAAGACTGTTATCCGGTTATATTATGGACTTGAACGGCTACGGTTTTAATGGAATTGGATCTCTGGAGGAGTATTTTGCATACGATATTGATGAATATTACGAAGCTATCCAGATGGGGCTTCCTGCATTGTATTATTCTGGAAGAGAAAACCCGCCACATCCTGAGATCTGGATTAATTATTTCCTGCGGATGGTAAAACTCTATTCCGGAAAGGTCTGCGATTTACAGCTTGCTTCCGAAGAGGAAGACATTGCCGGAAGTTTATCGTTCTTGAAGGGGAAAGAAAAAGAACTGTTGCAATTTCTGATTAGAAACTATCGGGGAGAGTTTACTCCGATTGAGGTCAGCAGAGAATTGTCGGTAAGTAATAAGACAGTCATTAACAGGCTGGCTGTTCTGGTTAAAAACGGATTTGCAGTTCCCGTATTTGCAAATCAAAGAATCCGGTCTTACGAATTAAGCGAGTTTACCAAAGACCACCAAAAGGAGATCATGAAAGAGATCAGTTAAAACTGGCAGTAATGGCTGGAGATCGAAGATACTACGGTACCCAGAAGGGGCAAAGGGATATCGCAAACAAAAACATGATCGGGTCCCAGGTACTCCGGAGTATTTACCAGGGCAATTCCCGTTTTAAAAAAGAGGTACTTGCCCAGGGTGTCACCAGGGAAATGGACGAGGTCAAAAAACGTGTCCTGAATGATGAGTACAACACGTATTACCTTGACCTGTTAGTAAGCGGTTACGCCCTCGCCCAGTCAAGTGGTGATAAAAAAGCAGCAAACGGGTGGCTGAAAGCCGTAACAACATATAATGAGAAATTTATAGTAAGAAAAGGTGCCTGAAAATATTTAACAGAAAATCCGGGAATACTTATGAATGACAATCATTACGGAAACCGTAATAAACCAATTTCATAAAGGAGGAAGAAATGACGGAACCGGATACTATAAAATTATTGAGAGAATGTGATGCGGGAATCAAGATGGGAACGGCATCCATCGGGGAGGTCCTCGAAAAAACCACCAATGAAAAATTAAAAAAACTGCTGGAAATATGTAAAGAAGGGCATGAAAAACTGAAAGAAGAAATTCAGAATAAACTCGAACAATGTCACGATACGGGAAAAGATCCAAATCCGATGGCACAGGGAATGTCCTGGATGAAAACAAATGTAAAACTTGCCATGGATGAATCGGATGCAACGATCGCAGATCTGATAACGGACGGCTGTAACATGGGAGTAAAATCTTTAAGCCGTTATCTGAACCAGTATCAGGCTGCAGATGAGGAAACAAAGGATATTGCAAAGAAATTGATAAAACAGGAAGAAGAATTAAGCATTCATATGCGGTCATTCTTATAATTTAGGTTGAATTTTGTATAAAAGCACACTATAATATATAGAGTTTATATATTAAAAAGAAGGATGTGAAGTGATGAAACTAGGAAATCCTAAGACAAATGCGGACGTCCAAATGTCGGAAGCATTTGTCACAAGTGTGTTTTTGGCACTGTCCGGAGGTTTTCAGGATGCGTATACATACTTTACGCGTGAGGAAGTATTTTCCAACGCACAGACGGGAAATATTGTTTTGATGAGTACGCACCTGATGATGGGAGAATGGCTGGATGTGTTACGATACTTATTACCGCTTCTGGCATTTGCGTCGGGCGTTTTCTTTGCAGAGAAGATTCATGTGATCTTTAAATATGCTAAGAAACTGCACTGGCGGCAGGGTGTGCTTTTGATGGAAATTGTGATTCTGTTTTTTGTTGGATTCATGCCAAAACACCTGGATCTGCTGGCTACCGTACTGGTATCGTTTGCATGTGCAATGCAGGTACAGACGTTCCGGAAAGTAAGCGGATATTCTTATGCAAGCACAATGTGCATCGGAAATCTTCGTAGTGGAACAGAAGCATTTACCGGTTATCTGCAGACCCATGACACAGAAAAATTAAAAAAGGCACTGTATTATTTTGGCATTATTTTATTTTTCGGACTCGGGGCTGGTATTGGAGGAAATCTCTCTATCCGGTTTGGATATCATATGATCTGGGTATCGAGCGGACTGCTTCTGATCAGTTTTCTGCTCATGTTTGTGGAAAAGATGGACCGGTAAATTCATCGGAAAGATATCGTCGTGGTTTCTATGCCGATAAAATTCATGTAAAAGATACCGTTGTGGTACCTATATACCGAAAATTTAATATTTAGATACCGGAAAGTCTCTATAGATCAAAAATTGCTTCTTCAGGTACCACTTTTATGAAAAAAGCGGTATCCGGAGAAGCAATTTTTACCATATAGGTGACATGTCCAGATTTCTAGCATTAAAATTTCGGGAAAACGTCACCTTAGGCTTTAATTTTTCATCTATAGATACCGGGCCTTATCATCAATTAATTTATCGGGATGTCTTTCAATTATATTTTCTCCAACCAACAGGAAGAAATGTCCCCCCTTCTTACGTCACTTAGAGAAATCTTATATTTAAAACATCAACCTGCAAATTTGGCGTATCAAGAAACTTTACATCCATTACATTGATTTTGCAAAAATTTTACATTCCCAGTCCAGTGCATTTTACAATCTCTCTTTATAATATTCATAAATCCTAAGAAATGGATAATTGCAGTGAGAGAAAACCATTGCAGATGAGGAGAGAAACATGGAAAAACGAACAAAAATTACTGTCCGTGATCTGAACCTGTATTACGGTGAAAACCATGCACTCAAGGATGTAAACATGAATATTCGTGAGAATTGCGTGACCGCTTTTATCGGACCGTCCGGATGTGGAAAATCAACATTCTTAAAAACATTAAACCGGATGAATGATCTGGTGGATGGCGTGAGAATCACAGGAGAAGTGAAACTGGATGATGAGGATATCTATGCGGAAGGCGTAGATACAACCGTTCTTCGGAAAAGAATTGGCATGGTGTTTCAGCAGCCGAACCCGTTTCCGATGAGTATTTATGACAACATTGCATATGGTCCGCGTGTACATGGAATGAAAGATAAGTCAAAACTGGATGCCATCGTTGAAGAAAGTCTGCGCGGAGCAGCTATTTTTGATGAGGTCAAGGATCGTTTAAAGAAATCCGCTCTGGGTCTTTCCGGTGGACAGCAGCAGCGTATCTGTATTGCCCGTGCACTTGCCGTACAGCCTGAGGTTCTGCTGATGGATGAGCCGACATCTGCACTGGATCCGATTTCCACATCAAAGATTGAAGAATTGATGGAGGATCTGAAAAAGAAATACACGGTAGTTGTTGTTACCCATAATATGCAGCAGGCAGTGCGTGTATCGGATGATACGGCATTTTTCCTTGTAGGGGAAATGGTTGAGTTTGGCGATACGAAAACAATTTTTTCTTATCCGAAGGATAAACGGACAGAAGATTATATTACAGGGAGGTTTGGTTAATGCGCTCAAAGTTCGACGAGCAGCTTAGACTGCTCAATCAGGAAATGATGTATATGGGAACCATGATCGAGGATTCCATCCAGAAAGCAATAGAAGCATTGATAGCTCAGAATGCGCAGCTTGCAGAAAAAATCATGAATTCAGATTCTGATGTGGATCATGAACAGAAGAAAATTGAAAACATCTGTTTTAATCTGCTGATGCAGCAACAACCGGTTGCAAGGGATCTGCGTGTGATTTCCGCAGCCATGAAGATGGTAACGGATATGGAACGAATCGGAGACCATGCAGCAGATATCTCGGAAATCACAATCATGCTTTCAAAAGAACCGTATGTGCTGAATCTGGATGACATCAAAAAGATGGCGAGTGAAACCGTAATTATGTTGATCCGCAGCATCGAAGCATATGTGGAAAAGGATATGAATAAGGCACAGGAAGTCATCAGGCATGATGATATTGTAGATGACCTGTTTGATAAAAATAAGGCAGATATCATTGAACTGATCCGGCATGATCCGGAAAAAGGCGAGCAGGCGGCGGATATGCTGATGGTTGCAAAATATTTTGAACGAATCGGAGACCACGCGACCAATATTGCAGAATGGGTTATCTTTGCATTGAATGATAAAAAAGAAATAAAAGAATCCTGACAGTGGATAGAATTTTACATAAATTTTACATAAACGATACTTTGGATTTTACATGTCGTATGCTATGATAAGAAACAGATAGAATACGTGTGAGAGGGCGGTCTTGTGCAGGCATGGCCGTCCTGCTTGATGTTGCAGAGATATATATAAAGATAGACAGAGGGAAAAGTTATGGCATTGATTTATATCGTAGAAGATGATGAAAATATCAGAGAGATTGAGACAATTGCATTGAAAAACAGCAATTATATGGTCTGCGCATTTGAAAAGGCAACTACATTTTATAAAAAACTGGAGGATATTATGCCGGATCTGGTGCTTTTGGATGTTATGCTTCCGGATGAGAGTGGGTATGATATCGTGCGTAAACTGCGGAAAAATCCTGCAACAAAGAAACTGCCAATTATTATGGTGACAGCAAAGACCGCAGAAATGGATATGATCAAAGGACTGGATGAAGGTGCGGATGATTATATTAAGAAACCATTTTCTATTATGGAGCTGATTACGAGAGTAAAAGCACTTTTGCGGCGGACGGAGACGGAGGATGTCAAGATCCTGCAGGTTGAAAATATTACACTGGATCACGAACGCCATATGGTTTTTGTAGACGACAAACCGGTAGAGCTGACGTTTAAGGAGTATGAACTGCTTCGTCTGCTGATGACCAATCCGAGTGTTGTATTGTCCAGAGAGGTCATCATGCGTCATGTATGGGGAACGGAATTTGAAGGGGAATCCCGTACCGTTGATATGCATATCAAGACACTGCGGCAGAAGCTTGGAGAAGCGGGAAGCAAAATCCGTACCGTTCGAAATGTGGGATATGTGATAGAGTAAGGAGCTGTTATGAAGAAACGAATCAATTTACGGCTGATTCTGATTGCAGGTATTGCAGTGATTGTAACCATGGTCTGTATGACCGGTATTTATTATAAACTGTTTCAGGGACAGGTGCGCAAGGATCTGCAGATCAATGCAAGACTGCTTTCCGGCACGGGATTGTTTGATGATCCGGACAATACAAATGTTTCACTTTCCGAATATTATGAAGTCGGGGAAGACCTGCGTGTTACCTGGATTGCAAAGGATGGTACGGTACTTTTTGATAATGATCTGGATATTTCACAGCTTCCAAACCACAAAAACCGCCCGGAAGTAAAGAAGGCGTTGTTTCAGGGGGAGGGAGAAAGTGTCCGGCGGTCGGATACCATGCAGATGGACAATTACTATTATGCGCTCCGTTTGGAAAATGGAACGGTTATCCGTGTGGCAACACAGGCACGCAGTGTCTACAGTGTGTTCCTTGCGGCATCCCCATTTGTGATGCTGATACTGATACTGATTGTTTCCATCTGTATTGTCCTGGCACATTTTTTGACCAAACAATTGCTGCATCCGATTGAACGGCTTGCTGAAAACATGGAAGATACCATAGAAGAACCTGTATACAAAGAACTTGTGCCATTTGTAAATACGATTCGTAAACAGCATGAAAATATCCTGATGGCAGCAAAAGTACGGCAGGATTTCACGGCAAATGTTTCCCATGAACTGAAGACACCGCTTACTGCAATTTCCGGATATGCGGAGCTGATCGAAAACCATATGGTAGATCCGGAGCAGGAGACCCGCTTTGCACTTGAAATCCAGCAGAATGCGACACGGCTGCTTTCTCTTATCAATGATATCATCCGGCTTTCCGAGCTGGACAGCGGTGAAGATAATCTGCTGTGTTTTGAACAGGTAGATCTGGATGAGGTAGCCGGTACCTGTGTGAAAAATCTGCAGATGAATGCACAGAAACGGAATGTAACGCTGTATTATGAAGGCGTGTCCTGTATGTTGCGGGCAGATAGGGGCATGATTTCGGAACTTGTGGAAAATCTGTGTCAGAATGCGATCCGTTATAATAATGAAGGTGGTGAGGTGCACGTGCGTGTGTACTATGAAAAAGGACAGCCGATGCTTTCTGTGTCAGACAATGGTATCGGGATTCCAAAAGACCAGCAGGAACGTATTTTTGAGCGGTTTTACCGTGTTGATAAAAGCAGATCCAAACAGACCGGTGGTACGGGACTGGGACTTGCTATCGTCAAGCATATTGTGGAACTGCATGATGCGGTACTTCATTTGGAAAGTGAGCCGGGAAAAGGAACAACGATCACAGTAGCTTTTTAGCTGCATACAGGGGACTTTGGTTTACAAAGTCCCTTTTTTCGTGTAATATAGGTAAAATAAATAGGAAGAGAAAAGAAAGAGGCGAGATACAATGTATCAGGAAATATCACAGTTACTGATGTATGGAGATTTGGACGAGGATTCAATTCTTGCACAGATGGGAGAAGTATTCGGGAAATATGAGACCGGTGAATATAATAAAACCGGACTTGTCCGCGATATCAATACGCAGGTAAAACGGATTTTAAAAGTGGCAACAGATTATGGATTTGATGATAATCTGTGGCATAATTATCTGACATTTTTCCTTATGATGAGTGAAAATCCTTTCAGCATGACCTGTGAAAAGGTGGGAGCCAGCGATGGAAGTGTCAATGAACTGGTGGAAAATGATTTCCGTATTTTTAAAGATTTGTTTGACTATGATTTCGGACCAATCGAAAAAGATCTGGGAATCAACTGTTTCAGCCAGATTTCCAATTATAAGGCCATCCATAAAAAGGATCTGATGTACAACAAAAATGTCAGCGAAAAAGTCCGCTCTTTAAGCAAAAAACTGGAGGCGGCAAAGGATGAAAAAGAATTCTTTGATGCAGTGACTGGTTTTTATAAAGACTACGGTGTTGGAATGTTTGGTCTCAACAAAGCATTCCGGATTGATGATACACCGCAGGGAAACTTTACATTCCGTGCAATCAACAATATGGATACCGTTATGCTGGACGATCTGGTCGGATATGAGATTCAGAAAAAGAAGCTGGTAGACAATACGGAAGCGTTTGTACAGGGAAAGAAAGCAAACAATGTATTGCTGTTTGGTGACAGTGGTACCGGTAAATCTACCAGTATCAAAGCCATTGTCAACCAGTATTACAAAGACGGCCTGCGTATGATTGAAATCTACAAGCATCAGTTTAAGTATCTGTCTGAAATCATTGCAGAGATCAAAAACCGAAACTATCGTTTTATCATCTATATGGATGATCTTTCTTTCGAGGAATTTGAGATTGAGTATAAGTTCTTAA
Source organism: Roseburia faecis (assembly GCF_001406815.1). Lineage (GTDB taxonomy): Bacteria > Bacillota > Clostridia > Lachnospirales > Lachnospiraceae > Roseburia > Roseburia faecis. Next base: position 319,973 of record NZ_CVRR01000005.1, on the reverse strand, counting down.
AAGCTGTTATCGAGGGCGGTGTGGAAACCAAACCGGAAAATATTCTGATTTATGCAACTTCCAACCGGCGGCATCTGATCAAAGAGAGCTGGAATGACCGAAACGATCAGGATAATTCCAATGATCGTCACCATTCCGATACGGTTGAAGAGAAACTTTCTCTGGTGAACCGCTTTGGTGTGACCATTAATTACTCGAAGCCGACACAGAAAGAATACTTTGATATTGTTTTGCATTTGGCAAGACGAGCAGGGGTTACCTTACCGGATGAACAACTCCGTGCAGAGGCCAACAAGTGGGAATTGAGTCATGGAGGCATTTCCGGACGTACGGCAGAGCAGTTTGTCAGCTATCTTGCTTCCCAGCCGGATGCATTTAAATAAAAGGAGAAAACATGTTATATCAGATCTGCCATGGAGCAGTCTCTTTTGCCGATGAAGAGATTCTGCATGACATCAATTTTGAAATAAGAAATACGGAAAAAATTGCAGTCGTCGGGCGGAACGGCTGCGGCAAAACCACGCTCTTAAAGCTGATCCACGGGGATGTGGAGCTGGACAAAAGAGACAGTGATGAGGATATTTTTATTGCAAAAGCAGGCAATCCGCAGATCGGTTACTTAAAACAGATTGCGTTTGAAGATCCTTCCGTTACGCTTGAGCAGGAAGTGCGTAAAGTCTTTGCTCCGATGGAGCGCCGGAAAAAAGAACTGGAAGCTGCGGCACAGGCACTTGAGACTGATTATTCCGAAGAGGCCGTGACACGTTATACCGCAATGGAAGAAAAATTCAAGGAAGACGGCGGATACTATTTTGAAAAAGAGTATGATGTAATCATCCGTAAGTTCGGCTTTTCCGAGGAAGAGCGAAAGAAACCGCTGTCCGAGTTTTCCGGTGGACAGCAGACAAAGATTGCCTTCATCAAGCTGCTGTTGAGCAAGCCGGATATTCTGCTTCTGGATGAGCCGACGAACCATCTGGATATCACAACGATCGAGTGGCTGGAGACGTATCTGAAAAATTATCCGAAGGCTGTGGTCGTGGTATCACATGACCGTATGTTTCTGGACAATGTGGTGGACGTGGTGTACGAGATTGAGTACGGCACAGCGACCCGTTATCCGGGCAATTACTCCAATTTCATGGAGCGGAAAAAAGAAAACTACAATAAGATGATGAAAGATTACAATGCGCAGCAGAAAGAAATTGCACGATTGCAGCGCATTGTTGACCGGTTTAAAAATAAACCAACCAAGGTGTCCATGGCGCATTCCAAGGAGAAAGCCATTGAACATATGGTAAAACTCGAAGCTCCGGATCGTTTTGATACCCGGACATTCCATGCAAATTTCCAGCCGGACAAAGAAACCGGAAACGATGTGCTTTTGGTGACAAACCTTGCGATTGGATATGACCATCCGCTTTCTACGGTCAGTTTTGATCTGAAAAAAGGGGAAAAGCTGGGAATCCTCGGTGGAAATGGTCTGGGGAAATCGACACTTTTAAAAACCCTGGTGGGACAGCTTGCCCCGCTGTCCGGAGAGTACAATTTTGGAACAAATGTGCAGATTGGTTATTTTGACCAGCAGATGGCGATGTATTCGAGCCGGAAGACGGTGCTGGATGATTTCTGGGATGAGTTCCCGAATCTGACCGAGACAGAAGCGCGGAATGCGCTCGGCGCCTTTATGTTTACCGGGGAGGATGTATTTAAAAATATTGATATGCTTTCCGGTGGGGAGAAGGTGCGTCTGGCACTGTGTAAGATCTTAAAGCGTCGACCGAATGTGCTGGTGCTGGATGAGCCAACCAACCATATGGATATTGTGGGAAAAGAAACGCTTGAGAGTATGTTAAAAGATTTCTCCGGCACGCTGATCTTCGTATCGCATGACCGGTATTTTGTGCGCAAGGTAGCAAACCGTCTGCTTGTTTTTGAGGACGGCACGACACATCTGTATCAGTTTGGTTACGAGGAATATCAGGAAAAACTGGATCGTGAAGCGGCAGAATCCGGGGATGATTATCGTAAAAATCCTGCAGCGTTAGGCGGTGCAATCAGCCAGAACGGTGGCATTCAGCAGAGCAAAGGCACACAGGAAACCGGTGGTAAGAAAGCGTATTACAATCCGGGCAAGGAGCGCTCGAAAATTGAAAAAAAAGTGAAGAAGGCCGAGGAAGAACTGGCAGTCAAAGAGGAGAAGCTGGACGCTTTAAAACAGGAACTGCTGCGGCCGGAATATCAGTCCAGCTATTCCAAGCTGACAGAGATTCAGGGCGAAATCGATGCGTTGGAGGAAGAAATCATGGCAGATATGGAAAACTGGGAGGAACTTTCCCAGCAGCTTGAGGAGCTGGAAGGCTAGAGACATGGTTTCTATAGGCAGAAATATGATGTAAGATATTGCGTGGTCTCTTATAGAAGCAAAAACATGGAAAAGGATACCATGGTGGTTTCTATAGAAGTAAAAACATGAAAAGGATACCACGGTAGTCTCTATAGAAGCAAAAACATGAAAAAGATACCACGGCGGTCTCTATAGAAGTAAAAACATGAAAAAAGATACCACGGTGGTCTCTATAGTAAAAAAATTGATGAGCAGGATACCGTTTAGTCTCTATATTAGAAAAATTCATCAAAAGATACCGCTTTTGGACAAAAAGCGGTATCTTTTGATGTGATTTTAGACTATAGGTGACAAATATCTGATTTGAAGCGTGAAATAAGGCAAAAATGTCACCTGAGCAAGTAATTTTAATACTATAGATACCAGCGTGCCTTCAAATATAGATAATGTTGCAAAAGATAGAAATGAATTACCGATTTTCAGTTGCTATTGATATGCCCCAATGCGACAGTACCTTTAGAAATAATTTGTTATTGAAACTGGCAGTCGAAATGAAATTGTAATAGTCGCTGGATCTGCTCAGTGGAAAGTGGCTGCTTTTGCGTTTCATAGGACACAAGCAGTTTATCATTTGGATAAATCCCATATTTCATATACAAAGAAATTTTATCTGATGCATTTTTCACATACTCGGATTTATCCATCATTCCAAAGTGTTCCCAATAAAATATTTCTCCGGTTTCAGGGTGACGAATCGTAAAATCGGGGAAAAGTGTAATGCTGCCGAGTTTTAATTCACACTCATAGCGATAAGGAATTTTTTGAACATAAAGGCTCATGGCAATCATAGCTTCTGATTTGGAACGCATAAATTCATTTTTGCATGTTTTATGTTTTAATTGTTCCGGATAATTTTTGTTTTTGTTATATGGAGATGATTCCCAGGTTTGAAGTTCCTGGGATACTGGCTGAAAATGTTCTGCCAGCAGTGAATGATAAGCACTATCATAAGTGAGTAATTGTTCTGCTTTGCCACTGTTATAACTGTCATGACGGAAATAATAAGCTAAAGCATCTAAATTAGTTTGATATTCCTTTTGCTTTTCCAGAAGATAACGTCGGATAGCAAGCTGAGAGGCATAAGGTTTCTGGTCTTTGGGAATATAGGTTTTGGTATGCCCATCACTGCGATACCATTTGGTTCGATTACCACATCTGGTGCAGATCAGTTTCCCTTCGGGAAGCTGTTGTAACTGTTTTTGAATGTCTGTCAGCTTTTGCTGCAGCTGTTTCTGTTGCAAAAGCATAGTTTCATAAAATGATATAAAAAACACCCCTTCCATATAGATTTATTTTATTAAAACATATGTGTGTAAATTGGTAAAGCATTTTTGCACTTTAATTTGTAATTTAAGAAGATAATCTGAAACTTTTCCGGACATCCGAACGTCTAATAAACAGAAAGGGGCAAAAGAGAGCATGAAATATCCGGATATAAGTAAAGCTGTCGAACAGGAAATCCTGGCTTCTTATGAAAAGCTTTACCGGCTTGCATTTTCATACGTGAAAAATGAGCAGGACGCTATGGACGTTGTGCAGGAGAGCGTATACAAAGCCATGAAAAATGCAAGTCAGATCAAAGAGAAAAAATATATCAAAACATGGCTGTGGCGTATTGTGATTAACACGGCGGTAGATGCAACCCGGCGTCAGTCAAGGTTCGTGAGCGATGATCAGGTTCAGGAGGAAGGACAGGAGGATCGCTATGAGGACACGGATATCATGGTTGCGCTTGATACGCTCGAGGAAAAAGAGCGTAAGGTGATCATGCTGAAAGTTTTTGAAGAGTGGACAATCCGCGAAATTGCGGATTGTCTGCATGAAAATCCGAATACGGTGAAATCAATGCTTTATCGCGGCCTGAAAAAATTAAGGGGAAAAGTGGAGGCGGAGATGGTATGAGCAGATTAGATGATATCAAAGAGGCATATGATAACATTCAGGTGCCGGCGGAATTAAAAGAACGTGTGCTGCAAAGTATGGAACGCGGCAAAAAGGATGCGTGTGGAGAAAAAAAAGAATCCGGCAAAGCGTTTGCCGGAAAAAGTGAACGGAATCAAAAGAAAGGTCACCTGCTTCCGTTTGTCCGCGTGGCAGAAGCAGTGGCGGCAGCAGTTGCAGTGCTGGTCATCAGTGTCAATGTCAGTCCAACAGTGGCTAATGCAATGGAACAGGTGCCGGTACTTGGTGCGATTGTTAAAATCGTGAATTTTACCACGTATTCGGATAAGCAGGAAAAAAAGCAGATGGAAGCAACGGTCAGGGTGCCGGAAGTAAAAGTCATCGGAACAGATGGAAAACCACTGACAAGAGAATCAAAGGAGTTAAATGCAGCGGTATCCGGATATTTGGACAAAATCATTCAGAGGTACAAGAAAGATGTGGCAGCTGTCAGTGACGGAGAGGAAGGACATGAGGAAATCACTTCGGATTACCGGATTGTCACAAACAATGAGCGGCTGTTTAGTCTTCGCGTGGATACGGTTATTGCCATGGGCGGTTCGGACAGTTTTACAAAGATATACAATATTGACAAGAAGACCGGAAAGATGATTACACTGAAAGATTTATTCCACGAGGGAAGTGATTATAAAAAGCGTATTTCTGACAGTATAAAAGAACAGATGCGTGCCCAGATGAAAAAGGACAGCAGTAAGGCATATTTTCTGGATGATGATCAATCGGAATGGGATTTTAAGCAGATTAAGGATGATGCGGATTTTTATATCAGCGACAATGGAGAGTTAACGTTTGTCTTTGATAAGTATGAGGTGGCTCCTGGATATATGGGTCTGGTAGAATTTTCGGTTCCGACAGAGAAGCTTTCAGATATCGTTAAGGATGGATATTTGCAATAAAAATATAAAATATGCATAAAATTTTATAAAACTCGTTGCTTTTTTTGGTACTTATGATATAATGAAACCATGATACTTCTTGTATCAAATACACAGCAAAGGGGTTGGGCATCATGAGAATTACAATTACCGGAAGAAATATCGAACTGACAGAGGGACTGAAGGCAGCGGTAGAGGAGAAGCTTTCCAAACTGGAGAAGTTTTTTGCACCGGATACCGATGTATTTGTTACATTAAGCGTGGAGAAGGAGCGCCAGAAGATTGAGGTAACGATTCCTATTAAGGGGCATGTGATTCGTTCAGAGCAGAGCAGCAATGATATGTATGTTTCTATTGATCTTGTAGAGGAGGTTATTGAGCGTCAGCTTAGAAAGTACCGCACCAAGCTTGCATCCAAGAAGATGAATGTGGCAGACAATTTCAACGAAGCATTTATCGACAGCGATGCAGATGAGGATGAGGAGATCAAGATCGTGCGTACCAAGAGATTTGGTATGAAGCCAATGTATCCGGAGGATGCATGTGTGCAGATGGAACTGACCGGACACGATTTCTTCGTATTCCGCAATGCAGAGACAGACGAGGTCAATGTCGTATACAAGAGAAAAGGAAATACATTTGGTCTGATCGAGCCGGAGTGCTAGTTCATAGAAACCGGAGGGCATCCATTGGATGCCCTTTTTTGTGTAAAATGCATTATTTATACAGTAATACTTTGTGTAAAAAGCATACGCGAATCGCGTCTTTACATCAAATATGTAATAAGATATGATTACATATAGAAACTGACATTGGGGGTTGGTTTTTGATACAAATTCGGGTAGGAAAACAAAAGAAAAAGGAGAAGAAGAAAATTTATACAGAAAATAAAATTGGGCGCTACGTGCAGTTCCTCATAGAGCGGGAAGATTTTTTAGAACTGGTTGCCAGCTGGCTTCTTTCCATAGAGGACGAGCGCATGCAGCTGTTAAGGCAGTTTATTTTTGAAGTGGAGTTATCGGAAACCGAAGAATTAAAAAATGTTTTGTATCAATATGGGAGTTATCTCACAGAGAAAAACTATCTGGAGAGAAAGTTTTTCGAATACATGGCAGAGCTGGTGCGGAAAATGGAACAGAATCGCAGGGCAGCGGCTTTGCCGGCAGCAATAGAATAAAGGGGGAATCCTACCGGAGTTTGTGCAAAAGGAGACTGTAGTGCTGAGCAGTCTCTTTTTTTCTGTACAAGAAGTGCTGGATATTGTTAAAAAAGTGTCTAAAAGAAAATAATATCTTGTGTTAGTCAGGGGCAAACGTATATAATGATACAAAAGGTCTGATGCCGGAAAATAAAAAGGTTCCGGTATCCGAAGGATTATTATTAATGGAAAAGAGGAAAACAGATCATGGATATCATAGTATTAGCAGGCGGGCTCAGCACAGAGCGGGATGTGTCATTTAAGACAGGAAGCATGGTTGCTTCTGCATTAAAAGAAAATGGACACCGGGTGATCTTGCTGGATGTGTTCATGGGTTACAGTGATAAAGAGGAAAATCTGGACGGAATTTTTGACCGTGCGGATGAAATCAGCGTAAAAGTAGATGACATCCCGGAGGTAGCACCGGATCTGGCAGCCGTAAAAGCTTCCAGAAAGGATCAGTCCCCATGCTTTTTCGGACCGAATGTAATCCGTATGTGCCAGATGGCAGATATCGTGTTTATGGCACTGCACGGAGAAAACGGAGAGAACGGAAAGCTACAGGCAGCTTTTGATCTGCTTGGTGTAAAATATACCGGAAGTGATTATTTGAGCAGCGCGATTGCCATGAATAAAGGTATGGCAAAACAGCTGTTTGCAAGTGCGGGAATTCCTGCACCGAGAGGCATTGCCATGAAAAAAGAGAATCGTGAGGATGATGTGACAAAGCTTCCGCTGACACTTCCGTGCGTCGTAAAGCCATGCTGCGGAGGGTCCAGTATCGGTGTGACGATTGTCAGAGATGCAGCAGAGTTTAAGAAAGCACTCGATGAAGCGTTTCACTGGGAAGATGAGCTGGTCATTGAGGAATATGTCAAGGGACGTGAATTCTCGGTTGGTGTGATTGAAGGAAAGGCACTTCCGGTTATTGAGATTGCGCCGATTCAGGGCTTCTACGATTACAAGAATAAATACAAAGCGGGCAGTGCGGTAGAGACCTGTCCGGCAGATCTGCCAGAAGAAGTTTCTGCGCAGATGCGTAAATATGCAGAGCAGGTAGCCGAAGTAATTGGACTGGATACCTATTCCCGTTCAGATTTCCTGCTGGATGAAAATAATCATATGTATTGTCTGGAGGCAAACACTCTGCCGGGGATGACACCGACAAGTCTGCTGCCACAGGAAGCTGCTGTCATTGGAATCAATTTCAATGAGCTGTGCGAGAAGCTGATTGCCATTTCCATGAAAAAGTATGAGGGATAATCATGTTTGGATGTTTTTATAAAAACGAACTGGAAAATAAAATGCCGGGGATGACAATTGAAAATATTGCAGCGGCATGTGAGGGAACGTTTGTCGGAGACCGGAACCTGGTTACGAAGGAAATTGCCGGAGCAGTGACCGACAGCCGCCAGATACAAAAAGATTATCTGTTTATTCCGATCAAAGGGGCACGGGTGGATGGTCATGATTTTATCCCGCAGGTATTTGAACAGGGAGCACTGGTAGTGCTTTCGGATCATGCACTGCCGGAAGAGACGGGACCCTATATTCTGGTAAGTTCCACAACAGAAGCGATGAAAAAAATTGCAGCCTTTTACCGGACACAGTTATCCTGTAAAGTGGTTGGAATTACGGGAAGTGTCGGAAAAACAAGCACCAAGGAAATGATAGCTTCCGTTTTGGAACAGCGGTATAAAGTGCTTAAGACAGAGGGAAACTTTAACAATGAGATCGGACTTCCGCTCACTATTTTTAAGATTCGCGCAAAACACGAAGTCGCGGTACTAGAAATGGGAATTTCCGATTTTGGAGAGATGCACCGTCTGGCAGCGATGGCACGGCCGGATATCGGAGTGATCACAAATATTGGTTTGTGCCATCTGGAAAATCTTGGTACAAGAGACGGAATTCTGCAGGCAAAGACAGAAATGTTTGACCATCTGCAGGTCGATGGAACCGTAATTTTAAATGGAGATGATGATAAGCTTTCCACGAAAAAAGAGGTAAACGGAAAACCGGTAATTTTTTATGGAGTGGGGGCGGATTCCGCATTTGATATCAAAAAAGATATTTATGCGACAGACATTGAAAATCATGGACTCGAAGGAATGTGTGCAAAGATCCATACGCCACAGGGCGATTTCGATGCGAAGATTCCGATTCCGGGTGAACATAATGTATACAATGCGCTGGCAGGAACTGCGGTCGGACTGCAGCTGGGACTTTCCATCCGGGAGATTGCACAGGGCATTGCATCTGTGCAGACCATTGCCGGGCGCACCAATCTGCTGCATGTAAAGGGAATGACCGTGATCGATGACTGTTACAATGCAAATCCGGTATCCATGAAAGCATCTATCGATGTGCTGGCACATACGTCGGGCAGACGGATTGCGGTGCTTGGCGATATGGGCGAACTTGGAGCAGAGGAAAAGGAACTTCACAGAAGTATCGGAAAGGCAGTTGCCGCTTCCGGGATTGATGCATTGTTCTGTGCGGGTACACTTGCGGAGGAATATGCCAGCGAGGCAAAAGCAAATCCAGAGTGTGAGGTACATTATAAGAAAACCCGTGAAGAGATGACGGAAGAACTTCTGGCATATGTAAAAGAAGGAGATACCGTACTGGTTAAGGCTTCTCATTTTATGGAATTTCCAAAAGTTGTTGAGGCACTGACCAAAGAATAAATAAATTTATATAAGAAAGAAGAGGAACAAATATTATGGCAAATCCAGTAGTTACATTTACAATGGCGGACGGCAAAGTGATGAAGGCAGAGCTGTATCCGGAAGTTGCACCAAATACTGTAAATAACTTTATCAGTCTGGTAAAAAAGGGATTTTATGACGGACTGATTTTCCACCGTGTCATCAAAGGATTCATGATTCAGGGAGGAGATCCGCAAGGAACCGGTATGGGCGGCCCTGGATATGGAATCAAGGGAGAATTTGCACAGAATGGTGTCAAAAATGATCTGCGCCACACCGCAGGCGTGCTTTCCATGGCACGTTCCATGATGCCGGATTCCGCAGGAAGCCAGTTCTTTATCATGCACAAAGACGCTCCGCATCTGGATGGCGCATATGCAGCGTTCGGCAAGATTATCGAGGGACAGGATGTGGTAGATGCCATTGCAGAGACCGCTACCGATTACAGTGATCGTCCGCTGGAAGATCAGGTGATGAAAACAGTTGTTGTGGATACCTTCGGGGAAGAATATCCGGAACCGGAAACCGTGTAATATTTAGAAAGGAGAGGCAGATTCGAAAGAGTCTGCCTTTTTTTGACAGGATGAAATTAAAGGCACTGGTCTATCAACAGAAAGAATGGAATCCTCTGCAATTGTCCACAGGCTTTCCGGCATTTCCGGTGGAAAACATAACGGAAGAAGCGCTTGCTGTGTGGAAACTTCATGCAGAGGAAGTCCTCCTGATTACGCCGACAGATGCAGGGATTCAGGCGGCAGTCCGTGCGCATATGGCGGTGGCTGCCTATGCAGATCCGGCATTTCCGGGACAGAGTTATGCGGGCGCCTGGATGGTGATGGAAGGTTTTGAGGAAGTGGATGATGAATTTCTGGAGCGGATTTTTCAAAGATGCCATGGCCAGCCGTGGGAGATTGCGCGCACGAAACGGTGCGTGATCCGGGAATTGTCGCTGGAAGATCTTCCCGCCCTGGAAAAACTGTATCAGAAAGAAGGGGTAACATGGCGTCTGGATGCAGACGGAGAGAGGATTCCGGGATTTATTGAACCATTGTTTGCAAAGGAAAAAGAAAAAAAATATCAGCAGGCATATATTACCAATATGTACGGATACTATGGATATGGGATGTGGCTGGTTTTTGATAAAGCTTCCGGGGAACTGATCGGCAGGGCAGGACTCGAGCACCGGGAATTTCCGGATGCCGTGGAACTGGAACTGGGATATCTGATCGATCCGGACAGACAGGGACAGGGACTGGCCACGGAAGTGTGTCAGGCAATTCTTGCATTTGCCCGGGAAGAACTGGATTTTCCCAGAGTCAATGCCCTGACGGATCAAAAGAATGTGGCTTCTGTGGCACTTCTTCAGAAACTGGGATTTTACTATCTGGAGGATACAGATGTTTCCGGGAGCCGGACACAACGCTATATCTACGAGTTTTCTTAGGGGAAACCATTGCAATATGAAAAATTATAAATTATAATAATCTATTATATTATGGCATATGGAAAAAGTAGGTGAACGCATGGCAGATATTTCTACAGAAGAACTGGAACGAATTGAGCGCGAGTATCATTCGGGTTCCGACAACATTAAACCAATTCAGGAATTTTCCAAGCCGGAGGACTTGTATGACGAACTGATTGCAAGTATCCGGAAATACCATCCCTCCACGGATATCACATTAATTGAAAAGGCATATCATGTCGCTTTTGAGGCGCACAAAGGACAGGTGCGTAAATCCGGAGAGGCATATATTATCCATCCGCTCTGTGTGGCAATCATTCTGGCAGAGCTGGAACTGGACAAGGAAACCATTGCTGCGGGTCTGTTGCATGATGTGCTGGAAGATACCGTGATGACCGAAGAACAGATGCGGGAGGAATTCGGGGATGAAGTCCTTCTTCTCGTGGATGGTGTAACCAAGCTGCAGCATCTGCATCTGACGGATAATATTAAAAATCCGAAGGACAAGAATGCAGACCGGTTGGAGATGCAGGCGGAGAATCTGCGTAAGATGTTTCTTGCGATGGCGAAAGATATCCGTGTCATTATGATCAAACTGGCGGATCGTCTGCACAATATGCGTACCTTAAAATACCAGTCCAAGGAGGCACAGCAGCGGATCGCCCGTGAGACACAGGAGATTTACTGCCCGATCGCGCAGCGTCTTGGTATCAGCAAGATCAAGATTGAACTGGAAGATCTTTCTCTTAAATATCTGGAGCCGGAGGCTTACTATGATCTGGTGGAAAAGGTTGCACTGCGCAAAAATGTGCGGGATGCCTATGTACAGGGACTGGTTGTCGATGTGCGCAGGGAAATTGAAGAGGCTGGCATCAAAGCGGAGATTTCCGGACGTGCCAAGCATTTTTTCTCCATTTATAAAAAGATGGTGAACCAGAACAAGACCATTGATCAGATTTATGATCTGTTTGCCATCCGTATCATTGTGGATACCGTAAAAGACTGCTATGCGGCTCTGGGTATCATGCACGAAAAATATAAACCGATTCCGGGCCGTTTCAAAGACTATATTGCCATGCCAAAACCGAATATGTATCAGTCTTTGCATACGACACTGATCGGACCGAGCGGACAGCCGTTTGAGATTCAGATCCGTACGTTTGAGATGCACCGTACCGCAGAATACGGTATTGCGGCGCACTGGAAATACAAGGAAGTGAACAATGGGGTAACCACTTCCACGACCGTAACCGAAGAAGAAAAATTAAGCTGGCTGCGTCAGATCCTTGAGTGGCAGCGTGACATGTCGGATAATAAAGAGTTTATGACACTTTTAAAGAGTGATCTGGATCTGTTTTCCGATACGGTATTCTGTTTTACCCCGTCCGGAGATGTAAAGAACCTGCCAAACGGTTCCACACCGATTGATTTTGCGTACAGCATTCACTCTGCTGTGGGAAATAAGATGGTAGGTGCCAAAGTCAATGGCAAGCTGGTGCCGATTGACTATGTGATCCAGAACGGAGACCGGATTGAGGTCATCACTTCCCAGAACTCCAAGGGACCGAGCCGTGACTGGCTTTCCATTGTCAAGAGCACACAGGCCAAGAACAAGATCAATCAGTGGTTCCGCAGCGAATTAAAAGAAGAAAATATTCTGCACGGCAAGGAACTGATTAACAATTATGCCAAGGCAAAGGGAATCAATTTCGGAGAAATCAATAAGCCGGAATATCAGGGAAAGATTATCCGCAAATACGGGTTCCATGACTGGAATTCCTGTCTGGCAACCGTAGGACACGGAGGATTGAAAGAAAGCCAGATTGTAAACCGTATGTACGATGAATACCGCAAGGATCATCCGATTACGCTGACAGATCAGGAAGTGCTTGCGGCTGTTGGGGAGAATAAGCAGGAGGATATGCCAAAGCATTCCAAGAGCGGAATTGTGGTCAAGGGACTTTATGATGTGGCTGTGCATTTCAGTAAGTGCTGCAGCCCGGTTCCGGGAGATGAGATTGTGGGATTTGTCACCCGCGGACGTGGTGTGTCGATCCACCGTACCGACTGTGTCAATATTCTGCATTTGTCCGATATGGAGCGTGTGCGCCTGATTGAAGCTGAGTGGCAGGAGGGTGCAGACAAAGAACAGTTTGGCGAGTATCATACGGAAATCAAGATTTTCTGTCACGACCGTTCCGGACTTCTTGTGGATATTACCAAAGTATTTACAGAGGCGGAGATCAATATTTCCGGGATTCACTCGAAGACCAGCAAGCAGGGGATCGCAACAATTGATGTGGCCTTCCAGACAAAAGGCAGGGGACAGATCACAAAAATTGTGGAAAAGATCCGACAGATTGAGAGCGTGATGGATGTGGAGCGGACGACCGGCTAAGGTTGCGCCGACAGGAGGAAGAGAATGGCAAAATTAAAAATAAATCACTATGTGGTAGGACCGGTACAGACCAACTGCTATTTTGCAATCAATGATGAGACAAAAGAACTGATCATTATTGATCCGGGCTACAGTCCCAAGCAGCTGGCGGAGCGTGTGCGTCAGGAAGGATGTACACCGGTGGCAATTCTGCTGACACATGGACATTTTGATCATGCAACCGGAGCAGCAGATCTGGCAAAAGAATTTTCGATTCCGGTTTATGCCTATGAGACGGAAAAAGAAACGCTGGAAAATGAAGAGATGAATTTATGCCACATGACAGGGGAACACCACGTGTTCCATGCGGACATATATTTAAAGGATGAGCAGGAACTGGATCTGGCAGGATTTCATATCCGGGTACTGCACACACCGGGACATACACCGGGGGGATGCTGTTACTATTTCCCATACGAAAATGTGGTATTTTCCGGAGATACACTGTTTTGCACATCGGTAGGACGTACCGATTTTCCGGGCGGAAGCATGTCAGATATCGTTCGTTCCATCAGGGAGAAGCTGATGACACTGCCAGACCGCACGACCGTTTATCCGGGACACAACGATGTAACGACCATTGAAAACGAGAGGATGTACAATCCATACTTATGATTACCGTAACATTAAACAGAACAGAATTTGAATATGATATCCATTCGCTGATCAAAGCGTTTTTCCCGAAAGAAGATGTGGAGCTTTACTATACGAAAGAAGCGCATGCGGACGAAAAAAATGTGGCGTGTACCAATCATTCTGTGGAGCAGGAAGAAGCGGGGAGTTCCCATTTTTTGATTGATTATGCGGATGACAGAATTTCCATCGCCTGGGATGACGCGCCGGATGGTCCGGCGCGGCGCACCTTTGCGGTGGATTTTTCCAATCGTACAGAGACAAAGAATGCATTGAAGGAACATCTGTACCGCCTGCTGGAGGAAGAGACGGGACAGCCGCTGCCATGGGGTACACTGACCGGTATCCGTCCGACGAAGATTCCGATGCAGATGCTTGATGCGGGAAAAACAAAAGAAGAGATTGCTTCCTATATGAAACAGACCTATCTGGCATCCGATGAGAAAATCAATCTGTCGATTGCCATTGCAGAGCGTGAGCGGGCATTGCTTTCCCGGCTGGATTATAAGAATGGATACAGTCTGTATATCGGCATACCGTTTTGCCCGAGCACCTGTCTGTACTGCTCGTTTACTTCCTATCCGCTGACTGCCTGGAAAACACAGGTTGACGCATATCTGGACGCACTGGAAAAGGAACTGGATTATGTTGCCGCAAAGAATTATCATCGCAAACTGAACTCGATCTATATCGGGGGAGGGACACCGACCACACTTGAGCCATACCAGCTGGATCGTCTGATCCGCAAGATCAGGTGCAGTTTTGATCTGGGAGATTGTCTGGAATTTACGGTGGAAGCAGGACGACCGGATTCCATCACGGAAGAAAAACTTCTGGTGCTGCGAAAGAATGGCATCAGCCGTATATCCATCAATCCGCAGACAATGAAGCAGAAAACGCTCGATCTGATCGGACGTCATCATACGGTCGAACAGACGATAGAAAGTTTTCGCATGGCAAGAAAACTGGGATTTGACAATATCAACATGGATCTGATTATGGGGCTTCCGGAAGAGGATCTTTCGGATGTGCGAAATACGATGGAGATTTTAAAAGAACTCGATCCGGATAATATCACGATCCATTCACTTGCCATCAAGCGTGCGGCGCGGTTAAACATTTTCAAGGATCGCTATGAGAGCATGATGATGGTCAATACGCAGGAGCACATGGATCTGTGTGCCGAATACTGCCATCAGATGGGACTCTCTCCGTATTATCTGTACCGTCAGAAAGGAATGGCGGGAAATATGGAAAACGTGGGATATGCCAAGCCGGGCAAGGCAGGGGTGTATAACGTGTTAATCATGGAGGAACGCCAGACAATCGTTGCCTGTGGCGCAGGGGCATCTACCAAACGGGTATGGCCGCAGCCGAATGCGGATGGCACATACCGGATCGAGCGGTGTGAGAATGTCAAAGATGTCGGGCTGTATATGAAGAGGATTGATGAGATGATTGCGCGCAAGCAGCAGTTGTTCTCAGAAAAATAGCTGGATGAAATCCCCTTCCTAATTACAAAAAGAAAAGGAAAGAAAAAGATGGAATCAAAAGTAAAAGAGGCAGTTCAAAGAAAAATGTGTGGTTATAACTGTGCGCAGGCTGTGGCATGTACGTATTGCGAACAGGCAGGGTTGGATGAAGAAACAGTCAAAAATCTTACACAGGGATTTGCAGTAGGCATGGGTGGCAGTATGGAAGCAACATGCGGAGCAATCATCGGAGCAGTAAATGTATTGGGTATGATCAATAAAAATCCGCAGAAAACAATGCAGAGTGCAAGACGAATCATCAGCAGATTCAAAGAACAAAATGGTACCGTTATCTGTAAAGAACTCAAAGGTATTGCAGATGGGGTTGTCAGGAGAGAATGCATTGACTGTGTAAAGGACGCAGCAGTATTGCTGGAAGATGAATTAAAATAAATGGGTATTAACAGCATTAAGGCAGATGTGAAATGGAAACATTCACATCTGCCTTAAAATATAATCAGAAAGTAACTGATGAAACAGATCAATTTCGTGACGGGAGGGTGCGGACATTTTCTTGGACGATCTGTTACTGTTCAGAGGTAAACTTGTAACACACAGTTGTCTGATTGAAAAAGCATTTTGCAACAATCCTTGACGTATCAGGTCCCGAAACGTATAATAAATGCTGGATAAAAAGAGAAAAAATGGAGGAAATCAAATGGCACTGAGCAAAAAGCCGGTCAACGGCATGAAAGATATATTACCTGCAGAGATGGAAATCCGTGATTATGTGACGAGCGTGATCAAAGATACCTACCGCAGCTTTGGATTTACGCCGATTGAAACCCCATGCATGGAAAATATTGCAAACCTTTCCAACAAGCAGGGCGGCGAGAACGAGAAATTGATCTTTAAAGTATTAAAGCGTGGCGAGAAGTTAAATCTCGAGACCGCAAAGGAAGAGGCGGATGTGGTCGATTTCGGTATGCGTTACGATCTGACCGTTCCGCTTTCCCGTTTCTATGCAAACCATGCCAATGATCTGCCGACACCGTTTAAGGCACTGCAGATCGGAAGCGTGTGGAGAGCCGACCGTCCGCAGCGTGGACGTTACCGTCAGTTTACCCAGTGCGATATTGATATTTTAGGTGAGCCGAGTAATCTTGCAGAGATTGAGCTGATCACTGCGACAACCACCACCATCGGCAGACTCGGATTTAAGAATTTTGAGATCCGCATCAATGAGCGCCGGATTTTAAAGGCAATGGCAGCATACAGCGGATTTGAAGAGAAGGATTATGACAGCATTTTCATCACCCTCGATAAGATGGACAAGATCGGTCTCGAAGGTGTGGCAGCAGAACTCGAGGAAGAGGGCTATGCAAAAGAGTCGATTGACAAATACTTAGAGCTGTTTGAGTTATTAAAAGACCGCAAGGATGTTGCGGAAGGTGTGGCATTCTTGAAGGACAAGCTGGGTGATTTCCTGGATCAGGAAGTGGCAGACAGTCTGACAGAGATCGCAACGGCAGTCAATGCGACAAAGAATGCAGAGTTCACACTGGTCTTTGATCCAACACTCGTGCGCGGCATGAGCTATTATACCGGAACTATTTTTGAGATCGCAATGCCGGAGCTTGGTGCAGCCTGCGGCGGCGGTGGAAGATACGACAAGATGATTGGAAAATTCACAGGCAACGATGTGCCGGCATGTGGTTTTTCCATCGGATTTGAGCGTATTATCCTGCTTCTGATGGAGAGCGGGTTCAAAATTCCGGAGCGTCCGAAGAGAGTTGCTTACTTAGTAGAAAAGAAGTATCCGGCAGAGAAACTTGTGGATGTGATGAAACAGGCAAAAGAAGCCCGCGAGAACGGACAGCAGGTATTGGTTGTCCGCATGAACAAGAACAAGAAATTCCAGAAAGAGCAGCTTTCCAAAGAAGGATACGAAGAATTTGAGGAGTTTTTTAACAAATAGAATAAGGAGAGTATAAAGGAGACAATCATGGCAGAATCAATGAAAGGCTTACACAGAAGCCACAGATGTACCGAGGTAAGCAGTGCCAACATCGGTGAAAAAGTAACCGTTATGGGCTGGGTACAGAAGAGAAGAAATTTAGGAAGTCTGATTTTTATCGACCTGCGTGACAGAAGTGGTCTGTTACAGATCGTGTTTGATGAGGAGAGTGTCGGAGCAGAGGGATTTGCAAAGGCAGGAACTTTAAGAAGTGAATATGTAGTGGCTGTTGAAGGAACGGTACAGAAGCGTTCTGCAGCAGTCAATGAAAACTTAAAGACTGGAGATATCGAAGTGATCGCAACCAGCCTTCGCATTTTATCTGAGTCACAGACACCTCCGTTTGCAATTGAGGAGAACAGCCAGACCAAGGAAGATATTCGTCTGAAATACCGTTATCTGGATCTGCGCAGACCGGACATTCAAAAGAACTTAATGCTGAAAAGCCGTGTGCTCGGGCTGATGCGTCAGTTTATGGCAAACGAGGGATTTTTAGAGATCGAGACTCCGATCCTGTGCAAGTCTACACCGGAAGGTGCCAGAGATTATCTTGTGCCAAGCCGTGTGCATCCGGGAAATTTCTATGCACTGCCACAGTCTCCGCAGCTGTTCAAGCAGCTTCTGATGGCATCCGGCTATGACCGGTATTTCCAGATCGCCCGCTGCTTCCGTGACGAGGATCTGCGTGCAGACCGTCAGCCGGAGTTTACACAGGCAGATATGGAGCTTTCCTTTGTTGATATCGACGATGTCATTGATGTCAACGAGCGTCTGTTAAAATTTGTATTTAAGGAAGCCATCGGTGTGGACGTGCAGATTCCGCTACAGCGTATGCCGTGGCAGGAAGCCATGGATCGTTTCGGTTCCGACAAGCCGGATACCCGTTTCGGTATGGAACTGGTCGATGTATCCGAGACCGTAAAGGGCTGTGGATTCGGTGTATTTACCGGTGCACTGGAAAACGGTGGTTCTGTCCGTGGTATCAATGTCGAGGGACAGGGACATATGCCGCGTAAGAAGATTGACAAGCTGGTGGAGCATGCAAAGGGCTGCGGTGCCAAGGGACTTGCTTATCTGTGCATTAACGAAGATGGCACTTACAAGTCTTCTTTCGCAAAGTTTATGACAGAAGACGAGTTAAACGCACTTGTTGCAAAGATGAACGGCAAGCCGGGCGATCTGCTTTTGTTTGCAGCAGATAAAAATAAGATCGTATGGAACGTACTGGGCGCACTTCGTTTACAGCTTGGAGAAGAACTTGGACTGATCGATGAGAACAAGTACAATTTCCTGTGGGTAACAGAATTCCCACTTCTGGAGTGGTCCGATGAAGAGAACCGTTTTATGGCAATGCATCATCCATTTACCATGCCGATGGAAGAGGACTGGGATAAGATCGACAGCGATCCGGGTGCTGTCCGCGCAAAGGCATACGATATCGTATTAAACGGTACCGAACTTGGTGGTGGTTCTGTCCGTATTCATCAGGATGACATTCAGGAAAAGATGTTTGAGGTGCTTGGATTTACCAAGGAGCGCGCACATGAGCAGTTTGGATTCCTTCTGGATGCATTCTCCTATGGTGTGCCGCCACACGCAGGACTGGCTTACGGTGTAGACCGTATGATTATGCACATGGTACATGCAGATTCCATCCGTGACGTGATTGCATTCCCGAAGGTAAAGGATGCTTCCGATCTGATGTCTGAGGCACCGGGTTCTGTGGATGAGAAACAGTTAGAAGAACTTGGTATTGCGATCGTAAAGAGCGAGGATAGCGAAGAATAATTTCTATGAAAAAATGGAAAGCAAACTGGAAAAAAATACTCATTGTACTGATCCTTATTTTGCTTTTGGTGTTTGGAATTCTGATGTATGGCAAAGTCAGTGAGCTGACCAACCAGCTTGCCTATCTGCAGGATACGACCAACATCATTCTTTCGGATGTAGGAGGAATGCAGTCAAGCATTGAAAAAACACTCGAAGAAGAGGCCAGTATGGTCGAGGATTATTCCATAGAAGTAAAGGATATGGATTTTGCCCGTCACGAGTATAAGGTGGAAGTTTCCGTGATTCCGAAAGAGTATACCGATAATACAACGATGAGCATCTATTTCGGAACAACGGAATGTCCGCTGAAAGCAGACGGTTACATGTTCAAAGGAAATATCACACTTCCGCTTAACAAAACATTCAACGGAAATGTCACGTTCCTTCTTGCAAACGGAAAAAAGAAGACAACGGAAGTGGTGGAAGACTTTGATGGTGTCAGCGGAAAATTTGATCAGGTTTTATCGGGAACTTTAGATGGAACGCCGGCATTAAAGGACGGAAAACTTTCTCTGAAAGGAAAGTGTACCTATACGCTTGATAATGTTGCAATGTATCATTTTAAAAGTTTTGAAATAGCAGCATCCCTGGATGGAGAGGAAATCTGGACGCAGGATCTGATGCAGAATCTGCTAGAGGAAAAACAGGAGTCATCAAAGGACGATAAGGATCTGGTGACGACAGAACAGGCGGTGGAGGAGAATTCGGAAGGATCTATCGTTGATTCAGGTTCCGGTACCGTTACCTGCAGGATGGTATATGAGAAGCCACAGCAGCAGAAAGAAGACGTAGAACAGACGCAGGCACAGGAAGGACAAACCCCTTCGCGGAAACAACTGCGTATCTATCTGCGGGCTGTGACAACGGAAGGGTATCGGTTTGAAACGGATCTGCTGCGGGAAGATGCCATGGAAGAAGAAAATAAATGGTCTCTGGATAAGGAAAGCATAGATACAAAGATGTATCGCAGTGTGTATGACCGGAAGGATCAGGAACTTACCATTGACTGAAAAAAGAAGTACGGTCAGTTATGACTGTACTTCTTTTTTTGCGAGTGGCAGGGTAAAGATGAACTCTGTTCCCACTCCTTCGGTGCTGATGACGTTGATATGTTCATTGTGTGCCTGAATAATTTCTTTTACAATAGCAAGTCCCAGACCGGTTCCCCGTTTATCTTTTCCCCGGGAAAGGTCCGTTTTATAAAAGCGGTCCCAGATTTTTTTGATACTTTCTGCAGGAATTCCGATTCCGGAATCTTTCACGGAAATAAGAACTTTTTCATTTTTGATGCTTGTTTCAATCTTGATTGATGCATCATTGTGGGAAAACTTTGTGGCATTGTCGATCAGGTTATAGAGAACCTGCTGGATTTTGCTCATATCACCGTGAACATATAACTTTTGTCCTGTTAAGACAAGATCAAAGGAAAGCCCTTTGGCAGAACAGGTTCCTTCAAAGGTGAGGATGGTCGTCTTTATCATGCGGTTGATATCGAAATCTGTAAGGTCAAGCATCATACCCCGGTGCTGTCCAAAACGGTTCAGATCCAGAATTCCCTGTGTCAGTTTGGTCAGACGTTCGGTTTCAAACAGGATGATATTCAGATATTTATTCTGTAGCTCCGGTGGAATGGTTCCGTCTAACATGGCTTCGATATATCCTTTGATTGATGTCAGCGGAGAACGGAAATCGTGAGAAACATTCGAGATAAACTTTCTCTGGTCTTCTTCGAGTGTGTCCAGTTCATTCGCCATATAATCCATGGTGTTGGCAAGATATCCCAGTTCATCGTTCCGGTGGATCTGTGTGCGCGGTTCAAAATTTCCTTTGGCATAACTCTCGGAGACGATTGTCAGCCGATGCAGTGGACGGTAAAATCCATGTGCAAACAGCAAAAGGAGGAACAGTGCTGTCAGAAAAACAAATTCAATGGTATAAAAAACAATGTTCATAAAACCGTTTGCATTCTGTGTGATGGAGGACACGGTCTTATGGATCATGACATAACTGTGAATCCGGTAATTGCTGGTGATCGGAGAAAATACCGTAAGGTTTTTTTCGGAAAACGATCCGTAAAAGTTACCGGTCATATAATAACGGTTGCCAAAGTCGGAAGTGTTGAAACCTTTGAGCGTTTTATAATTGGCATTTGCTGCATCTTTGCCGACGGATTCATCGGTAGAATCAAAAAGAATATTTCCCTGATTGTCCATGATCCAGATTTGGGCAGAAAGATATTCGCCAAGACTTTGCATCTGTTTTTGAAAATCCTGCAACGAAAAACTGTATTTATTATAATTGTCAGCATAACCAGATGCAATCTGTACAGATTCCCGGTATAGCTGCTGTGCCTCCCGGTTTTCGGCATAATGCGTGATCGCATGCTGTGTGAACGTACACAGGATGATAAAGCCGAGAGCCACAAACAGGACATAGCCGAAAATGAGTTTGGGGATCAGTGTTTTTTTCATCCTTTTACCTCAAATTTGTAACCGATTCCCCAGACAGTTGCGATCGACCAGGTTTCATGGTCTTTGATCTTTTCCCGGAGACGTTTGACGTGGACATCTACTGTGCGGGTATCCCCGATGTATTCATATCCCCAGATGTGATCCAGCAGCTGTTCGCGGGTAAACACCTGGTTGGGAGAAGCTGCAAGGAAATATAACAGTTCCAGTTCTTTTGGAGGCATGTCAATCGGATGCCCATTGTACATGACCGAATAATTGGACAGATTGACGGTCAGATCCGGATATTCCACACATTTTAATTCTACAACGGACTCGGTTTTGGCAGGCTGGAAACGGCGGAGAACCGCTTTGACGCGTGCTACCAGTTCCTTGGAATCAAATGGCTTTAATATGTAATCATCCGCACCGAGCTCTAGTCCGAGTACTTTATCAAAGATTTCGCCTTTGGCGGAAAGCATGATGATCGGAACGTTGCTTTTGGTACGGATTTCCCGACAGACCTGATAGCCGTCAATGCCCGGAAGCATCAGATCAAGCAGGATCAGGTTAGGGTTATAGTGTTCAAATGCGTGCAGGGCTTCTTCCCCGTCATTGACGATTTTGGTATCATAGCATTCCTTGGTCAGATACAGGGAAATAAGTTCTGCAATATTATTGTCATCGTCCACAATCAGTATTTTCTGTTTGGACATGGAAATCCCTCCTTATTATAAAAAATCAATAGGTATTTAAACATCAAAAGCAGCAATGGTCACACCGGCACCGCCCTCAGACGGCTCTCCCATCCGGTAAGATTTCACGTACCGCTGGTTTTTCAGATGTGCCTGTACGGCATTGCGCAGTGCACCGGTTCCTTTTCCGTGAACGATCCGGACGGATGGCAGATGAGCCACATAGGCATCATC
Source organism: Roseburia faecis (assembly GCF_001406815.1). Classification (GTDB taxonomy): domain Bacteria; phylum Bacillota; class Clostridia; order Lachnospirales; family Lachnospiraceae; genus Roseburia; species Roseburia faecis. The sequence goes on along the minus strand of NZ_CVRR01000005.1, from coordinate 297,590 downwards.
AAGATATTTATCCAGATGGGCAATGGCTTCGTCTACCGTCATACCAATCAGATTGATCTCTGTAGAAATGGATGCCGCTTTGCTCATTTTTATTTTTCCGGAAGAAGTACCGCCGTATTTTTTTGCTGCCGGAGAGGCATCTTCATCAATCAGTACCAGATCTTTGATGTTGACCAGGGAACGTAAGATTCCCATCTGGACATACAGATCCCCTTTGGCGTTTGGCAGTGTGTGCACGGTTCCCTTTAAGTTCATGGACAGTACACGCACGGAATCACCGATGCGCAGCTTTTTAGGTACTTTGTGGTTGACCGTTTCCTTTTTCTTCATGGAGAGTGCTTTTTCACTGGCACTCATTTTGTCACGTACACGGCTGCGTTCTTTTTCCATTTTGGACATAGGCGCCTGTCCCTGTCCGTACTTGTTGAAATTGCGGATGGTCTCATCGGCAAGGTCTTTGGCTTCTTTGAGAATCTGTACGGCTTCTTCATTGGCTTTGCGCAGGATCTCGTCACGGCTGTTGTCCAGACGTTCATTTTTTGCGGTCAGTTTCTTCTTTAAATCTTCAATTTCTGCTTTGTATTTCTGGATTTCCAGCTGTTCTTTTTCAATGGTGATACGGCTCTGTTCCAGATTGGCAAGCATATCTTCGAAATTGACGTCGCGCTCACTCAGGCGGCCTTTGGCATCTTCAATGATATTTTCTGCCAGTCCGAGTTTGGAACTGATGGCAAACGCATTACTTTTTCCCGGAATACCGATCAGCAGACGGTAGGTAGGACTGAGCGTATCGACATCAAATTCACAGCAGGCATTTTCAACACCTTCTGTGGAGAGCGCATAAACTTTCAATTCACTGTAATGCGTGGTAGCCATGGTGACCGCTCCATACTGGTGCAGTTTGTTTAAGATGGAGATGGCAAGTGCGGCACCTTCGGTCGGATCGGTACCGGCGCAGAGTTCGTCAAACAGACACAGGCTCTGGTCATCCGCCTTTTGTAAAATGCGGACGATATTGGTCATGTGGGAAGAAAACGTACTCAGGCTTTGCTCAATACTCTGTTCATCTCCGATATCTGCAAAAATTTCGTGAAAAATGGCAAGTTCCGAGCGATCTCCGGCCGGAATGTGCAGACCGGACTGTCCCATCAGAGTCAGCAGTCCCACTGTTTTTAAAGAGACGGTTTTACCACCGGTGTTTGGACCGGTCACGATCAGCTGCCGGAAATCCGCACCGAGACGTACATCAATCGGAACCACTTTCTTAGGATCTAAGAGTGGGTGGCGGCCTTTGCGGATGTTAATCCGTCCCTCTTCATTAAAGACAGGGGCAACACCGTTGTAACTTTTGGCAAGTTCGGCTTTGGCAAAAATAAAATCCAGTTCCGCAAGAACAGTATAATCCTGACGGATTCCGTTTGCGTTTTCTGCCACACGGTTGGAAAGATCTGCTAAAATGCGGTCAATTTCTTCCTGCTCTTTTAAAAACAGTTCCTTAAGTTCGTTATTTAAATTGACGACAGCCATTGGTTCAATAAATAAGGTAGAACCGCTTGAGGACTGGTCATGTACCATACCGGGAACCGAGGTTTTGGATTCGGCACGAACCGGCAGACAGTAGCGGCCGTCACGCATGGTAATCACAGCATCCTGCAGATAGCTGCGGGTGGTTGTGTTGTTCATAAGACCAGTCAGCTGTGCGTGAATGCGGTCGTTCATCCCCCGGATGGATTTACGGATTTTAGAAAGTGCCGCAGAGGCGTCGTCTGCAATTTCGTCTTCCCCGACAACACAGCGGCGGATTTCATCCAAAAGGGGAGAAAGCGGCTGGATCTGTGAAAAAAGCGGTGACAGGGAATCTGTTTTTTCATCGTTGCGGTCGCTTCGGTCGTATGCTTTGACCCGCTTGGCAACTTCCAACAGAGAACAGATCATAAGGAGTTCTGTGGTATTTAAGGTGCCACCGATATCGAGACGCTTCAGGGAAGCATTGACATTGTGAACACCGGAAAAACTGATGCCGCTTCCACGGTACAGGCGGCTGAGTGCGTCTGCCGTAGTTTCCTGCAGATGTGCAATTTCCGCAGGATCGGTCAGGGGAACCAGTTTGTGACAGCGGTCTTTTGCCTCTTCACAGCTGGCATAATCTGCCAGACGCTCCAGTATTTTATAATATTCAAGTGTATGATAAACTTTCTGATTCATAGTGATATTCCTTTTTATATAGTATTCTCTCTTGTATTATAACGCAAAGTGTCATTTTGGAAAAGAAAAATAATGTGATTGTTGCAAGTGCATGGAAATGCGAATATAATAGTGGTTATGAGTGATAAACAGCAACCAAAGAATGCGTTTGTCAGAGAACAGATTAAGGACAAACCAAAGAATTATAAACGTATGTGGGTCCGGTTGGGGGAATCTGCTGCCTGTGGGGGTGTATTTGCGCTGGCTGTGTGTCTGGTGCTGCTTTTTATGATTCCGGTTCTGCGGCAGGAGGAAGGTTCTGTGCCGGATACCGGAGCACAGGATTCACAGCAGGCATCGGTGGAAGAAACGGAGCAGGGGTCTGAGGAAAAGGAGGAGACACAGACTCCGGAAGAGAGACAGCCGATGACGCTGGACGATTACCAACAGATTCAGACAGAGCTGTACGCCATTGGAAATACGGCAAATAAGTCCATCGTTACGATCACGGGGGTGGTCAGTGATACGGACTGGTTTAACAACTCTTATGAACGGGAAGGTCAGGGCTGTGGCACGATCATTGGAGAAAGTGGAGGTAAACTCTGGATTCTTACGGAGAAAAAAACGATTAAAGATGCTGCAAAGATCAAAGTTACCTTTGTAAATGATGCGGTGGCAGAGGCAAAGCTGGTCGGATACGATGGGAATACCGGTCTTGCGGCACTTACCGTGGATCTGGAGGATCTGGAAGATTCCACGAGGAATGCCATCACCGTGATGAAAACAGCTGGTTTAAACACCATACATAAGGGAAGTATTGTGATTGCCCTCGGCAGTCCGCTTGGAACGAATTATTCGATCCTGACCGGAACCATTACGGCGACCAACAATGAAATTTCCACCCCGGACAATAATTACAGTGTATACACGACAGATATTGTTGCCAGTGAAAATGGAAGCGGTGTGCTGATCAACATGGATGGCGAACTTGTCGGTGTTGTGATGCAAAGCTATAGTGCGGCTTCTGCAAATACGCTCACTGCAGTGGAAATATCAGAACTGATGCCAGTGATTGATCTATTATTTGCGGACAAAGAGGTGCCGTATTTTGGTGTGCACATTTCTACGGTTACCCAGCATATTGCGCAGAAATACGATATTCCGAAGGGCGTATATATCAAAAAAGTCGAGATGGATTCGCCTGCCATGGATGCGGGACTGCAGAGCGGGGATGTGATCCGTTCCGTTGCAGGCCAGGAGGTTGTAAGTGCAGAGCAATTCCGGGAGGTGCTGTTGCAGCTGACACCGAAAGAAACCTATTCGGTTACGGTTATGCGGGAAGGTACTAAGGGGTATAAAAAGATTACCTGTAAATTAAAAGCAGGGGTTTTGCAGTAAAATTGGACATAAGGAGTTATTATGAAATATATTGAATCTCTCCGAGAAGGAGAAAAAGTAAATGAAGTATATCTGTGTAAATTCAAACAGGCGGCACTGACCAAAGCCGGAAAAGCATACGACAATGTGATCCTGCAGGATAAAACAGGAACGATTGATGCCAAGATCTGGGATCCGGGTTCTGTGGGAATTGATGAGTTTGACGCGCTGGATTATGTGGCGGTTACGGGAGATGTCACCAGCTTTCAGGGAAATCTGCAGATGTCGATCCGGCGTGCACGCCGTGTTTCAGAGGAGGACATTGATCCTAAGGAGTATCTTCCTTGTACGGACAAGGATGTGGAGGAGATGTATGCCGAATTGACAGGATATATTGATTCTGTGAAAAATCCTTACCTGAACCAGCTGCTGCACAGATTTTTCGACAATCAAACATTTGCGGACCGGTTTAAATTTCATTCGGCAGCAAAGAGTGTACATCATGGATTTGTCGGGGGGCTGTTGGAACATACCGTCAGCGTGACAAGAAACTGTAATTATTTTGCGCAGAATTATCCGTTTTTGAACCGGGATCTTCTGATTACGGCGGCGATTTTCCACGATATCGGTAAATTAAAAGAGTTGTCGTCGTTTCCGGCAAATGATTATACCGATGCAGGACAGCTGCTTGGGCATATTATGATCGGTGCCGAGTGGGTAGGCGAGGGAATCCGTTCCATTGAGGGATTTCCGGTGGTTCTGGAAAATGAGTTAAAGCACTGCATTCTGGCGCACCACGGAGAACTGGAGTATGGATCTCCGAAGAAACCGGCACTGGTTGAAGCGATGGCTTTGAGCTTCGCGGACAACGTGGATGCAAAGATGGAAACCATGCGGGAGATTCTGGCAAATGTACCGGACAATAATCTTGAATGGCAGGGGTACAGCCGTCTGCTGGAGACAAATATACGCAAGACAAGCAAATAAGATGAGATAAAGTCGGAGCCGAAAGATATTTTGACTCCGACTTCGCAGGTTAAAAGGATGAAAAAAAACGATTTATTTTCTTTGAAAATTACAGATATGGGAGTCGACGGGGAAGGCATCGGAAAGTACGATGGGATGACATTTTTCGTCAAGGATGCGCTGATCGGAGATGAAATTCGTGCCCGTGCCACAAAACTGAAAAAACATTATGGATATGCCCGTGTGGAGAAAATTATCACACCATCTCCATACCGCGTAGAACCGCAATGTCCGCTCCACCGCCGCTGCGGTGGCTGTCAGATACAGGCACTTTCCTATGAGCAGCAGCTTGCATTCAAGGAAAACAAGGTGCGCAGTAATCTGCAGAGGATTGGAGGATTTTCCAAAGAAGAGTTAGAGCAGGTATGTTTGCCGATCGTTGGGATGGAGCATCCTTTCCGCTACCGCAACAAGGCACAGTTTCCGGTGGGACTGGATAAAGAAGGAAAACTTGTGACCGGATTTTATGCGGCACGTACGCATGCCATCATTCCGGTGGAAGACTGTCTGCTTGGGGTAGAGGAAAATAAGGATGTGCTTATGGCGGTAAAGGAATGGATGCTGCTAAAGCAGATTCCGGCTTACGATGAGACTACCGGAACAGGACTGGTACGCCATATTTTGATCCGCTATGGATTTACCACCGAAGAGGTGATGGTATGCCTGATTATTAACGGAGACCGGCTGCCGGAAAAAGAAACTCTCATCGAGCGGCTTTCGGTGCTGCCGGGGATGACTTCCATTTCCTATAATGTAAATACCGAGCGCACCAATGTCATTCTTGGAAAACACACGGAATGTATCTGGGGCATGCCATACATCACGGATTATATTCATCTGCGTAATACCGGAGATTTTTCAGTGGAAGATACGGCGATTGCCTATCATATTTCTCCGCAGTCGTTTTATCAGGTCAATCCGGTACAGACAGAGAAACTCTACAGCACAGCACTGGAGTATGCAAAGCTGACCGGAAAAGAATCCGTCTGGGATCTGTATTGCGGGATCGGCACGATTTCGCTCTTTTTATCCCAGAAGGCAAAGCAGGTATACGGAGTGGAAATTGTTCCTCAGGCGATCGAGGATGCAAAGACTAATGCTGCATTAAACGGTATTACGAATGCAGAGTTTTTTTTGGGAAAAGCGGAGGAAGTATTGCCGCAGTTTTATAACAGCGACGATCTGGATGCGGGAATGCGCCATCCGGATGTGATTGTGGTAGATCCGCCTCGGAAGGGGTGCGATGAGCAGTGTTTGTCCACGATGCTTGCCATGCGTCCGGAGCGGATTGTCTATGTGAGTTGTGATTCTGCTACGCTTGCCAGAGATCTGCGTATTTTAGTAGACGGTGGATATGAGCTGCAAAAAGTGCGGGCATTTGACCAGTTCGCTCACACCGGACATGTAGAAACTGTTGTTTTACTTTCCAAGGGTATAATCGACTCGCAGAAAGTAAAGGTTGAGATGTCTCTCGAAGATATGGATATGTCTGGATTTCAATAGCATGTATTTATAAGTAGATGGATATTATATTATAAGTAATACTAAATTGACCGCATAGCCTTATGCTCGTAAAATAATTTTGTGATTATTTTATTAAATAAGAGTATAAATATTTGGAGGAACCAATGAAAAAGACAACAAACTCTTCACCTTACCAGTTTGAGGGCAGAATACCTCTGTCTCAGGCTATTCCGCTTGGACTGCAGCATGTTATGGCTATGTTCATCGGAAACCTTACACCTCTTATCATAGTTATGGGAGCATGTGGACTCACAGCGGACGCAGGCTTTGCGGAGCTTAGAACAGCTCTCTTACAGAATGCCATGATTATCGCAGGTATTGTCACATTAGTACAGATGTTTTCCATCGGACCGGTCGGCGGAAAGGTACCTATCGTTATGGGAACCTCTTCGGGCTTTCTTGGAGTATTAAATAATACAGTTGCAGCGTGTGGCGGCGGAGTTATAGCATATGGAGCTATTATGGGAGCCTGCATTGTAGGAGGTATTTTCGAAGGCATACTCGGAGCCTTCTTAAAGCCTTTACGCAAGTTTTTCCCTGCAATCGTTACAGGCTCAGTTGTTATAGCAATAGGACTTTCACTCCTTGGAGTGGGAATCAACTACTTCTGCGGTGGCACAGGCAAAAATGATTACGGCTCACTGCCAAACCTTTTTCTTGGAATGGTTGTACTTATAGTAATCGTGCTTCTTAAGCATTTTGCACCGTCGCGCAGTATTTTTTCATCATCTGCCATCCTTTTTGGTATTCTGGCAGGATATGTTGTAGCAATCATTATGACACTTACCATGTCACATACAGGTGTGACTGCTGACGGTGTCAAATACACATATTCATGGGTAGTAAACTTTGACGAGGTTAAAAATGCAGCATGGATAGCAGTTCCAAGCTTTATAGGCTTTGGAAAGCTTTCAGATGTGGGAATTTCCTTCCATGCCAATGCAATCATCCCAATTGGCATCATGTTTATCGTTACTGCAATCGAGACAGTTGGCGATATCTCAGCCTGTGTGGAGGGTGGAATGGACAGAGAGGCTACAGATTCAGAGCTTTCCGGCGGTGTTATCTGTGACGGTCTTGGTTCATCATTTGCAGCGCTTTTCGGAGTACTGCCAAATACCTCATTCTCACAGAATGTAGGTCTTGTTTCAATGACAAAGGTTGTCAATAGATTTGCTATTTCAATGGGAGCTATATTCCTCATCATTTGCGGCTTCTGCCCAAAAATTGGAGCTCTCATGTCAATCATGCCTCAGTCGGTGCTCGGCGGAGCTGCGGTTATGATGTTTGCCTCTATCCTGATTTCCGGAATTGAGCTCATCACAAAGGAGCCAATCGGCAGCCGTGAGATTACAATTATCTCAGTTGCAATCGGTTTAGGCTACGGACTTGGCGCTACAACAGGTGCTACATCACACCTGCCATACTATGTACAGCTTATATTTGGCGGTTCAGGTATCGTGCCTTGCTCACTTTGCGCTATTCTTCTCAATATTATTTTGCCGAAGAAATCTAAGAACGCACCATATATGTGGGATATGGAAGAAAAAGATGATGTGAAGCGTGTGGATGATTAACGCTTAGGATTTTAAAGCCGTCCGGTGCATTAAGTACACCGGCGGCTTTATTGTTTGTGGGAAAGTATGGAAATATATGGAAAAAGTGATTTCAATAGTGGGCGCAGGTGGAAAGACCACACTCGTCCATAAGCTTGCAAGGGAATATCACAGGAGAGGAAAAGGTGTGCTTGTCACAACAACAACGCACATGTATGTCGAAGCTGACACTGACCTATCCTGCGATTTTTTTGCGTTAAGGGATAAAATAATAAAAGATGGATATTGCATGGCGGGGCAGAAAATATCAGAACAGTCAAAGCCAAAAATGTGCGGACTGCCGTATGATTTGCTTGATAAACTGATTAAAGACATGCCACAGGCGTTAGATTATGTTATAATCGAAGCAGATGGAGCAAAGCACCATTCTCTCAAATATCCGGCAGCGGATGAGCCTGTCATATATCCGCTCACCACAGATGTTATCATAGTGCTTGGCACGTGGGAAAAGGGCAAGCTGTGTAAAGACGTTGTGTTCAGATATGAGCTTATGCAAAACGAGCTAGGAATGGCAGAGGATGTAGTGGTTGATGACTCGGTTATAGACATGCTGCGTCAGGTCTATGTCAAAAAGCTTCGCGACAGCGGGTTTGAAGGACGGATTTCGACATATTACAGATAAACATGGAAATAATAAGTTAACAGGGTAACTAATTATATGAGCAATAATCAAATAAAAAAGAAAAATTTGTTAATCATATGCCGTGGTGCAGGCGATCTTGCGACAGGCATCATCCACAGACTGCACCGTGCAGGACATCGGGTGATAGCGCTTGAGACAGACTATCCGGCAGCCATACGGCGTCAGGTGTCCTTTTGCGAGGCAGTGTATGATGGGAGCGCAACTGTAGAGGGTCTGACAGCCAGACTGCTTCCTGCCTTGAATGATGCAGAGACAATTTCCGGGATAAATGACACACCGCAAGCTCATATTGCATCGCAAAAGTGGAAGAGCTCAGCTATCGAAGCTGTGGGAGCTGTGCTTGAAGCCGGAGAGGTTCCGCTTCTCATAGACCCAACCGGTGAATCAATTGCACTTTTTAGACCGGATGTTGTGGTAGATGCCATAATAGCAAAGAAAAATCTGGGCACCACAATAAATATGGCACCGCTTGTGATAGGAGTAGGTCCGGGCTTTACGGCAGGCAAGGACGTGCATCTGGTGATTGAGTCCATGCGTGGGCACAATCTGGCGCGCATCATTACCGATGGCATGGCACAGCCCAACACAGGGGTTCCGGGAAATATCGCAGGCTTCACAAGTGAGCGTGTGATACACGCTCCGGCAGCAGGATATATTTATGATGTCAGAAAAATCGGAGATATTGTGCAAAAGGGCGATGAGATAGCGCGGATATATCCGGATAAAGGAAGCTATGACAATAAATTGTCTGAATATGTTCCGGTAAATGCTACAATTACAGGCATCATACGAGGTCTTATCCGTGAGGGTTATTATTTCAAGGAAGGCTTCAAGATAGCGGATATCGATCCACGCGAAGGGGAGCTTTCAAATTGTTTTACGATCTCTGACAAGGCAAGGAGTATAGCAGGCAGTGTGCTTGAGGCGGTATCGGCATTTGAGCACGGCATAAGGATTTATTAAATGTGCAGTTACTAATAGATAATAAATTATGGTAACTGAACAGTTACAATGAGGATTAATTAATTGACGCAGCAAAACGGATTAGATATCAATAATCAGGAACAAAATAAAGAAAAGCTCACACATTTTAATGAGGCAGGGGAAGCCCACATGGTGGATGTGCACGCAAAGGATGACACATACCGCGTGGCGAAAGCCTGCGGCACGATAAAGGTAAATGACGCTGTATACAGGGCTGTATCTACGGGCACGGCTAAAAAGGGTGATGTGCTGGGAGTGGCAAGGATTGCAGGAATCATGGGAGCAAAGAACAATTCCATGCTTATTCCGCTCTGTCACCCTATTGCTATGACAAAGTGTGATGTTGAGTTTGAGCTGGATGAAAAAAACAGCAGTATCATGGCAATTTGCACGACAGCCTGTGTGGGCAAAACCGGTGTAGAGATGGAGGCCATGACAGGGGTCAGTGTGGCGCTTCTTACCATATATGATATGTGTAAGGCGCTAGACCGTGGAATGGAAATCGGGCAGATACAGCTGCTTGAAAAATCCGGTGGAAAGAGTGGACACTATACAGCTGAATAGTTAAAAATACACATTTAATCAAGGATAACAGGGTGATGTAATGTATACTGTAGGGATTATAACGATAAGTGATAAAGGCGCAGCGGGCCGGCGCGAGGATAAAAGCGGCCCGAAAATAAGACAGATGCTTCCCAAAGATGAGTACGAGGTGGTTTCATATAAAATCATACCGGACGAGAGAAAACAGATTGCAGACGAGCTTGTCAGGTTGAGTGATGACATGAAATGCAATCTGGTGCTTACAACCGGCGGCACAGGTTTTTCACCTAGGGATATCACGCCGGAAGCTACAATGGATGTTGCACAGCGCAATGCACCAGGTATCGCTGAGGCACTGAGAGCGTACAGCATGAGTCTTACACCGCGCGCCATGCTTGGCAGAGGCGTTTGCGTCATCAGGAAAAACACACTGATAGTTAATCTGCCCGGCAGTGTGAAGGCAGTGTCGGAGAGCATGGATTTTCTGATGGGAAATATAGAGCATGGGCTTGATATTTTACTGCAGTATGACAGCGAGTGCGGTCGGTGTACTAGGTGTGGTTTGGAATAGTTAATATTTACAGAGATAATAATTGGAGTGTGGGATTATATGAAGCTTATGAAGACAACTGAGGCAGTCGGACAGGTGCTCTGCCACGATATCACACAGATTATTCCCGGCGTGAAAAAGGATGCAGTTTTTCGCAAGGGGCATATCATAACAAAAGAGGACATACCGGTGCTGCTTAGTGTCGGAAAAGATACCATATATATATGGGAAAATGATGAGACCATGATGCACGAGAATGAGGCTGCGGAGGTGCTTTATCGTATGAGCGCATGTGGCACAAAGAAAATTGAAGCAGACACACAATCAGGCGTTTCTTGCGGCACTGTGAGTAAAATGCATCCGTCCCCCGTAAAGGAGGGCAAGATAGAGGTAATCGCAGACTGTGATGGACTGCTTAAGGTGGATAGCAAAAAGCTTGAAAAGGTCAACTCCTTTGGAGAGCTGATGATAGCCACAAGGCACGGCAATACCACTGTGAAAAAGGGTGATAAGCTCGCCGGAACAAGAATCATACCGCTTGTCATAAAAAAAGATAAGCTAAAGGAAGCTTCTAATATATGTGAGGATGGTCCAATCCTTGATATTAAGCCGTTTGTGGTCAGAAAAGCAGCAATAATTACAACCGGAAACGAAGTGTACCATGGCAGGATACAGGATGCATTTACACCTGTTATAGAAAAAAAAATAGCAGAGTTTGGCGCACAGATGATGTTTCATGAGGTGTTTGATGATGATGACAAAAAAATCACAGACGGATGCTTACGCGCGATAGAAGCCGGAGCGGAAATTGTATTCTGCACAGGTGGAATGAGCGTGGATCCTGATGATAAAACGCCACTTGCCATCAAAAATACAGGCGCACGGATTGTGTCATACGGCTCGCCGGTGCTTCCGGGAGCCATGTTTTTGCTGTCGTACTATGATGCAGGTGACAGGCTGGTGCCGATATGTGGGCTGCCCGGCTGTGCCATGTACAATAAGCGCACGATATTTGATATTGTGTTGCCTAGGCTTATGGCACGTGATATGATTTATGCAGATGAGCTTGCCGGACTTGGAGAAGGCGGCCTCTGCCTGAATTGTGATGTCTGCACGTTTCCTAACTGTGGTTTTGGAAAGGGCTTTTAACATGCGCGATGGATTTGGCAGAGAGATTGACTATATGCGCATATCGGTGATAGATAGCTGTAATTTAAACTGCTATTACTGCAATCCCTGTGACAATAATGAGCACTGTCATGCACTAAATATACTTAGCGTAAAAGAGGTGCTTTGCATAGTCCGCGCAGCCACAAGGCTTGGAATTAAGCATTTTCGTCTGACAGGCGGTGAGCCGCTTTTGCATCCGCAGCTTGATGAAATGGTTTTACAAATCAAAAAGATACCGGGTGTCAGCAGCGTATCGCTTACTACAAATGCAGTACTGCTTGCGCAGCATGCAAAGTGGTTAAAGGAAGCAGGCATAGACAGCATAAATGTGAGCCTGGACACTATAGATGCGTCAGAATATGAACGCATCACAAAAAAACCGCTGCTTGAAGAAGTAAAGCATGGAATCAATGCCGCTATAGAGTGCGGAATAAGAGTGAAAATCAATGTGGTGCTCACACCGCAGACAGATGTGGTGGCGCTCACACGATATGTTGCAAAAAAAGGTACAGATATCCGCTTTATAGAGATGATGCCGGTAGGTGAAGGACACACCAACGGAGTCGAGCCATATAAGAAGGTTATTGGTACACTTTCAAAACTGTATGGAGAACCTTGCCGTATAAATACTGAAAAAACAAAAGAAATTAATTCGGGAAATGACAAACGGAAAATTCCGGATAACGGCCCGGCAGAGTATTACATTTTTCCGGAACTTGGTATCAGAGTAGGTCTGATTCAGGCAATTCATGGGAAGTTCTGCGACACCTGCAACCGCATACGTGTTACGGCTGACGGCAGGCTTATGCCATGCCTGGGAAGCAGCGTGACGATGGATTTAGTACCTGATTCATGGGATTTTGCAGATGATGTGGAAAAAGATTTTGCAATAGTCCGGGCACTAAGGGCTGCCATAAAGGCAAAGCCAAGGTGTCACAATTTTAATGATAATGCAGTGACATATACAAAAATTACAGAGACAAAGACTACAGAGATAGAAGCTGCGGAAGTAAATGCAGCAAGAAATATGAGCCGGATAGGGGGCTGATAGAAAATAATGGGAAAGCTTCTTGCAATCAATATAAGCAAAGAGAGAGGAACTGAAAAGAGAGAGGTGCCACAGGCGGAGCTTGTTGCAGACTACGGCATCATGGGAGATGCACATGCCGGAAAGTGGCACAGGCAGGTCAGCCTGCTTTCCGCGGAGAAAATAGATGACTTCAGGGCAAGAGGGGCACAGATAGACAACGGTGCATTCGGTGAAAATTTAATTATTTCAGGATTTGATTTAGGAAATCTGCCTCTTGGTACACGCTTTTGCATAGGAGATACCATCCTTGAGATGACGCAGATAGGCAAGCAGTGCCATTCGCATTGTGCCATATACAAGAGGATGGGCGAGTGCATTATGCCAAAGGAGGGTGTGTTTGCGGTAGTCGTAAGAGGTGGTCAGATTCATGCCGGTGACGAGGTGAAGTTGATTCCGGCCAACATATATGCTTCGATAAAGGACAGACCTGTGGACAGCCGCTGTGAGCTTTTGACAGTCATAGAAGGAGCACATGCCGGGGCAAAGGCACTCTATATAGATGGCAGAATAAGAGTGGCATACGGCAATGTGTGGGCAGATGAAATAGATGACAATGATAATTCCATTGTGATGTTCAGACAGCAGATAGGCAGCAGACCACGTCTCATAATCTGCGGTGGAGGGCATGTATCGGCGGCACTTGTACGCATGGCATCGCTTTTGGCATTTGACATATGGGTGATAGAGGACAGACCTTTGTTTGCAGACAATGCAAAGCGCCAAGGCGCAGACCATGTGATTTGCGGCGATTATAAAGAAACTCTCGCCAAGCTACAGCCGCAGGCGGATGATTACTATGTATGCATGACAAGAGGACATCGCTTCGATATGGAATGCCTCACAGAGATATTCACAAAGTCCTATGCCTATGTGGGTATGATGGGCTCAAAGAAAAGAGCTGTGATAGTGAAAAAAGACCTTGAAGAATCGGGATTTTCACAGGAAATTATATCAGGATTACATTCTCCGATAGGCCTTGCAATAGGTGGACAGACACCGGAGGAAATTGCTCTTTCGGTGATAAGCGAGATAGTAAAGTGTAAAAATGAGCGTACAAGCTGCACTCAGATAGATAACGAAGTGCTTGACGCACTTACTGAGGTGGCTGGGCATTGTGCATCAGTTACACACTCCCCGGATGAGAAGTACATACTGTGTACCATCATAAAAAAGAACGGCAGTGCACCGCGCGGAGTTGGCACACAGATGCTTGTGAGCTCAGACAACCGTATTGTTGGAACAATAGGCGGAGGCTGTGCGGAGGCTTTAGTTATAAGCCGCTGCAGGAGGCTGTTTCGCAATCAGGAGTTCAAATGTGAGCTGATTGATGTCAGCATGAATACTGACGATGCCGAGAATGAGGGAATGGTGTGCGGAGGTAGCATTTCAGTGCTGCTGGAGCAGATCAGATGATGAATAAATAAAAAGAAAAGAGAGATTAAAAGTGTGATTTTAAGAAGAGTAACAGGCACTGATAAATCAGTAAAGGAGCGCAAGGGTTTAAAGAGAAAATTTGCAGCATATGCAGGACTTACGCTTGGACTTATTCTTACAGCAGGACTTTTTGCAGGCTGCGGAAAGAAGGATACTGCAGAGAGCGGTAATGTAGATGTAGATTTATCGATTTTTGCGGCAAAGAGCTTAAACAGTGTTATGGATGAAATTTGTGCAGCCTACACCAAGGAGCATCCAAATGTAAACTTCCAGAACAACTATGACAGTTCGGGAACTCTGATGGCACAGATTAAAGAGGGCGCGAAGTGCAATATCTTTTTCTCAGCAGGAGTGGCACAGATGGATGAGCTTCAGAATGGTTATGAAGCAGGAAGCGTGGTTGATGATACTCGTGTTGACCTTTTAAATAATCAGGTGTGCCTTGTTACATATAAGAATAGTGGCACGGCAGTTACCAGCTTTGCAGACATCTCAAAGGCTAAAAATATGGCACTTGCTGACGGAACAGTTCCTGTAGGACAGTACACCAGAGTAGCACTTGTAAATTCAAAAATGGTTGAAGGAGATGCTTCAAAGCCACAGGATATTTCAGATTCTGATATCTCAAAGGCACTTGGCGGTCTGGAAATCAACAGCTGTGCAAATGTAGGTGCAGTTGCATCTGCCGTAGCTGAGGGTGCAAACGAAATAGGAACAGTTTATTACTCAGATACATTCGGATACGAGAATCAGCTTGACATTATAGAAAAGCTTTCAAACAGCTTAACAGGTGATGTTATATATCCGATAGCAGCCTTAAAGGGTGACAACACTACAGCAGACGAGCTTGAAGCCGCAAAGGAATTTATTGCATATCTTCAGACAGATGAGGCAATGTCAGTATTTGAGAAATATCATTTTACGGTAAATGAATAATGGGAACGATTGATTTCGCACCGCTTTGGATAACATTAAAAACAGGAATAGTAGCGTCGGTTTTTTCATTCTTTATTGGAATAGCCTTTGCTGAGCTTGTTATAAACACAAAGGGCAGAGTGAGGGCATTCTGGGATGGACTGCTGACACTTCCGATGGTATTGCCGCCTACCGTGGCTGGATACATCCTTTTAAGGATTTTCAGTACAAGACGTCCCTTTGGAAGTTTTTTAAGCAATAGCATGGGTATACAGGTAGTACACACGTGGCTTGGCTGTGTGGTTGCAGCGACCATCATTGCACTCCCTCTCATGTACAGAAATGCGAGAGCGGCATTTGAGCAGATAGACGAAAATGTCATATATGCGGCGCGCACTCTCGGCATAAGTGAGTGGAAGGTTTTCTGGAAAATACGTTTGCCGATGGCAAAGCCCGGCATCATATCGGGTGTCACACTGGCCTTTGCCAGAGCTATCGGTGAGTACGGCGCCACATCAATGCTTGCCGGAAATATAGCGGGAAAGACATCGACCATATCACAGCAGATAGCAATGGTCATCCAAAGTGGTGACTATGCCACAGCGGGCTTCTGGTGCATAGTAATCATAGCGATTTCGTTTGCATGCCTTGTATCGATAAATATGATATGCGGCAAAAGCAAGGGCATAAAGAGAAAGAGAAAAAATAATGTCGCTCATAGTAAAAATAAAAAAACAGTTGGATAATTTCATGCTTTCGGTTGACATGGAGCTTACGGACGAGATTGTGTCCGTAATTGGTATGTCGGGCTCAGGAAAGAGTATGACACTCAAGTGTATAGCAGGGATAGAGACTCCTGATACAGGCTTTATATCATTAAATGACCGGGTGCTGTATGACTCAAAAAATCGCATAAATCTGCACCCCGGTAAGCGCAGGGTAGGCTATCTGTTTCAGGACTATGCACTTTTTCCTACAATGACCGTGATGGAAAATATATGCATAGCAATGGGACATCGCGATGAAAAAAAGGTGAAGGTCTGGCTGAAGCGGTATGGGCTTGATGGCATGGCAGACACATATCCGGATCATCTCTCGGGAGGTCAGAGGCAGCGCGTGGCAATGCTTCGCATGCTTGCGGCTAAACCGGAGTGTATACTGCTCGATGAGCCTTTTTCGGCACTGGATGAGCATGTGAAAAGAAGTATGGAATCAGAGCTTATGGAGATGCTTTCCGATTTTCACAATCCTGTTATCTTTGTGTCACACAATCGCGATGAGGTGTATCGTCTGGCAGAGCGTATCGGAAGTATTGAGAGCGGCATGCTGAGTGCAGTCCGCGACAAAAAAGATTTCTTCATGCGGCCTATGTCTGTGGAGCAGGCACTGCTTGTGGGCTGCAACAATATATCACAGGTGAAATGGCAGGATAAGCATCATGTTCTTGCCGTGGAATGGGATAGCGTATTTGAGGTCACTGATGAGCAGATTGAACAGCTTGCGATGGATACGGACAACATATCACACATAGGTGTTTTCCCTCAGGATATAATAATATCTGCAAGTAAAGCAAAATCGGTACTTGCATATAACAATAAAAATATAATCAGGATTAAAGATTATAAAATAGTTGAAGAACTAAAAACATGGGAAGTATCGTGTGAATTAAATAATGATTCAACAATTTATGCAAATCTTCCAAAGCATACAGAAGCAAATATGCTTAGCAAAAATATAAATGATGAGCTTTATATAAAGAAATTTTATCTGCTTGGATGAGAAGTAAATGAGGACATACTATGATTTACCTGGACAACGCTGCCACAACAATTAAAAAGCCGGATGCGGTATATGATGCTGTGCTTGATGCAATGAAGCACTGCGGCAATTCAGGTCGGGGAATGTCGGATGCATCGCTTGATGCGTCAAGGAAAATATATGAGGCCAGAATGTGCCTTACAGAATTTTTCGGCGGGGAGGATGCGGATAGACTTGTTTTTACGGCAAATTCCACTGAGTCGCTCAACATTGCAATCCACGGACTGCTTGAGCCGGGGGAGCATGTGATTACGACACAGCTCGAGCACAATTCGGTGCTCAGACCTCTTTATATGCAAAGGGAGAGGGGAGTGTGCGTGGATATTGTGCCATGCAGTGATGAAGAAATAAAAAGAGGGATAATTTCCCCGCGGGATATAGAGGCTGCAATTTGTCCGGAAACAAAAGCCATCGTCTGCACACATGCTTCAAATCTCACAGGCAATGTGGTGGACATTAAGTCAATAGGGCAAATCGCACGAAAGCATGACCTTTTATTTATAGTTGACGCATCGCAGACAGCCGGTGTGCTTCCGATAAATGTAAAAGACATGAATATTGATGTGCTCTGCTTCACAGGGCACAAGGGGCTGATGGGTCCACAGGGGACCGGAGGACTTTATGTGGGAGAAAGAGCAGATATAAAGCCGGTTAAAAGCGGTGGCACCGGCGTGCTCAGCTTTCTTGAGAGCCAGCCTATGGAGCTTCCGACAAGACTTGAGGCCGGTACCTTAAATGGCCCGGGAATTGCAGGGCTTTTGGCAGGAATAAAGGCGATTGAAGAAATTGGTGTGGATAACATATATGCTAAAGAGTATATGTTGATGAAGGCTTTTCTAAAGAAAATAAAGATAATCCCGGGAATCAGGATATATGGGGATTTCGACATGCTGCCCGATAATGGAGCACATTGTGCGATTGTTTCAGTAAATATAGCTGATATGGATTCTGCTGAGGTGTCGGATATACTTATGAATGAGTATGGCATTGCAACAAGAAGCGGCATACACTGCGCACCACTGATGCATAAATTCTTTGGAACACAAAAACAGGGTATGGTGAGATTTTCATTTTCATATTATAATACAAATGATGAGATAAATGAGGCCGCTGAAGCGCTTATGCAGATTGCGGCATTGAGATAAACAGTATTAAACAATTGAAAGGAGCAAACATGCCACAGGAAATAGTGTTTTGCAAAGGCGGTGGCTGTACTGCAAAGCTTGGTCCGGATTTGTTAAGTCATGTTTTAGCAAAGTTGCCAAAGGGCGAAAAAGACAGCAATCTGCTCGTCGGATATGATAGCAGCGATGATGCGGCAGTGTACAGAATTTCAGATGACACGGCGATAGTCCAGACGCTTGATTTTTTTCCACCGATGGTTGATGATCCATATACGTTTGGACAGATAGCGGCCGCAAATGCGCTCAGTGATATCTATGCGATGGGCGGCACAGTTAAGAGTGCGTTGAACATCGTTTGTTTCCCTGAGAAAATGGATTTGAATATACTCGGTAAAATAATGCAGGGAGGCGCTGACAAGGTGATAGAGGCAGGTGGTACACTTGCAGGTGGTCATTCCATAGCAGACAGCGATGTGAAATACGGACTTTCTGTCATGGGCACAGTTCATCCCAAACACATCTACAGCAACAATACAGGGCAGCCGTCAGATGTGCTTATACTGACCAAGAAGCTCGGAGTTGGGCTTGTGTGCAACGCAAACCGTGTCGGGGAAGCTCCGTTAGGTGCAATTGAGGATGCGGTAAGCTCCATGACCACACTAAACCGCGCGGCATCAGAGATCAGTCACAGCTTCGAAATACATGCATGCACAGATGTCACGGGCTTTAGTTTTTTAGGACATCTGAGCGAGATGTTAAATGATGATATAACAGCACTTATCGACTCGATTTCCATCCCGGTCATTACCGGAGCACTGCGATGCGCAGATGAGTTTTTCCTCACGGCAGCGGCGCAGCGCAACAGAAACCATGTAGGTGACAAGGTGCGTTTTGCAAAAAATATACCTTTCTCAATGGAGGAGGTGCTCTTCGATCCGCAGACCTCAGGAGGACTGCTGTTTGCAGTAAAAGCCTTTGAGGCAGATACCTTTTTGCATGAGCTTAAAGCCGCAGGGCTTCCGGCTGCAAAGGTGGGACGATTTGTTAAGCGCTGCGATGTGCCGATATATGTGAACTGATTTTAAGCTATCATAGCTTATGTAAATATGCTGACAGGCTGCATGCCCTGCATTTTGAGGGTTGACAAGTTAAATAACATAGGGAGGATTATAAATATGATTACAGTAAATGCAATCGGGGATACATGTCCAATCCCGGTAGTAAAGACAAAGAAGGCAATTGAGGCTCTCACACAGCCGGACACAGTGGAGACACTTGTGGACAATGAAATTGCAGTAGAAAATTTAAAAAAGATGGCTGCACAGAAGGGCTATAGCTGCGACAGCAATAAGCTCGACGACGGAAGCTACAGTGTAAAGCTGACAATTGAGACTCTTAACACAGGAGCGTTTTCGGATACAGACGAAGCTTCACAGTACACATGCAGGCCGGCTACAGATAACAGAGTCGTTGTAATCCGCTCTTCCTATATGGGAGAGGGCAGCGAGGAGCTGGGCAGTGTACTCATAAAGGGCTTCATCTATGCACTTTCGCAGCAGGACAATCCGCCTGAAACCATGCTTTTCTACAATGGAGGAGCAAAGCTGACCTGTGATGGCTCAGAGTGCCTTGAGGATTTAAAGGAGCTTAAGAATCGTGGCGTGAAAATCTTTACCTGCGGAACATGTCTGAATTACTATGAGCTGTCAGATAAGCTTGCAGTCGGAGAGGTGACGAACATGTATGATATCGTCGAGAAAATGGCTGCAGCCTCTCTTATTGTGAGTCCTTAGTTTATATTAAGTGTGATGTGATGGATAATAATTTGGTAAGAGAAAAGAAAAAGCGGCTAATCATTACCTTCGAGACTACCACAGCGCCGTTAAAGCTGGATATCAAGAGCAAGGCATGTGGTATTCCGGGGCGCACGATTCCTCTTCCGTCTGCTATATCGGCGGGCTGTGGTCTGGCATGGCGTGCAGAGCTTTCAGACAGGGAGAGCCTCATAGCCTTTATGAAGGAGCAGGACATTAGGTGGGAAGCCATGTATGAGCTTGAAATGTATTGATATAGGAGAAAAATATGTTTTATTACAATCAGTATGTGAGGGCGCAAAGCCTTGATGAAGCCTATGAGCTTTATCAGAAAAAACCGAATTTTGTGCTGGGCGGCATGCTCTGGCTCAAAATGAAAAATAAGACACTTGGCACGGCAATTGATTTGTGCGATCTCGGACTTGACCGGATTGATGAGGATGAAAACGAGTTTAGAATCGGTGCATATGCAACCCTCAGGCAGATAGAGACACATGAAACCCTGAATGCATATACACACGGTGCAATCGCAGAGTCGGTCAGACATATCGTCGGAGTGCAGTTTAGAAATGTGGCGACTGTCGGAG
Source organism: Roseburia faecis (assembly GCF_001406815.1). Taxonomy (GTDB): domain Bacteria; phylum Bacillota; class Clostridia; order Lachnospirales; family Lachnospiraceae; genus Roseburia; species Roseburia faecis. The sequence continues at coordinate 277,191 of NZ_CVRR01000005.1, read as the reverse complement.
GAAGCATCTGGGGCAGATTTGGATTTTCAGATGTCATGACGATTTTCAGGGCGCTGGGAGCAAAGGTGCAGCTTCACAAGGCAGGAATTATGGATTTGGACGAGTTTGCGGCACTTCCAAGAACCACGCGCGATGTGCTCGTATCAGTAATAGTGCCGAAGAATGCAAAGGGCGTAGTATACTTAAGCCAGAGAAACCAGTCAACAGACTTTCCTGTGCTCACATGTGCAGTGGCAAATAGAAACGGCAGGTATGTGGCGGTCATCGGAGCATCACCATATATGGCAGAGCCTGTGTGGGATAAGGACGGTATACTCGATGGTATAGTAGATGCAAAGACGCACGGTAATGTAGCTTTGACGGAGAACTCCGAGAACAATGCAAAAATAGATAAATTTGCAGAATATGTTGCAGAGCATATCCGTTTTGGAAGCAATATCAGAGCAGGAGCCGAGTACAGAGAGATGATCTGCCGGGTGCTTACACGCCGCGCTGTCACACAGTCGCTTGATATCTGCGATGATATAAGGTAATCGCTACCGGATGCATGGAAGTTATGCAGGAAACTTTGGAAGCTTTATTAGTGTGATGACATCAATGCACGAGCATTAAGTAGGAAGGAATTCATGTATATGGATGTTAAAATAAAATTAAATGGAAAGTTAATAATCGACTCGGTTGACCAGGATATGGTGCTTTTGGACTTCTGCCGCAAGCACAACTGCTTTTCAGTGAAGAGGGGCTGTGAGTCAGGCAACTGCGGTCTTTGTACAGTGCTTCTGGATGGAAAGCCTGTGCTGTCATGCAGCATGCCGATAGGCAGGGCAGACGGCAGAGCCGTGGATACCCTTGAGGGACTTGAGGAGGAAGCTAAGCAGTTTACAGGATTTTTTGCTGCACAGGGAGCGGATCAGTGCGGCTTCTGTAATCCAGGTTATATTGTAAATATTGTGGCACTTTTAAGAGAAAATCCTGATCCGACTGATGAGGAAGTTCTTGAGTATCTTTCAGGAAATCTGTGTCGTTGTACAGGATATCAGAGTCAGCTCCGCTCAATCAGAAATTTCTTAAACAGTAAGAAGGAGGGCGCACCTCTTAATCTCGAGGCAGGCGTCTACGGAGAGGATATCGGAAAGGAGTGGCAGGATGAGCACAAATCAAACTAATGTAAACAGCTTCAACCGCGCGAGAAGGGATTATCACGCAGTTGGAAAATGTATACCGAAGAAGGATTCGAGCCAGCTTTTACTCGGAAAGCCGGTATTTACTGATGATATCACACCGCGTGATGCGCTTGTCATAAAGCTTCTTAGAAGCCCCTATGCGAATGCAATTGTCGAGGATGTAAAGACAGATATTGCTCTTAAGGTACCGGGCATGGTCGCAGTATACACCTGGGAGGATGTTCCGAAAAAGCGTTTTTCTATCGCAGGCCAGACCTTTCCGGAGCCGTCACCGTACGACAGACTAATTCTTGACCGTCATGTTAGAAGTGTAGGTGACGCTGTCGCTATTGTGGTAGGTGAATCGGAAAAGGCTGTAGACAAGGCTCTTAACATGATAAAAGTAAAGTACACGATTCTTGAGCCGGTGCTTGACTTCAGAAAGTCGCTGGACAACAAGGTGCTTGTGCATCCTGAGGATGACTGGTCATCCAGCATAAATACAGGCGATGTAAAGCGCAATCTCATTCATCATGAGGAGGATGAGCATGGAAATGTAGAGAAAATTCTGTCGGAGTGCGATGAGATTATTGAGCACACCTATCGCATAAAGGCAGCGCAGCAGGCATATATGGAGACCTGCAGAGCATACTGTGAGATAGACAGATACGGCAGGCTTCACTGCATCAGCTCGACACAGATTGTTTTCCACCTGCGCCGAATACTGTCCAATGCACTCGATATTCCTAAGTCCATGGTGCGTGCTGAAAAGCCGCGTATCGGAGGAGGCTTTGGTGCCAAGCAGACAGCGGTCTGTGAGGTATATCCGGCATTTGTTACCTGGAAGACAAAGCGTCCGAGCAAGATAATCTACAGCAGAAAAGAGTGCCAGACTATCGCGTCACCGCGTCATGAGATGGAGGTCACCGTGCGTCTTGGAGCAATGAGGGATGGTCATATAAGGGCGATAGATCTTTATACGCTGTCAAATGGTGGAGCATACGGAGAGCATAGCACTACAACAGTAGGACTCTCAGGTCATAAATCGCTCCCTCTTTATACAGGAGGCTGCGAGGCAACCAGATTTTCGTGCGATGTTGTGTACACAAACGTGCAGGCGGCAGGAGCATATAGAGGCTATGGAGCTACACAGGGTATCTTTGCACTTGAATCAACTGTCAATGAGCTCGCTGAAAAGCTGCATATAGACCCGGTTGAGCTTCGTTTGAAAAATATCGTCCGTGAGGGCATGTTTATGCCGGCATATTTTGGCGAGACAGCCAATGCATGTGCACTCGACAGATGCATAATGCACTGTGCGGATAATTTCCATTGGGCAGACAAGTATCCTGTCCGCGATATGGGAAATGGCAAGGTTCGTGCGGCAGGCATGGCACTTGCAATGCAGGGCTCCTGCATATCAAATGTAGATGTCGGATCGTGTACCTTAAAGCTTTCAGACTGTGGCACCTATAATATGATGATAGGCGCGGCAGACATGGGAACAGGCTGTGATACCATACTTGCGCAGATGGCGGCTGAGGTACTCGACTGCGAGCCGGATGATATAACCGTGTTTGGAGCGGATACGGATGCTTCTCCTTATGATTCAGGTTCATATGCCTCATCAACCACCTACATTACAGGAATGGCCACACAGAATGCAGCACTTGAGCTTCGTGAAAACATAAAGAAAATCGGTGCACAGATGCTGGGCCATGCTGCATCAGAGGTGGATTTTGACGGCAAAGAGGTGTATATCATAAATCCGGACGGTGCAGACAATGGGGAGGTTTGCGTAAGTCTTTCCGATATAGCAACAAAATCACAGGTCAACAACACGATACCTGTAGATGTCACAGCGACATATTCATCACCTGTTTCACCTCCTCCATACATGGTAGGAATGGTCGAGATAGAGCTTGATAAGGAGACAGGAGCAGTTAAAATACTTGATTATCAGGCTGTTGTGGACTGCGGAATTCCGGTCAATCCAAACCTCGCGCGTGTACAGACCGAGGGCGGCATAGGTCAGGGAATAGGCATGGCGCTTTATGAGAATGTCACCTACAATGCCGGTGGAAAAATCGCAGAAAATGACCTCATGCAGTACAAGATACCGACACGACAGGATGTGGGCAATATCAATGTCGAATTTGAGACAAGCTATGAGCCGTCAGGCCCATTCGGAGTTAAGTCAATCGGTGAGATAGTTATCAATACACCGGCTCCTGCGCTGGCACATGCCATTTATCGCGCAACAGGCGTATGGCACAGGACAGTTCCGTTTACCCCTGAAAAAATACTTATGGGAATGGTAGACCCAAACTGGCACGAAAAGGACCTTAGAGTGAAATGATTCATATCATATACATGGCGGCTGGAAACAGCCGCCGTTTTGGAAGTAACAAACTGTTTTATGAGCTGGATGGAAAACCTATGTACAGGCATTTGCTTGATCACTTGACGGAAATTAAAAATAGATATAATAAATCAAAATCAGACAGCCAGACCATAGATATAACAGTTGTCACCCGTTACCGGGAAATATTGGACTACTGCGCATGTATCCCAGATTGCCATGCAGTCATAAGTCCGGACAGCGAAAAAGGCATATCCTACACTATAAAGGCAGGAATTATGGCGGTGCAGGAGCAGAAAAAGCTTAAGAAAAGCAGTGAAGTGACGCATCATACTGCCGAAAAAGAGGAATATTACATGTTTGCAGTAGCTGACCAACCATATTTAAAAAGTCAAAGCGTGATTAAATTAATAGACAGAGTGCTTAAAAATACAGGGGGTAAGCGATTGGCGTTTTCACTTCGTTGTGGAGATGCTGTAGGCAACCCGTGTGTATTTAATTCATCGCTTATACCACAGCTTTTATCACTGGAGGGTGATAAGGGTGGCAGAAGTGTGGCAAAGAAGCATGACTGTGTATATGTAGATATTGCAGATGAGAGAGAGCTGATGGATATAGATACATATTTAATCCGCTAATTTACTGCCTTTAAGCAGTAAATTGCTACTTTCTCAGTGTAGTGCGGGTCAATAAGACATACATCGAATTGCATGCAAGCATGCATGCATAGATGATGTCTTTTCCCCCTTGAATTATACATATTTCATACAGATTTCCATATACTACCTCCAAAGCATGAATGCAAATGCAAAAGTAACGGAGGACAATAAAGTGAAAATTACAGGATTGACCAGAAGAGTAGACTCACTCGGCAGAATAGTCATACCGAAGGAACTGCGCAGGATGCTCCATATCAAGGAGGGCAGCCCGCTGGAAATATATATGGATGCAGACGAGACGATAGTGCTAAAGAAATATTCGCAGGTGGGAAGCCTCAAAAATATATCACAGGCATATGCACAGAGCCTGTCAAAGGTAACTGGTGCCACGGTATGTGTGGCAGATAGGGATGAGATAATAGCGGCAGCCGTTATACTTTGTGCTTACGCTGAACAAGGCGATAAGCTTGAGATTGTCGAAAAGCTGGTGAGTGCAGCAGCAGAATTTCCGGCCAGACAGCTTGGCTAGAGACAGCGAAAAGCACTGTAAAAAACTATTTACTTGACTACAACAGTAATAAAGAGTCTCTTTCTCTTAATGTTTACTTTTCTTCTACAGAAAGCTGAGTGACTTTCATCTCCAGATTTTTACAGAAAAGAAGCAAAAGACCATTTATATAAGTCTCATTTGCCAAGCGTTGAAATGGGAATGCCGGTAGCATCAGATAATTCCTTTTATATATATGATAAATGATTTTAGTAATGCGTGCTTGAATGTGTTATTGTTTGTTCCTTTTGGCTTCTTTTTGCCAGTGTTATGGAAAGAATTCAGGAATGCAAAAAAAGTATTTATAGCAGGATTTGCAATGACATCATTTATCGAAATAGCTCAAATTTTCACAGGACGAGCGACAGATATAGATGACATTATTACAAACATTGCAGGTACTTTAGTCGGGTATCTAATTGCATATTGGTTTACAGGTATTTTTACAAGAAAAATAGTGAAAAATTCAAAAAAGAACGACTTTTACATAATATGTGCATCTGTAGTACTTATTATGTTCTTTCTTCAACCATTTATTTCATCTTTGTTATGGGAAATGATTCTGTGACTTCAAATTTCACTCTACGTAGCATAGAAACCGTAAAATTCACCATATTCTACGTTGCGTGGGTGTGATTGGGAATCAAATCATGGGATAATCAAATCAGAGAGGGGGAAAACAGATGGATCAAATTAAAAAACTTTCAGATACTGAAATCGAAGAAATTATCAGGAAGATGGACAGAATGTTTTTAGAAGAAGGCTACGAGAAGACTTACGAATGGGCATTGAGGCTTATAAAGGAATATCCGAATTGTAATATGCTTATCTGGCAGGCTGCGGTAATGCTTGATGCAAGAAGAATAACGGATAGTACAATGACATGCAGGAACGACTTGATAAGCTGTATGATGAAATCACCGATATTGAGAATGCCATAGAAGAAGTCGAAACAAGACTTTATAATATCAGGCAGGACAAAATCTCAGAAGATAATGTTTACCAGTTCCTTTTATTCTTTGATAAGCTGTATGATAAATTTACAGATCTGGAAAAGAAGACATTTTTGAAGAGCTTTCTGTCCGATGTATTTATCTATGAGGAAGAGCAAAAGGATGGCAGAATATTAAAAGGTCTCCGGTTTAAATTTCCGATATATATGAATGGCAGAAATGTATTGGGTGTGGATCGGGACAACGAAAGTACAGATGAGACTGTGGTAGCACTACACCATCAAAGGCCGACTGTAGGATCCCAAAACAATCCAATATCCGGCGGGCAATAGGTGAACACGAAAAATGCAACCGTAAGCAACAGCAGGACAGCGGCTGCGGCTTTCGTCGACAGAAGAGAAGACTTGCGATATCGTTTGTTTTCGACAAACAATGACAGAAGAACCCCTGCAAAATACAAAGCGATATTTAAAGCATCGTAGTTTCGGCCAAGCACACCCCGCAGCGTATAAAATCCGACCACAATCCCGCCCATTCCGGCGAGGATACCGAGAACTCTTGCCGGGAGAAACTGTTCTGGAAGCATATTGCCGCGGAGCAGCACTTCGAGGATGGTCAGAAGCAGAAACGGGAAAAACAAAAGTTTTAAATGCTCCCAGGTGGACTCATTTACAGCTGAGAATAACCCGACGACAGCGTTATCTCCGGACCATTCATAGGTGAAATGGAGAAGAACACCCAGTACAGAAATAAAAACAAAACGGAGCAGATTGGTTTTTAAAGACATAGATTCCTCACGGTTTTATAATTGTTAGAAACAGTATATGAAATTTGAACAGCTTTATGCAGGCATCAGCCGTTTTTTGTGAAAATATGGAAAATTCTTACGTTTTTCTTAATCCATTTGAAACCGAAAGCATACCATGGTAAAACAGGGGTAGCAAAAAAGAAGCTTGGAACCGATACTACCGGAGCACGGATTGCAGATGGTAAAGTTTATTATGCGACCTATCCGGAAGGTGGAACACACATGAATAAGATGAATGTGTATCGCTGTGACCGGAACGGAAAGAATAATAAACTTGTTATTCACACAGAATGTTGATGACGAAAATGGCTATATTATTCCGGAAGAATTTACTGCAAAGAAGATAATATTTGCAGTAAGTTCAGAGAAACTGTCCGGTTCCGAAGAAGATCCGGTAATAGAATATGTTTATGACTGCACCACAGAGCAGATCACAAAAGTGGAAAAATAGTTACGGTTCGCAGGGAGACCTGCGAACCGTGACAGAAAATAAATGATCATATTACATAATGATACATAAAGATAAAGTGACAGACACTTCCACCCATCACGAACAGATGGAAAATTTCATGGCTGCCGAAGTATTTGTGAAGTGCGTTAAATACCGGAAGTTTCAGAGCATAGATTACACCACCGATGGTGTAGATGATGCCGCCCGCTAAAAGCCAGCCAAATGCGGCATGCGGGAGATCCGTCCACAGCTGGGTAAATACTGGCAGGCACGTCCAGCCCATGGCAATGTAAATGATGGAAGAAAACCATTTCGGACAGGTGATCCAGAGTCCTTTGATAATGATTCCTGCCACTGCAATTCCCCATACAAGAGCCAGAAGGGTATATCCAATTCTGCCGCCTAAGATGATCATGCAGACAGGGGTATAAGATCCGGCAATCAGAACGAAGATCATCATATGATCAAGCTTCTGAAAATTCCGGAGTACCTTAGCAGATACATGACAGATACTGTGATAAATGGTGCTTGCTGCGTACAATAAAACCATGCTTGTGGCAAAAATGGTCATGGCAAGCATATAGGTTGTATTTCCATGGGCTTTTATTAAAAGTGGTGAGGCTGCGATCAAAGCCATCAGGCAACCGATAAAATGTGTGATGGCGCTTCCGGGTTCCCGAATTGTTAATTGCATGGTAAAATCTCCTTTCTTACAATGTGTAAATAAAAACTAACTAATGTAGTATTGAAAACTATATCTAACATAAATAAATACTATGATATATTGGTGCGCATGTCAATAATAATTATGCATAAAAAAACGGGAATAAAATGCCGTTTCATTGACACAAGTTCAATGTTTGTGTATTATGCAGTTAGTTAAAACTAACTACGCGAATAGCATGAAAAGAAAGGATTTCTGATGTATGAATAAAAATAACAGGAAAGAAAAAAAAGACAATTTAAATATTTTGAAGTTTATCGGCCCCGGACTGCTGGTAACAGTCGGGTTTATTGATCCGGGAAACTGGGCATCCAATATTGCAGCCGGATCGGGATATGGATATACCCTGCTCTGGATGGTAACACTTTCAACGATTATGCTGATTATTTTACAGCACAATGCAGCACATCTGGGGATTGTGACGGGATTGTGTCTGTCCGAGGCAGCAAGCCGTTACATAAACAGGACATTGAAGAATGTGATTCTTGTAACGGCAGTAGCCGCTGCCATCGCGACTGCGATGGCAGAGATTTTAGGAGGTGCCATTGCACTGCAGATGCTGTTCCACATTCCGATTAAAGTGGGCAGCATGCTGATCCTTGTCGTGGTCTTGTTCTGTGAATTTACCAATGCATATAAAAGGATCGAAAAACTGATCATGCTTTTTGTCTCTCTGATTGGTTTTTGCTTTTTAATTGAAATCTGTATGGTGAAAATTGACTGGGGAGCTGCCGCCACAGGATGGGTAAAACCGGTATTTCCATCGCATGCGATGCCGGTTATCATGAGCGTGCTTGGCGCGGTTGTCATGCCGCACAATCTGTTTTTACATTCGGAGATCATTCAGAGCCGGAAGTGGAATCTGAAAGAAGAAGCGGTGATTCAGAGACAATTGAAATTTGAATTTAAGGATACGCTGTTTTCCATGATCATCGGATGGGCGATTAACAGCGCCATGATTCTCATGGCGGCGGCGACGTTTTATCAGAGAGGGGAAAACCAGGTGGATGATCTGACGACTGCGGGAAATATGCTGACACCACTGCTTGGAAATGAAGCAACGGTGATTTTTGCCATTGCCCTTTTACTTGCCGGGCTTTCTTCAAGTATTACCGCAGGGATGGCGGGAGGAACGATTTTTTCCGGAATTTTTAATAAACCTTATGATATTGCGACGAAAGAAACCAGACAGGGCGTTTTGATTACGATGATTCCGGCAGCGCTTATCATTCTGCTGATCCGGTCTCCGTTTCAGGGATTGATTTATTCCCAGATGCTTCTTGCAGTACAGCTTCCGATCACTATTTTTACGCAGATTTATCTTACCTCGTCCAAAAAAGTGATGGGAAAGTATGCAAACAGTACCGGACTTAAAATGGTTCTCTGGGTAATTGCAATTGTAGTTACGGCATTAAATATCGGGCTTTTTGTGACGGGCTTTTAAAAAGATGATAGTTTTTTTAGAAATTCTCTGGGCGTCATGTGGAATTTCCGTTTAAAAACTTTATGAAAATAGGAAAGGTTGTGGAATCCTGTGGCGAGAGAGACCTCCAGAATGGAGGTGTTTCCCTGTTCAAACAGTTCTACAGCCTTTTCCAATCGCAGATTGTTGAGGTATTCCACTACGGTCATGTTCATGTGTTTTTTGAAAAAACGCATAAAGTAATATTCGCTGAAATAGCATTGGGCAGCGAGACCGGCAACCGTAAGCGGCTCGGCATAGTGCAGATGGATATAGTCCAGTACGGTTTTTAATTTTTCAGAGGCGTTTGCGGTGTCGACAGATCGTTTCCCGTCCGGGGTACGGTTCTGCAGGAGCAGGAAAATAACCTGCAGCAGTAATGCCTTAATGGCCAGTTCGTATCCCTCAACCGGATTTGCAAAGAGAGAACTGATCTGTGCAAAAATTTTGCGCAGAGATACATAAGCCGGATGGGTTGGACGGATCAGACAGGGAACCGACAGTTCTTCATTGGTCAGTGGCATCAGATAACGGGTGGAGCAGATATCGGTCGCATTTCCACCGAGAAAGTTCATGTGAAACACATAGGTTTCGGACTGGTAAAGCGTAGACTGTCCGCGGGAGACCGAGTGCAGCAGCAGAGGCGGGATAAAAATCAGATCGTCTTTTTCCACAGCGTAGGAAGTAAGGTCGATCTGGTAGCTGGCATCTCCTTCGGTGATGAGTGTAAATTCAGCCTCTTCGTGCCAGTGCGTTGTTATGACCGGATAATCCGGCTTTAAAGAAGTGATATATTTCTGTATGGGGAAGGTCGCGTCACCGTGACGGGCATCTTCTTTCTGTTCAAGGGCAAGTGTCTGTAACCGTTTCATGGAAAATTCTCCTTTGTCTTATGAGAGCAGTATTGTGTTATAAAAAGTAAGAATTATGCAAGATAATTTTAAAATTCCAAACTATAATGACAGTATAATGTTACAGAAACAAATTGTCAAAGGACATGGAGATACAGGTGAAGGAGGACATGGACATGCAGAAAAAATGGTGGCATGACAAGGTGGCATATCAGATTTATCCAAAGAGTTTTTGCGATACAAACGGAGATGGGATCGGTGACCTGCGGGGCATTATTTCCAAACTGGACTATTTAAAGGAACTTGGAGTTGACATTATCTGGCTTTCTCCAATCTATAAGTCCCCGTTTGTGGATCAGGGCTATGATATTTCGGACTATTATGCAATCGCTGAAGAATTCGGAACGATGGAGGAATTCGACGAACTGCTTGCGGAGGCCAAAAAGAGAGATATGTATCTGATTATGGATCTGGTTGTCAATCACTGCTCCGACAAGCATGAATGGTTTCAGAAAGCACTGGCGGATCCGGACGGACCGTATGCCGATTATTTTTATTTCCGGAAGGGAAAGAATGGAAATCCACCGAGCAATTACCGTTCTTATTTCGGGGGAAACTGCTGGGAGCCGGTACCGGGATCGGACAAATATTATTTCCATATGTTCGCAAAGGAGCAGCCGGATTTAAACTGGGAAAACCCAAAACTGAGGGAAGAAATCTACCGGATGATCAACTGGTGGCTGGACAAAGGACTGGCAGGTTTTCGGATTGATGCGATCATCAATATTAAAAAAGATCTGGCATTTCCGGATATGGAGCCGGATGGTGACGATGGACTGGCAAGCTGTTGGCGTATGGTCGAAAACGTAGAAGGTGTCGATGCGCTGCTTGAAGATTTAAAGAATCATACATTTGCCCAAAAGGATGCATTTACGGTAGGGGAAGTATTTAACATTGGGGTGGAAGACCTGCCGGACTTTATTGGAGAAAATGGACATTTTTCTACAATTTTTGATTTCAGCGCCCATATGCTCAGTGACGGGGAACACGGATGGTACGATGCGCCACCAATTTCTTTTGATGCGTGGAAAAAAGCAATCACAGATTCCCAGATGCGGGTACAGAATGTCGGGTTCGAGGCAAATATCATTGAAAATCACGATGAGCCGCGCGGCGTTTCCCGTTTTCTGCCGGATTATGCGCAAAATGCGGACGGGGCAAAGATGCTTGGTACAGTAAGTGTTCTGCTGCGTGGAATTCCGTTTATTTATCAGGGGCAGGAGATTGGCATGCAGAATGCCAGATGGAACAGTGTGGATGAATTCGATGATATCAGTACCAAAGACCAGTACAGGATGGCGCGTGAGGCCGGACTTTCGGATGCAGAAGCACTTGCCGTATGTTCGGTCATGAGCAGGGACAATGCACGGACGCCGATGCAGTGGAAGGATGCGCCGCAGGCGGGCTTTACCTCGGGAACTCCATGGCTGAAAGTCAATGATAATTATCCGGTGATCAATGTGGAAAAAGAGGAAGGGCAGCCGGATTCGGTTCTGCATTATTACAGAAAACTTATCGCATTGCGCAAATCTGGGGAATATCGGGAGTTGTTTACTTATGGAAAATTTGAGCCGGCATATGAGAATGCAGATCACGTAATGGCATATTACCGCATCCTGCAGGGGCGCCGGGTTCTGGTAGCGGCAAATTTTGGAACAGATACCATAGAACTGGATTGGGAAGTTCCGGCAAAAAAGGTACTTTTATCAAATAAAAAACGAACAAATGCTGAAAATAAGCTGATTTTAGAGAAATGTGAAGTGTTTGTGACGGAATGTAAATAGCGTTGCAATCTTATCGGATTTTGATATAATGAGAGCATACACGAATGTCTGTTTGGGGAGAGGAAAGGTATGCCGCAGTATATCGCAATTGATCTGAAATCATTTTATGCATCCGTAGAATGTGTGGAGCGTGGACTTGATCCGCTGACCACCAATCTGGTGGTGGCGGATGAAAGCCGCACGGAAAAAACCATCTGCCTGGCAGTTTCTCCATCCCTGAAAAAATATGGGATTCCGGGAAGGGCCAGGCTTTTTGAAGTGGTTCAGAAAGTAAAACAGGTAAACCGCAGCCGAAAAACCGGTGAGCCGGAATTGTCGTACATTGCGGCACCTCCGCGGATGGCACTTTATGTGGAATACAGTACGCGGATCTATGATATATATCTGAAATATGTGGCGCCGGAAGATATTCATGTATATTCGATTGATGAAGTGTTTATGGACGTGACACATTATCTGAAAACCTATGGAATGACAGCTTATCAGCTGGCGCAGACTATCATTCTGGATGTGCAGGATCACATTGGGATCACGGCCACTGCCGGGATCGGAACCAACCTGTATCTGTGCAAAATTGCAATGGATATTGTGGCAAAGCACATCGATGCGGATGAAAACGGTGTGCGCATTGCCCAGCTGGATGAAAAAAGTTACCGGAAACTGCTTTGGGACTACCGGCCGATCACGGATTTCTGGCGTGTCGGACCGGGATATGCGAAGAAACTGGCAGAAAACGGAATGTATACCATGGGAGATGTGGCGCGCTGCTCCATCGGAAAAGAAACAGATTATTATAATGAAGATCTGCTTTACAAACTGTTTGGTGTGAATGCAGAACTTTTGATTGATCATGCCTGGGGGTACGAACCGTGCACGATTGCACAGATCAAAGCGTATCGTCCGCAGGCGAACAGTTCCGGATCGGGACAGGTATTGCAGTGTCCGTACCCGGCAGATAAAGCAAGGATTGTTGTGCAGGAAATGACAGACCAGCTGGTACTGGATCTGGTGGAGCATGGATTCGTGACGGATCAGATAGTGCTGACGGTTGGCTATGATATCGAAAATCTGACAGACCCGGTGCGGGCAAAAAGATATCACGGGGAAGTGACTACGGATCGTTACGGAAGAAAGATTCCAAAGCATGCGCATGGGACGGCAAATTTGCAAAATCATACATCTTCTGCCATTACGGTAGTAGAAAAAACACTGGAATTATATGACAGAATTATAAATCCGGATCTTTTGATCCGCAGGATCTATGTTACGGCATGCCATGTACGCACAGAGCAGGAGGCACAAAAAGAACAGACGTATGAGCAGATGAGCCTGTTTGATTTTGCGGAAGAAACCGAGGAACAGAAGGCACAAAAGCAGGCATTGCAGAAGGAAAAACAGATGCAGAAAGCCATGCTTTCCATTAAGCAGCGTTATGGGAAAAATGCCATTTTAAAAGGAACCAATTTCAAAGAAGGGGCAACCATGCGGCAGCGCAACGGACAGATTGGAGGACATCGGGCATGAACCGGCTGGAAAATACGCATCGTTATGATGACATCATAGATCTGCCGCATCCGGTTTCGAAAAAGCATCCGCAGATGCCATCGGAAGACCGGGCCGCACAGTTTTCTCCGTTTGCAGCATTGACCGGTTATGAACGCGCCATCCGGGAAAAAGAAATGCAGCATGAGGAACGGATGATGCTCGGGGAGGGCATCAGCAGGGAAACTTATGATTCAGAATAAGGACAACATATTTTTTATGATTAAATTCATACGATATACTAAGCAGGAAATTTGTGTGGTATGAAATGGCAGACAAAAAACAATGGAAAAGATATGTGGGGTATGCACTGTTTCTTTTCCTGTCATACAGCATTGGAAACGCAGCGGCTGTTGTAAGTACAATGACACTGCAGCCGGAGAAAGTGGAGAAAGAAATGAAAACAGTTGCAATTACCTTTGATGACGGGCCGAATCCGGAATATACACCGAAATTGCTGGACGGATTAGAAAAACGTGGTGTAAAAGCCACTTTTTTTCTGCTGGGAGAAGAGGTAAAACAGTATCCGGATGTCGTCAGACGGATGCATGATGACGGACATCTGATCGGTGTTCATTCTTATAAACATGTTAATTTTAAGGAAGTGGGCACGGCATGCACTTTGCAGCAGATTGAAAAAACACAGAAGGCGATTTATGATGTGACGGGAGAATATGCAGGATATATCCGTCCACCTTACGGATGCTGGCAGAAGGAACTGGATGCGCAGGTAAATCTGATCGAAGTACTGTGGAATGTAGATCCGCGGGACTGGGCAACGACCGATGCGGATACTGTGGTTCAGAGAGTTCTAAAGGATACTAAGCCGGGGGACATTATTCTGCTTCACGATGCTTCGGCGTCATCTGTACAGGCGGCATTTACGGTCATAGATACCTTGCAGAAACAGGGATATTCGTTTGTCACGGTCGAGGAGCTTTTGTTAGAGTAGCATACTTGAATGTTCCGGTGATCTCGTGGTAAAATAACTAGCAGACCCAATCATTACAAGTTGAAAAAGAAGGAATAAAAAATGAGTAACGATAAATTTGACACGGCACGGCAGGTGCTTCGTCAGCAGAAATTAACAGGAGAACGCGCACTGTTTCAGTCTGAAAATCTGGCGGTATATGACAGTGTGTTTGAGGATGGGGAATCCCCGTTGAAGGAGAGCAGCAGTCTTTATCTGGATAATTGTCTGTTCCGGTGGAAATATCCGCTCTGGTATTGCAAACATGTCGATGTAAAGGAATGTACCTGGTTTGACATGGCGCGGGCCGGGGTATGGTATACCGATGATATTTCGGTAAGAGATTCCATTGTAGAAGCACCAAAAAATTTCCGCCGTTGCAGGGGAGTAACCCTGACCAATGTAAATTTCCCGAATGCAGAGGAAACCCTCTGGAACTGTACCGATGTAAATCTGTCCTATGTGCAGGCGCACGGGGATTATTTTGCCATGAATTGTAAAAATATGCAGCTGGATCATTTTGAACTGGTTGGAAATTATTCATTTGATGGTGTGGAAAACATGGAGATCCATCATGCACGCATGCTTTCCAAAGATGCATTCTGGAACAGCAATCATGTTACTGTGTATGACAGTTTTATTTCGGGAGAATATCTGGGATGGAATGCCAGAAATCTTACACTTGTCAACTGTACGATTGAGAGCCTGCAGGGCATGTGTTATATAGAAAATCTGAAAATGGTGAACTGTAAATTGATTAATACGACACTGGCATTTGAGTATTCCACGGTGGATGCACAGATTGTAAATACCGTGGACAGTGTGCTCAATCCTTCCGGCGGAATCATCCGGGCGGATAAGATTGGAAAACTGATTTTGGAAAAAGACAAGGTAGATCCAGGGAAAACCACAATTATATGTACAGAAGATGAAGGGGAGGGACAACGATCATGAAAGCAAGTCACAGAAAAGACGTTATTATTGCCAGAATTATTTTTGCCATAATCTGCGCAGCACTGCTCGCAGGAATTATATCACTTATCGTATGGCTTCATGGGCGGAATGCAGGGAAAAACCAGACACCGGAAACGGAAATCACAAATAATGCACCGCCGGAAGACAACAGCAATCTGCCACCGGTAACGGAACAGCCGCTGGACGAAGACGGACAGAGTGTATGGACAAGCACGGATGGCGTAAATTTCCGTGCAGAGCCGAATACAGACAGTGAAATTCTTACCGTTCTCGTGACGGGAACGAAGCTGACACTGCTGGGAGAAGAAAACGGATGGGTGCAGGCAGAATATAACGGACAAAAAGGATATGTCAGTTCAGACTATGTTACCGATCAGGAACCGGATACAACAACGCAGGAAACAGAGTAACGGAAAGGGGAAACAATGAGTACAGCAGGAAAAATTATGTCCTTCCGACAGGATGGAAATGAGATTTGTGTGAAGTATGAACAGCAAAAACTGGTGGTGAAAGCCATAAGGGATGATATTGTCAATATTTTTGTGCCCTACAGAACAAAGGAACATTATTCTAAGGCCATTGATGGAGACAAGGCGGTTGCGACAGAACTGACGGCAGAGCAAAAAGGAGAAGATCTGGTAATTGCAACCGATAAGATCCGGATGCAGTTTGGAGAAAATCTGGAAATGGTGATTACGAGACCGGACGGGACTCCGCTTGTCCGGACACACCGGCAGGGCAGAAGTGTTTGCGGGGAAGTCAGTGAGCAGATGAAACAGATTCTGGAGTCGGAAGGGCATGATACGTCGAATCTGGGCGCACATGATTATCCGGTACAGATGATGTTTGATCTGGACGAGGGGGATGATTTTTACGGTCTGGGTGATAAGACCGGATTCCTGAATAAAAAAAATTATGAGTATGAGAACTGGAATTCCGATATTCCACAGGCACACAATGAGGACTATCATGCGCTGTACAAGTCGATTCCGGTGCTCTTCTGCAAGAAAAAGAATGACGTATATGGCATGTTTTTTGATAATACGTTCCACAGCTATCTCAATCTGGGCAAAGAAAATCCGGAATATTATTTTTACGGCGCGGATGATGGCAATCTGGATCTGTACTTCCTGGGTGGAGAAAAACTGACGGATCTGATTGAAGAATATACATATCTGACCGGGCGGACACCGCTGCCGCAGCGATGGACGCTTGGATACCAGCAGAGCCGCTGGGGCTATCAGTGCGCAGAAGATATCCGTGATGTGGCAGAACATTTCCGTGATCTGGATATTCCGTGTGATGCCATTCATTTTGACATTGATTATATGGATGGGTATCGTGTGTTTACATGGAATGATGCAAAGTACGGAAAACCTGGGGATCTGATTGCGGAAATAAAAAAACAGGGCTTTAAAACGGTAACGATCATTGATCCGGGAACCAAAGTCGATCCGGACTATTTTATGTGTAAAGAAGGCGAAGAGAACGGATATTTTGCGACCGATACACAGGGAACTACCTATGTCAATGAGGTTTGGCCGGGAGATGCAAATTATCCGGATTTTGGACGCCGCAAAGTACGCGACTGGTGGGGAAAACACCATAAGTTTCTGGTCGACATCGGTGTGGACGGTGTATGGAATGATATGAATGAGCCGGCAAGTTTCCGTGGCGAGCTGCCGCAGGATGTTGTATTTCATGATGAGGAGCGTACGACAAATCATGCGGAAATGCACAATGTATATGGACATTATATGAGCCGTGCGACCTTTGAGGGACTGCAGAAACTTTCCGATAAGCGTCCGTTTGTTATCACACGTGCAGCGTATGCAGGAACACAGAAATATGCGACCGTGTGGACCGGAGATAATCAGAGTCTGTGGTCGCACCTGCAGATGATGGTGCCGCAGCTGTGTAATCTCGGTATGAGCGGATTTGCGTTTGCCGGAACCGACATTGGCGGATTCGGTGCGGATACGACCCCGGAACTTCTGACCCGGTGGATCGAGGCTGCCGTATTTTCTCCGCTGTTTCGAAATCATTCCTGTCAGGGAACACGCAGACAGGAGCCGTGGCAGTTTGATGATCAGGTGGTGGGAATCTATCGAAAATATGTAAAGATGCGTTATCGTTTCCTTCCGTATCTGTATGATCTGTTTTATCAGGGAGAACAGACCGGACTTCCGGTTATGCGTCCTCTGGTTCTGCATTATCCAAAGGACCCGGAAACCTATAACCTCAATGGAGAGTTCCTGGTAGGGGAAAATCTCCTCGTTGCCCCGGTATTGGAGCAGGGAGCCACGAAGAAAATGGTGTATCTGCCGGAAGGGGAGTGGTATGATTACTGGACCGGAGAGAAAATTACCGGAGGAAAGTATTTCCTGCGGGATGCACCGATTGATTTGTGCCCGATGTACCTGAAAGAAGGAACGATGATCCCGATGTATGAAAAAATGGCGTATGTTGGAGAAAAGCCGTACCGTACGCTGTATCTGCTGACAACTCCGGGAGAGGCTTCTTACGATCATTTTCAGGATAATGGAGAGGACTATGCCTACCGTAAGGGTGTGTATAATTTATATCATTTCCATAAGAATGCACAGGGAGTACTGGAAACGGAAATGCGGCACAAAAATTATCCGGAATACGAGCAGATATGCTTAAAAATAGTAGGAAAATAAGAACAAAAAACCGTTGCATGGCATAGTCTATAATGATGACAGGATGGAGCATGCAAGTGGATTATTCAAACGATTTTTACCCAAAGATTCCGTTTTATATGACATATCCGATGCAGAGTATGTATCTGACAGAGATGGAATATGAAAAAGATATGGAACGAATGAAACAGTACTATCCGGCAGAGACAAAAGAGATCATGGAGCTGGTGGAACAGAGGCTTGACCAGCTGGAATATGAGGGAAGCCGCATCTACGATGAGGAACCGGACCGCCTGATGATACAGATGGAGATTGATGGAATTTACCGGAAGCTGTCCGAAGTGCAGAAAAAGAAAGAGAACCGGATCGAAGGAAACATGCAGGCGGCATCATATTTCGAAATGGTTCCGGCTTCTATCGCCGGAGAAACTATGACAACACAGGAACGGGAATGTGGGAATCCGTGGCTTCGCAGTATGATCGGTGTGCTGTTTGGTGCGGAAATGTGCAAACGGCGCTGCCGGCATCGCAGATGCAGGAGATGGATGTAACGGCAGAAATTACAGCCATAGTTAAGAAGGAAAAGATAAATGAACAGGAAAGTAATTAAACCAGTGGTGCTGTCAGGGCTTTTTCTGGCAGCACTGATTGTTTTCAGTATCATAACCAATCAGGATAATAAAGATATGACAACGGCGATGAAGGAGGCAACCCTTCCCATCGTCCAGTTTTATGAAGGAAATAACAGCGTGGCACAGCTGCACGGATACGTATCGGAAATGAATATTACAAAGATGCGGGATGGAATTGTGCCGGTAGACCATACACGACTGCTTCCGCTGAAAATTAATACATATGGACAAAAAATCAGAGGCATTGCTTATGAAATCCGGAGTCTTGATGATTCCCGGCTGGTTGCAAAGGGGGATGCACAGGGGATCAAAGAAAAAAATAATGAAATCTCTGCAAACCTGAAAATCCAGAATATCCTCGGAAAAGGGGAAGAATATGAACTGATTGTTATTCTTGCTTCAGGAAAAAATAAGATCCGGTATTACACCCGGCTGATGCAGACACAAAACGATGATACTCAGGCATGTATGGATTTTGCACTGCAGTTTCATGAATATACATTCCGGGATGATGCAAATAAATTTATTCCGAAATATATGGATGCGGCAACAGGCGATACCAGTACACTCAATTATGTGGATTTAAGCTGTACCTTAAACCAGATTACCTGGGCAGATTTAAAACCGGAGCAGATGGGAGAACCCGAGGCATCTTTCAAGGAAATCAATGATTCCTATGATGTGATCACACTCCGGTATGTGGTGACCACCAAAGGAACCGGTGGGGAAACCGAGTATTATAATGTGGAAGAATATTATCGTCTGCGTATGACGGAATCCCGTATGTATGTCTTAAATTTTGAGCGTACTTTAAATCAGATTTTCCGTGGGGAAAACCGGTTTATTACAGATAATAATCAGATCCAACTTGGCATACGTGACAAAAATATTGAATATGCTGTAAGTGAGACCGGAGATGTGATCGCGTTTGTACAGCAGGGAGAACTCTGGTGCTTTGACCGTGTAAATAATAAGATTGTACAGGTATTCAGTTTCCTTGGGGCAGAGGGGATCAATGCGAGGGATAACTGGGATCAGCATGATATCAAAATTGCCCGTGTGGATGAAGCGGGAAGTATTGATTTTGTTGTATATGGATATATGAACCGTGGGGATCATGAAGGCGAAGTGGGCACGGCAGTATATCATTATGATGGTCTGGTACACACTATAGAGGAAGAAATTTTTATCCCGTCGGATGTTTCCTATGAAATACTCAAAGCACAGATGGGGCAGTTAATGTATGTGAACGAAAAGGGGACATTTTACCTGATCATGGATCAGAAACTTTACAGTATAGATACGGACAAGCGGACTCCGGAAGTGCTTGTGAAAGATCTGAAAGAAAGCTGTTATAAAGTGTCGGAATCGAATCAGTATTTTGCGTGGGTAGACAGCGAAAAAGAATACAAAAGCGATGTGATTCACCTGATGAATTTGAAAAATGCTTCTGTCTATGATATCAAGGCAAAAAAGGGAGAGTATATTCTTCCGCTTGGGTTTATCGATGAAGATTTTATTTACGGAGCAGCAAAGAAAGATAAGGTGATGGTTGCAGCAGCGGGAAATACGGTTTTCCCGATGAAAAATTTAACCATCATGGATACTTCCGAAAATTCACACAGTATCTTAAAGACGTATGAACCGTCCAGGGGAAGTATCGGTTCCATTTCGGTGGAGGATTATACAATTACCATTCATCTGATCAAAAAGTCCGGCGGACATTATGTGGCTGCAGGAACCGATGCGATCATGAACCGTGAGGGAGACACGGAAGAAAAAGTTACCGTGGGATCAACCGTGACAGATCGCAAGGAAACACAGTACCAGCTTATGATGAAAAATGGGGCAGATGCATCCAAAATTAAAATGCTGACTTCCAAATCTGTTTTACTCGAAAATCCGCGTGATGTTTCCGTGAAAAATAAGGAGTCGCAGGAATACTTTTATGTGTACAAAAAAGGTGATGTGCTGTTTGCAACCGATGAGATCGCGGATGCCATCGTCTGCGCTAATAATCATATGGGAGTTGTGGTGGATTCCAAGCAGCAGTATGTATGGATGCGTGCGCGTAAATCGGCACAGACGGCATTTAGCAGCCTGAAAGTAAACGATGCGGATAAGAGTTCATCATCCGTGGTTCAGGCGGTCAGTGCCATGCTTAATTACAGAGGAAACGGGCTCAGTGTAAAAGAACTGATTGACAATGGAGGAACCCCGAAAAGTGCGATTGAAAATACATTAAAAGATTCTGTTGTTCTTGATATATCCGGCTGCACAGTAGAGGAGATTCTGTTTTATGTCAGCAAGGGCAGCCCGGTATTTGCAATGACCGGAACAGACAGTGCCGTATTAGTGACGGGATATACCTCTGGAAGCATTTATTATTATGATCCGCAGACCCATTCCACGAGGTCAAAAAGTTATAAAGATGCGGATGACTGGTTCCGGAAAGCAGGATACATTTTCTTTACTTATTTGGACCGTTAATTTTCATTGTAAAAATGAACAATTAAGGACAAGGTTTTATGGATGATTCGTGAAGATTTAACAGAAATAAAGTTAATATATTGCAATTCCTGGATAAGTGAGATATATTTGAGAATGAGTTATACAGTTTTGGAAAGGGAGAGCGTATGAGTAAGAAAAATGTGATCGTTTCTAATGTGTCAGAAGGACACGACAATCCAATCGCAGAACTTGTTCAGGTAGCATGTCAGTTCGACAGCGATATTATGTTGGAGAGCGATAACCGTAGAATTAATGCAAAGAGCATTATGGGAATTATGGCGTTTAATCCATCCGATGGAATGTCGGTTGATATTGTGACGGAGGGTGCCGATGAAGAAGCAGCACTTGATGCAATTGAAAAATTTTTAGTATGTGAATAATTCTGGTTAGGAGGAATCGTTATGCAGGAGAAGAAGTTAAACAAAGCAGTTTCTGACGTGAAGCTGATGAAGACACCAGAGGGAAAGACAGAAGTTAAAAATGCGGTTAAGGATGCTACAAAAAAGGTAGAATCAAAAGTCGGGGATGTTGCTGAGGCAGCAGCAAAGAAAGCAGAAGTTGTAGAAGAGAAGGCAAAAGAAGTTGCAAAGGCAACAACAAAGGCTGTTGTTGAGAAGGCAGAACCTGTTGTGAAGAAAGCTGCAACGAAAGCAAAGGCTGCTACAAAGGCAAAGAAAGAAAAACAGCCGGCAAAGACCGAAATCATTGTTCAGTATCAGCAGAATGCTGCAAATCTTGGAGAACTTGAGGATAAGGTAAAGAAACAGTTTGTAGCTGAGGGACATCGTGCCGGATGCATTAAGACATTAAATATTTATGTAAAGCCGGAAGAGTACAAGGCATATTATGTAATCAATGACAAGTTCTTCGGAAGTGTAGATCTCTTCTAAGCGAGTTTTATTACCCATACATGATATAAAGGACGACTGCAGATGCAGCCGTCCTTTTTACGTGGTATGAGACAGGATATTCATAAAAAAGAGTATAAAAAAAGAAACCGGATAAACAGTTTCTTTAAAAGAGCGGGTGATGGGAATCGAACCCACGTATCCAGCTTGGAAGGCTGGTGTTCTACCATTGAACTACACCCGCATATAGTGCCTAGTTCCGGAATCGAACCAGAGACACGAGGATTTTCAGTCCTCTGCTCTACCAACTGAGCTAACTAGGCATTGCAGTGGATTTCTTAATTGAAAATCTCACGCGGAACATTTAGTATTATATCCGAGTGAGATCTTCTTGTCAAGAAAAAAATCATTATTTTTGATTTTTTTGAATATCCTGTGTGTAGCAGCGCAGAATTTCTCCAACGCTCCATGCCTGGGCATAGCAACCACGGCAGGTATGCGGGGCATCACCGTCAAAAATTTCGGAAATAGAACCAATGCAGCCCTCTTCCAAAAGGTGGGTCTGTACCGGTGCAAGATATACCATTGCCTGTTTTTTTGCTTCCGGAGAGTGGTGGTGGACTTTCATGTAAGCAGTCAGAAAGCCGCCCATCAGAAATCCCCATGCGGTTCCCTGATGGTAAGCGGCATCTCTTTTCGGAAGAGAGCCACAGTAGATCCCGTGATAGTCTTTGTGTTCCGGAGAGAGGGAGCGTATGCCGGGGCCGGCAAGCAGCTTTTCCTCTACGGTATTTACCACCTGCAGAGCCTGTTCTGCCGTGAGCATGGTATGTGGAAGGCTGACGGCATAGATCTGGTTGGGGCGGATGCTTGCATCTTTGCCGTTTTCTTCAATAACGTCATAGAGACATCCGTCTTTTTCGTTCCAGAATTCTTTTCGGAAGGAAGCAGATACACGAGTGGCAAGCTGGCGGTAAACGGAGGAATCTTCTTTGAAATGTTCTGCCAGTTCCGCAGTCACGCACAGCGCATTGTACCACAGTGCATTGATTTCTACCGGTTTTCCGTGACGCGGGGTAGCTACCCAGTCACCGACACGGACATCCATCCAGGTTACCTGGTCCAATCCGCTTCCGGCATGGATGAGGGCGTCATCATCCATATAGATGGAAAAATCCGTGCCGTGTGCATAGGCATGAATAATTTCACGCAGAACGGGGTAAATACGCTGCTGTATATAGTCATAATCCGATGGTTGTCCGGTAACCTTCAAATATGCGTCCACGGCATAAAAATACCACAGAGAGGCATCTGCAGTGTTATAGAGAGGGTCCTGCCCGTCATCCGGAAACATATTCGGGACCATGCCGTGATGGACATACTGCGCAAAGGTCGAAAGAATTTCCCGGGCATCCGAAAACCGCCGGGTGGCCAGTGTCAGCCCGGAAAAAGCGATCATGGTATCTCTGCCCCAGTCGGTAAACCACGGAAGACCTGCAAGGATTGTCATAAGTCCAGTGGAATCGCGCCGGGCAAGAAACTGGTCTGCTGCCACGACAAGTGTATTGGCAAAAGCATCATCGCCATATCCCGCCTGTTGTTTTAAGGAATCATAATATTCCTGTACGTGTGCGATTTCGATTGCTGCGGTATCTGCCTGCGGGCGGGAAAACACAGGGGTGTCCTGTACCGGGTGGACGGTGCAAAGCAGGGAAATCTCTGTACTGCTGTGTGCCGGAAGTGTAAAACGCAGATCATATGGGCAAAAATGTGTATCCAGTCCTGCCGTTTCGTTGTCTACTTCCGTCTGGTACTGCATATCCACGTCGTATTGGTTTTCACGTGGAAAAAGTCTGCCGGCACTGCAGGAAAGCTCGATGCAGAGTCCGGGTGCAGCAGCCGGGATCAGAGTGAAACCGCCCACTGTGTTTGGCTCACAGGTAAACTGCAGGTCAGAAACGGCAGACGATGCACTGTGCTCCCGGAAATTCATAAGCGGGGTGATGGAAAGTCCGGCTTCCTCTCCCTGGTTTGTAATCGTATAGGAGATCGCAACTGTGTTTGATTCCCGCAGCAGGGCCAGATGTTTGTCCATACGGATATTGCCGGCGGCATAGGAAAAGCAGACAGTTCCGTCACAGGAGAAATCCGTTAAAAAACGCTGTCCTTGCGTGCGGATGGGAGAATGTCCTTTCCCGGCATGCTGGGAAGTTTCCAGATTGTAAACATGGGTTCCCTGTGTCAGTTTTTCATTGGTTTTGGAAAATACCAGATAGCGCTCGACCGGGGGATGCAGACTGGCAATCAGATATCCCTGATGTGTCCGGTTGCAGGCACCGATGATGGAGCCTCCCGCGTATCCGCCGATTCCATTGGTCATGGTCCATTCACGACGGATGTTTTTTTCAAAATCTGCAAGTTTTTCTGTTGGAATATGTATCATATGCACCTCCGAAAATAAACGAAAAATAATATCTCTTATTGTAAGGGCTGGGGAACAAAAAATCTACTGTATTTATGAAAAAATTATTCTCTAGTGGAAAAAAAGTGTGGGATGGAGTATAATTAACATTACTACAAATGAAGGAGAGATAGAAGATTGGAAGTATATGTATTAGTACCGGTCCGGAAGACCGTGGTTGCAAAAGTAGTGGGGACATTGATGCTTGTACTTGCAGTAGTGAGTCTGCTTGCAGCATGTCTGACCAGTGGCATTACATTACCGGTTGCACTGGTATGCGGAATTGTCTGGTTTGTTCTGATGGGAAACTCCAAGGAGTTTGAGTATTCTTATTTTGACGGGGAAGTCCGCTTCGCAAAAGTTTTAAACAAGAACCGCAGAAAGTCACTGGGAGGTTATCCGATGGATGATGTAATTCAGATTGCACCGGCCGGAGATCGCAGTGTATCACAATACGAGAGAGAGGGTGTCAAGGTGATTGATTATACCTCTCATGACAAAGATACTGCATATTATGATATGGTTCTGAAAAAGGAAGGCGAGACACTGCTGATCAAATTTGAACCGGATGATAAATATCTGGAAGCAGTGGAGTTTAAATACAGACAAAAAGTAATTCGCAGAAGTACACAGGCGTAAGAAAAAGGGGTGCCGAAATCCGGCATCCCTTTCCTGTGAGTGGATAGTTCTTATTTCGTTTTGTCAGAAGGGGTATCGAGATAGTGCATGCGTGAATCCGGTGAAATGGCAGGGGCAACGGATCTGCCCTGTGTGTTCATCAGTTTCAGACAATTCGGACACAGGGTACCGAAAGAAACCGGAGCACCACAGCGCTGGCAGTGCATGCCGGAGATAGTGGAAGCTGTGTTGACCTCATGATATTCGATCCGGCCTTCCCGAATCCACTCTTTGATCTGCCGGAGAGGAATATGGAAATGTTCTGCAACTTCATATTCATTTACAGTGTTGGCGCGGATATAATCCCGCACATTCCGGAAAAGCTGTGCTTCCTGACAAGTGGGACATAGCGTTCCTTCATAATGTTTTGGAAGCGTGCGTCCGCAAAATTCACAGTATTTATATTTATCGGAAATATTTTTTTCAGTCAGCATAGTTGTCACTCTCCATTGCTATTTACTAGTTACTATTATAACAACTGAACCATGTTTTTTCAATTAAGAAAGGATAACAGATCTGTGGAATATCAATTACAAAGAGAAAACCCAATTGCGGTATTTGACTCCGGAGTGGGAGGAATCAGTGTCCTGCGGGAACTGATCCGGATTATGCCGGAGGAAGATTTTATTTATTTCGGTGATTCTAAAAATGCACCATACGGAACAAAAGAAAAAGAAAAAGTGCGGGACCTGACGATCGGATGTGCACGAAAGCTGTTTGACCAGGGGGCAAAAGGTCTTGTGGTTGCCTGCAATACAGCCACCAGTGCTGCTGTCCGGAAACTGCGCGAGATGTATCCGTATATTCCGATTGTCGGGATTGAACCGGCACTGAAACCGGCGGCACTTTGCATGGAACATCCCAAAGTCCTTGTGATGGCAACCCCGATGACAATTCATGAAGAAAAGTTTCATGTGCTGATGGAGCGCTACAAAGAGAAAGCACAAATTCTTCCGTTGCCGTGTCCGGGGCTGATGGATTTTATTGAGCGGGGAGATCTCGACGGAGAGGATCTTTA
Source organism: Roseburia faecis (assembly GCF_001406815.1). Taxonomy (GTDB): domain Bacteria; phylum Bacillota; class Clostridia; order Lachnospirales; family Lachnospiraceae; genus Roseburia; species Roseburia faecis. Next base: position 251,069 of record NZ_CVRR01000005.1, on the reverse strand, counting down.
TAAATATCTGGAAGATCTGCTTTATTCTTACCGGGAAAACCAGGTGGATGCAGCGGTACTCGGCTGCACACATTATCCGTTTGCCAGAAAACAGATTCAGCAGGTGTTGGGGGAGAATGTGAAAATTTTTGACGGAGGCGAGGGAACCGCACGCGAGATGAAAAGAAGACTGCAGGAGAAAGATCTGCTTTGCGGCCGGCAGAAACGTGGACAGGTGGTATTTGAAAACAGTCTGACCGATGACAGCAAGATCGAATTATGTAAGAAATTGTTAAATATATAAAATGTCTCTAAAATTTTTGGAATATGATTTTAGAATTTGTTTTTGAAGTGGACATAATATGGACACATTTTTTGCATATACTAGACAATGTAAACGGAAATCATTCCTTTACATTATTCCCTTTTTATTTAATAAACATTTTCATAACTAAACTCCTCGAAGAGAAGCCGATCCGGGAACGGAGAGGCTTCTCTTCATTTTGTGACAAAATGCTGCCTGTGAAATAAAATACACCGTTTGGATGCAGGCTTTCTTTATATGGAGAAAATATACAAAAATAAGTGAAATGGAGATTGGAACTTTGTTAATTATTTGACGAATTAGCGGTTACTTTTTTGGGGGCTGAGGTGTAAAATATACAGAGATTATAAGGAGGTACAAGAAAATGGGTAACATACCGCTTTGGCTGTGCATACCGTTTGCCGGCCTTTTATTATGTATCGCAATTTTCCCATTGGTAAAAGGAGAATGGTGGGACAAAAATAAAGGCTGGGCGGTACTCATCTGGTCACTTTTATTTATGATTCCGTTTGCTGTAAAATACGGTGCAGGAGAGACTGCAGAAACGGTATTGGAATGTATTGTAAATGATTATCTTTCCTTTATTGTGTTGCTGTTTGGTCTGTTTTGTGTTTCAGGAAACATTAACCTGGAAGGAGATTTCGTGGGTTCCCCGCGCATGAATACCGGCCTTCTGGCGATCGGAACACTGCTTTCAAGCTGTATCGGTACAACTGGTGCAAGTATGCTTCTGGTGCGTCCGATGATTCAGATGAATTCCTGGAGAAGAAATAAGAGTCATATTATGGTCTTTTTCATTTTCCTGATTTCCAATATGGGTGGATGTCTGACACCAATCGGTGATCCGCCACTTCTGATGGGATTTATGAGAGGAGTTCCATTTACCTGGAGTCTGCGTCTGTTCCCGGTACTGATATTCAATATGGTAATTCTTCTGACCGTATTTTATTTCATTGACCGCCGTGCATATCGCAGGGATATTGCACTTGGCATGCGTCCGGATATCTCCAGACCGACTACCACGTTAAAGGTGAATGGTCTGCACAATATTATCTTTATGATTATGATTGTGGCAGGTGTTGTGTTAAGCGGAGTTCTTCCGGGAATGAAAGCTTTCCAGAATGCAGATGGAAGTGTCATCAGCGTTCCGATCTTTCGAAGTGTAAGACTGGCTGTGCCGACACTGATCGAGATTGTGATTATTCTGGTTGCGGCATTTCTGTCGTTTAAAACCACAAAATCAGAGGTTCGTACCAAGAACCATTTTACCTGGGGTGCCATCGAGGAAGTTGCAGTATTGTTTATCGGTATCTTTATCACCATGCAGCCGGCACTGATGATTTTAAAGAGCAAGGGAGCAGAACTGGGACTGACAAAACCTTTAGAGATGTTCTGGGCGACCGGTGCACTTTCCAGTTTCCTGGACAATACACCAACCTATCTGGTATTCCTTACAACGGCAGGAACACTGGGCGCAACCAGTGGTATTGCCACAACCGTGGGAACCGTTGCGGTCAAGATGCTTATGGCAATCTCCTGTGGTGCGGTATTTATGGGAGCCAACACATACATCGGAAATGCACCGAACTTTATGGTGAAATCCATCTCGGATGAAAACGGTATCAAGATGCCGTCATTCTTTGGTTATATGTTATGTTCCCTGAAGTTTTTGATTCCGGTATTTATCATTGATACACTGGTATTCTTTTTATAGGAGGTAGAAGGCTATGGACAACAAAGAACAATGCAGAAAGCTGGCGAACCGCATCTATGAACTGGATGAAAAGGTGTACAAGACTTCCGGTTCTGGACTCGGAAAGACATTTACCGGAGAAAAAGCGCGTGTGCTGGATGACCTGACCATGCTTATTGTTTCCAATCCACAGGGGCATTTGCTTCGAAGTGAACTGGCTCTGATCGGAAACATGGCGAGAAGTATCCGGAATAAAGAAGCACGCCATGACCTTTTGGTTGAATATAATGATATTCTGGAAGAAATAGCAAATCTGCCGATGAGCTTTGGCTCGGTAGATATTGTGGATAAAGATCTGGCAGATATGAATTCTTCGATTCTGAGCAAGAAGTTTTCTGAGAAGGATCATCTGGTAATTTGTATCAGCCGTTCCCATGGAAGTGCAGGTACTGATATTGGATTTGCACTGGCGGAAGCACTGCATATCAATTATTATGATGAATCGGTATTGAATCAGATTCTAGATCGCAGAGATGCAAAAGAATTCGGGGCAGATGCGGCAAAAGTCAGCGATTTTAAGCGTTATCATGGTCTGTCAAAGAAAGACGCATCTTTCTTCCGGCAGAGTGCCTTAATCTGTGAGCTGGCAAAAGAGGAAGATATGATTGTTATGGGACGTGCTGCGGATGTCGTACTGACCGGACAGCATATTCCGCATATCAGCATCTATATTACGGCACCGTTTGCGATCCGTGTGCGCCGTATGATGGAACTGAAAAATCTGGATTTGAAACAGGCCATTAATCTGGTGCGCAAGATGGATCATAAGCACCAGGATTATTATCATTCCTTTACCGGTAAGCGCTGGGGTGATGCGATCAATTATGATCTGTGTATCAACAGTGCATGCTACGGAATTGATGAGTCGGTAGAACTGATCGGACGTCTGATCAACCGGCAGGCAAAATTGGTACATCGAAATAAAGATACCAAATAGTGTGGATAAAACCAATAGACTTCCGTCTTCGTTAAACGGCAGTTTAAGAAAACGTTAAGATACAACAGGTAAAACATTAAGCGTACAAAGATATAATTGGAAACAGATAAAAGAAAAGGAGTTTCAGTCAAATGGAAAAGAAAAAATTGCTGAAAAACAAAATTGTTGATACGCTTCCGGTGCTTTACCTTGAAACTGTGATTCTCATGGTTTTAGGACAATTTCTAGGAAACTTTGTTCTCGGAATCCCGGTGGGGATTGCCTATGCAAGAAACCCTGAGATACTAAATTCTGCGTTTTTGAATACGACACTGATGTATGTGATCTTTTGGGGAATCTGGGCCGTGGCATTGTTCTGGATCGGTATCCGAAAACGGAATCGTCCGATTTTACAGGCAGTCGGCACGAAACCACAGGGAAATAACTGGAAATATCTGCTGTTCGGTTTGGTTCTGGGATTTGCACTGAATGGATTTTGTATTCTGATTGCATGGCTGCACCATGATATTGTGCTGACTTACGATGCAATTCATCCGCTGTGGTTTGTGGTTGTGTTTCTGACCGTGTTTATCCAGTCGTCGGCAGAGGAACTGCTGTGCAGGGGATTTCTATATCAGAAACTGCGCAGGAGTTATAAAAATCCGGTGGTTGCAATTGTCGGAAATGCACTGCTGTTTGCGTTGCTGCATCTGGCGAATGATGGAGTTACGGTGCTTTCTGTCCTGAATATTTTTCTTGTCGGAATTTTGTTTTCCCTCATGGTATATTATATGGACAGTCTCTGGTGTGCGTTTGCCGTACATACAGCATGGAATTTTACGCAGAACATTCTCTTTGGCTTGCCAAACAGTGGGATCAATGTGCCGTATTCGGTATTTAAGCTGAATGCAGCGACAGCAAGAGACAGTTTTGCATATAATGTTGGTTTTGGCATTGAGGGAACGGTTTTTGCCGATATTGTACTTCTGGCTGCCTGTGTGCTGTTGTATCTCTGGGGGAGAAAGCATGGAAAGAAATCCATGGACGTGTGGGCAGAAACATAATATAATTAGTATTTTACGAAAACGGCACCAGGTTACATCTGGTGCCGTACAACTTTGTATTCGTCCCCGGAACGGTAAAAGGGACATTCCTTGTAATTACTCTGGACAAAACGAGCCATGTCGTCTTCATCCATATTGACGGAGCAGTAGTATGCTTCGTCCTCTTCATCATATTCATTGTATGCACAAAAATCACAACTGGCCATACAAAAGTTCCCCTCCTTTTATGAAGTGAATCAGGCGATTGCCTGTTAAATAAACTGATTCTGCCCCTCATCGTAATGATAATTGATGGCAGCAAGGGTTTCTGTAATTGCATCTGCATCTGTCATATATGCGGCAGCAAGTTCGGTAAGTGTCGGGTAATGATCACGCAGCTGTGTGTTGACAACAGACAGAAGCATGACAGGATCTTTCGGTAAATTCATAGTATATTCCTCCTTTGGAAACGATTATTGCATATCGGTATAACTGCGCAGGATTTCCTGCAGAAAAATTTGGTATTCATTGACAACGGAATCCGGGGAAATCACACGGATATGTGTGGATAAGCCGGCAAGCCAGCCGAAAAACTGTGGACTGACAGCAACCTGTGCCCGTGCGAGAATGTGGGTATCATCGTAGGGGCGCATGGCTACACTGGCACCAAAGCGGTCAATGATGACACCGGTCATGGAAGTATCGCACAGAAGCTGTACGGTTGTCTCTTCCCCGGCAAACATGCCGAAATTTTTGCGGGAATAAGAGGCGATATCCATCTGTTCGTAATCGGTCCGTCCGCACCGCGCCTGATTCACAGCGGAGAGATCAAGCATCTTGTCGACACGGTAATGTTTCATTTTCCCGGCATCCGCGTCATAGGCAACAAGATAATAGTTTTCGTCATCCCAGGTAAGAAGCCAGGGGCTGACCTGATAGAATCTGCCGTCTTTGCGCAGCTGCATTTCTTTTCTGACATTCCAGTCGAAGTAGTGGAAACGGATCTGCCGGTTTTCTGCAATGGCAGAATGGATGACATCCACGCTGTAATAGATTTTTTCATTGCTGGTTTTGTTGCGGTCTGCAACGATAACCTGACGCTGTAGTTTTTTCGCATCGTTTTTACTGACAAGCTGTTCCAGTTTGCCAATCAGCTGCCGTGATTTCTTTGTGGTAATAAATTTGGAAGACTGTACCAGGTCAACAAGCAGTTTGACTTCCGGCAGCTCAAATGTGCGGTCTGCTATGCGGTAACCGGCATGCGCGCCTTCGGTCCGGATGATGTCATAACCATAATCACAAAGCGTCTGGATATCGTTATAGATGCTTTTACGCTCCGCCCGGATGCCGTTTGCCGCGAGATGGTCGATGATCTGTGGGGTAGTGACGGTATGGGTTTCATCCGTGTTCTGACGCAGATAATCCAGAAGGAATAACAGCTTTTGTTTTTGATTCACAGATTTGGGCATGACAGTTCTCCTCTTTCAAATAAAGTGAAAACCCGGCGGAAAAACCGCCGGGAATTACATTATCGTTTACACTTGGTTGCTGCTTCCACAAAACCACGGAACAGTGGATGTGGACGGTTTGGTCTGGATTTTAATTCCGGATGTGCCTGTGTGGCAATAAACCATGGGTGATCCGGGAGTTCGATCATTTCTACAATTCTTCCGTCCGGAGAAGTTCCGCAAAGTTTCATGCCATGCTCGGTGAGAGTGGCACGATAATCATTGTTTACTTCATAACGATGACGATGACGCTCGGAAATCTCAGTGGTTCCGTATACTTCATATGCTTTGGAATCCTTGTCCAGTACACAAGGATAAGCGCCGAGTCTTAAGGTACCGCCGATATCTTCTACACCGTCCTGATCCGGCATCAGTGCAATGACCGGATGTGTTGTGTTCGGGTCAAGTTCGATACTGTGTGCATCGTTGAATCCGCATACGTGACGTGCAAATTCAATGATGGATACCTGCATGCCGAGGCAGAGACCAAGGTACGGAATCTTGTTCTCGCGGGCATAGCGTGCGGCAAGGATCATTCCCTCGACACCGCGCAGACCGAATCCGCCGGGAACAAGGATACCGTTTACATCACCCAGCACCTCATCTACATTGTCTACATTTAATTCTTCGGAGTCTACCCATTTGATGTCGATTGTTGCATGCTCTGGAATACCGCCGTGCTTTAAAGCTTCCACAACGGAAATGTAAGCATCGTGTAATGCGGTATATTTTCCGACCAGTGCAATCCGGACTTCCTTGTCCGGATGACGCAGATCATTGACCATGGACTTCCAGTCACTTAAATCCGGTTCCGGACAGTCAAGATTTAAACACTCACAGGCAATTTTCGCAAGATTTTCTTTTTCCATCGCCAATGGAGCTTCATATAAATACTCAACATCCAGATTCTGCAGTACATGTGTGTTCGGAACATTACAAAACAGTGCGATCTTGTCCTTTAATCCCTGATCTAACGGCTGCTCGGAACGGCAGACGATGATATCCGGCTGGATACCCATACCCTGCAGTTCCTTGACACTTGCCTGGGTAGGCTTGGTCTTTAATTCCTGTGAGGCACGCAGGTACGGAATCAGGGTAACGTGACAGAGAATCGCATTCTCATGTCCCACTTCGTGCTGGAACTGACGGATTGCTTCAAGGAAAGGCTGGCTTTCGATATCTCCGACGGTTCCGCCGACTTCTATAATTGCAATATGCATATCATCGGATGTGAAATTACGGTAAAAACGGCTCTTGATCTCGTTGGTAATATGCGGGATTACCTGTACGGTTCCTCCGCCATAATCTCCACGACGTTCTTTCTGCAGAACGGACCAGTAAACCTTACCGGTTGTCACATTGGAATTCTTTGTCAGACTTTCGTCGATGAAGCGCTCGTAGTGACCGAGATCCAGATCGGTTTCCGCTCCATCATCCGTTACGAACACTTCACCGTGCTGAATCGGGTTCATGGTTCCCGGATCAATGTTGATATATGGATCGAACTTCTGCATGGTGACTTTGTAGCCACGCGCTTTGAGCAGACGTCCTAAAGATGCAGCAGTGATACCCTTTCCAAGACCAGATACGACACCGCCAGTGACAAAGACGTATTTTACAGGCATAATTTTCCTCCTAAGTTTTTATCTAAACTACCATAGTTTAATATTATACAGCGGACAACGAAAATATTCCACACTTTTTTATAAAAAGTTTAGAAAGGATAGGAAAAGTTCTCGAACAAAATGTTGATTTTGCGTTTCTTATTACATATAATAAGGGTATTGATTACAAGAGATATACAAGTGGAGGGCTTATGGACAATCAGGCACCGAATAATTATAACAACGGAAACTATAACGGTGGCAATAATTATAATAACGGAAATAATGGAAACAATGGTAATAACGGAAACAACGGTGGCAACAACGGAGGAAAGAAAGACAACCATAACGGACAGATGATCCTGGGATTTATCATGGTCACTCTGGTGGCACTCTTTTTCCTGTCATTTTTTGCCAACCGGTTTTCACAGATGAGTTCGAAGGAAACTACATACTCCGAATTCCTAAAACAGCTGGAAAAAAATAATATCAAAACGGTGGAATTCAGCAATTATGAGATGGATTACACACTGGTGGACGATAAAAAACCATATGAGATAACATATTACACCGGAATTGTCAATGATCCGGATCTGATCACGACACTCAAGAGTGCAAAGACATCAGAGGGGAAAGCAATTGAAATTTCGGCATCCGTGCCGGACAATACTTCGGCATGGCTGGTAAACATTTTAAGCTTTGTTATTCCGCTGGTACTGATCTGGATTCTTTTTGGATTCCTGATGCGCCGGATGGGCGGAGGAGCCATGGGGGTTGGAAAATCAACCGCCAAAGTATATGTGGAGAAAACAACCGGTGTGACATTTAAAGATGTAGCCGGACAGGACGAGGCAAAGGAATCCCTGCAGGAAGTGGTGGATTTTCTGCACAATCCGAAGAAATACAGCGATATCGGGGCAAAGCTCCCGAAGGGGGCACTTCTTGTCGGACCTCCTGGAACCGGTAAGACATTGCTGGCAAAAGCAGTTGCCGGAGAGGCAAAGGTTCCGTTTTTCTCCCTGGCAGGTTCTGAGTTTGTGGAGATGTTCGTCGGCATGGGTGCTTCCCGTGTGCGTGATCTGTTCAAGGAAGCGCAGAAGATGGCACCGTGTATTATTTTTATTGATGAGATCGATGCAATCGGTAAAAGCCGTGACAGCCGGTATGGCGGTGGCAATGATGAGCGTGAACAGACCTTAAACCAGCTGCTTGCGGAGATGGATGGATTTGATGCATCCAAAGGTATTTTAATTCTTGCGGCAACGAACCGTCCGGAAGTTCTGGATAAGGCACTGCTTCGTCCGGGACGTTTTGACCGTCGGATCATTGTTGACAAGCCGGATCTGAAAGGACGTCTGGAAACGTTAAAAGTACATTCCAAGGATGTACACATGGATGAAACGGTAGATCTGGATGCACTGGCACTGGCTACTGCCGGTCTGGTGGGATCGGATCTTGCCAATATGATTAACGAGGCTGCCATCAATGCGGTAAAGAATGGACGAAAGTTTGTCAATCAGTCGGATCTGTTTGAAGCATTTGAACTTGTGGCTGTCGGTGGAAAAGAGAAAAAAGACCGCGTGATGAGTGATAAAGAACGCAAGATTGTCTCCTACCATGAGGTAGGGCATGCGCTGGTATCTGCTTTGCAGAAAAATACGGAGCCGGTACAGAAAATCACGATCGTACCGCGTACGATGGGGGCACTGGGATATACGCTGCAGACGCCGGAAGAGGAAAAATATTTAGAGACCAAGGACGAACTTCTTGCAAAGATTACGACATTTATGGCAGGACGTGCTGCGGAGGTGCTTGTATTCCATTCCGCAACCAGCGGTGCAGCAAACGATATCGAGAATGCAACCAAGATCGCGCGTGCCATGGTTACCATGTACGGTATGTCAGATACGTTTGGCATGATGTGTCTTGCTACGGTGGAAAACCAGTATCTGGATGGAAGAGCCGGTCTGATCTGCGGAGAAGACACGGCAGGACAGATTGATAAGGAAGTACTTTCCATTATTAATAACAGTTACAATGAAGCAATGCAGATGCTGACGGAAAATCGTGAAATTCTTGATCATATCAGTGAATACCTGTATGAAAAAGAAACCATTACCGGCAAGGAATTCATGAAGATTTTCCGCGAGATGAAAGGACTTCCGCAGGAAGAGGATAAAGAAGCCCTGATGCCGGATGACACAGAGAAGGATAAAAAGGATTCCAAAGCCGCATTTGTGAGTGATGATATGTTTGAGGATTAAATCATGTTCGACTTTCAGGAAGAATTGCGTAAACTCCCGGATCAACCGGGAGTTTATATTATGCATGACAAAACAGATGCAATCATATATATAGGAAAAGCAGTCAGTCTGCGCAAAAGGGTACGGCAGTATTTTCAGCCTAGCCATGATGAGGGAATCAAGAAAAAACAGATGGTGGAGCATATTGCACGCTTTGAGTATATTATCACGGACTCCGAACTGGAGGCACTGGTGCTTGAGTGCAATCTGATCAAGGAACATACACCGAAATACAATACCATGCTGCGGGATGATAAGACGTATCCGTATATCCGGGTAACCGTGCAGGAGGATTTTCCCCGGGTTCTTTTTTCCCGGCAGGTGAAAAAAGACAAGTCCCGTTATTTTGGACCGTATACGAGTGCCGGTGCGGTGAAAGATACGATTGAACTGATCAATAAACTTTATAAACTACGCACCTGCAGCCGAAAGCTTCCGCGGGACATCGGGCTGGACCGTGCCTGCCTGAATTATCATATTCATCAGTGCGGTGCACCGTGTCAGGGATATGTGGATAAAGAAACCTATGGAAAACAGGTCAGCAAAGCACTGGAATTTTTAAATGGAAATTATGCGCCGGTGCTGTGTGAATTAAAAGAAAAAATGCAGGAAGCCTCCGAGGAGATGGAGTTTGAGCGGGCGATCGAATACCGTGAGCTGTTAAACAGTGTCAGCCAGATTGCCCAGAAACAGAAAATTACCAATACGGACGGAGAAGACAAAGATATCATTGCACTGGCGAGTGATGACCGGGATGCGGTGGTTCAGGTGTTTTTTATCCGCAGTGGAAAGATTATCGGAAGGGATCATTTTCATGTGCGCGTGGGATCGGAAGAAAGCACGGGAGATATTCTGGTAAATTTTGTGAAACAGTATTATTCCGGCACGCCATTTATTCCGCGGGAGATTATGCTGCAGGAGGCGATCGAAGACATTCCAGTACTGGAGGAATGGCTGACTGCAAAACGTGGGCGGAAAGTGACGATAAGAATTCCACAAAAAGGACTGAAAGAAAAACTGGTGGAACTGGCTGCAAGAAATGCACAGCTGGTTCTCAGTCAGGATAAAGAAAAGATCAAGAGAGAAGAAGGCCGCACAATCGGCGCGGTAAAAGAGATTGAACAGCTGCTTGGCATGAAAGACTTAAACCGTATGGAGGCTTACGATATTTCCAATATCAACGGATTTGAAACCGTCGGTTCCATGATTGTATATGAAAAGGGGCGGCCAAAGAGGAGCGATTACCGGAAATTTAAACTCCGTACGGTATCAGGACCGGATGATTACGCTTCCATGCATGAGGTTCTGACCCGGCGGTTTACGCACGGCATGCAGGAACAGAAAGAACTGGAAGAAAAAAATATGCCGCAGGAAGTCGGCAGTTTTACACGTTTCCCGGATATCATCATGATGGATGGCGGACGCGGCCAGGTAAATATCTGTCTGCAGGTGCTGGAAGAACTGGGACTGGATATTCCGGTCTGCGGTATGGTCAAGGATGACAATCACCGTACAAGGGGACTATATTTCCACAATGTGGAAATTCCGATTGACCGGCATGGAGAGGGATTTAAACTGATTACCCGGATTCAGGATGAAGCACACCGGTTTGCCATTGAGTATCACCGGTCTTTGCGTTCTAAGACACAGGTGCATTCCATTTTAGATGACATTGAGGGAATCGGACCGGCCAGAAGAAAGGCACTAATGCGGAGATTCCAGTCTATGGAAAATATGAAAAACGCATCTGTGGAGGAACTGGCAGAAACCGACAGCATGAATCTGGCGGCTGCACAGAATGTATATGATACCCTGCATTCCGGACCGGCTTAGCAACTTGTGATATGGAAAGATTCATGGTACAATCTGTTTATAAAAAGGCAGTCCGGCACAGGTACTGCTTAATATGAGCCACAGGGGGAAATGAATATGTCAAATGGAAGTGTTAGTGTTGCAAAAGTTGCGCAGGTTTTAAATCTGAAAAATTTTACGCCGGATATCAATCTGAAAAAATGTAAGATTATTTCCAGCGATGTGAATCGTCCGGCATTACAGCTGACCGGATATTTTGAACATTTCGAGGAATCAAGAATACAGATGATTGGAAATGTAGAATATACGTTTATCCAGCAGATGAGTGATGCGGAAAAGAAAACCCGTTATGATGCGTTTCTGAAGTTTGATATCCCATGTGTGATTTTCTGCCGCAGTCTGCAGCCAGATGAAATTTTCTTAGAAGAGGCAATAAAAAATGAAGTGCCGGTTCTTGGTACGGATCGTCCGACTTCTGAATTTATGGCAGAGCTGATCTATACACTGGGTGAAGAACTGGCACCCTGTATTACCGTTCACGGGGTTCTGGTCGATGTATATGGCGAGGGTCTCATGATTACAGGAGACAGTGGAATCGGAAAAAGCGAGGCGGCTCTGGAACTGATCCGCCGCGGACATCGTCTGGTTACGGATGATGTAGTGGAAATCCGCAAGATCAATGAACATACACTGATCGGAACTTCTCCGGAAGTGACCCGGCATTTTATTGAACTGCGGGGCATTGGTATCATAGATGTAAAGACTCTGTATGGTGTAGAGTGCGTCAAGGAAAAGCAGCAGATTGATCTGGTGATCAAACTGGAAGACTGGAAGAAAGATGCGGATTATGACCGTCTGGGACTGGAAGAAGAATATATCGAATATCTGGGCAACAAGGTAGTATGCCATTCCCTTCCAATCCGTCCGGGGCGGAATCTGGCGGTTATCTGTGAGACTGCGGCTGTCAACCACAGACAGAAGAAGATGGGATACAATGCGGCACAGGAACTGTATCGCAGAGTTCAGGCAAATATGACAAAAAGTGACGATGAAGAATAGACGAGAGTAAATGAGGAGATGTAAGAAATCATGGAAAAGAAAAATGCGTGGGAGAAATACCCGGAAGAAACCAAAAGACAGGATGTATTTACATTTGCGGAAGAATACCGTAAGTTTATATCTTCCTGCAAGACTGAGCGCGAGTGTGCAGGGGAATTCTACCGGAAGGCAAAGGAAGCCGGATTTGCAGATCTGAGTGAAAAGATTGCGCAGAATACAAAATTAAAAGCAGGAGACCGCATTGTTGCCAATAATATGGGAAAAGGTCTCGCTCTGTTTGTGATCGGTGAAAAAGACATCGAGGAAGGAATGAACATTCTCGGCGCACATATTGATTCCCCACGTATGGATTTAAAACAGGTACCGTTATATGAAGATACGGAGATGGCACTGTTAGATACGCATTATTATGGAGGTGTGAAGAAATACCAGTGGGTGACACTTCCACTTGCACTGCACGGTGTAATCTGTAAAAAAGACGGTACAACGGTTACGGTCAATATCGGAGAAAAACCGGAAGATCCTGTTTTTGGCGTGAGTGATCTGCTGATTCATTTAGCGGGAGAACAGATGGAGAAAAAGGCATCCAAGGTGATCGAAGGAGAAAACCTTGATCTGCTTGTCGGAAGTATTCCGGCAGCAAGTGATGATGAAAAAGAGAAAAAAGAGATGAAAGACCGCGTAAAGGCAAATATTTTAAATATTCTGTCCAAAGAGTACGGTGTGGACGAGGAAGATTTTCTGTCTGCGGAGATTGAAGTTGTTCCGGCAGGGGCTGCCAGAGATTACGGCTTTGACCGCAGCATGATCATGGGATACGGACATGACGACAGAGTGTGTGCTTATCCGTCTTTTGCGGCAATGCTTGAGATTGAAAAGCCACAGCATACCAGCGTATGTCTTCTGGTAGACAAAGAGGAGATCGGAAGTGTCGGTGCATCCGGCATGCAGTCCCATTTCTTTGAGGACAGTGTGGCAGAGATCATCAATCTGCTTGGGGAATACAGCGAATTGAAAGTGCGCAGAGCGCTGCATAATTCCAGAGTGCTTTCTTCCGATGTATCTGCGGCATTTGATCCGAATTATCCGTCTGTGATGGAAAAACGTAACTGTGCTTACTTTGGAAAGGGACTTGTCCTGAACAAATATACAGGAGCCAGAGGAAAATCAGGTTCCAATGATGCAAATGCAGAGTATATTGCAAGACTGCGCAGAATTTTTGATGATAATGATGTATCGTTCCAGACATCAGAACTTGGAAAAGTAGATCAGGGAGGCGGCGGAACCATCGCATATATTCTTGCAAATTATGGCATGAATGTTATTGACAGCGGAGTTGCCGTACTGAATATGCATGCACCATGGGAAATCATCAGCAAAGTGGATCTGTATGAGGCATTGCACGGCTATGTGGCTTTCCTGAAGGAGGCATAATGGATCAGTGGCTTGAAGAAATCAGGGCGGCATTGCCTGAGCTGGTCGTATATCAGCAGGAACCGATGAAAAAACACACGACATTTCGCGTGGGAGGTCCTGCGGATCTTTACGTGTGTCCAAAGAAACAGGAACTTCCGGTAATTCTTGGCCTGGCGAAAAAGAAAGGGCTTGCAGTGACCGTGATCGGAAACGGAAGTAATCTTCTGGTTGGAGACAAAGGAATCCGTGGACTTGTTATTGAAGTCGGGGCACAGATGAATGCGGTGGAAGTGCAGGGAAATATCCTGCGTGCGCAGGCAGGTGCCCTGCTTTCCCAGGTGGCTGCAAAAGCGGCAGCTGCCGGTCTGGGCGGCATGGAATTTGCTGCCGGAATTCCGGGAAGCATGGGCGGTGCAGTGACCATGAATGCGGGTGCCTATGGCGGAGAAATGAAAGATGTCATCCGGCAGGTGACAGTGCTTACCCCGGAGTGTGAGCAAAAGGTACTCTCACGGGAGGAACTGGATCTGTCCTACAGGCACAGCTGTATTCCCAAGAATCATTTTCTGGTATTGGAGGCAGAGTTGTCCCTGACGCCGGCACCGGAGCAGGAGATCCGTGCAAAGATGGCAGAACTCAGGGAAAAACGTGTGGAGAAGCAGCCGCTGGAGTATCCAAGTGCAGGCAGTACGTTTAAGCGTCCGGAAGGCTATTTTGCAGGAAAACTGATTATGGATGCCGGGCTGAGAGGCTATGCCGTTGGGGATGCCCAGGTTTCCGAAAAACACTGCGGATTTGTGATAAACAGAGGAAATGCCACCGCAGCAGAGATTTTGCAGCTGATGAAAGATGTACAGCAACGTGTAAAAAAACAGTCTGGTGTGACACTTGAACCGGAAGTGAAAATGATAGGAGAGTTCTAGATGAGATTTGTAATTGTGACGGGCATGTCAGGAGCCGGAAAAAGTACAGCAATGAAAATGATGGAAGATATGGGATTCTTTTGTATCGATAATCTTCCGATTCCGCTTCTGGATAAACTTGTGGATTTTGCAACAAATTTTGATACGCAGATGAAAAATGTGGCGATCGGAATTGATGCGCGGAGCGGTGAAAATCTGGATAAAGTGCAGGATATGCTGGAAATTTTAAAAAGTAAGGATGTCCAGTATGAAGTGCTGTTTCTGGATGCAGAGGATGCGGTTCTTGTAAAACGCTATAAAGAGACCCGAAGAAGCCATCCGCTGGCACAGGGAGAGCGTGTGGATAAGGGAATCATGCGGGAACGTCAGAAAATGGAATTTCTGAAAAAAGAAGCGGATTATATTATCGACACCAGCCGTCTGCTTACGAGAGAATTAAAAACAGAACTGGAAAAGATCTTTGTACAGGATGAAGAATTTAACAGCATGTATGTTACGATCCTTTCTTTTGGATTCAAGTATGGAATTCCGGCAGATTCTGATATCGTCATGGATGTGCGGTTTCTGCCAAATCCGTATTATGTGGAAGAACTTCGTCCAAAGACAGGAAATGATGTGGAAATCCAGCAGTATGTCATGAAATATGATGAGGCAAAGATCTTTTTAAACAAGCTGGAAGATATGGTGACATTTCTGATTCCACACTATATTTCCGAGGGCAAGAATCAGCTGGTAATTTCCATCGGATGCACCGGAGGAAAACATCGTTCCGTCACACTTGCCAATGAATTGTACAAGCGTCTGAGTCAGAAAAAAAACCGGGAATACGGATTGAAAATTGAACATCGCGATATCGGGAAAGATGCGCTGAGAGGAAAATAGGATGTCGTTTTCGAGTGAAGTAAAAGAGGAACTGGCAAAACAGTTCGGACGGAGCAGACATTGCCAGATCGCAGAACTGGCAGGAATACTGGAACTGGAAGGCATGCTGGATGAAGAGGGAAAGCTTGTAGTTTCCAACGAAAATTCTTTGCTGCAGACAAAATATGGTCTGCTGTTGCAAAAAATATTTGGAGAGAAACAGGAGGTTTTACAGATCATGCAGACACTGCACTGGGATCAGGAACCGTACCGGTCCCGGAAAATAAATCACCGGAGAGCGGATGGGATGCTGGTGCAGCAGACATGCTGTAAGAGAGCATTTATCCGTGGAGCATTTATGGCAGCGGGATCGATCAGTGATCCGAATAAATCCTATCATTTTGAAATTGTCTGCCATACGCTTGAACAGGCACAGCAGCTGAAAGAACTGATGGAATTTTTTGAGACGGAGCCTAAGATTGTAGAACGCAAAGAGCGTATGGTGGTTTACCTGAAAGAAGGTTCACAGATTGTGGATCTGCTGAATGTCATGGAAGCTTATGTATCTTTGATGAATCTGGAAAATGTAAGAATTTTAAAGGAGATGCGCAATTCTGTGAACCGCAAGGTAAACTGTGAGACCGCAAATATCAACAAAACGGTGAATGCAGCAGTTAAACAAATGGAAGATATCAAACGGATCCGGGATACGATAGGGTTTGACAACATTCCAGAACCGCTGGCGGAGATTGCACAGGTACGTCTGGATTATCCCGAGGCAACTTTAAAGGAACTGGGAACTTATCTTGATCCACCGGTCGGAAAATCGGGAGTGAATCACAGATTACGGAAACTTGCCGCAATTGCGGAAAATCTTATATAAAGGGGAAACTATGTATGAGCCAGAAACTGTTATTTATTTTTAATCCGCATGCAGGGAAAGGACAGATTAAAAATCATCTTGTAGATATTGTGGACATGATGGTGAAGGCAGGATTTGACGTGACAATTTATACCACACAGGCACAGGCAGATGCGACGCGCAAGGTGGTGGAAGAGGGTGCGGGATATGACCGTATTGTCTGCAGCGGGGGTGACGGAACACTTGATGAAGTGATGACCGGGCTGATGCAGGCGAAGCTGCATATTCCGATTGGATATATTCCTACCGGAAGTACAAACGACTTTGCCAATTCTCTTGGAATTCCGAAGGAGATGCTAAAGGCAGCGGAACGTGCGGTTGGACAAAATAGATTTCCATGTGATATCGGAGATTTCAATTCAGATACCTTTGTCTATGTAGCAGCGTTTGGTCTGTTTACAGAGGTTTCCTATAAGACATCCCAGCAGCTGAAAAATATTTTCGGGCACGTGGCGTATATTATGGAGGGGGTCAAACAGCTTCGGGACATTCCATCGTTCCGTATGCAGGTGGAATATGACGGAAAAGTGTTTCAGGATGAATTTATATACGGAATGGTTACCAATTCCGTTTCTGTCGGGGGCTTTAAGGGAATGACCGGAAATGATGTAAAACTTGATGACGGTCTGTTTGAAGTGACTTTGATCCGCAATCCGAAGAATCCGATTGAGCTGAATGAAATCCTTGCCTGCCTGACAAATATGATTGATGATTCGGATCTGATTTATTCGTTTAAAACCGATGCCGTACACATTACGGCGAAGGAAGAAGTACCGTGGACACTCGACGGTGAATTCGGCGGAGCACACCGGGAAGTAGTCATCCGAAATTTGAAGCAGAGAGTTGAAATATTTTGTTAAAAAATTAACTTTATTTTTGGGGAAAAGTGTACTATAATCTAGGTAACTTATGATTAGGAGGAAATACAAATGTTAGTATCTGCAACAGAAATGCTCAAAAAAGCAAAAGCAGGCCACTATGCAGTTGGTCAGTTCAATATCAATAACCTGGAGTGGACAAAGTCCATTCTTCTTACCGCACAGGAATTAAAGAGTCCTGTAATCCTTGGTGTATCTGAGGGTGCTGGTAAGTACATGACAGGTTTCAAGACCGTAGCAGCTATGGTTAAGGCTATGGACGAGGAACTCGGAATCACAGTTCCTGTAGCACTTCATCTGGATCATGGAACATACGAAGGATGCTACAAGTGTATTAAAGCAGGATTCACATCCATCATGTTCGACGGATCTCATTATCCATTTGAGGAGAACCTTGCAAAGTCTACAGAATTAGTAAATGTAGCACACAACTTAGGACTTTCTATCGAGTGTGAAGTTGGTTCCATCGGTGGAGAAGAAGACGGTGTTGTTGGTATGGGCGAGTGCGCAGATCCGGACGAGTGCAAGACAATCGCTGATCTTGGTGTTGATATGCTTGCTGCCGGTATCGGTAACATTCATGGAAAATATCCTGCAAACTGGAAGGGATTAAGCTTCGAGACTCTCGATGCAATCCAGGCAAAGACTGGTGTTATGCCATTAGTTCTTCACGGTGGTACAGGTATCCCTGCAGATATGATCAAGAAAGCAATCTCTCTTGGTGTATCTAAGATCAATGTTAATACAGAGTGCCAGTTATCTTTCGCAGATGCTACACGTAAATACATTGAGGCTGGTAAGGACTTAGAGGGCAAGGGATTTGATCCTCGTAAGCTTCTTGCTCCTGGTGCAGATGCAATCAAAGCTACTGTTAAGGAGAAAATGGAACTGTTCGGTTCTGTTGGAAAAGCTGAATAATAGAACATGTACAAAAGGAAGTGCCGCATGACACTTCCTTTTTTCATTTCATAGGAAAAAGGCTGGTATGCCTCATACAAAGAAATTAGAAAATGTACCTGTTTTGTAGTAGAACTGGAAGAAGTAGACAAAAAAGAAGTAGATTTTGATAGAAAAACGTCAAAATGTATAAATTATAAAAAAATTCTAAAAAGAGGTTGCATTTTGTGTTGGAAAGAGGTATCTTAGTTTCAGATTAAACATGAGTTAAGAACGAGGGCGTTCCAATATAGCTATTGGAATGCCCTTTTTTAGTAAAATGGCTGATGTTTGGTAAATAAGCGTACAATCAGGGGATTTGATTGTGAAAAGAAAGGATGTTGTAAAAAATGAGTGATTATTTTAACGTTGCAGACATTTTTGGCGAGAACGTATTCAATGACACGGTCATGCAGGAACGTCTTCCAAAAAAAGTTTACAAGAAACTCCATGAAGTCATGGATGAGGGAAAAGAACTTGATCTTGAGACCGCAGACGTCATCGCACATGAGATGAAGGAGTGGGCTATCGAGAAAGGTGCTACCCATTATACCCACTGGTTCCAGCCTCTGACCGGTGTGACTGCAGAGAAACACGATTCCTTTATTACTGCGCCAATGCCAAATGGCAAGGTTCTGATGAGCTTTTCCGGTAAAGAACTGATCAAGGGCGAGCCGGATGCATCTTCTTTCCCATCAGGCGGACTTCGTGCGACATTTGAGGCAAGAGGATATACAGCATGGGATTGTACATCACCTGCTTTCGTTCGTCAGGACGCAGCAGGAGCCACTCTTTGTATTCCAACTGCTTTCTGTTCTTACACAGGAGAGGCACTGGATCAGAAGACACCACTTCTTCGTTCCATGGAAGCAATCGATACACAGTCTATCCGTCTGTTAAGACTGTTTGGAAATACGACTTCAAAGAAGGTAACTCCTTCTGTTGGACCGGAGCAGGAGTACTTCATTGTAGATCGTCAGAAGTATTTACAGCGTAAGGATCTGATCTTTACCGGACGTACTCTTTTCGGGGCAATGCCTCCAAAGGGACAGGAGATGGACGATCACTATTTCGGAGCAATCCGCGAGAGAATCGCAGCCTACATGAAGGATGTCAACAAAGAACTCTGGAAACTTGGCGTGGCTGCAAAGACACAGCATAACGAAGTAGCTCCGGCACAGCATGAGCTGGCACCAATTTATGCAGAGTGTAACGTAGCAGTTGATCACAACCAGATTATCATGGAAACCTTAAAGAAGGTTGCCGGACGTCACGGTTTACAGTGTCTGCTTCATGAGAAACCATTCGCAGGTGTCAACGGTTCCGGAAAGCATGACAACTGGTCCATTACAACAGACGATGGAATCAATCTGCTTGAGCCTGGTAAGACACCACATGAGAATGTACAGTTCTTACTGGTACTTACCTGTATTTTAAAGGCAGTTGATGAGCATGCAGCACTTCTTCGTGCAGCGGCAGCTGATGTGGGAAACGATCACAGATTAGGAGCAAACGAGGCACCGCCAGCGATCCTGTCCATTTACCTTGGAGATCAGCTTGGAGACGTATTAAATCAGCTGATCAGCACAGGTACAGCAACACACAGTCTGGAAGGTGAAAAACTTGAAACCGGTGTTAAGACCATTCCGGATTTCATGAAGGATGCGACTGATCGTAACCGTACATCACCGTTTGCTTTTACCGGAAACAAATTTGAGTTCCGTATGGTTGGTTCCCAGGATTCTGTTGCACAGGCAAATATCGTGTTAAATACCATCGTTGCGGAGGCATTTTCAGATGCCTGTGACGTTCTTGAAAAAGCAGACGATTTCGAGCTTGCAGCACATGATCTGATCAAGAAATATGCCATCGAACATCAGAGAATCGTATTCAACGGAAACGGATACTCTGATGAATGGGTTGCAGAGGCCCAGAAGCGTGGACTTCCAAATATCAAGTCCATGGTAGATGCAATTCCTGCATATACAGCTCCGGAATCTGTAGCTGCATTTGAAAAATTTGGAGTATTTACCAAGTCTGAGCTTGAATCCCGTGTAGAGATCGAGTACGAGACATATGCAAAGACCATCAATATCGAAGCAAAAGCCATGATTGACATCGCTGGAAAGCAGATTATTCCGGCTGTTATCAAGTACACAACAGAACTTGGACAGTCAATTGCAACTGTAAAGAGTGCATGTGCATCTGCAGATGTCAGCGCACAGACAGATATTTTGACAGAGACATCCTCCCTGCTTGCTGAGACACAGAAAGCACTCAAGAGTCTGGAAACTGTTACTGCAAAGGGAACAGAAATGGGTGAAGGTAAGGAACAGGCTGTATATTACAGGGATGAGGTGAAATCTGCTATGGATGCACTCCGTGCACCGGTAGATAAGCTGGAGATGATCGTTGACAAGGATTTATGGCCAATGCCATCTTATGGAGATCTGATCTTTGAAGTTTAATCCAAAGATTTAAGGAACATTTTTTACAAACATCTTACAAAATAAAAAAGAGACATTTTTTCAGAACCACGAAGCTGTGGAATTTGGGGAAGTGTCTCTTTTTCTATATAGGGAGGAGATTGTTATGGATAAACAACAAATTGTAAGTTTTATCAATGAAAATATGTTTGGCATCTGGTTTCTGATCGGTGCCGCACTGGTATTCTGGATGCAGGCAGGCTTTGCCATGGTAGAAACCGGTTTTACCAGAGCAAAGAATGCAGGCAACATTTTGATGAAGAACCTGATGGACTTCTGTATTGGTACCGTAATGTTCATCCTGATCGGTTTTTCATTATTGCTGGGAGAAGATGTTCTTGGTTTTATCGGAAAACCGGGATTTGATATCTTTACCAGTTATGCAAATTTTGATTTTTCGAATTTTGTGTTTAACTTAGTATTCTGTGCAACTACAGCAACGATTGTATCAGGTGCTATGGCAGAGCGTACAAAATTCTTATCCTACTGTATTTATTCAGCAGTAATTTCGGCATTGATTTATCCGATTGAAGCACACTGGATCTGGGGCGGCGGCTGGTTATCACAGCTTGGATTCCACGATTTTGCAGGTTCCTGTGCCATTCATATGGTTGGTGGTATTTCAGCACTCATCGGTGCAGCAATGCTTGGACCACGTATTGGAAAGTTCTCAAAAGATAAGTCTGGGAAGATTACAAAAGTCAACGCATTCCCGGGACACAATCTTCCACTTGGATGCCTTGGATGTTTTATTCTCTGGTTTGGCTGGTATGGATTTAATGGCGCTGCATGTACTTCCGGTTCACAGCTTGCCAGCGTATTTCTTACAACGACCGTAGCTCCGGCAGTTGCAACAGTTGTATGTATGATCTTTACATGGCTTAAATATGGTAAACCTGATGTATCAATGTGCCTGAATGCATCACTTGCAGGACTTGTAGCAATTACCGCTCCTTGTGATGTGACCGATTGTTTCGGTGCAATCTGTATTGGTTTTGTTTCCGGTTTACTGGTTTGCTTTGGTGTATGGCTTTTGGATTATAAGCTTCATGTGGACGATCCGGTTGGTGCGGTAGCTGTACATATGATGAATGGTATCTGGGGTACCATCGCCGTTGGTTTATTTGCTACGAAATCTGCTCCGGGAAATGATTCGGTGGTTGGTTTATTCTATGGTGGTGGATTCAGACAGCTTGGTATTCAGCTGTTAGGTTTTGTTACGGTAGCTGCATGGACAGCTGTAACCATTACCATTGCATTTATCGTCATTAAGAAAACGATTGGACTTCGTGTTACAGAGGAAGAAGAAATTGTTGGTCTGGATTCTATGGAACATGGACTTGCATCAGCTTACTCAGGATTTTCTATCATGGATGTTTCCAATACCATGACAATGGATATCAATGAAAATACAGATTTGGGTACACCGGAATATGCACAGGCTTCCCAGACAAAAAGAGATGCAGCTGTTAAAGTTGTCTCAACAGTTCCGAAGGATGCAACCGGTATGTACAAAGTGGTTATCATTGCAAAACTTTCCCGTTACGACCACTTAAAGAAAGCAATGAACGATCTGGGTGTTACTGGTATGACCTGTACGCAGGTTATGGGATGTGGTATCCAGAAGGGCTCCGGCGAACGTTATCGTGGTGCTGAAGTCGATGCAACCCTGCTTCCGAAAATTAAGGTTGAGGTTGTAGTAAGCAAGATTCCTGTAGACAGTGTTGTTGCTGCCGCAAAGAAGGCTCTTTATACCGGACATATCGGAGATGGAAAGATTTTCGTATACGATGTGGCAAAGGTTGTCAAGATTCGTACCGGTGAGGAAGATATGGAAGCTTTACAGGATGTCGAATAATTTTGCACTAATCTAATGGCTAGGTTAGTGAAATCTAATCCCCTTAGTTTTAGTATACATCAACAGCGGACCCCTGGCGAAAGCCGGGGGTTTTTGCTGTCGATAAATAAAACTTTCTATTGCACATATTATTTGGTATAATATATGGATAAAAGAATTTTTATTATTTCTGCGGGGAGAAAACTATGAACTATGGAAGAACTTCTTTGCGCCGGAGAGCAAAACAGCTGGACGCAAGAGGAACGAGAATACGTCATAAAATCGGAGTCATACTGGGGAAACTTCTACTGATTGGAATCATTGTGGGAGGCTGTGCGACAGTGAGTTTTGGAGTGGGTGCATTTAAAGGAATTCTTGCATCCGCACCGGATATATCCGAAGTGGATGTCATTCCAACGGGATATTCCACGAAAGTGCTTGCGGCAGACGGAAGTGAGACAGCAAAATTAGTGGCAGCCGGATCCAACCGGCAGTACGTGACAATTGACCAGATTCCGGAGAATCTGCAGCATGCGGTAGTGGCGATCGAGGATGAGCGTTTTTATGATCATAACGGTATTGACCTGAAAGGAATTGTCAGGGCACTGGTGGCGGATGTCCGGACCAGAGATTTCAGTCAGGGAGCAAGTACGCTTACGCAGCAGCTGATTAAAAATAATGTGCTGAGTGAGCAGTGGGCAAACGAAAATGACAGTAATATTTCCAAAATTGAAAAGATGGAACGTCAGGTACAGCGGAAAATACAGGAACAGTATCTGGCAATAGAGCTGGAAAAAAAGGTAAATGACAAGAACTGGATTCTGGAAAATTATCTGAATTCCATCAACCTTGGAAGCAATACCCTTGGGGTTCAGGCAGCAGCACAGCGTTATTTTGGGAAAGATGTGTCAAAGCTGACACTTTCGGAATGTGCGGTTATTGCCGGAATTACAAAGAATCCGGCAGGTTACAATCCCATTCTTCATCCAAAGGAAAATGCAAAGCGCAGAAAGAATGTGCTGGATGCCATGAAAAAACAGGGATATATTTCGCAGAAACAGTATGATAAAGCGATGGCAGATGATGTGTATGGCAGGATTTCCGAACACAATGATGTGAGGGAAGAAACCATGAACACATATTTTGTGGACGCGGTCATTGATGATGTTTTTGGTGATCTGGTAAATATCAAAGGCTATTCGGAGTCAGAAGCATACAAGGCAATTTATCAAGGGGGATTGACGATCAAGTCCACACAGAATCTTCAAATCCAGAAAATCTGTGATGAGGAGGTGGCAGACAAAGCCAACTATGATGCGGGTACCAAATGTTCATTCTATCTTTCTTTTCAGGTGAAGGAGAAGGACGGTACAATAAAAACATATACCAATCAGACAATGCTTTCCTATTATAAAAAGAAAAACAAAAGTCAGAATTATTCGATCAATTTTACATCGGAGGAGGACTGCCGGGCTGCAATTGCACAGTACGAAAAAGATGTCCTCGGAAAAGGGGACAAGCTGGTAGAAAATTCAGAGTATATTTTCATTACCATGCAGCCGCAGGTGGCGATGACGATCATGGATCAGTCGACCGGTGAGGTACAGGCGATTGTCGGCGGACGCGGAAATAAGGCCGGAAACCGTACCTGGAACCGTGCAACAAAGACCTGCCGGCAGCCGGGATCTACTTTTAAAATCATTGCATGTTATGCGCCGGCACTCGATGCCGGAGGAAAAACGCTGGCATCCGTGCAGGATGATGCACCGCTTACGGTCGGAAATAAAACATACAATAACTACACGCACAAATTCGGAGGATTCACGAGCATCCGGAAGGCAATCACAAAATCCATCAATATTGTGACAGTAAAAACACTTCAGGATATTGGTGTGGATCTGGGATATGAATATGCAGAAAACTTCGGATTTTCCACGCTTACCGATACGGACAGAAACCTTGGAATTTCTCTCGGAGGTCTGACACAGGGTGTGACAAACCTGGAACTTACTGCAGCTTATGCCGCAATTGCAAATCAGGGAGAATATAACGAACCGAGTTTTTATACCCAGGTACTGGATCATGACGGCAACGTTCTTCTTGATAAAACACAAACAAAGGAACAGCATCAGGTAATAAAAGAGGATACCGCATGGCTTCTGACGGATGCCATGAAAGATGTTATGACGAGTGGAACGGGTATGCGGGCCTATTTCGGAACCGGAATGGCACAGGCAGGAAAATCCGGTACGACAACGCTGAACAGGGATGCACTGTTTGCCGGATTTACGCCTTATTACACTTGCGTGGTATGGGGCGGATATGATGATAATTCCATTCAGTCAGCTACGGGATATCCAAAGAATTTGTGGAAAG
Organism: Roseburia faecis; assembly: GCF_001406815.1. Classification (GTDB taxonomy): domain Bacteria; phylum Bacillota; class Clostridia; order Lachnospirales; family Lachnospiraceae; genus Roseburia; species Roseburia faecis. Next base: position 226,132 of record NZ_CVRR01000005.1, on the reverse strand, counting down.
CCGTGATGAAGCGGATTCATGCGGATCTTAAGGCAAAAGATTTTGAAAAGCCTTCCGGAATTACACAGGCTGTTGTCTGTGCAAAATCCGGACTTCTGCCGGAAGCGGATGTCTGTGATAAAGATCCGCGTGGAACGCAAAGTTATACGGAATATTTTGCAGAAGGAACGGTTCCGACCGAGAACTGTGATCATCATATTTCTCTGCAGATCTGTGAGGCATCCGGAAAAGTTGCCGGAGAATACTGTCCGGCAGATCAGGTTGTGACAAAAACTTATATTGTGGGTGCCGAAAAGGGCTCGGCTGATTACCAGTACTGTGCGACAGAGAAATTTTTAAATGGAACATGCAATATACACGATGCCGAAACGCAGGATGAGGAGAAGCCGGAAGAAGAACCGGCAGATCCACCGGATGATGCAAAGCCGGAAGAAACACATGAACCGGAACAGATACCGGAGAAGAATGAGGAATGATACAAAGGAGAATAGGATATATGCGAGTGGTCTATACCGGAGGAGAGGGTGAAATCACAGAGAAGAAATCTCATTTTATAGCAACGGTAAAACCTGTCCAGTCAGAAGAAGAAGCGGTTGCTTTCATTAATGAGACAAAGAAAAAATACTGGGATGCCCGTCATAACTGTTCTGCTTTTGTCATCGGGGAGAGGCAGGAACTGACGCGCTGTTCGGATGATGGAGAGCCGGCACAGACCGCAGGCCGTCCGATGCTGGATGTACTTCTCCGGGAGAAAATTACGGACGTTGCGGTTGTTGTTACACGTTATTTTGGAGGTGTGCTGCTTGGAACAGGAGGGCTTGTACGCGCCTATCAGGCAGCCACACAGGCTGGACTTGCAGCCAGCCGGCTCATAGAAAAATGTAAGGGGCAGCAGCTATTGGTTCATACCGATTATAATGGACTTGGAAAGCTGCAGTATCTGTTCGGACAGAAACACACTGTGATTCTGGATACGGCATATGAGGCGGATGTTACCATGATAATTCTCGTACCTGCAGAACAAAAAGAGATACTTCCGAAAGAGATTATAGAACTGACCAACGGATCTGCCGGACTGGAATGGGGGAAAACCTGCGTATATGCACTAATTGATAAAGAAGTTGTGTTTTTTTGAAAAAATTTGAAAATATGGGTTGACACTTATAGGGGTTCCATGTATAATACCATTTGTTGAGAGACATGAAACACATTGGCCCATCGCCAAATGGTAAGGCAACGGACTCTGACTCCGTCATTTCCAGGTTCGAATCCTGGTGGGCCAGCTGAAGAGCACTACATTATGTAGTGCTTTTTGTTTTATAAAAGATAAGAATAAGAAAGGACACGGTAATGTACGAATTTGACAGCAGAGTAAGATACAGTGAGACAGATGCGCAAGGCCGGATGACATGGCTGGCGCTTATGGATTACTTTCAGGATTGCAGCGTATTTCATTCAGAGGCCGTGAACCTTGGTGTGGAAGTATGGACCGATGCACAAAAGGCGTGGATCTTATCTTCCTGGCAGATCTGTCTGAACCGGATGCCGCGGCTGGGCGAACAGATTACGACACAGACATGGGCATATGGAATGAAAGGCTTTTACGGTTACCGGAATTTCTCCATGAACGGCAGGGATGGGGAACGGATGGCATATGCAAATTCCGTATGGGTACTGATGGATACAAAGAAGGGGATTCCGGTCAGAGTGACAAAAGAAATCTCGGATGCATACGGATTGGACCCACAGCTTCCCATGCAGTGCAGCGAGCGGAAAATTATGCTGCCGGAAAAATATGAAGAAAAAGATTCATTGGTCGTTCCTTCTTATTTCATAGATACCAATCACCATATGAACAATACCAGATATGTACAGGTGGCGATGGAATATGTTCCGAAGGAGTTTCGGACAATGGAAGTCCGGGTAGAATATAAAAAAGCTGCGATGTGCAGAGATGTAATTGTGCCGCATGTGACGATAGAAGATCCCCGTGTGACGGTTGCACTGTGTGCACCGGATGGGCAGCTATATGCAGTTGTTGTTTTTTTGAAAGCGTAGGAAAAAGATGAAATTAGCAGAATATCAGGATTTGTATTATGTAAAAAAAGTAGACTTCGGAGTATATCTGGCAGAGGATATGGGCGGTGAGACACATGTGCTGCTTCCGTCAAAACAGGTGCCGGAAGATGCAAAACCGGGGGAAAAGATAAGGGTCTTTTTATATAAAGATTCCAAAGACCGGCTGATTGCAACAACCAACACACCGAAGCTGACACTGGGAGAATATGCACCGCTTGTGGTGAAAGAAGTTGGAAAGATCGGTGCTTTTCTGGATTGGGGACTGGAAAAAGATCTGTTTCTGCCATATAAAGAGATGACTTCACGGGTAGAAGCAGGAGACGAGATTCTTGTAACCCTTTATATTGATAAAAGCAAGCGGCTTTGTGCCAGCATGAAGGGACTGTACGATCTGCTTTCCAAGGATTCACCGTATCAGAAAGATCAGATGGTAACCGGAAGGGTGTATGAGTTTTCCGATAACTTTGGTGCTTTTGTGGCAGTGGATGATCGCTTTTCCGCAAGAATACCAAATTCAGAGGATCACAGTTTCCTGAAAATCGGAGATGTGATTGAGGCGAAAGTTACTGCAGTAAAACCGGATGGAAAGTTAGATCTTACACTGCGGGAAAAAGCTTATATTCAGATGGACACGGATGCAGAGAAAATACTTGAATTGCTGGATTCCTATGCAGGAGTGCTTCCGTTTTCGGAAAAAGCGAGTCCAGAGGTGATTAAGAGGGAAACCGGATTGAGTAAAGCTGCGTTTAAACGTGCCATCGGACACTTGTATAAAGAAAGAAAAATTACACTGGATGGTGGAAAAATCCGCAAGAGTTTCGTATAATGCAGGTAAAGGCAAAAGGAGGAATATAAAATGAAAAACGTAATCAGTACAGATAAAGCACCAGCCGCAATCGGACCGTACTCACAGGCGATTGAAGTGAACGGAACGGTATACACATCCGGCATTATCCCGGTTGTTCCTGCTACCGGAGAAATTCCGGAAGGATCTGTGGCACAGGCGCAGCAGGCATTTGAAAATCTGTCAAATCTGCTTGAGGCAGCCGGAACCGGAATGGATAAGGTAGTAAAAACCACTGTTTTTATCAAGGAAATGAATGATTTTGCAGCAATTAATGAAGTTTATGCAAAATTTTTCCCGTCACCATTTCCATCCAGAAGCTGTGTGGAAGTGGCACGTCTTCCGAAAGATGTTATGCTTGAAATTGAAGCCATTGCTGTAAAATAAAGAAAAGATCAAAAACGAAAAGAGATCTGTGCATTGCACAGATCTCTTTTGTTGTCCTTGCGGTTCTTTTTCCGGTTAGACGGAAACGTCAATGTTACTTCCTAAATTAGGATAAACAGAGTTCTCCATCATTTTTGCCAGCCCAACACCAAGCGATTCATTCGATGAGATGGCATTGTCAAGCATTTTAATGCTGACGGCATTTGCCAGAGAGCCGGGATCGGAACTGTTTACGGAAAGAAGCGCAGAACTGATACTTGAAATATCCATATGACAGATCTCCTTTTAAAATACTCGGTATACGTGTTTTTCTTTATTACATCTTTATTATGGCATAAATATACGAAAAATTCAATTGAATTCTGTGGATGGAAAAGGGGTTGACACATATCCGTGCCTTTGCTATAATGACAATGTAATAATTGTAACAAATTCGTAATAAAGAAGTACAAAAGTCATTGGAGGCGAAAATGAAACGTAAAACATTATTAAAATTGACCGCATGTGGGTTAGTTGGGGCACTGACCATTGGCAATTTTACTGTAGCAGCTTACGCAGCACCAACTGCTGGAGTCGCAAGCCTTGCTTCCGATATTGCAACAACATCATCTGCACCGACAGCAGGATTTTCACTGGCACTCAGTGAAGTCGCAGAAAAAGTGGAAGATGAGGCAACCGTTGCAAGTGCACAGCCGGAAGTAAAAGAAGTTGAAGCACCAGTTGTAAAGTCTGAGTATGAAGACAAAGCGGTAGCTGTTGTGGATGATTACGTGAACGTTCGTAAGAAACCAACTACAGACAGCAAGGCTGTAGGAAAATTATATAAGAATAACGTAGGAACCGTCATCGGGGAGAAGGATGGCTGGTACAAAATCAAATCTGGATCGGTAACAGGTTATGTAAAATCTGAATTCGTATCCATTGGTGATGAGAAAAAATTAAAGAAAGCAGGAAGAAGAGTTGCTCTTGTAGAGACAGAGACATTAAAAGTCCGCAAGGGAGCTTCCCAGAAGGCAGAAGTAATTACTCTGGTGCCGGAAGGAGACGATCTGACGGTACTGGATGAGTCAAAGGATGGATGGGCAAAGGTTTCTGTAGATGAAGGCAAAGGCTATGTATCTACAGATTATGTCACATTATCTACAGAATACACATATGCAGAGTCTGCTGCAGAAGAAAAGGCAAGATTACAGAAGGAAAAAGAGGAGCGTGAGGCTGCGGACAGAGCAGCACAGAAAGCAGAGAGTGCATCTCAGACAACCTCTTCAGGTTCTTCACAGTCACAAAGCTCAGATTCTTCCGTACAGGATTCATCAAGCGCATCTTCAACAGGATCAGCGGTTGCAAGTTATGCAGGACAGTTTGTAGGAAATCCATATGTATATGGTGGGACAAGCCTTACAAACGGAACGGATTGTTCCGGATTTGTAATGTCTGTATACGCACATTTCGGTGTCAGCCTTCCACACAGCTCAAGTGCTTTAAGAAGTGTAGGATATGGCGTCAGCACATCAAACATGCAGCCGGGTGATATCGTATGTTACAGCGGACATGTTGCAATCTATGTTGGAAACAATACGATTGTACATGCAAGCAATGCAAGAGACGGTATTAAATATACTTCTCCTGCAAATTACAGAACCATTCTTGCAGTTCGAAGAATTTTCTAACAATTAAGATAACATAATTATAACAGGAGCACTTGCGAAAGCAAGTGCTCTTTTTCTTAATATTATTTAAGGATTTCTTAAATTTGCAAAAAACAGATTTTGCAAGGGAAATAACATTGACAAGCACAATCATATAAAGTTACTATGTAAAATGAGTAGTTTATTGAACGGTAACAGAGGGAGGAACAGAAATTGGCATTTACCAAGGCGAAGATAGTTATGGCAGGACTGGCGGTGACGGCGGTTTGTATTGTGGCGCCACAGCAGTTAAAGGCTCAGGTGCCCGAAGCGCAGATGGATGGCGTCATGGGACAGAGCATAGAGGATGAGACCGTGTATGAGTCAAAGCCGGATCTGGATACACTGATAGAAAAGAATGCACCTGTTTTCGGGAATCGGACATCCTTGAAAAAAGCATCGTCGTATTCGAGTGCTTTTTTGAATGCGTCTTTTACGACGGCCGGTGATTATACCAGCGCAACCTATTATCACAAAGCGGACTATGCGGATGATGAACTGGTCAACGGAATTGATGTATCGTACTGGCAGGCGGATGCAGCACTGAAGAAAAAGTATTCCAAAGACAGAACAAAGTGGACACAGACCGGATTGGACTGGGAAAGTATTCACGGAGCCGGAATTGATTTTGCTTTCGTGCGTGTGGCATCCAGAGATACGAAAGATGGAAGTATTTACAGAGATAATTGTGCAGACAGTCATATTCAGGGAGCAGTTTCCAATGATATCAATGTCGGACTGTATTTCTTTTCCCAGGCTCTGAATGAGACAGAGGCACGGGAGGAAGCACAGTATGTGCTCGATATGATTGACCAGTACGGCTGGAATGTGTCGATGCCGATCATCATGGACCGGGAGGCAGGGGCAAACAAGCGTCTGACTGCGGGAAAACTTTCCAAAACAAAAGAGACAGCGGTATGTCAGGCATTTGCGGATACCATTACGGCAGCCGGATACCGGGCAGGCGTATATGCATCTTATGCGTGGATCAAAAACTATATCAATACGGATGCTTTGTATGACTGTTCCCTGTGGGTGGCACGGTACAACAATACCACGACAAGCAATACAAAATCAGGAACGCCATATTCGGACGTGGCATACGATTATGAATTCTGGCAGTATTCATCTGCTGCAAAAATAGATGGCTATGCGGGAAGCCTGGATGCAAATTTCTGGTATAAGGATACCAGTGAACAGACGACCGGGCTAAAGGCTGCGGATGGTGCTTCGGGTACTGTAAATCTGAGCTGGGACAGTGTTTCTGCGGATGATGTGGAAGGTTATCAGGTGTGGCGCAGTGACTCGGACCAGGGAAAATACACGTTGCTGAAGACAACAACAGATTGCAGTTATACAGACACAACGGCAGAAGGAGGAAAAGTTTATCAGTATAAAGTGAGATGTTACTGGACGATAGGAGGAAATGCTTATTACGGAACATTTTCTTCTCCGGCTTCGGTAACTACTTTGCCGAAAAAGGTCAGCGGAATTGCAACGCAGACGCGGACCGAAACCTCTCTTGGATTGTCATGGAAACAGACGCAGGGAGCTGCCGGATATCAGATTTATCAGTACAGCGCTGCAAGCGATCAGTATGAAATGGTTGCTGACGTAGAAGGAGAAAGTACTTCTTATACTGTAAGCGGCCTGACAGGCGCAACCGAATATAAATTTAAAATCCGCGCATATGAAAAAAATAATGACAATGTACTGGCGGGCAGTTTTTCGGATGTTTACAGCGATGTGACACTGCCGGGACAGGTGAATTTGACGAATGTTTCCGCAACTGGGACTTCTTCCGTGAAACTGACGTGGAAAGCAGTGGACGGAGTAACCGGATATATGATTTACCGGCTGGATACAGCAACCGGGGAATACAGACAGATTGCGACGGTAAAAAGTGCCCGGACGCTTTTCTACAGCGATCAGAAACTTGCTGCGGGAAAGACTTATACATATAAAGTCAGTGCATACAAAACTTACAGAAATAAAAATTACAGGGGCGCGTATTCCGCAGAAAAGCAGGTAACGACCAAAAAAGCGGAAAAACCTGCAAATCCAGCAAAGGTAAAAACGATAAAACTCAGTACAAAAGATGCAGCAGTTACCGTGCAGTGGAGTAAGGTTTCCGGGGCAACTGGCTATCAGGTATACCGGCTGAACACAAAGACCGGAAAATATACAAAGATTGCAGCGGTCAAGGGAACTTCGTATCGGAATACAAAACTGAAAAAAGGGGCAACCTATCGCTATAAGGTCCGCGCATACAAAACGGTAAACAAAAAGAACTATTACGGAGCATTTTCAAACACCACAGCAATTAAAGTAAAGTAGGAAACAAATGAAAAAGAAAGTACAAATGAAAAAAATGGCAGGCGTGTTTTTGGCATTGGCAATACTGGGAATTGGTCTTTTCCCGCCGGGAAACGTGTATGCGGCTGCAAATCAGGCGCCGGACGCAGATCCGGTGGTTGTAGTTCTTGATCCGGGACATGGAGGGCATGATCAGGGTGCCAGATATAAGTGGGGCGGAAAAACATACAAGGAGAAACAGTTAAATCTTGCCATTGCAAAGGCCTGTAAAACCGAACTGGAAAAGTATGCAGGAGTGAAGGTATATATGACGCGTTCTTCCGACCGTTTTGTGACACTTGGAAACCGTGTGAATTTTGCAAAAAGCAGGAAAGCAGATCTGTTTGTTGCGATACACAACAATGCTTCCCTGAAAAAAACCGACCATGGAGCCTGTGTTTATTATCCGAACAGCGGGTATAAAGAAGAGGTGGGAAGTGAAGGAAAAATGGCGGCAGCAAGTATTCAGAAACAGCTGGTGGCACTTGGACTGAAAAATAATGGAATTCTTTACCGAAATTCGGCTGTGGGGTCCCGCTATCCGGATAAATCAAAGGCAGATTACTACGCCGTGATCAAGCGGAGCAAGTATGCCGGTTTTCCGGGACTGATTGTGGAGCATGCTTATGTCAGCAACCACGATGACAGTACAACATTTCTAAATGGTAACGACCGGCTGAAACGTCTTGGCGTGGCGGATGCCACGGGCATTGCAGAATATTTTGACCTGATTTTAGATCAGGTACCGGTTCTGCAGACACCGGCTGTAAATGCGGATGAGTCGGTGACACTGGCATGGAATACGGTGCAGGGAGTTGATTATTATCGTATTTACCGCAGAATCGTGGGGACGAAAACATATGTCTGTCTCGAAGAAACAGAGGAAACCGGATACACGGATACCGGGGTAAGGCCGGGAACTTCTTATGAGTATACGGTATGCGGATGCCATGTGGGGTATCAGAAAGATTCCTGCACAAAAATTGCGCAGGCAGTGCAGATAACCGTTACAGGGGAAAACGTGAATATACAAAGTGCACAAAAAAATCAAAACTAAGATGGGGGATGGAAACCACAGATGTGGATAAAATGAAAAAATTATCCACTATCCGGAATCAAAAAATGCCGAAAAATTGAGTTATACACGAAGTTATGCACATTATCCACATAATTTGGGATAAGTTGTTTGTGGATGACAGGGATAAAAACAAACGATTGTTTTGTTAACAACGCATAAAAAGCATGTATTTGAATGATTGCAAACGGGAGGTATTTTTGATATACTAGGGAAGTTATGATTAAAACGATTGATTTTGCTGGAATTGAATTGGACAATTATACCGTTCGGGAAATGATCATGAATGTAGAAAAGGATATGTCTGATCATGGATTCCATACAATAGAAGAAGTAAACATGGATACGCTTATGCTGGCAGAAACGGATGAACTTGTCCGCAAAGCCATAGGGTTTGCGGAACATACCGTGATTGCGGAAAACGGAATTTTAGAAGCTGTTGGTGCAGGATCTTACCAGCACCGTCATGAGATCGAACATCATGATTTCTTTTTTGAACTGATGAAGCGGGTGGAACGCAATCATCAGACGGTGTTTGTGATCGGAGATACCACGGAACATGTGGAAAAGACCTGTGCTTTTTTATCAGAGCATTTTGGAAAATGCGAGATCCTGGGAGCAGAAGCGTTTGAAAACTGTCAGGGGGGGACGGATGCCATGGTCAATGAGATCAATGCACTGACTCCTGATATGATCTTAAGTGTTCTGCCAAGTCCGGATCAGGAACATTTCCTGATGGAGAATTGTGAGAAACTGTCTGCCGGACTGTGGTATGGAATCGGTTCCTGGGATTTTACAAAGCGCAGACAGGGACTGCTCGGAAATATACGGAATCTGATCCGCACGCATAAACTGGAGCGGCAGCTGATTCATTATCATGGAAAGCAGGAAAGCATATCATGAGGGCAAATGTCTGGAAAGAATTGGAAAATTATTTCCTGATTTTGCTGGGCACTGCACTTATGGCCATTGCCATTCAGTGGATTTTTGACAGGGTGGGGCTGATCACCGGAGGGTTTACTGGTCTTACCATTATCATACGAAATCTTACGGAAGCGCTTCTGCCGGGAGGAATTCCTCTGTGGCTGACGAATATTGTGCTGAATATTCCGATATTTCTGTATTCCTATATCCGGTTTGGAAAAAATTATATCGGGAAAACGGGCTTTGCAACCATTTTGCTTTCGGTGTGGCTTTATCTGATACCGGTGATAGATATGTCAGGGGATGATTATATGCTTGCAGCCCTGTTTGGCGGGGCATTTACCGGCATTGGCATGGCACTGGTTCTTAAGGCGGGAGCAACGACCGGCGGAACCGATATGGTTGCGGCGATCATCCAGTCACACATGCGGCACTATACGGTGGTTCAGGTGATGCAGGTACTGGATGCAGCCATTGTGATTCTCGGATTATATGTATTTGGTTTAAGACCTACACTTTATGCAGTTGTTTCTATTTTTGTGTCGACAAAAATATCCGATGCCTTTCTGGAGGGCTTTAAGACTTCCAAAGCAGCTTTTATTATCACAAACCGGTATGAGGAAGTGGCAGAACGGCTGATGGATGAGCTTGACCGCGGGGTTACGGGACTGCACGCACAGGGGATGTACACAGAGGAGAAAAAGTGCGTTCTGTATTGCGTTGTATCAAGGAAAGAGATCGTGCGTGTGAAAGAGATTGTAAATGATGTGGATTCCTCTGCGTTTGTAATCGTATCGGATGTCCGGGAGGTTTTGGGCGAGGGATTTCTGGAATATTCGGATGATTTTTAGAACGATATTGTTAAAATTTTATAGTGAAATATTACTAACCGGAAAAAGTAGTAAGAGAGGAAATGCATAAAAAATATACATTTCCTCTTTCTTTTTTTGGAAGAATGTATTAAAATAAAAGTAATTGTTCAGAAAACAGGTGGGGGAACGATAGATTTCTGGATGAAATATGGGGATAAGGAGAGCTGACTATGATATCCAATCAAATACTTCAAAATACAATTGACGGACTGAAAGCAATTACACGTACAGATTTATGTGTGATTGATGTAGAGGGAAAAATTCTGGTCGCGACATTTCCGGATGCAGAACAGTTTGTAGCTCCGGCACAGACCTTCGTGGAATCGCCGGCGGACAGTCAGGTGGTAAATGGCTGCCAGTTCTTTAAAGTGTTCGATGATCATCAACTGGAGTATATTCTGCTGGCATATGGAGACAGCGAGGATGTGTATATGATTGGAAAGATTGCTGCTTTCCAGATTCAGAATCTTTTGGTTGCCTATAAGGAACGTTTTGATAAAGATAATTTTATCAAGAACCTGATTTTGGACAATCTGCTTTTGGTAGATATATACAATCGTGCCAAGAAACTTCATATTGAAACAGAAGTACGCCGTGTGGTATTCTTGGTGGAGACAAACCGTGAGAAAGATGGAAATGAGCTGGAGAAGATCCGGGGACTTTTTGGTGGAAAATCAAAGGATTTCGTCACAGCGGTAGATGAAAAAAACATTATTGTAGTCAAAGAACTTGCAGAAAATGAAACCTATGAGGATTTGAATAAGACAGCAGATGTAATCATCAGGCTGTTTAAATCTGATACCAATTGCAATATTCATATCGCATATGGTACCATTGTGAACGAATTGAAAGAGGTTTCGAGATCTTATAAAGAGGCGCGCATGGCACTGGATGTCGGAAAGATCTTCTTTGAGGGACAGGATGTGATTGCGTATTCCCAGCTGGGAATTGGCCGACTGATTTATCAGCTTCCAATTCCATTGTGCAAAATGTTTATCAAGGAAATCTTTGGTGGAAAATCACCAGATGATTTTGATGAGGAAATTCTGACGACGATCAACAAATTCTTTGAAAACAGTCTGAATGTGTCAGAGACGTCAAGACAACTGTACATTCATCGAAATACGCTGGTATATCGTCTGGACAAGCTGCAAAAAAGCACAGGTCTGGATCTGCGGGTTTTTGAAGATGCAATCACGTTTAAGATCGCACTCATGGTAGTCAAGTATATGAAGTATATGGAAACACTGGACTATTAGAAATTGAAGGAGAGATTATGATTACACTGGAACATGTCAGCAAGACATATGCGGCAGGAGTTCCTGCCTTAAATGACGTGAGTCTGGAAATAGAAGATGGTGAATTTGTATTTGTTGTAGGAGACAGCGGTTCGGGAAAGTCAACCCTGATTAAACTGTTGTTAAAAGAACTCGAACCAACGGAAGGAAGTATTACCATTGGCGGAAAGCAGCTTGGAAAGATCCGAAGGAAGCAGATCCCGAAATTCAGGAGAAACATCGGAGTGGTATTTCAGGATTTCCGTCTGTTGAAAGACCGCAATGTCTATGACAATGTAGCATTTGCACAGAAGGTGGTTGGTGAGCCGAACAGCCATATTAAGAAAAAAGTACCGCTTATGCTTTCTATGGTGGGACTTGCCGCAAAATACCGTTCTTTTCCGAAACAGCTATCCGGAGGTGAGCAGCAGAGAGTGGCGATTGCCCGTGCTCTGATCAATGAGCCGAGCATTTTGCTTGCAGATGAGCCGACCGGAAATCTGGATAACAATAATGCGTGGGAGATTATGAAACTGCTGGAGGAAATCAACAGTAAAGGAACTACAGTGATTGTTGTAACCCATAATCTGGAAATTGTGAAAGTTATGAAAAAACGTGTGATCACAGTGAAAAAGGGTACGATTGTCAGTGACAGTAAGGAAGGTGGCTACGACGATGAGAATTAATACCTTTTTTTATTCGATCAGACAGGGCTTAAAAAATATATTTCGAAATAAAATGTTTTCGCTTGCTTCCGTGGCAACCATGGCGGCCTGCATTTTTATGTTCGGTCTGTTTTATATTATTGTAACGAATTTCAGTGCGACGGTACATTCTATTGAAGAGGGTGTGTCAGTTACCGTATTTTTTGAACATGATGCGACAGATGCACAGATCCGTGACATCGGAGAAAAGATTAATAAGCGTGCCGAGGTCAGCAAAAACGAGTATGTGTCTGCCGACGAGGCGTGGAAAGAATATAAAAAAGTATATTTTCAGGGAAAAGAAGAACTTGCGGATGGATTTACAGATAATCCGCTTGCGAATTCTGCACATTATCAGGTGTATCTGAACGATGTTTCGATGCAGGATTCCCTTGTAACCTATATCAAGGGACTTACCGGGGTGCGCGAGGTAAAAGAGTCTGCCCAGGTGGCAAATACACTGACGGATTTTAATAAACTGCTGGGATATGTTTCCGGAGGAATTATTCTGATTCTGCTGTGTGTGGCTGTCTTTTTGATCAGCAATACCGTAATGGTCGGTATCTCGGTCCGTAAGGAAGAAATTGCCATTATGAAGCTGATCGGAGCAACGGATTTTCTTGTGCGTGCGCCGTTTATTGTGGAAGGAATTGTGATCGGACTGATCGGAGCAGCGATTCCGCTTGGTGTGCTGTATTTTATGTATCAGAAGATCATTGTCTATATTGCAGCGAAATTCAATTTTATCGGTTCGATGATCGTGTTTGAACCGGTGAAGGTTGTTTTCCGGACACTGATTCCGGTGGGAGTTATCCTTGGAGCCGGTATCGGATTTATCGGCAGTCAGATGACGATCCGCAAACATTTGAAAGTATAATATTGTTATTGTTGTCATAAAATGACAAGAAGCCATGCTGCAAGGTGTGGCTTCTTGATTTATAGGGAAAATTATGGAGGCAGGAATGCAGGAAGAACAGGAAGAAATGATCAAAACCGGGAAACCGGAAAAAAGAAGACCATCGGGCTTTAAAAACGGAGTGATTATCGGGCTGGTGCTAGGACTGCTGATTACGGGAATCGGTGCCGGAGTCGGAATTCGTGCGTATGCGAATCTTACAAACAATTATGTTATATTTGGACCACAGGGAGTAAAACAGACAGCCAAAGACAATGTTCTCGACCAGGCAGCAATAAAGAAAGTGGATGAGCTGTTGTCATATATCGATTTGTATTACAACGATTCTTACAAAGAAAAAGATATCCGCAATGCCATTTATAAAGGAACGCTGAGCGGGCTTGGAGATCCTTATTCCGTATACTACACGGTAGATGAATATAAAGATCTGCAGACATCAACCAATGGAAATTATTATGGAATCGGTGCGGCGCTTTCACAGAATGCAAAGACCATGGAAGTGACAGTGGTTAAAGTGTACGAGGGAACACCGGCAGAGGAAGCGGGGCTGAAAAACGGAGATGAAATTCTATCCGTGGATAAGTATGAAGCGACCAGTATGGAACTTTCCAACCTTGTAAAAAAGATACGGGGAAAAGAGGGGACAAAAGTCCATTTGAAAGTTTATCGTTCGCAGACCGGGGAAAATCTTGAATTTGATGTGGAACGTAAAAACGTGGATATTCCGAGTGTGGATTCCAAAATGCTTTCCGATGGGATCGGCTACATACAGATCAGCGAATTCCAGAGTAATACCGCAAAACAGTTTAAAAAGGCACTTGTAGCACTTGAAAAGGAAGATATGAAAGGGCTGATTGTCGATGTGCGGAGCAATCCGGGCGGACTGGTGACTTCTGTCGTGGATATTCTGGATCAGATTCTTCCGGAGGGAACGGTTGTTTACACGGAGGATAAATATGGGAAAAAAGAGACATATACATCCGATGCGTCCTGCATTCATTATCCGATGGCAGTTTTAGTTAATGGAGACAGTGCCAGTGCATCAGAAATCTTTGCCGGAGCAATCAAGGATTATGATTATGGAACATTGATTGGAACAAAAACGTTTGGCAAGGGAATTGTCCAGACGGTATTTCCTCTGGAAAACGGGGATGCCATTAAAATTACAACCGCGAAATATTATACGCCAAAGGGACATTACATTCACGGGAAAGGCATTCAGCCGGATATCAAACTGGAATACAAATACAGCGGTCCGGAAGATGAAAGTTATGACATGAAGTACGATAATCAGTTACAGAAAGCAATTTCTGTTGTGAAAGAAAAAATAAATTAAAGGGTAACAATGAAAAGAAAACGTGTATGGAGAATTGTCAGTGTTGCGTTGATTGTTGTATGGGCTGTGGTTATTTTTTCGTTTTCCGCACAGCCGGATACGGAGTCTTCGGAAATCAGCGGGCATGTGAGTTACCGGATTGTTAAGATGTGGAATCAGGTGTTTGGATGGAAACATTCCGGGCCGGAACTGGAACAGATGGCACAGAAAATTGAATATCCTGTGCGCAAAGCTGCACATATGAGCGAATATGCAGTTCTTGCACTTCTGATATTTCAGGCATTGACGGCATTTGACCGGAAAAAGAACCGTGGATGTATGGCACTTGGCATAACGGCAGCCTATGCAGCAACCGATGAATTTCATCAGCTGTTTGTGCCGGGAAGAGCCGGAAGAGTGACGGATGTGCTGATTGATTCGGCAGGAGCATTTCTTGCATTGCTTGCTATTCATATTATTTTATATTATCATAAGTCTGAAATAAGAAATAGAAAGAGGTGATTCTGTGGTAGAATTGGATAATTTTAAGAGCCAGCTGCAAAGCTACAAGGCTCCACTGCAGGAAGTGAGGGATTCACTTTGACTTAGCTGGCAAAGAACAGCGGATTCAGGAATTGGAACGGGAGATGGAGGCACCGGATTTCTGGAACGATCCGGAAGTTTCCCAGAACAAGATGAAGGAAGTCAAAAGTTTAAAGGACGATGTGGCAACTTATGCGGCATTGTCGACGCAATATGATGATATTGAAACCATGATCGAGATGGGATATGAGGAAAATGATCCGGAACTGATCCCGGAGATCGATCAGATGATGAAAGAATTTGTTCAGACCTATGAGGATATCCGTATGAAAACGCTTCTGTCGGGAGAATATGACAGGAACAATGCCATTGTTTCCCTGCATGCGGGAGCGGGTGGCACGGAATCCTGTGACTGGGCAGCCATGCTCTATCGTATGTATATCCGATGGGCAGATAAAAAGGGATTTTCCGTGGAAGTGCTGGATTCTCTGGATGGAGAAGAGGCCGGAATCAAATCCATTACATTTCAGGTAAATGGGGAGAATGCGTATGGATATCTGAAATCGGAAAAAGGTGTGCACCGGCTGGTTCGTATTTCTCCGTTTAACGCGGCAGGAAAAAGACAGACTTCTTTTGTATCCTGCGATGTGATGCCGGATATAGAAGAAGATGTCGATGTGGAGATCCGGGAGGAAGATATCCGTATTGATACGTTCCGCTCCAGTGGTGCCGGAGGACAGCATATCAACAAGACGTCTTCTGCTATCCGTATCACGCATTTTCCGACCGGAATTGTGGTGCAGTGCCAGAATGAGCGTTCGCAGCATATGAACAAGGATAAAGCGATGCAGATGCTCAAAGCGAAACTGTATCTTCTCAAACAGGAAGAAAATGCAGCCAAAGCAGCTGGAATCCGGGGCGAAGTGACAGATATCGGCTGGGGAAACCAGATCCGTTCTTATGTTATGCAGCCGTATACCATGGTTAAAGATCACAGAACCGGTGTGGAAAGCGGAAATGTGGACGCAGTGATGGACGGAAACATTGATCCGTTTATCAATGGATATCTGAAATGGCAGAGCCTGGGATGTCCGAAAAATATGGACAGTGATGATGTGTAAATAAAAACAGGAATAAGGAGGAGCGTAATGGGAATTATTAAGGCAGTAACGCAGGCAGTTGGAGGTGCATTTGCAGATCAGTGGCTGGAAGTCATTGAAGCAGATAATATGGGGGATCAGACCGTTTTTACCAAAGGAACACTGATCCGCCGTGGGGAAAATAAAAAGGGAACGGACAATGTCGTGTCGAATGGTTCCATGATTCATGTATATGACAATCAGTTTATGATGCTGGTGGACGGAGGCAAGATTGTAGATTACACAGCAGAGCCGGGATATTACAAAGTGGATCATTCTTCCATGCCGTCACTGCTCAACGGACAACTGGGAGATTCCATCAAGGAATCGTTTGACCGTTTCCGTTTCGGCGGACAGACGCCGCAGAAACAGCGGGTATTTTTTGTCAATCTGCAGGAAATCAAAGGCATTAAGTTCGGAACAAGACAGCCAATCAATTATTTTGATTCGTTCTATAATGCCGAACTGTTTTTGCGTGCACATGGCACATATTCGATTAAAATTGTAGATCCGCTCAAATTTTATGCGGAAGCGGTTCCCAAAAATAAGGATCATGTAGAGATTGACGAAATCAATGAGCAGTATCTGTCTGAGTTTTTAGAGGCTTTGCAGTCATCCGTAAATCAGATGTCGGCAGATGGTTTCCGTATTTCTTTTGTTTCGAGCAAGGCAAGAGAACTTGGAAAGTATATGTCATCGGTTCTGGATGAGGAATGGAATCAGACCCGTGGTATGGAAATCCAGGCGGTAGGTATGACGGTTTCTTACAGCGAGGAATCGCAGAAACTGCTGAATATGAGAAATGAAGGAGCCATGCTTTCCGATCCGACGGTCCGGGAAGGATACGTGCAGGGAGCGGTAGCCAGAGGGCTTGAGGCAGCGGGAAGTAATTCCAATGGTTCCATGGCCGGTTTTATGGGAATGGGAATGGCTTCCAATATATCCGGTGGTATGATGGGAGCGGCATCAAATGTGAATCTGCAGCAGATGCAGATGATGAATGGAGGTGCACAAGCTGGAATGACGCAGGGGGCGGTGCTTGCGATACCTCCTGCTGGGCAGGAGGCACCGGAAGGCTGGACCTGTGCATGTGGACAGAAGAATCAGGGAAAATTCTGTTCCAACTGTGGAAAACCGGCACCGAAAACCGAGTGGACCTGTAGCTGTGGACAGGTTAACAGCGGAAATTTCTGCTCCAACTGCGGAAAGCCGAGAGCGTAAAAATCGGGGACAGATCCCCGATACCTCTTGCAAGATTGATGTTCTTATGGTAGAATCTTTCAAGTGAGCACAAGTGTCGGTCGTAGACAGACAATACATAAGGGAGGAAATTAGGATGGGCGAGAAGGCATCTTTCTTCGTATTGCGGGCAAAAGCCGTGCCTGAGGTATTGCTCAGAGTCGTGGAAGCGAAGCGGCTGCTGGATTCCGGTAAAGTGGAGTCTGTGCAGGAAGCCACAGAGATGGTACAGATCAGCAGAAGCTCTTTCTACAAATATAAGGACGATATATTTCCATATCATGAAAATGCAAAAGGAAAAACGGTCAATATGGTGATCCAGCTGGATGATGAACCGGGGCTGTTATCCATGGTATTAAAAACAATTGCGGAATTTCATGCAAACATTCTGACGATTCATCAAAGCGTTCCGGTTAATGGAATTGCTTCATTGTCGCTCAGTATTGATGTGTTCCCTGCGACGGGCAATGTGGAGGATATGAGAAACAGTATTGAATCTGTGCAGGGGATTCATTATGCAAAAATATTAGCCAGGGAGTAAGAAAAATGAAGATTGCAGTTATGGGCTATGGCACCATTGGTTCCGGTGTCGTAGATGTATTAAGAATTAACAAGGAAAAGATCACAAAGCGCGCGGGAGAACCGGTTGATGTCAAATATATTCTTGATCTGCGGGAATTCCCGGGAGACCCTATGGAAGATGCCATTGTACATGATTATCAGACGATCGTAAACGATCCGGAGATCGGCATCGTAGTAGAGACCATGGGAGGCGTGGAGCCGGCATATACGTTTGTAAAAGCAATGCTTGAGGCTGGAAAACAGGTTGCCACTTCCAATAAAAACCTGGTTGCAGCCAAGGGAGCGGAACTGATTAAAATCGCACGGGATCACAACGTAAACTTTCAGTTTGAGGCAAGTGTAGGCGGCGGAATTCCGATTATCCGTCCATTGAATAAATGTCTGACTGCCGATGAGATCGAAGAGATTACAGGTATCTTAAACGGAACCACAAACTACATGCTGACAAAAATGGCGGAGGAAGGTGCAGATTTCGATGAGGTACTGAAAGACGCACAGGAAAAGGGATATGCAGAGAAAGATCCTACTGCGGATATCGAAGGACATGATCCGTGCCGCAAGATTGCCATTTTAACCTCTCTGATGTGTGGCCGGCAGGTAGATTTTGAGGATATTCACTGCGAAGGAATCACAAAGATCACAGCAGATGATTTTAAGTATGCAAAGGTTTTGAACCGTTCCATTAAGCTTCTTGCATCCAGCCGTAAAGTCGGAAACAGTTACAGTTGTATGGTTGCTCCTTTCATGCTCAGCGCAGAGCATCCTCTTTGCGGAGTAAACGGTGTGTTCAATGGAATCTTCGTACATGGAAATGTATTGGGCGATGCAATGTTCTACGGCAGCGGAGCAGGTAAGCTTCCGACAGCAAGTGCAGTAGTAGCAGATATCGTGGATATGACAAAGCACAAAAATACCAATATTTACATTGACTGGTCACCGGAAAAACTGACACTGGTAGATTACAAAGACAGTGTAAACAGTTTCTTTGTACGCACTTCTTCCGGTAAGGAAACAATCGAAAATGCATTTGGCAGTGTAGAATATGCAGATGCCGGAATTGCAGGAGAGATTGGATTTACTACAAAAGATATGACAGAGGCTGAATTTGAAAAAGCGGCAGCACAGATTGAAGTTCGAAACCGTATCCGTCTTGGATAATTTTCTGGAATGTATATTTCCGCCACGCTGTTTTGTATGCGACCGTCTGCTGGAAACGGCAGATATCCGCAGACAGCGAAATGTTCACGCAGCGTGCCGGAAAAAATTGTATCCCGTTGTGCAGCCGTACTGTTATCATTGCGGAAGCCCGCTTGCGGATACCGAAACAGAATATTGTCAGAATTGCAGAAAGCATCGTTCTTTTGTTGCAGAAGGACGATCGCTTTTTGTATATCGTGGGGCTGTGCAGAAATCCATGTACCGGTTTAAGTATGCAAACCGGAGGAGATATGCCCGTTTTCTGGCGGAGGAAGCCATGCAGCGCTGGGAAAACTGGATGCGGGAAAAAAGGATCGAAGCAATCGTTCCGGTACCGATGTATTCGAAAAAAGAACGGTATCGCGGATATAATCAGGCTGCGCTTTTTGGCAGGGCACTGTCAGAAAAAATGGATATTCCGTGTATTCCGCGTCTGATGATCCGGGTGAAAGATACACGGCCACAGAAAGAACTGAATGGCAGAGAAAGAGAAAATAATGTCAAAAATGCTTTTCAGAGTTCGGATAATGTAGTAAAATATAAGAGAATTCTGATTGTGGATGATATTTATACAACCGGATCTACAGTAGAAGCTGTAGCGGAGAGATTAAAAGAAGCGGGTGCGGAACAGGTTTATGTGCTGACTGCCTGCATTGGCAGAGGCTTTTAGGAGGGATACTATGGATGTAAGAAATTGTAAAATGTGTGGCAGATTGTTTAATGTTCTCAACAATGAGCGTATCTGTCCGGCATGCCAGAAAAAACTGGAAGATAAATTTCATGAAGTAAAAGAGTATCTCGAAGAGCATCCGGGCGCTTCTGTAGAGCAGACGGCAACGGACAATGATATTTCAACCAAGCAGATCCGGCAGTGGGTAAGGGAAGAAAGACTGATTCTTTCCACAGCAACGGAAGCAGGGATTGTATGTGAAAAATGCGGGAAACCGATCCGCACGGGACGTTTTTGCGAAAGATGCAAGGAAAGAATGGCAAACGAATTTCAGAATGCCTATCAGAAACCGGAACCTAAGATGGAAAACTTACGCTCTACCAGAGACAGGGACCGTATGAGATATTTAAAAAATGAATAGTGGACAAATAACCAGACCCCGGATATTTCCGGGGCTTTTTTCATGGAAACGGGCGATTGGAAAACAGACTTTGAAAAAAGAACTATCTATGGTATAATAGCAAATAATGCATCATTGTGTCCAAATTCCGGGATGCGTTCGAGACAGGAGTTATCTATGATCAGTGAAGAACGGGTAAAAGAATTATATCATCTTGCAGCATTTGATGAATATGAAAATAAAAAATATTATCAGGCGGGAGAATATACGATGTGGGACTATGTAGGAAAAGAAATTGTAAAAAGTTTCTTTTCGGGAACCATCGCATTTATTCTTCTGATCGTGTTCTGGGGACTTGGGGATATTGATACAATTACGAAATGGATCAATCGCGTGGATCTTACGACGTTCGTCCCGAAACTTATTGTTGCATATGCCGGATTTATGATCGTGTATCTTCTGATTACCGCACGGATCTATTGTGTCCGGTATGCAAAAAGCTATCGCAAGATGAAAGCATATGGAAATCATCTGAAGAGAGCGCGCAGATTACTGCGGGAAGAAAAATAAAGGATGGGGCATAACAGGGAGGATTTATGACGAAGTTGTTGGAAATAAAGGATCAGCTGATCCGGTTTTACAGTAAATATGAAACATATCTGTATCCGATCGTAAAATTTGCCGTTGCACTGGCTCTTTTTACCGTGATCAATACCAATATCGGATTCATGGAGAAAATCAGCCGGTTTCCGGTGGCGTTACTGCTGGCGCTTGTCTGTGCCATTCTGCCGACTAGTGCCATATTATGGATTGGCGCAATTGTGGTGCTTGCGGATATGTATGCGCTTTCCATGGAAGTAGCACTTACCGCACTGATTTTGTTTGCGATTCTGTTCTTTGTATATTTTCGTTTCGCACCGAAAGACGGACTGACGGTTGTGCTTACACCGCTGTGTTTTAAACTGTATATTCCGTATGTGATGCCGGTTGGCAGCAGCCTGCTGCGCAGTGCATATTCCGTGATCGGAGTGGTATGCGGTACGGTTGTCTATTATTTTCTGGACGGAATTCACCGGAATGCAGGAGCACTGATGAGTGCGGCAAATGCAGATGAGGAACAGTCTTCTTCCAAATTTGATATTTCGGTGGGGCAGTTTCTGGGAAATAAAGAAATGTATCTGGTAATCGTTATCTTTGTGATTACTGCCATTGTAGTTTATCTGGTACGCCGGATGGAAGTGGATAATGCCTGGACACTGGCAATTATTTCCGGTGCGCTTATTCAGGTTGCCGGATTATTTGTAGGTTATATTGTTCTTGGAGTTACAGGAAAGACATTATGGCTGATAGTCGGCAATATTATTTCCCTGCTTATTGCATTTATCCTTCAGTTTCTGTTTATGAATCTGGATTATGCGCGGACCGAACGGGTGCAGTTTGAGGATGATGATTACTATTATTATGTCAAGGCTGTGCCGAAGAAAATGGTCGCTGTCCGTGAGGTTACGGTAAAACATTTCGGAAATACCGCAAGCATGGGAAAGCGGATTGACCATAGCAGATCCGTGCTGTCTCCGGAAGAGGAAGAGAACAGCCGGAAGGTTATTGCGAAAGAGCTGGACATTGATGAGGATTTACTCAAATAAGGGGAACGAAGCATCAAAATAATGAAATGAAGAAAAGAGGAGCCAGATGCAAAATTTTCTGGGAACATTAAGCCAATTTTATGACAATGCAACAGGATTGTTCGGTATGCCGGATATCTCTTTTTCCTTTGTGGATATCGTGGAAATACTGATCATTTCCTTCCTGTTTTATCATATTCTGCTTTGGATTAAAAATACGCGTGCGTGGAATCTGTTCAAAGGAATCATCGTGATTCTGCTGTTTGTACTCGTTGCAGCAATCTTTCAGATGAATACCATCCTCTGGCTGGCAGAAAATACGTTGAGTGTCGGACTGACGGCCCTGGTGATTATTTTCCAGCCGGAACTTCGGAAGGCACTTGAGAATCTTGGTGGAAAAAATGTTTTGGGAAAGTTATTTGACTTTGGAAAAGTAGAGGAAAATAAATTTTCCGACCACACAATTGACGAACTGATCAAGGCTTGTTATGCCATGGGGAAAGTAAAAACCGGTGCCCTGATCGTAATAGAAGATGAAATCCTGTTAAATGAATATGTGAGAACAGGAATTGATATTGATGCAATTATCAGCAGCCAGCTGTTAATTAATATATTTGAAAAAAATACTCCGCTTCATGACGGAGCGGTTATTGTACGTGGAGACCGTGTGGTTTCCGCGACCTGTTATCTGCCGTTGTCGGACAGTATGACACTGAGCAAAGATCTGGGAACCAGACACCGTGCAGCTGTAGGAATCAGTGAAGTGAGCGATTCGCTGACGATCGTAGTTTCGGAGGAAACCGGTAAGGTATCAATCGCTATGCGGGGACAGATTTACCGGAATGTCAATGCGGATTTTCTGAGAGGCAAATTAAAGTATCTGCAGAACAGAAATCAACAGATGACCAAACTGGGACTGCTGAAAAGGAGGTTTATGAATGGCAAAAAAGATTCTGAAAACCTTGGTGAATAATCTGGGCTTTAAAATTCTGGCTGTAGTTCTTGCATTTATCTTATGGCTGGTTGTATATAATATTGATGATCCGAAAAAATCAAAAACATTTACAACAAATGTAACGGTAGAAAATGCGTCCGCAGTTACAGATATGAACAAGTGCTATGAAGTGCTGGACGGAACCAACACGGTTACCTTTACTGTGACCGGAAAACGCAGTGAACTTGAAAAACTTGATGACACCGATTTCTCTGCGGTGGCAGATATGAACCGCCTGATCATAAATGACAAGGGGAATAAGGCGAGTGTTCCGATCGAGATCAGTGCCAAGCGGACGTATACATCCGTGAGCATTAACAATAAAAACAAATATATGGAACTTTCCCTGGAAGATCTGATGAGCAGAAGATTTATGATTTCCGCGGACACCAGCGGAAAAGTGGCAGCGGGATATGCCCTCGGAGAAGTTTCCGTGACAAACCCGAATGTTTTGAACGTGTCGGGACCGGCATCTATTGTGAAAAAAGTAGATAAGGTTGTGGCTACGATTGATGTGGATGGAATGTCATCGAATCTGACGGATAATGTGATTCCGGTTCTCTATGATTCGGATGGAAATGAAGTGGATACCACCCAGCTGAAGCTGAGCAATACGACGGTGACGATTTCGGCAAAAATCCTGAGTGTAAAGGAAGTACCGCTTGTATTTTCGACAACAGGAACCCCATACGGGGAATACCGGGTAGTGGAGATCAGCAGCACACCGGATACTGTGAAACTGAAAGGGGCATCCAATGTACTCAATCCGCTTGTTTCACTTGAAATTCCGGCAAACGTAATCAATGTGAGCGGGGCAAGGGAAGATGTAAAGACAACGATTGATATTTCCGAATATCTGCCGGACGGCGTGGAACTGGTAGATTCTTCTGCGGCATCCGTTACGGT
Source organism: Roseburia faecis (assembly GCF_001406815.1). Lineage (GTDB taxonomy): Bacteria > Bacillota > Clostridia > Lachnospirales > Lachnospiraceae > Roseburia > Roseburia faecis. Next base: position 202,401 of record NZ_CVRR01000005.1, on the reverse strand, counting down.
AACCGTCAGAATTGAAGCGTATGCGTCCAGAACCTATCATCTGCAGACATCTGATATCAGGGTGAACAGTCTGCCGGACGGCCTGAACTTATCTTTTGATAAGGCACAGGTTTCTGTGACGATCAGTGGGCTGCAGGATGATCTGAATAAGCTGAACGCATCGGAGCTGGCAGCATCCATTGATGCCTCCCAGCTGAGCGAGGGAACGCATCAGGTGGAACTTTCACTGAAACTGGATGAAGATCATTATGCATATCAGCCGATTACTGTCAGCGTTACCGTGAAAGCGAAGAATATACAGGACGGAGATACTTCGACAGACAGCGGTGAGGATACCGGCGAATAGTAAAGTATATAAAGGAGTTATAATTATTATGGCAAGAATGTTTGGAACCGATGGAGTCAGAGGAGTTGCGGGGACAGAGCTTACAATTGAACTTGCAATGAAGCTCGGTCAGGCGGGCGCTTATGTTTTAACAAAGGAACAGTCCCACCAGCCGACAATCATCATTGGATGTGATACAAGAATTTCCGGAGGAATGCTTGCAAATGCATTGATGGCAGGAATTTGTTCAGTCGGAGCAAATGCTATTTTTGTGGGAGTTGCCCCGACACCTGCAATTGCATATCTTACAAGGAAACATAAAGTAGATGCAGGGGTTGTGATTTCTGCTTCCCATAATCCGATGGAATTTAACGGAATCAAATTTTTTAATGGAGATGGATATAAATTATCCGATCAGCTGGAGGACGAAATCGAGGCATTGATCCGGAATGATATGGAAGACGTTGTTTTTCCGATCGGACCGGGAATCGGCAGGGTTGAGTATCGGTTTGATATTGTGGATGAGTATATTGCGTTTGAGAAAAAGACGGTTCCGGTAGATCTGTCTGCGTTGAAGATCGTTGTGGACTGTGCAGAAGGCGCAAGTTCCTATACTTCGGTTAAGACGCTGAAAGATCTGGGGGCAAATCTGATCGCTATTCATACCAATCCGGATGGAACGAACATTAATTCCAATTGCGGTTCTACCCATATGGACGAACTGTGTGCAAGAGTTGTTTCCGAAAAGGCAGATATCGGTATTGCATTTGACGGAGATGCGGATCGTATGCTTGCTGTAGATGAAAACGGAAAGCTGGTAGATGGAGATCAGATCATGGCGATTTGCGGAAATTTCCTGAAAGAAAACGGAAAACTTGCAAAGGACACCATTGTTGTCACCGTGATGACGAATCTGGGATTCAGTCTGATGGGAGAAAAACAGGGAATTCATGTGGAGAAAACAAAAGTCGGAGACCGTTATGTTCTTGAAAATATGTTGGAAAACGGATATAATCTCGGAGGAGAGCAGTCCGGTCATGTGATTTTTCTGGATGACAACACAACCGGAGACGGACTTCTTTCCGCATTACACTTATTGCAGGTGATGGTGGAAACCAAAAAGAAATTATCAGAACTTGCACAGATCATGGAGGTGCTGCCACAGGCATTGGTCAATGCAAAAGTGCCGAACCATAAAAAAGAAAGTTACATGGAATATTCAGAAATTGCAGAGGCAATCGGTGAACTGGAGAAAAAATTTGCCGGAGAAGGAAGGGTTCTAATCCGTCCATCTGGTACAGAACCATTGGTTCGTGTCATGATCGAAGGCAAAAATCAGGAAGTGATTCAGCAGGAAGCAAAGCAGTTAGCTGATCTGATTACCAAAGTTATGTTATAAGGAGGCGTTCTTATGGTATCCCAAAAAGTAAAAATTATTAATCCTACAGGACTGCACTTACGTCCGGCAGGAAATTTATGCAAAGAGGCAATGAAATATAATAGCAAGATTACATTCGAGTACAGCGGAAATACAGCAAATGCCAAAAGTGTGCTCAGCGTCCTGGGTGCATGCATCAAATCCGGAGATGAGATTACACTTATCTGTGACGGAGAAGATGAACAGGGAGCACTTCGGGAACTGGTCGCTTATGTGGAAAGCGGACTGGGCGAATAAAATTTTTGCGGGGTACAACCGGAAAACTACATGTTAGAGGAAAGTTTTAATGAAAGATAAATACAAGCATTTATTGAATTTTACGGCGAATATCATATCGCTTGCGGTGGAAGCGGCTATGTTCGGATGGGTATGGTATATGCTCTATATTCCGATGCTGGATAAAGCGAATACTTTTTTCAACAGAGGTAACTGGGCAGTGATTGGTATGTATGTACTCTTTGTGTTCTTTTTCACGAAGATATTTGGAGGATACCGGATCGGATATATGCGGATTTCGGATATTATATTATCCCAGATATTGGCAGTGATTCTTGCGATGATTGTTGCATATTTTGAGATCTGTCTGGTAGCCAACGATTATCTGCCACCACAGCCATTGCTTCTGATGACGGTAACAGAGATTATATTTATCGTTCCGTGGGTCGTACTGGTGCGAAAGGCATATACGCGTCTGTATCCGCCGCGCCAGATGCTCGTGATATATGGAAATTATTCGCCGGATGATTTGATTGCAAAGATCAATACCAGAAAGGACAAGTATAATATCTGTGCAGCGGAAAGTTACCGGATAGGTTATGAAAAGCTGTATCCGATGATTCAGAAATACAATGCGGTGGTTCTGTGTGACCTGCCATCGGAAGTACGCAACCAGATTATGAAATACTGTTATCAGGAATCTATCCGCACATATGTTACACCAAAGATTTCAGATATTCTGTTTCGTGGAGCGGATGATATTCATCTGTTTGATACACCGCTGTATCTGTCCCGGAATCAGGGGCTTGGCATTGTAGATCTGTTTGTAAAACGACTGATGGATATTGTGATTTCCCTGATCGGTATTGTAATTGCTTCTCCATTTATGATTGTGATTGCACTTTGCATTAAATTATATGATCACGGTCCGGTATTGTACAAGCAGGAGCGGCTGACAAAAGACGGAGAGCCGTTTATGATCTACAAGTTCCGCAGCATGACCACACATTCCGAGGATGCGGGAGCACGTCTTGCCGCAAAAGAAGATGCACGAATTACGCCGGTCGGTCGTGTGATCCGGGCCATTCATTTTGACGAGCTGCCACAGCTGTTTAATATTTTAAAGGGTGAGATGTCTGTTGTGGGACCCCGCCCGGAGCGTCAGATTATTGCGGATCAGTATACGGAAGAAATTCCGGAATTCGTACTCCGGCTGAAAGTAAAAGCGGGACTGACCGGGTATGCACAGGTATATGGAAAGTATAATACAACCCCATATGATAAACTGAAACTGGATCTGACGTATATTGAAAATTATTCTGTCTGGATGGACATTAAGATTTTATTCCTGACATTCAAGATTCTGTTCCAGAAAGAAAACACGGAAGGTGTGGATCAGGATCAGACAACTGCAATCAAATAAAATGTCAAAGGAGACGGTGATGAGCGACATTAAAATCAGCATCATTATGCCGGTGTATAAAGTAGAAGAATATGTGGGTAAGGCAATCGAAAGCATTCTTGCGCAGACCTTTACCGAGTTTGAATTTTTGATCGTTGATGATGGGACTCCCGACAGAAGCGGAGAAATCTGTGACCAGTATGCAAAAAAGGACCAAAGAATCCAGGTGATTCACAAGGAAAACGGAGGTGCACCAAGCGCGAGAAACACAGCCATTGATATTGCACAGGGAAAATATGTTTATTTTCTGGATTCGGATGACTGGGCAGAACCACAGATGCTTGCGGATATGTACGAACTTGCCGAGAAGCATCAGGCACAGCTTGTGGTCTGTGGATTTTATATTGACACTTACTGTGGACAGAATCATTTGTCAGAAAAAATCTGTGTGGACGACAGGGTGTTTACCGATGCAAAAAATTTTCGGGAAGAGGCATACCGGTATTTTGACCGAAACATGCTGTATACACCGTGGAATAAATTGTACCGCATGGATGTGATCCGGCAATACGGACTGTATTTTCCAAAAACACTGTGGGATGATTTCCCGTTTAATCTGAGTTACCTGGATCATGTGGAATCGGTTGTGTTTTCTACAAATGCCTACTATCATTTCATACGTGCACGCGCAGAGTCGGAGACCGCAGCGTATCGTGCTGACATGTACGAAAAGAGAGAGGAAGAACAGGGCTGGATGGAAGAACTGTTTCGCAGCTGGGGTGTGACCAATGCGGCAACGCAGGAGATGGTTGCCAGAAGATATATTGAGCGCATGGTGGGATGCATTGCAAATGTAACAAGTTCGAAATGTACCCTTTCCGGGAAAGAACAGCGGGCAGAGATCAGAAAGATGCTGCACAATCCGAGGGTAGACAAGGCACTGGCACTGGCAAAACCACGGTCGGGATATATGAAGGTTATGCTATTGCCTATCCGGTGGAAAAATGTTACACTTGCTTGGATGGAATCAAGCGTCATCACTTTTGTGAAAGAACATAATGGAAAGTTATTTGCCAGAATGAAAGCGGGCAGATAGAGGTAGGTTGTGGCTATTTTACAAACAAACGATATTTTTAAAACGGAATTATCGGAAGGACAGCACCGCCTGTCACCGGAGGAGATTCATAAGGTGCAGCAGGTTGTCTATGGTATTACGATAGATATTACGGAATTGTGCAGTGAATTAAATATTCCCTATATGCTTACCGGGGGAACCGCTCTTGGAGCCGTCCGGCATGGGGGATTTATTCCCTGGGATGATGACGTGGATATGGTTGTCGAGAGAAAATATATTGAACGTCTGCTTGATGCGATTGAACAGAGGTATCCGGACCGGTATTTTGTAGAGGCACCGCTTCGGACACCGGGGTATCTGAGTTCTTTTATTCAGATTCACCGGAAAAACACAGTGTGTCGGGAATATTTAGAGATCCCGGAAGAACGATGTGGAATTAAAATTGATATTTTTGTGGTGGAAAACACCTATGACAATGCCTTTTTGCGCCGTTTGCACGGTATGCGGGTAGAGGCAGGATTATTGCTGCTTTCCTGTTATCGGATGTATTTATGGAGAAATGAATTTTATAAGTTGTCCCAGGGCAATAAAAAGGCAGCCACCATGATACATCTGAAAAGTTTTATCGGGCGGCTGATTGCACCGACCGGGAAATTTTGGTATGCTCATGTACAGCGGCTGATGCAAATGTGCAGCAATGACCAGTCAGAATACATTGTTGTACCATCAGGGAGAAAGCATTTTTTTGGCGAACTGAAATTGCGAAGTGATTTTTTATGTGCGCAAAAGCGGAAATTTGAGGATCGCGAATTTCTTTTTCCCAAAAACATTGACTGGTATTTGTCCTATATGTATGGAAATTATATGGAAATTCCGCCGGAGGATAAGCGGGAATATCATGTTGTTTATCAGCTGAAAATATAGACAGATTGAAACAAGCAAGAGGAAGAATGATTTATGAAGAAGAGAATAGATACGTTTTGGCGTTATCGGAATTTATTATTTGAATTAGTAAAAAAAGGAATTAAGTTAAAATACAGAAGATCTTACCTGGGAATTATCTGGTCCCTTCTGGAGCCGGTTATGACAACAATCGTACTTACCATTGTGTTTGGAACACTCTATGGTAATAAAGATCACACTTTTCCACTGTATATTCTATCGGGACGTCTTCTTTATTCCTATTTTGCACAGGGCACGAAAGTGTCACTGAAATCGATCCGACAAAATTCGGCCATGATAAAGAAAGTGTATGTGCCGAAGTATCTGTATCCGTTATCATCCGTACTTTATAATTTTATTATATTTTTAATTTCGCTGATTGTATTAGTGCTTCTCGGCATTTTTACAGGAAATTATCCGACGTTGCACTGGCTTTTGATCGCTTTCCCTTTACTGGTACTTCTGATCATGACGTTTGGTGTGGGAATGATTCTGGCTACGATTGGTGTCTTCTTCCGTGATATGGAGTATTTGTGGGAAGTTGCGCTGATGATCGTTATGTATACCTGCGCAATCTTCTACTATCCGGAGCGATTATTAAAGAGTGGGTATTCGTGGGTGCTTACGGTGAATCCGGTATATAATGTCATTATTAATGTAAGAAATATTATTTTCCATGAGGCGTTTAACTGGGGGTGCATGACATATGCATGTGTGTTTGCGTTAGTCTCTGTAGTGGTTGGAGTGATCGTATTTCATAAAAATCAGGATAAATTTATTTTATATATTTAGTAACAATATGCTTGAGTATAAGGAGTATTAAAACAATGGCAGAGACAGTGTTGCGTGTGGAACATGTTGGCATGCGGTTTAATCTGAGTAAAGAAAGAGTGGACAGCCTGAAAGATTATATTTTAAAATCTATTACCAGACAGATGAAATTTGATGAATTCTGGGCATTAAAAGATATTAATTTTACGTTGGAAAAAGGAGAACGTATTGGTATTCTTGGAACAAACGGAGCAGGAAAGAGTACTCTTTTGAAGGTAATTGCCGGGGTATTTAAGCCAACGGAGGGAAGCGTAGTCCACAAAGGAAAGATTGTTCCACTTTTGGAACTGGGAGCCGGATTTGACAAAGAATATACCGGCCGTGAAAATATTTATCTTTATGGAGCTGTTCTTGGATATTCCAAAGAATTTATAGACAGTAAATTTGACGAGATTGTAAAATTTTCAGGCTTGAAGAAATTCCTGGATGTTCCCCTGAAAAATTATTCCTCGGGAATGAAAAGCCGGCTGGGATTTTCCATTGCGACCATTGTGGAGCCGGAAATTCTGATTCTGGATGAGGTTTTGTCTGTAGGAGATGCCAAATTCCGGAAAAAGAGTGAGAAGAAGATTCTTTCCATGATGGACAAAGGTGTGACGGTACTTTTTGTATCGCACAGTCTTGAGCAGGTAAAGAGAATCTGCACGAAAGCAATGATTCTGGAAAATGGTTCGATTCGAAGTATTGGAGATATTGATACGGTTTCGGCAGAATACGAAGAAATGATCAGTGGGGATTAGAAAGGATAAAATTATGATTTATGGAGCAATGTTAGCAGGCGGCGTAGGCAGCAGAATGAAAAGTGCGGTGATTCCGAAGCAGTTTCTTGAAGTGGACGGAAAGCCGATCATCATTTACACCCTTCAGAATATGCTGAAGGTAGACCGCTTTGATTATATTTATATCGCCACACACAAGGATTATCTGGCGTATATGAAAGAAATGGTTCAAAAATATACAGATAAGCCGGAAAAAGTCCGGATTATCGAGGGCGGAAAGGAACGTATGGACAGTATCCATAATGTGACCGATGCCATTTTAAAGGACGAAGGGGTACATGAGGATGATGTGATTGTGATCCATGATGCGGTACGTCCCCTTGTGACAGAAAAAATTTTAAATGACAGTATTGATGCGGCAGGAACTTATGGCGCGTGTGTATGTGGGTTACCGGCAGTAGATACTATGCTTTATTCGGAAGATGGCAAAGTAGTGACAACGATTCCGGAGCGCTCTAAACTGTTTAACGGACAGGCTCCGGACAGTTTCTCTTTGCCTCGGTTTTTGGAGATGCAGGCAAATCTGACAGAGGAACAGCGGGAAGTGATTACAGGAACTTCCCAGATCTGCACCATGAATAACCAGCCGATTTATATTATAGAGGGAGATCCTCTGAATTTTAAGTTGACAACCGATGGGGATCTGTTGATTTTTAAATCGATCATTGATGATCAGACGGTATAGGTTGAAAGGAGATAGTAATGAAATCATTAATAGAAATTCCAAAGACAATGAAGGCACTGGTTCTGCATGAGATCGGAAAGCTTACACTTGATGAGGTTCCGGTAGAGCCGCTTCGTCCGGGTACGGTTCTGGTAAAGATTAAAGCATGCGGGATCTGTTCTTCGGACGTGGAGCGCGTGTTTATCAACGGAACTTATCATTTCCCGACAATTCCGGGACATGAGTTTTCCGGACAGATCGTTGCCGTTGGAGATGACGTGGATGAGAGTCTGCTGGGAAGAAGAACCTGTGTATTCCCGATGCTCCCATGTTTTGAGTGTCCTTCCTGCAAAAAGCAGCAGTATGCCCAGTGCAGCCATTATGATTATTTTGGTTCACGCAGGGATGGCGGATATGCAGAATATCTGGTTGTTCCGACCTGGAATCTGGTGTTGTTTGACGATGATTTGTCTTATGATGTGGCAGCAATGTGCGAACCGGCTGCGGTAGGAATTCATGCGAACGGACTTGCAAATGTGCAGAAAGGACAGTCGGTTCTTGTAATCGGAACCGGAATGATCGGTTATGTCTGCGCTGCATTTGCCAGTCAGATCACAGATAAAGTTATTATGTGTGGAAATTCTGCTGCAAAGCTTGAGCTGGCAAAGAAATACGGATGGGAAACCATTGCACTGGAAACAGACAATTTTGAAGAACGCATCAACGCACTGACCGATGGGGAAGGTGTGGATGTAGTTATGGAAGTTGTCGGTTCCAATCAGGCAATCTGCAATGCTGTGGTGGCAGCAGGACCGAATTCAACGATCGTTCTGGTTGGAAATCCAAAAGCGGATCTGACCATGGAAAAGAATTTATACTGGAAAATTTTAAGAAAATCCATTACTTTACGTGGGTCCTGGAATTCCAGCTATAATGACAAACAGAATGACTGGAAGACAGCACTTGACCGGCTCAAAGGCGGAGAGTTTGATCAGCTGATCACACATCGCTTCCCGATGGAAGAATCGGAAGAAGCTTTCCGTGTGATGAGAGACAGAAATACATTCTCTACCAAAGTTATGTTTGTTATGGAATAAATACAGAAGTTAGAAATGGAGATACACAATGGAACTCGCGATATCCAAATTGACTGCCCGCAGGGTTATATATTATTTTGAAGGTTATGTAAAGGGAGAGAGACCGAAAGGTTTAAAATTTGTTTTTTATAATTATGATTTGAAGATTACCATAAAACCATCCGTATTTGAGTGGGATGGGGATACCTTCCGTATGATGCTTCATGTGGAGCAGGCAAATGAGAATAATCCGATTTCCAGTGGCGATTATTATCCGATTGCTGTGGATGGGAAGGGAAAGCAGTATCCATTGCAGGTGGCAAAAAGCATTATTGAAGAACGGGAACAGGCGGAGTGGAAAAATGATGTGGTCGTTAACAAGGGAAAAGGACATCATGTAATCTGTAAATCCTTAATGGATCTGGATACGGATGAACTTTTTATTCATGTTGATACCGTGCTCCCGAAACCGCGTAAAAATTATATTCGCAGAAAATGTGGGGAATTATATTATGGAGTGCGTAACGATTTAAAGGATTGGGCCCAGAAGCTTTTTGTGGTTGTTTTTAATATTTTCAACAAGTGCTGTAAAAAGCGTGGCAATAAGATTTTATTCTGTTCCGGATCACGTGCTGAAATTGGTGGAAATGAAGAATTTATTTACAACCGTATGCTTGAGCGCGGGCTGGACAAAAAATATAAGTTTGTTCTGGATTTCAAACCTACGATCAATAAGACATACGGACCGTTTAAAATGATCCGGTTTATCTATCGTCTGGCGAGCAGTGATGTGATTTTACTGGACGATTATTATCCGGAAATTTATAAACCGACCTACGATAAGAATGTTAAGGTCATTCAGGTATGGCATGCCTGCGGAGCATTTAAGGCACTGGGACTTGAGCGTATGTCAAAGGCAGGAGCTCCGCCGATCAATACGTCGGTGCATAAATGTTATACCCATGTACCGGTCAGCTCCTATCATTCGGCACTGCATCATCAGGAAGCGTTTGGTATCGGTATCGATAAGTTTTATCCGGTCGGAATTCCAAGAACAGATATTTTCTTTGATGAGGATTACAAGAAAAAAACCTGTGAACGTGTATATGCGGAATTTCCGGGGGCAAAAGAAGCGAAGCGTGTGATTCTGTATGCGCCGACATTCCGTGGAAACAGCGCTGTGGATGCACATTTCCCGATGGAAAAACTGGATTTTGAAGAGTGGGGAGAATTATGTAAGAGGACAGATTCTTACCTCATAGTAAAGATGCATCCATTTGTACAGGAGAAAATCAATATTCCGGAAAAGTACAGAGACTGCATTGCGGATGCGGCACAGTATCGTGAAGTCAATGATATTTTATTCATTACAGATTTGCTGATTACCGACTATTCATCCATTATTTATGAATTCTCTCTGCTGAGAAGACCGATGCTGTTTTACGCATTTGATCAGATCATGTATGTTTCTACGAGAGATTTCTATGAGCCATATGAGGATATTGTACCGGGACGTATCATCAAGCGTTTTGATCAGCTGATGGAAGCTCTGGAGAAAGAAGAGTACAATACCGACAAGATTGAGTGGTTTATTAAAAAGAATTTCGCATACACAGACGGAAAATCAACGGATCGTGTGATTGATCTGATCGTAGGGGATGACAAAGAGATTAAAAAGTATTCGGCGGCATCCATGCAGGGAGCACTTGCGGCAGTAAGCAATAATTTCGGAATGAATGGAGAACATGTAGACAAGCGGTATCGCGATGATGACCGTTCTGTCGTGCAGAACCGCGGGGAAGCACAGGAAAAAGATTCCGAAAGTCAGAATAACGATAAATATTCAGAGTAAAAAATGGAGGAAAATTTCGTGAGAGAAAAAGGAAAAATTGCAGCATCTATTATGTGTTCGGGATTTGATCAGGTAATGGATTATGTACATGAATTTGAGAGAAATAATATTGAATTTTTACATGTGGATGTCATGGACGGTACGTTTGTCCCAAACCTTGCATATGGTCCGGATTTTGTAAAAAGACTGCGTAAGAAAACAGATATTACACTGGACTGTCATCTGATGGTAGACCGTGCGGAAGATAAGCTGGACTGGTTTGATTTCCAGCCGGGAGAGCATGTGTCCCTGCACTATGAAGGAACCTGCCATATCCAGAAGTGCCTTGATTATCTTGCAAAGAAAGGGGTTAAGCCGGTGATTGCCATTAATCCGGGTACACCGATTCAGGTACTGGAGGAAATTGCAGATTATATTGCGGGAGTTCTGGTGCTGCACGTTAATCCGGGATTTGCTGGACAGAAAATTGTACCGCATACCATTGAAAAAGCAGCACGTATTCGTAAATATCTGGATGATCTGGGACATCCGGAGGTATATATTGAATCCGACGGAAACATTACCTGTGAGAATGCGGCAAAATTATACAAGAATGGTTCGGACATTTTTGTAGCAGGTACAAGCAGTATTTTCCGGGAGGGAGATATTGATGAACTGATTATGAACTTAAGAAAGGCAATTGGGTGGTGAGAAAGGAGACGTAATGTCAAGAATTTATTATAGAGGAGGAATGTCTCCATTTGAGACATTTTCCCCGGGATATATTTTGACGCATAATGTTATTGGAACCAATGTTGGTAATTTTTTATATTTAAATGGGGTATTGCGTTCATTGATGATCGACGACAATACAGTAATTCAGGCAAATTATTATAATACAAATTATTATAAACCTGAATATGTTAATGAAAACTTCGATTGTTTTGTCATTCCATTGGCTGATGCGTTCAGAGAGAATTTTGTGAATGAATTAAATGAATTAACTTCTTTTGTTAAAAAGTTAAAGATTCCATGTTATGTAATTGGCGTTGGGTTAAAGGAATCCTATGAACCGGATTTTTCACAACCCAAACCACAGGATGAAGCTGTAAAGAAATTTGTTACAGCAGTACTTGAAAAATCAAATTGTATTGGGGTAAGAGGTGAATTAACCGGTAAATATTTGGAGACATTAGGTTTTGCAGAAGGACGCGATTTTATGGTGATAGGTTGTCCATCTATGTATATGAAGGGAAAACGATTGCATATACAAAATCCGAAATTAGATGTTAATTCTAAAGTATGTTTTAATTCAAATGTTGCAGCTTCTGTTCCTACTCGTAAGTTTATTAAATTAAAAATGAAGGAATTTGAAAACCATTATTTTATTGGACAAGTTGTAAATGAACTCAGAAGTATTTATTTAGGTGCTCCATATGAATATAAAATCGAATATAATTTTCGCAACGTTACAGACAAAATTTATCAGGATGGTCGATTGAGATTTTTTTGTAATGTACCTAAGTGGATGGAATTCCTGAATGATTCAGATTTGACTTTTGGATCAAGGTTACATGGAAATATTGCAGCCGTTTTAGCAGGGACTCCGGCATTGCTTGTGACGAAGGACTCAAGAACTAGGGAATTGGCAGAGTATCATCATTTAAATGCGATACATGAGAGTAAGCTGAATGAAAAACTGACATTGCAGGAACTTGTGGAACAGCAGGATTTTTCGCAGATTGAAAAATATCAGAAACAGAATTTCGACAGGTATGTTGCATTTTTGAAAAAGAATGATATCCCAAATATTTTTATGGACGGAGAAGATCCGCAGGAAACTGCATTTGACAGAAAAATAAAGCAGACGGATTTGCTGGAGGGAATAGTTCCGGTTTCCCAATGTTCTCTGGAAGAAATTGCAGAAAGAAATAGAGATTACTATACAAATTTGGATGAAAAACTGGATAGATTATCGAAAAAATTAAATTTTACTTCGGATTTATTACAAAAAGAGAGAATTAAAAATCAGAAAATTGCAACAGAACCCCTTAGCAAAAAAGTCGTAAATAAGGTAAAAGGATTTTTGAAATGATGCAAGTATATATAATTAGGTGTTTGGTTTTATGAAAAGGTTATTGTGAAAGACTGATTTCCAGAGATTATTGACTGGCATTGATAAAAAATATAATTCATAAATGTAAAGCATACGGAATCACATTTGGAATGCAATCCAAAGGTAATGAAATCAGCAAAAATAAAATAAGCGGTTGCAAGAGTGGGAAGATAGGCATTGCAAAAGACAGTAATGTTACGTATGTGAAGTAATAAAAGAGAGAATAGATGATGGTTCATTTGTTCTCTTTTAATATGTAAAATTTACAGTGATCTTTTTTAGTAAATATGGTATATTAAAAATGTTTTACTTGGATTTCACATAAATGAAAGGACGTATATTATGCGAAAGAAAGGAATTTGTTTTGGATTGATTCTGGCTTTATTACTTCCGTTTGTATTCACAACTGAAGTAAAGGCATCAGATAATACAGAACTTAATATTTATGCATTTTATCTTAATTCAGAAAAAAAGGGGGATTCTACACTGTTAGAATCGAAAGGACATTATTTGTTGATTGATATTGGCGCAGACAATCACGCACCTGCAATCATTAAACAGCTACAGACATTGGGAGTTACTCATGTAGATGTGATGTTTAGCCATTTGCACACAGATCATACTGGAGGATGTTCTACGGATTTACAGGCTGGATTGAAGCAGTTTGCACTTTCCGGGATTACGATTGATACGTTATATCTGCCAGACCCTTCGCTGGCGGTTTTATCAAGAAGTTATCCATCCCGCTATGCAGCATTTCAAGCATTTATGAGCACACAGGGAACAGGAAGAATTGTATATCTGAATGTTGGGGATCAGGTCAATGTTGGTGATGCGACTGGAAAAGTTATTGGGCCAGTAAACACGAATGAGATTTCCCCATATGCTTATACCAGTATTACAAAAGAAAAAGAACGTTTTATACGTTATGAAAATAATTGTTCACTTGCAGTTATTTTTACCTGTGGAAATACACGTTATTTTACAGCGGGAGATAGTTATTCTGATGAATCGGATCGGTTAGTCTCACGTTATGGTACGTCTTTAAAATGTGATATTATGAAAATGAATCATCATGGAATTGGAAGTGGAAATTCAGTGTCATTATTGGAGGCGGTACAGCCATCTTATGCTTTTATTCCGAACACTGGAGTTTCCGAGACAGATGCGAAGACGAATAAATGGCGTACAGGAACAGCGATTAAGCGCATGACATCTTATGGTCTTTGTTATTTGGTGGGAAATGAAGAGAAAACATTGATTTTCCATATTGAGAATGATAAGATTACACTATATCGCGGAGATACTGTAGAAACAGGTAAAAAAATGACAGGATGGCAGTCATTATATGGAGCTGATGGTCTCTACCGTGACCACGATATGTATTATTTTGATAAAAATGGTTCATTGTCTACCGGGGTTAAAATGATAGGGAAACACTACTATTATTTTCGCAAAGGTGGACAGATGGATTATGGAACCTATAATTCAGAGGGAAATTACTCGGGATGGCATAGTTACAACGGAAAGAAACGTTATTTCAGATTGTCTGATGATGAAAATTATGCATATATGGATGTCGGCAGAAAGAAAATTGGAAGTGAAACCTATTATTTTGATAAAAATGGGTATAAATTAATTCCGGATATTGTTGGTGATGATGAAAATGTTGAGGATGATATCTATCCGACACAGATAGGATCTGATTATTATTATTTAAATGAAGATGGAGCAATGACAGAGGATGACTGGATTAATATAGACGGGGAAGATTATTTCTTTGGGAAAAATGGAAAAATGTACCGTAACGGAGTGTATGCAATTGCAGGAGATAATTATCTGTTTGAAAGCGATGGAACTCTTGCTGTAGGGGATTCTCATACGGAACTTTATGATTTTAAGAATAGTACATATGCTGTTCGGGCAGATGGAACATTAGTGTCGGGGAAAATTGCAAAGATTGACGGGTATCAATATTATTTTAACTCAAAAGGAAAATTACAAAGCAATAAGATTATTCATGTGGGAAAACATAATTATTACTTTGGTAAAAATGGAGTACTAGTTACAAATAAGAAGATTAAACGAAATGGAAAAATTTACTATAGCAATAAAAACGGTGTTTTGTCGAACAAGAAATAATTGGGGATGACACATGAAAACCAAAGAGAAAAAGAAAAGCAAATGGAAAATGATCGCAGGGATTATGCTTGTGATCCAATTGTTACTGAGCCTGGCAACGGTCGGAGTTGTTTTGTGGCTGAATATTGTTCCAACGCTGTATGTGATCCTGCTTGGATTAATTCTGCTGCTGCTGCTCATTATAGAATATTGTCTGTTTTATTTTGGTAAAAAGAAAAAGGGAAAGAAAAAGACCGGATGCTATGTCAGGCGTACGCTTGGTGTAATTCTTTTCCTTGCATGTGTGATTGTGTGTGGGGGTGGTTCCTATATGCTTGTAAAGGCCGGAAATACGCTCGATAATATTGCCGGAAATGTAAAGACCACCGATACCGTATCCGCCTATGTGATGACGGATGATCCGGCACAGACACTGATGGATGCGAAAGACTATGTGTTTGCGATTACCGAAAAATACGATTACGAACATACCCAAAAGGCAATCGAAAAGATCAATGAAACTGTCGGGACACAGATCCACACGCAGGTGTATGATAATATTCTCGACATGGTGCAGGCATTATACGAAGGAAATGCAGATGCTATGCTTATGAATGTGGCATATGTAGACGTGGTAGAGGCACAGGATGGGTATGAAACATTTTCTTCCAGAACGCGTACCCTGTATGATCATGAGGAAGAAACGGTGGTGACGGAGGATTCACAGACGGCAGAAAAATCCATTACAACAGATCCGTTTGTCATTTATATCAGTGGTTCCGATACCAGAACCCTTACTCTTACCACCAGCCGCAGTGATGTCAATATTCTGGCAGTTGTCAATCCGTCCACGAAGCAGGTGCTTCTAATTAATACACCGAGAGATTACTACGTGGATACGGCAGCATCAGCAGGTGCAAAAGATAAACTGACCCATTGTGGAATGTATGGAATAGACTGTTCTATGGCCACACTTGGAAATCTGTATGATGAGCATGTGGATTATTATGTGCAGATTAATTTTAATGGATTTAAGACATTAGTAGATGCAGTCGGAGGAATTACCGTAGAGTCGGAGAAAGCCTTCCGGACAAGTGAAGGTGGATTTTATATCAATCAGGGAACCAATCAGTTAAATGGTACGGTGGCGCTTTCCTACGTGCGGGAGAGAAAATCTTTTGCAGATGGGGATAATTCCAGAGGACGTCATCAGATGCAGGCAATTGAGGCACTGATTAAGAAGATTTCTTCCGGAACAACGGTGCTTAGCAACTATTCAGCAATTATGGATAGTATGTCCGGGATGTTTACGACGAGTATGAGTTCAGAGGATATTTCTGCATTGGTAAAAATGCAGTTGTCAGATCTGGCTTCCTGGAATGTAAAGTCTTATGCAGTTACAGGAAAAGGCGGATCATCGACGACCTACTCCATGCCTACGAAACGAAGCTATGTCATGTATCCGGATGAGGTGCAGGTAAAATATGCAGAGCAGCTTGTCAATAAAGTCGTTGAGGGACAGATCCTGACAGATGCTGATCTGGAGATTCCGGATAATATCGTACAGTAGTGGAAATTTACAGTGAGGAAAAGATATGAAGTTCCGAGAACAAACAGCTAAGAAAAAGAGTATCCGGCAGATCGCGGGGATGTTCCTGGCAGTTACCGTGCTGCTGGCGGGGAGTCCATATATCGCAGAGGCTGCAGAGATTGTCAAAGATATGGATGGAACTGCATATGCGCAGGATGCGGCAGGATTTGTCTATCAGATTCCAAAAGGTGCAACAACGAAAAAAGGCTGTTCCATTTATATGTATACGGGAGAAAAAAGCACAGTTATCTTTCCTGCAAAATGTAATTCCTACGTAGTTACTAACATCGGAACGAATCTTGGTCAGCTGATTCTGACAAATTTGCAGACGGTAAAGATTCCATCAGGATATACCACGATTGAAACACAGGCGTTTCAGAATCAGACGGATTTGTACCAAATTGAGATTCCGGCCAGCGTAAAAACGATTGGAATAGATGCATTTGCAGGATGTAACAAGGCAAGGCTTACGATAGTTACTCCGTATGGTTCTGCGGCGGAAACGTATGCGAAAGCAAACGAAATTCATTATAGCAGTCAGACATCTTTACAAATACAGGCAGGGTATAGTAAACTGTATGTGGGAGAGAGCCGATCCATTGTCGTATTGAATGCTTCTGTGGCACCCGTCTGGAAAAGTTCAAATAGCAGTGTGGTATCGGTAGATGCGGATGGAAGGCTGACGGCGAAAAAAGCCGGAACTGTAAAAATAACGGCAACCATTGGCAAAAAAACTTATACATATCCCTATACGGTGATTGCGCGTTCCCAGAAAAACGTGCTTGATATTATCTGGAATCATTACGTGACATCCGGGATGAGCGATTATGAAAAGGCAGTTGCCACCCAGCAGTGGATGCAGCAGAATGTTTCCCCGAATGGAACATCGGTTCTGGCACAGAAAGCACTCGAGCAGGGCAAGGCAAATTATAAGGGGGTTTGTGAAGCTTATCAGTTGATTATGAAGCATTATGGCATATCCGCCAAAGTGGTCAACGGCAAAAAACATATGGAAAATTCTGTCGTGATCGCCGGTAAAAAATATACAGCATCAACGCTGGAAACTTCAGCGAATGCAGATAAAACATATACTACAACAACCATCCCGGGACTTGCGGTGAACCGGGTAACCATGGTTCTTTCCAAAGGCAGGACCGGCACGTTTAAAGTGACCGGACAAAGCAAAGGAATTACCTGGTCCAGCAGCAACACGAAGGTTGCGGTAGTAAATGCCAGTGGCAAAGTGACGGCAAAGGGTACCGGCACAGCCAAAGTAACATTGAAAGTAAACGGGAAAACATTTGCCTGCACCGTTTGCGTAAATCCATGAAAAGATTGAAAGGAGAAATTGAAAGAATGAAAAAAGTAATGAAGAGGGTAATTACGGCATGTCTGGCTTTTGCCATGATTCTGGCGCTGGTGACACCGGCATCTGTGGAGGCAGCCACAAAGAATGAGAGCTTAACACTTTATAAGGGAGAAACCTATACCTGGTACCTTACCGGTGTGAAATCTTTAAGCAGTGCGTCAAGCACCAAGAAAGCAGTTGCAACAGTAAAAGCCAATAAATCGAAAAAGCAGTATACCATTTCTGCAAAGAAAGCAGGAACTTCGGTTGTAACTATAAAAGGGAAAGATTATTACGGACATACGCAGTCTTTAAAGATAAAAGTAACGGTTGCGGAGCCGAAGTTTGACCTTAAGCTTCAGAAACTGGATGGAAATTATATTCTGATCCGTGTGAAAAACAATACGAAGGCAACGTTTGACCGGTTGGCGGTACGCTACTCATTAAAGAACAGTTCCGGATCTGAGGTTGCAGCAAAAGATGAGATTGTTTATCGTGTAATGAGTGGAAAGACTGCATACGAAAGTATTTATGTCTCATCTGCGGCAGATGTTGATATTTCGCAGTCCAGTGTAAAGATTACGGCATTTGACAGAAATCCGGAACAGAAATATAAAGTGCTGGGAAAAGATAAGCTTTCTGTTACTGTCACAGATGAACAGGTATCAGATTCTAGCATTTCATTTAAACTGAAAAAGGTAAACAAAACAAGTCAGTATGTGTATGGAGAAATTTATATTATCAGCTATGATGCAAACGGAACCATCATAGATGTATCTACCAGCTCCTTATACCTGGATAAAAAGGAAACCAAAACTACTTCGGAAACCGTTTCCAAGAGCCCTTACAGCCATCCGAATTTCGACCATTATGAGATCGTATACGGTGGATACTATACAACAAAATAAATTTCGGTCATTCTTAGATGATTATAAGGATAAGGGTGGAATCATTGTGATTCTGCCCTTGTTTTATTGAAAATGAGGGTGACAAAATAAAAAAATTCAGAAAACGGTTAAGAAATGGCAAAGATGTCCGATATATATTGTGTAGGTAAACAAAAAGAACGCCAATCATGGAAGGGAGGCGCGTTACCGCAGCAATCAAGGATAGATATCAGACAATTGTACCCGTAGGAAGCATTATCGCGATCACTTATCATTCTCCGCGTGAGAATCATGGGGAATCACAGATGAAGCAGAAAAAAGCATCGTTTGCAGGTATGCTGGATCAGCAGATGCAGATGCTCAGTGTTGGAAAGGAGGAAAATTCAACATTTCAGATATATTGCTAGAACATAACGAATGAACGCCGTGTCGATACCAGTGTGTACGATGCGGCGTTTTTGTGTTATGATAGGAATAAACAAATTTTATAAGGGAGTACAACATGATCAGAAATATAATCTTTGATGTGGGAAAGGTCCTGGTTTCCTACGAGCCGGATGCGTATATGCAGCGTCTGGGAATCAGTAAAGAAAAACAGAAAAAAATTAATGAAGCAATGTTTCAAAACAAATTGTGGGATACGTCCGATCAGGGACTTGGGACACCGGATGAATTCTTACAGAAATTTATTGCGGGAGCACCCGAACTGGCAGACGAAATTACGAAAATCCATAAAACCGTCGGAAATACCGTGGAACTGTTCCCGTATGCCATGGAATGGATTCTCGATCTGAAGGCAAGAGGATATCATGTGTATATCCTTTCCAACTACAGTGAAAACATGCTGGATCAGACAAAGGATAAACTGAAATTTCTTCCGCTTATGGATGGCGTTGTTTTTTCATATAAAATAAAGAAAATAAAGCCGGATCCGGAAATTTATGAATATCTGTGTGATGAATACTGGCTGGAACCGGAAGAAAGCGTATTTATTGATGATCGTCCGGTAAATATAAAAGGAGCAGAAACCTGTGGCATTCATGGGATTGTTTTCCGGTCCTATGAGCAGGCAAAAAAGGAGCTGGATGAGTTTCTTAAGGAATTCTAATATTTCCGTGAAAAACTTTTCAAAAAACCAAGATTGTGATAAAATGGCATACAGCAATTGAGTTTCAGAAAATTGCAAGTGGAGAGAATTTAAAAATCTTGGGCGAAGCATAGAATATGTATCGCAAGGAGTGCAGATCAGGAGGATAGGAAAATAATGGATTACAGACAGGAATATGACAAGTGGTGTAATGACCCGTATTTCGATGATCAGACAAGGGAAGAACTGAAGGCAATTGCCGGTGATGACAAGGAGATCGAGGATCGTTTTTATCGTACACTGGAGTTTGGAACCGCCGGATTGCGCGGGGTGATCGGTGCGGGAACCAATCGTATGAATATCTACACGGTCCGTCAGGCGACACAGGGACTGGCAAACTATATTCTGGCACAGGGAGGACAGGAGAAAGGTGTGGCAATCGCACATGATTCCCGTCTGATGGCAGATGAATTTACCGATGCAGCGGCGCTTTGTCTTGCAGCAAACGGAATCAAAACATATGTGTTCAAGAGTCTGCGTCCGGTTCCGGAACTTTCATTTGCTGTCCGGACACTCGGATGTATTGCAGGTATTGTTATTACCGCAAGCCATAACCCGAGAGAATATAACGGATATAAAGTATACTGGGAAGACGGCGCGCAGGTAACACCGCCACATGATACCGGTATTATGGCGGAAGTAGCAAAAGTAACTTCTTTTGACATGGTAAAGACCATGGAGAAGGAAAAAGCACAGGCAGAAGGGCTGTATCAGATCATCAGCGACGACGTGGATGAATCCTATTTTGCAGAGCTGAGAAATTTATCCATTCATCCGGAGATCATCAAAAAGATGGCAAAGGATATCAAGATTGTTTATACACCGTTACACGGAACCGGTCTTGGTCCGGTCAAGCGTGTGCTGAGCGATCTTGGATTTGAAAATGTATATATCGAGCCACAGCAGGCAGTTGCCGACGGACATTTCCCGACGGCTCCGTATCCGAATCCGGAGAACCCGGATGCATGGGAACTTGCATTGAAGCTTGCGAAGGAAAAGGATGCGGATCTGGTTCTGGCAACCGATCCGGATGCCGACCGTCTGGGTGTATACTGCAAGGATACGAAAAGCGGCGAGTATGTGACATTTACCGGAAACATGTCTGCAATGCTGATTGCGGAATATATTCTGGGACAGAAACGTGCAAATAATACAATGCCGGAGAATCCGGTACTGGTAGAATCCATTGTTTCCACCGACATGGCAAAGGCAATCGCAAAGGCATACGATGTGGAGCTGGTAGAAGTACTGACCGGATTTAAGTATATTGGTGAGCAGATGCTTAAATATGAAAAATCCGGAGAAAAGAATTATGTGTTCGGATTTGAAGAAAGTTACGGATGTCTTCCTGGCACTTATGCAAGAGATAAGGATGCTCCGGCAGCTGTATGTATGTTGTGTGAGGTTGCTGCTTTTTATAAATCACAGGGAAAGACACTCTGGGATGGCATGATTGATATGTACGAAAAGTACGGATATTACCGTGAGGGAATCGCAACCATGACACTTAAGGGAATCGATGGTGCCGCACAGATTCAGCAGATTATGGATCGGGCAAGACAGAGTACTCCGGCAAAGCTTGGAGCGTTTGATGTACTTGCAGTCCGCGATTACAAGGCAGACACCCGTAAGGATTTAAAGACCGGGGAGGTGACTGCTACCGGACTTCCGTCTTCCAATGTCCTGTATTATGAGTTATCCGATAATGCATGGTGCTGTGTACGTCCATCCGGAACAGAACCGAAGATTAAATTTTATGTCGGTGTTAAGGGAGATACCCTGGATGGTGCAGATCAGATGCTGGAAGAATTAAAAGCAGAAGTGTTAAAGCACTTTGAATAATCGGTAGACAGTTATGATGAAAATATACATTTGTCCGCAATGTGGATGGCTCCGTATGGTTTCCAGACGAAAAGATGTCGAATGTCATCAGTGTGGGAACGCGCAGATGCGGCTGACCAATCTCGACCTGGAGAAATATACTTCCATGTCGGAACAGGACCGCGTCAGTTATGCAGACGCATGGCTGTATATACACAATAGGCAAAAGGATTAAAAAAATGGCAGATAATAGAAGAAGGAAAAAGAGAAGAAAGAAAAAGAAGAGCAGAAAGATTGTATTGTTTGTATTTGAAATTCTGCTTCTCGCAATCCTGCTTGTCGCTGCGTATTTTATTGGCATGGTAAATCGTGTGAAATATGAAAATATGAGTGAGACAGAGGCAGGAATTAATGATGATCTCAGCAAAGATACCTTGGAGTCTTTGGAAGGATATACCAATATTGCAGTGTTTGGTCTGGATAACCGGAGTGCAAATAACTACCAAGAGGGAAATTCCGATGTTGTCATGATTGCAAGTATTGATAATAAGACAAAAAATGTCAAACTGGTATCGGTATACCGTGATACATTTCTGTCAGTCGGAGGCGGCACTTATTTCAAGTGTAACAATGCTTATGCCAGAGGCGGGGCAAAACAGGCGGTTCAGATGTTAAATTCCAATCTGGATCTGGATATCAAGGAATATGTGTGTGTGGACTGGGCAGCTGTCGTAGAAGTGATTGATGATCTGGGAGGACTGGATCTGAATATTACCCAGGGCGAGATGAACCAGATCAACAAGTACAAGAAAGATGTGGACGGCGTAACCGGAAAGAATACCCCGAATGTGACACAGTACGGTCTGGTACATTTGGATGGAACACAGGCAACCACATATGCCAGAATCCGAAAACTTTCCGGAGATGATTTTAAACGTGCATCCCGTCAGAGAATTGTGCTGCAGGCAATGTTGGAGAAAGCAAAGAAAGCAAATCCGGCAACACTTGTCAAAATCTGTAACAGTGTGGTAGATGATATTTCCACAACACTTTCGCTGGATCAGATGGTGAGTCTGGCGAAAGATGTAACCAAGTACAAAATCAACAGCACCACTGGTTTTCCAACAGATCTGACTACGAAAAACATGCCGAGATGTGGAGATACGGTAATTCCGGCAGATCTTGTGACGAATGTAAAAAAACTGCATGAATACATGTTTGATGATGCCGCGTATACACCATCACAGACGGTGCAGGCAATCTCTGAAACGATTGTAAATACAACCGGAATCACGGCAGATTCTGCAAAGATTAATACATCGGATTATAACGAGACAGTAGGTGCCACAGGCACGGATGAGATCCAGAAGGGATCAGAAACTACTGGCGGAACAAATGTACAGTAATCAATTGAGGAATAAGAGTAGACCAATCGGCATGATTGGTCTACTGTTGTCATTGGAGAGGAAAGTCAATAAAGATAAAGGAGAATGTTTCCATGAACGAACAGGTAAAGAAAAATATTATGGAGTATAAGCAGAAATATTTACAGAAACTGACAGATGCGCAGGTGCCGGAGAAACTGGAAAAACAGCTGGAGGAAATGGACTGGTCCTGTCTGGAACTGATTCATCGGAAAAAACAGCAAAGAGGAACGTTTGCCCCGCTGCAGGCGGCCGAGCTTTCCGAAATCCGAAAGAAGGAAGATCTGTATCGGGAAACGGGACTGAAAGCACTTCGGGAAGGAAAAGTCGGTGCGATTCTTCTGGCGGGAGGACAGGGTACCCGGCTGGGATTTGACAAGGCAAAAGGCATGTTTAATATCGGAGTGACGAAAACACTCTATATTTTTGAACAGCTGATAAAAAATCTGATGCAGGTAAAACATGAGGCAGGCGTGTGGATTCCGCTTTATATTATGACCAGTGAAAAAAACGATGCACAGACACGGGCGTTTTTTGAAGAACATGATTTTTTCGGATATGACAGCAGTTATGTGAAATTTTTTGTGCAGGAAATGGTTCCGGCGGTCGATTTTGATGGAAACATACTGATGGAATCGGAGGATTCTCTCGCGATGTCTCCGAATGGAAACGGTGGATGGTTTAAATCCATGCTTCGGGCACATCTGGATGAAGATATCCGGACACGTGGAATTGAATGGCTGAATGTTTTTGCCGTGGACAATGTATTGCAGAGGATTGCGGATCCGGTGTTTGTCGGGGCAACGATTTTGTCTGGATGTGTGTGTGGTTCGAAAGTCGTGCGTAAGGTTTCTCCGTATGAACGTGTGGGTGCAATGTGTCTGGAAGATGGAAAACCATCGATTGTCGAATACTATGAACTGACACCGGAGATGGCAGAGGCTGTCAATGAAAATGGTTCGCTGCTTTACGGGTTCGGTGTGATTTTAAATTATCTGTTCCGTGTGGATAAGCTGATGGAGATTGTAAAAACAAATCTTCCGATGCATATTGTAGAGAAGAAGGTTCCGTATCTGGATGAAAGCGGTCAGCTGCAGAAACCGAAGGAGCCGAATGCCTACAAATTTGAAACACTCATACTGGATATGGTGTATATGATGGATAATTGTCTTCCGTTTGAGGTTGAGCGGGAAAAGGAATTTGCACCGGTGAAAAATGCGCTCGGAACTGATTCGGTAGAGTCTGCCAGAGAACTGTTAAAGAAAAATGGCATTGCCATTTAACAGGGATTTACAAAATTTACAGAACTTTGTCACAATTTGAACACAGTTGACAGGTAGAATTCTCCTTAGAAAACAGGAAAGGAGTTTTTCATTATGGATAACAACTATTATAACAATATGGATCAAAATCAGAATACACAAAATAATCAGAATGGGTACAATCCGTACAACAGCAACAGTCAGGGACAGACATATCAGAATACATCATACAATGCGTACAATCCGTATCAGCAGCCGACCGGAGGTCCGGCACCCCGGAAACCGCGTCGCAGGTCCGGATTCGGAGCTACCATTGGTAAGTGTGCGGCAGTTGCTCTGGTCTTTGGTCTGGTAGCCGGAGGTGTATTTACCGGAGTCAGCTATGTAGGAACCAAAGCGCTGGGAGTTTCCGGACAGAATGTAAGCAGTTCAAAGAGTTCTTCTTCCGCAAAAGTCAGCCAGACGAGTACCGGCAATGCAGCGGATCTTTCCGATGTTTCCGCAATCGCAAAAGAGGCAATGCCGAGTATTGTGGCAATTACAAATACCGGAACAGTATCCTATCAGACATTCTGGGGGACACAGCAGCAGCAGAGTGAGAGTGCAGGGTCCGGTATTATTATCAAACAGGACAGTAAATATCTTTACATTGCAACAAACAACCACGTAGTCGCAGATGCCGATTCACTGAAAGTGCAGTTTGTGGATAACGAAACCGTAGAATGCAAGGTGCAGGGAACAGATGCTTCGGATGATCTGGCGGTAGTCAAAGTAGCATTGAGTGATATTAAGGATTCTACATTAAAAGAAATCAAGGTAGCTACGGTAAACGAGGACACCGATACCTTGGAAGTTGGTCAGGGCGTTATCGCCATCGGTAATGCACTTGGTTATGGACAGTCCGTTACCAACGGTATTATCAGTGCGTTAGGAAGAACCGTTACCGTGCAGGATGAACAGACCGGAGAGACCGTGGTCAATAACAACATGATCCAGACCAATGCAGCAATTAACCCTGGCAACAGCGGTGGTGCGCTGCTGAATGCAAGCGGAGAGGTTGTTGGTATCAACTCTGCAAAATATTCCGATACGAGTGTAGAAGGATTTGGTTATGCAATCCCGATGTCAGATGCCATGCCGATCGTTGAACAGCTGATTGAAAAAGGACAGGTAGATCAGTCAAAGGCTGCATTCCTCGGTATTCAGGGACAGGATATTTCCTCCAGTGTTGCCAGTGCTTATAACATGCCGCAGGGTGTATATGTATATCAGGTTGTTTCCGGATCACCGGCAGAAAAAGCAGGACTTCGTCAGGGCGATATTATTACAGAATTTGACGGTCAGACAATTACAGGTATGACGCAGCTGAAACAGCTGATCGCATCCCACAAATCAGGGGATGAAGTAAAAATGACAATGGAACGGCTGGGAAATGGCTACAAGGAAAAATCCATTACCGTGACACTTGCAGCACAGTCCGATTTTGTATCCGAGAGCAGTTCCGATAATTCCAATGATTCTCGGAACTCACAGGATTCCGGTAACTCCGGCAATTCCAGAAACTCGGAAAATTCCGATAATTCCGGCAACTCCGGTTTCTTCGATGGATTTGGTGGATCAAATAATTAATGACAAATTGCATAAGATGCGCTATAATAGATTGTCCGAACATAATTCGGGCAATCTATTTTGTATTTTAAAGCAACACTGCCTGTGGCAGCAGACAATGCTATGGGGTAGTTGCAGTTTTAGAAACAGGAGTCAGACAAAAATGAATAGGATAAAAGATTTGGTCATTCAGTTCTGTAAGTTTGGTGCGGTCGGTGGATTGTGCTTTGGCATTGATTATGGACTGATGATCTTTTTGACAGAGACACATATCATGCATTATTTTGCATCCAGTGCCGTGTCGTTTACCGTATCCGTTATTGTGAATTATATCCTGAGCATGCGTTTTGTTTTTATTGGAAAGGAAGACATGACGAAGGCACAGGAGATGGTTATTTTTGTGGCACTCAGTATGATCGGGCTTGTGATGAACCAGATGATCATGTGGTTTGCCGTAGAACATTTAGGAATGTTTTATGCAGTAGCAAAAATATTCTCCACCATGTTAGTTACTACGTATAATTTTATCTCCAGAAAAAGATTCCTGGAAGCATAAGCCGGGGTTGGAGAGTTAGGAGGATGTATGAAAAAGAAAAGAATTGTAATCGCATTGGGACATGAAGCTCTTGGAAGTACACTGCCGGAACAGCAGAAGGCAGCTGCGCGTACTGCAAAAGCAGTTGCGGATTTTATTCGCGAAGATTATCAGGTGGTTATTACACACAGCAATGGACCGCAGGTTGGCATGATCCATACGGCAATGAACGAATTCTGCCGTCTGTATCCGGAATATACAGCAACTCCGACTTCTGTCTGCTCTGCGATGAGTCAAGGATATATCGGATATGATCTGCAGAATGCCATCCGTACAGAGTTATTAAATCGTGGTATTTATAAAACAGTTTCCACTGTTTTGACACAGGTTGTCGTTGATCCGTATGATGAGGCATTTTATCATCCAGCCAAAGTGATCGGTCGTGTGATGACAAAAGAAGAAGCAGAGGAAGAAGAAAAGAAGGGGAATCATGTGACAGAGGTGGAAGGTGGATACCGCCGTATTGTGGCATCTCCAAAGCCAATGGATATCGTGGAAATTGATGCAATTTCCGCACTGTCCGATGCCGATCAGGTTGTCATTGCCTGTGGTGGAGGCGGAATCCCGGTTCTGGCACAGAACAACCGTCTGCAGGGAGCCAGTGCTGTCATTGAGAAGGATCTTGCAGCCGGAAAGCTTGCAGAACTTCTGGATGCTGATATGCTGGTGATCCTTACGAGTGTAGATAAGGTTTGCCTGAATTATGGCAAAGAAGACGAGGTAAAGCTGGATACCCTTTCTCTTGCCGATGCAAAGAAATATCTTGCGGCAGGAGAATTCGGAGAAGGAACCATGGCACCTAAGATTGAAGCTGCAATTGACTTCATTGGAGAGTCTGCGATCCGCTCTGTTCTTGTAACCAAATTAAATAAAGAAGCAGGAGAGATTACCGGTGGTATGGGAACTCTGATCAAGAAATAGTAGTTTTTTGCAGGAGGCACAAAATGAATCGAATTAAGAGTTTTACAATCAATCACAATCTTCTGATGCCGGGATTTTATATTTCCCGTGAAGATGGGGATGTGATTACCTATGATCTGCGTACGCGCAAGCCGAACGCAGGAGATTATATGGACAATGCAACCATGCATTCCCTGGAGCATATGTTTGCTACCTATATTCGCAATTCCGAGATGGGGAATGAAGTTGTCTATTTTGGACCGATGGGATGTCAGACCGGATTTTATCTGCTGGTTCGTAACAGCAGAAGTCCCAAAGAAGTGTTTGCCATGACAAAAGAGGTTTTGAGACAGATTTATGATCATAAAGGAGAGGTATTCGGTAAGTCTGCAATTGAGTGCGGACATTATGAAAATTTATCTCTCGCAGCGGCAAAGGCAGAAGCGGCAACCTATCTTGCTGTGCTGGAAGAACAGACAAATATGGATTTTACATATCCAGAATAAAACAGATTGCAGGAGGAAAAGATACATGAGAATCGGAGTAATTGGTGCGATGCAGATTGAGGTGGATAACCTGAAAGCATCCATGAGCGATATCAGCACGAAGGAATACAGTGGCGTTACCTATGTGTGCGGAACCATTGGAGATAAGGAAGTGGTTGCAGCAGTGTGTGGAATCGGCAAGGTGTTTGCCGCGATCTGTGCGGAGGCAATGATTCTGGAGTTTCATGTGGATTATGTGATCAATATCGGTGTGGGTGGTACGCTTTGCAAAGAACTTGGCGTAATGGATGTTGCTGTGGCAGATAAGGTAGTGCAGCACGATATGAATACGACACCTCTGGGAGATCCGGTTGGACTTCTTTCCGGTATCAACGAAGTGTATCTGCCGACAGATGAAAAAATGTGCAGACTGCTGGGCAGCTGCCTGGCAGAAAAAGGAATTCACTATCATGTCGGAACGATTGCCACAGGGGATCTGTTTGTCAGCACACCGGAGCAGAAGACAAAGATTCATGAGCGGTTTGATGCGATTGCCTGTGAGATGGAAGGCGGATCTATCGGACATGTCTGTTATGTAAATAAAGTTCCGTTTGCAATTTTACGTTCCATTTCGGATGGAGAGGGTGCTTCTATGGATTATGCAACATTTGCAGAGAAAGCAGCACTGCAGTCAATTCTTGTGGTGATTGATTTCATTCAGAGAGCGGATGAGCTGCAGGCATAAATTGCGTCTAAATTTTTGGAATGGTACATATACTCTACAAAGACATTTGATGGAGTTATTATGTTCAAAAAAATACATCGTGAATTAAAAAAAGAGTCATGCAGGAAGATCGGAAACGGTTTTCTTGTCATGGCTCTTATTTGCTGTCTGATGTTTGTCTCGTATCAGGCGACATCTGCAGTGATTACAAGTGCTAAGGTCGGGGATCGTGAACTTCCGATTTACTGTGTAGACACAACAGAAAAGAAAGTAGCACTCAGCTTCGATGCTGCATGGGGAGCAGAAGATTTTCCGCGTATCATGGATGTTTTGGATAAACATAAAGTAAAGGTGACATTTTTTATGACCGGAGGCTGGGTAGAAGATAACCCGGATTGTGTGAAAGAGCTGGTAAAAAGAGGGCATGATCTGGGAAACCACAGTGAGCATCATTATGACATGACGACAATTTCCCAGGAGGAAAAAGACAGTGAATTAAAAACTGTGCATGATAAAGTAAAAAAACTGACCGGATATGAGATGTATCTGTTTCGGCCGCCTTATGGGGCTTACGACAATGATGTGATCAAGACGGCGTACGCCATGCATTATTATCCGATTCAGTGGTCAGTGGATAGTCTGGATTGGAAGAATTATGGTGTGGATTCTATTATCACGACGGTTTGCAACCATAAAGCACTTGCACCGGGAGCCATTATCCTCTGTCACAATGGAGCAAAGTATACAGCGGATGCATTGGATGCCATGCTGACCAATTTAGAGGAACAGGGTTACAAGATTGTGCCCATCTCGAAGCTGATCATGAAGAAAAATTATCATATGGATGCGACAGGAAAACAGATTGCGGATGATGCCGAAAAACAAAAGACGACGGAGGCGGTAATACATTGAGTTGTGTATTTCCCGGATTTTTGGTTATTGAAACCAACAGATATACGGATTTCCCTTTGCGAAACATTTCTGTTCTATATAAAAACCTGATGAAAGAACCCAATGGGATATATAAAGGATAAAGGGCAAAAAATATCCCGGTGAATAAGGAAAGTGGGACATATAGACAGGAGAGTGACAAAAATGTCCTGCTGTGGCAGCGGTATGGGACATATAGACAAAACGATAACAAAAAAGTCCTTCTGAAACAGTCAAATGGGACATATAGACGTAAAGGTGATAAAAAAGTCCTATTATGACATTTACAAGGGACATAACAAACAGTTTTTTTCGTATATGTCCTGACTGACGAGAAAATGGGGATATAATATAAAAATTTTCCTCTATATGTCCTGTTTTTTCATGAAACTCATATTCTAGAAGCCAGAGAAGGGATTATGGGCAGAAAATATCAGAGAACGTAACGATACATAATATTTGCTTCTGGATAAAAACGAATTTCACATTGACATATCTTTTCGGGGGGAGGTAGAATCAATATGTAAAAAATATTATTTAAAATAAGGAGGAAATGATTATGAACAAGCTGAAAAAAGCGGTGGTAATGGTTTTAGCATTGGCAATGGTTTTAACATGTGCCATGGTAACACCGGTGCAGGCTGCGGGAAAACTGAACAAGAAATCGGTTTCTATTTATGAAACAGAGACAGTTTCACTGACTGTGAAAGGAGTAAAATCCGTAACCTGGAAAACTTCCAATAAGAAGATTGCCACTGTTGATAAAAAGGGACTGGTAAAAGGCGTAAAGAAAGGCACCTGTACTGTTACAGCAAAGGATACAAAGACAAAAGCTGCATATTCATGTAAAGTTACCGTAAAAGCAGCAAAATCACTTGGAATTGCAGCAAAGGATATTAGTGTATTCACTGGTGGAGAAACTATTTCTTATCCGGGAGAGGAAATCAAGGGCGCAACTTATGTACTGGATGGAAAGAAACTCGGGAAAAAGGATTACAGTACATGGACAGATAAGGATGGAGAGCGTGTAGTTTCTTATGTTACACTTACAAAGAAACTTACAGATGGAAAACATACCTTTGCCATCTAGAAAAAAGGTTATAAGACAGTAACAAAATCCTTCAAATTTACAGCATTAAAGGTTGATGGAATGTTTCCGGACGGAGAAGAGCCTTGGGTATCTGACGGAACCCTGTACGTTATCTGTACACCAAAGCTGGATGGAAAAGATTTTGTGATTAAAGTAGATGGTACAGAAGTAAAACCTAAGGATGCTTTCTTAAATGGAGATGGTGTATTTGTTATCTGGGTGGATGCTACAGGACTTTCCGCAGGAGAGCATAAGGTGAGCGTTACCGCAGAAGGAATTCCGGATGGAGAAGCTTCATTTACAGTAAAATAATATATCTGAATTTCAAAGGATATGAATCATTGTCAGGAGGATGACTATGAAACAAATGAAAAAACTGCTTGCATTTGTACTGGCATTTGCGATGATCATCACGATCTATCAGCCATCAGTGGCATATGCAGCAACCAAAAAACCAAGATTAAATGCAAAGACAATGACACTTCAGGTGGGACAGAAAAAGACCCTGAAAGTAAAGAATGCAGGGAAAAAGGCCAAATTGAAGTGGTCCAGCAATAAGAAATCCATTGCAACCGTTTCCAAAAAGGGAGTGGTAAAGGCAGTAAAAGCTGGAAATGCTGTTGTTACCTGTAAGGTGACAACAAAAAATGGAAAGACAACCAAGCTGACTTGCAAGGTTGCGGTTAAGAAAACAGCAAAAGTTACCAGCTTGACCGTTGGTTCTCAGAGCGAACTGGAAAAGGCTCTGAAAAATAAAAACGTCAGAAAGATCACGGTTGCAACGCAGGGAGCCGTTACATTTACGGTACCACAGGGCAATTACAGCAAAGTGGATCTGGTGATCAACGCGCCGAATGCGGATGTTGTGAATAACGGAAAATTCAAGTCTATTGATATTCAGGCAATCAAGCCGAATACTTACCGCGAGAATGCGAAGGGAAATTCAATTAAAATTACTGCCGTAGATGCAAGAATTATTGTTGAAGCGGGTGCATCTTTGGCAAAAGTTTCCGTAACACAGGAAGGTGGAAAAATTAAAATTGAAGCATCAGGAACAATTGATGCAGTAGAAATTTCTGCACCGGTTATTGTTGATCTTGCTGTAGATGGAAAAATTGGAGAAGTAAATGTTAAAGCGGCTGCAGTACTTTCTGTAGAAGGAAAAACCACAACTGCAGTACCAATTAAGGTTAGTGAAAAGGCTGCAGGAGCAAGTGTTGTGTCCAGTACACCGGTAGATGTAAAAGCTGCCGCAGATATTTCTCTTACGCTTTCAAAGGGAGCAGAAGGAAGTAAAGTTGCAGCAACTGGAGAAAAGACAGAAGTTGCAGTAAAAAATGATACAGCTACGGCAGTTAAAGTAGAAACACCATCTGGGACACAGGAAGTGGCTACAGGTACATCGTCCAAGGTAAATTCAGATGGAAAGAATACCGAAACGACAACTACCAATCCTGGATACACCTATACTTCGCCAGATCCGTTGAAACTAACTAATATTATGGTTCGTTCTTCACAAAAGATTGCAGCATATTTTAATCAGACAGTTCCGGCAGAAATTGCGTCAGAGGCAGTGACGGTTACAGATGCAGCCGGGAATAAGGTGAACATAGATAAGATATACAGACATCAGCAGGACACACAGGCATATTATATGGAATTTTCAGAAAAATTGCAGACAGGGGAATATACAATAACAATAAGTATATCCGGCATAAAGTTTGTAAAGAAATTCACATATGATGGTTCTGTCTGGGCATCTTTGGATGCAGCAAAGAAAATTGTGCAGGCAGAAATGGAAAAGACACATATAGCTTCGGTATCGGGACTAAAGAGTGCGGAAATTTGCAGACATGCATTCGAAGAAGATTTAAAACAGGAACTGAGTAAAGATACAGAGGCTTGTAAGATTGAAAGATGGAGTGTGCAGACCCGTCCTTTCAAGTATGAGGAAGAATATCCAGATGAAACAGTAGAAAAAGACCATGCGATGGTAAGCATCTGGGTAGGAATTTATAAGGGCGATGCAAATTATATGATGAATGATTTTGTAGATTTTGCCTGTACAGGAGATGCAATTACAGTATCAGAGCCTACTATAGTAAAACAGTTAAAGGAGTCAATTGTTGTTTCTTATGAAACGGGATATGAATATGCTTGTGTCACAAGTGGTACAGCAATTTCTGATGTTCCGGAAGAAAAATGGGACGGTTACGCAGGCAGACTTGGAAATTATGAAATCAAAAATCTTACAAATAATACAGAGTATGTTTTATACAAACGTCTCAAAGGCTGCTCTGAAATGTATGCGCAGACAACGTTTTCTTTAGATAAAAATGCCGATGAATTTGAAATAATATTGAAAGAACCGGATCAGACAACAATTAATTTGGAAACTGTAACATCCGGAAGTGCAATTGCGGTAGATTTTGGAAAAGGAATGTTGAAATATACGTATGGAACAGTGCCGGACGAGTTACAGGAAATTGGTTCTATTTCCTTTGAAAATCTGAAAATTCAACAAAATGGTTACGATTGGAACAGAGTAAGTCAGGAAACCGGCTGGGGCATTGTAGATATTCATTGGAATGATGAACTGTTTCATGAAGGAAGTAATACAGTAAAATTTGAAATATCGTTTGGTTATGCAAAAAATGATGGAACTATCGTAAAACAATCAAAGTCGGTTGAAATTACGGTGAATTTTACAGTACAATAAAAAGAATTTAGCATTAAATGAAGAGGGGCTGTCGTATGAACTTTAGTTTGTATGACAGCTTCATTTAGTTTATCAAGATCGACCATAAATATGGAAATATGGATTTATAAAAATTTAATTTGCTATCAGAATCAATATCTTTTACAATAAAATCACATACGTTCTTTTGGGGAGATTTTTTGACGGGGATTTTTATGTAAGAGGAGGTTTTATTTGAATACAGAGATAAAGAATGCCATACAGGCAGCTGATAGTGAGGCACAGTATGATGAAAGCGCAAAGCGTCTGTTAGCACAAAAGTATGTATTGGCTCACATTTTAGTTAGAACAGTGGAAGAATTTCAAGGGATGGAAATCGAAAAAGTAGCTTCCCTGATAGAAGGAGATCCATATATCAGCAAAGTACCGGTTGCGTCTGGACTGACCAATAAGGACAGGAATGTGGAGGGGAAAAGGATTGTAGGACTAAATACAGAAACCGGAGAAAAAAATGAAGGACTGGTTCGTTTTGACATTATTTTTTATGTGCGAATGAGAAACGGGTTGGCACAGATGATTATCAATGTGGAAGCACAAAAAGATGAACCCGGTTCCTATCAGATTTTAAACCGCGCTATTTTTTATGTAAGCAGACTGATTTCTTCACAGAAGGAACGGGATTTTGTAAAATCAAATTATAATGATATAAAGACAGTCTATAGTATATGGGTTTGCATGAATATGCCGGAAAACAGTATGTGTCATATTTATTTAACAAAAGAAGATTTACTCGGAAAGCATAATTGGAAAGGAAATTTGAATCTGGTAAATATCGTTATGATCGGCTTGACGAATGCGCTTCCGGAGAGTCATAATGAATATGGGCTGCATAGACTGTTATGTGCCATGTTTTCTAATGAATTATCACAACAGCAAAAAATGAAAATTATGGAACAGGAATATCATATTCCAATGGAAGAAAGTTTTAAGGAGGAAGTGAGTATTATGTGTAATTTGAGTCAGGGCATTAAAGAAGCCGGAATTGCCGAGGGACGAGAAGCCGGAATTGCCGAGGGGCGAGAAGCTGGAATTGTCGAGGGCAAGCAAAGAGAAATTGAAAAAGTAGTTTTAAATATGCATAAGAAAGGGTACTCATTAGAACAGATTATGGATGCAACGGAATTGGAAGAGATTGAATTAAAATCCATGATAAAAAAATTGAAATAAAGCATCCTATAGGCATTGGTAAAAGTGTTTACGATGGTCGGAAAAATTATAGGCAAATACCTTGTAAAAATAAGCAGAAAACAAAATAAATAATAAAAATACAGGTATAAATGCATAAAATATCAAAAAAGGCGCAGAGATTTACGATACTGCACCTTTTTTGCGTTGTGCAAAATCTCTTTCATACAACGGAAATGTATGTGAAAAGTGTATAAAATGCATAAGAAAAACTTGGGATTCCCGTCAATTGAATAAACGGTTGCGCAAGTGGTATAGTGGACATATCAACAAAACAAACGGTTGCGCAACACGA
Source organism: Roseburia faecis (assembly GCF_001406815.1). Lineage (GTDB taxonomy): Bacteria > Bacillota > Clostridia > Lachnospirales > Lachnospiraceae > Roseburia > Roseburia faecis. The sequence continues at coordinate 167,535 of NZ_CVRR01000005.1, read as the reverse complement.
TAGGTCTGGTGATAAGGGAGAGGATATCAGAACTATCGTGTTTGTGTCCAAAGAGGGAGGATCGTGTATGAAAGAGAAAAAACATTGGAACAGGAGAGTGCTCAGTTTTTTTCTGGCACTTGCTATGGTGATTACACAGCTTGGGGTGTGGAATGCCGGAAAGGAGAGCGTACAGGCAGCGGAGAATAGCAGTTTCACATTGTATTATTACAATGAAAGCAAGGAGCCGTTGTATGTGAATATATGGAGTTGGGCTGGAATTTCATTTGCAGAAGATGTAGAAGTGACTTCTGAATTTGGATGGAATCATGATCTTGCCGTTATGAAAGCCGTTGATGGAAATGAAAACTGGTATAGTGTAACTATTAAAATTTTGGATGCAGAGGCAGATGATGGATTTACCATTTATCAGAATGGAACAGGAGATGACAATATACTGGTACAATATGACAGTCAGTATAATAACCAAAGCGATTATGCGAATTTTGTTTCCGGAACGGAGAGCGCTTATGCAGTAAAAGATGAAACCGTATATACAAATCTGTCAGAAGCTGGATTGAATATGGAAGATCAGGCAGATGATGATGACAATTCCACTGAATACAATCTGCAGATCACAGCAGATAACACTACAGTAGAAGCAGGTGATACAGTTAGTCTGACAGCCGTACTGAAAAAGGGACAGACCGAAATCACCGATTTAGAAGCAGCAGGGCTGCATCTGTACTGGTGGAATAATACAACAAACAGTTCCAATGAGTTTATAGATTATGAAAACAGTGGTTATTCCCTGACTTTGCAGACAACTTTAGGAACGCTTGGAACCAACGAAATTCAGGCAGAACTTCAGGACGCAGAGTGGAAGGATATTGTGAAAAAGAAAATAGAAATTACAGTGAACGAGGCATCCAACAGTGTAAAAGATGCACCGATCAATGTAACAAAAGTAAACAATTTGTCTTCTGATTTTATCATGGGAATGGATATCTCCTCCATGATCTCTGAATTACAGAGCGGTGTGGTATACCGTGACTATGACGGAAACGAACTGAAAACACTTGATGATATCTGCAGGTTTATCAAAGAGCAGGGCATCAATCACATTCGTGTCCGTGTATGGAATAACCCGTATGATGCCAATGGCAACGGCTATGGCGGAGGAAACAATGATGTGGCAAAAGCAAAGGAGTTTGCAGATGCATGCCGCAATGCCGGACTGAAAATGTTAGTTGATTTCCACTGTTCCGATCTGTGGACAGATCCGGGCAAGCAGCAGGAACCGAAAGCATGGAAAGGTTACACCCTTGAACAGAAAAAAGAGGCATTAAATACTTATATCACAGAATCCTTAAATACCATTGATCCGTCAAAAGATGTTGTGGATATGGTGCAGGTTGGTAATGAGACAACGGGCGGATTTATCGGTGAGACAAATGTCAGCAATATGTGTGTATTATTTTCAGCGGGCGCAACCGGTGTAGAAATGTATAATCCGGATGTCAAAGTCGTCATCCATGTGGAAAGCCCACATAAAGGAACCATGGTAACATGGGCAAAAAATCTGCAGGACAACAATGTTGATTATGATATTCTTGCCACCAGTTATTATCCATACTGGCATGGAACATTAGATAACTTAAAACAGCAGTTTGAGACGGTAAAGAATACATATTGTAAAGATGTGATGGTTGCGGAAACCAGTTATGCTTATACGTTAGAAGACAGTGACGGACATGCCAATACAGTGCGTGTTGGAAATAATGATAACGGAGCTGACACAACGGAGCCGTTTACCGAGCAGGGACAGGCAACTGCAATCCGCAATCTGATCAATACGGTAAACGAAGCAGGAGGACTTGGGGTATATTACTGGGAGCCGGCATGGCTGACCGTTGGAAATACCAAAGGACTTACCGGAGATGCATACAATGCACAGGTAAAGGAAAATCAGGAAAAGTGGGAAAAATACGGAAGCGGATGGGCTTCAAGCTATGCCAACGAATATGATTCGAAAGATGCAGGCAAATGGTATGGCGGTTCTGCAGTTGACAATGAAGCCATGTTTTATCCGGATGGCACGGCAACTCCTGCACTTCATGTATGGAATTATGTAAAAACAGGGGCTGTTTCGAATCTGGTAAGTGTAGAAGGATTTGATTCTGCACTGACACAGACGATTACTGCAGGCAGTGATTTTACACTTCCGGATTCCGTGGAAGTTACGTATTCCGATAGCAAAACACCGGTAGAAGAGGCGGTTACCTGGGATGAAGCATCTGTAAAAAAGGCGGATATGTCAAAGCCCGGAACTTATCAGATTTCCGGTACAGTTTCTTTGAGCAAAGAAATTACAAGAGGTGCTTATAAAGGAAAAACCAGTGTAGATGTTACACTTACTTTACAGGTAAAATATGCAAATCTGATTACAAATAAAGAAGCGGTTGAATTTGACAGTGGAGAATACTTTACCGTAGACGGAGCCACGTTTAAGGGAATTCCTTCCGCAGAGAATGCAAAGAGCGGAAAAAACAGTATGGGCTGGTACGGAGCATCCGCAGCAAATGGTTCTGTTACATATAAGAAAGCAATTACGCTGGAAAAAGGAACCTATACATTGGAAGCATATGCCCAGGGGGCACAGTCAGATGTAACCATGCAGATATTAAACGCAGAAGATGACAGTGTATTATTTACCGGCGAAGCCACAGCAATGACCGCATGGGGAGACTGGCATACACCGAAGGTAACTTTTACACTGGATAAGACAAAGAGCGTAAAACTTCGTGTATGTGTAGAACATGAGGATGGCGGATGGGGAGCAGTGGATGTGCTGTATCTGCATAAGGATGCATCATCTTCGGAAGGAAAGGATGATACAAATACTTCCGGCAGCTCATCCTCTGGTGGCTCATCCTCCGGCAGCGCTGCAACCGTCACTCCATCTGATGATACGAAGAAGGATGACAAGCCAGAGCAGACAACCGAATCAAAGAACGTAACGGCAACGACTGCTTCCGGGGAGAAAGCAGAAGTAACGGTTATCGTGACAAAAGATACGGCTGGAAAAGTAACGGAAGCAAGTGCAGAAGTGACAGGTACCAAGGCAGAGATTTCTGCAGATATGGTGAGCAGGATCGTGGAAGCTGCCGGAACAGACCATGTGGCAATTACTGCAAATGTTACCGATAAAGAAGGAAATATCAGATATACAGTAACCGCAGATGCAAAAGACTTAACTGCAGGAAACAAACTGAGTGTCGTTGTTGTGGATAAGAAAACCGGAGCGTATAAACTGGTGAATGCAAAGACGTATACCGTTGGAAAAGATGGCACATTACATGTGAATCTTGCCGCAGGTTCGGATTATCGGATGCTTTCTGCAGCAGAAATAAAAAATGTGGAAAAAGCGGTTTTAAAAACGGTCGCCGTAAAAAAGACGACAGCTTCCATCAAAGCGGGAAAGAATACAAAGATACAGTTAAGCAGTAAGCTTGATCTAGATAATGTAAAAAAGATTACATATACATCTGGTAAAAAGTCTGTTGCAGCAGTAGATAAAAACGGAAAGATTACAGCAAAGAAGAAGGGAACCGTCACGATCAAAGCAAAAGTAACACTGAAGAACGGAAAGACAAAGACAGTTTCCATGAAAATTAAAGTAAAATAACATTGTGAGGACAGTGGTTCTGTGATAAAATAAAAAAAAGAAATTGTATTCTTTGAGACTTATCCGGGTATCTTAAAGGATAAGACAGGTGAAAAGGATTTGGGGATTAATTACAAAAGGAGATGGAATCATGTCAGCAACGGGGTTATTTATTTTTCTGATTGCGATTATCGGGATTGCGGTACTTGGGGCGTTGATCGCAGTGATTGCAGCAGTATCCGGGGCATCTGCAGCTATTTCGGATGAAGAGGATGGACTGGAGGAGAACGCATAAAGTAGTCAGAAAATAACGGACAAAGTACAGGAAAGAAAGACATTCGGAAGCGGATGTCTTTTTTGTTTCTAAAAAGAAAATAAAGCTTTCGGAAATCCTCTTGTAAAAAAGAACCGATTATCGGTATAATGAAAAAAAAGCAGGCGCTGGGAACTGTGTTCCACTTCCAATGTGTCTGCTTTATTCAGCAGAAGAAAAATTTACAGGAGGAAAACATGATTTCAAAGTACAGTGTGAAACGTCCTTATACCGTGCTTGTGGCAGTCGTGCTGGTCATCGTGCTTGGTGCGGTCTCGTTGTCAAAAATGACGACAGATCTGCTTCCGGATATGAGTTTTCAGTATGCGCTGGTTATCACAACCGATATGGGAGCAAGTCCGGAACAGGTGGAAAGTGATGTGACATCACCGATTGAATCGGCGATGGCAACAACGTCCAACATTAAAAATATCAGTTCTGTTTCCTATAACAGTTATTCCATCGTAACACTGGAATATGAGCAGAATGCGAATATGGATTCGGTGGTGATCGAAATTCAGCAGAGTCTTGATCAGGTATCCGGGCAATGGGATGATTCCATTGGAACACCTATAATTATGAAAGTCAATCCGGACATGATGCCGGTGCTGGCTGCAGCGGTGGATAAGGATGGCATGGATGCGAACGCATTTTCCGATTATGTGAAGAATGATCTTGCGCCGGCACTTGAAAGTCTGGAAGGAGTGGCTTCTGTCACTACGACCGGGCAGCTGGAAGAAAGCGTAGATGTAACACTCAATCAGGACAAGATAGACGCATTAAATAAAAAGATTCAGAAGAAGATCGATGAACAGTTTGAAAAGTCCCAGAAAAAAATTGATGCGGGGAAAAAGAAAGTAGAGAGTGGAAAGTCTTCCATCAGTCAGGGATCGGAGCAGCTAAACAGCGCGATTAATCAGACGATGGATCAGCAGAAGAAGCTCTACAAGACGGAACAGGATCTGAAAAAACAACTCGCAGAGTTAAAAAAACAGAAAGCTTCTTTGGAACAGATCCAGACCGGTATTCAGACCTTTATGAAGTCGGATGCCTATACCGGAATCGTGACGGTATTAAAAGATAACCCGCAGCTTGCAGAGAGCAGTGAGATGCAGACACAGATCAAACAGGTTAATGCGGTTGTGAAAAAGCAGTTTTCAGCGTTGTCCTCGCTTGGAATCACAGTAAATACCTATGAGGATCTCCCGGCGGCATCCGCAGAAGTGGGAAAACTCCTGACCGAAGTCAATACAGGAATGAAAACCATTGAACGTGCACAGCAGAAGGTAGAGAGCGGAAAAGTCAGCCTGGCCTCGGCTTTAGATACGCTGAATGCCAATGCATCCATGACGGCACTTCAGGTCAGTGCTTCTTCTACCGAACTGGCCAATGCAGCCTCCTCCTTGGAGAGCGCACAGAGTAAACTGGATGAAGCCAAAGATACGGCACATGATTCCGCAGATCTGAATAAAGTGCTGAGCAAGGATACCATCACAAGCCTGCTTGCCGCGCAGAATTTTGATATGCCGGCGGGATATGCCATGGACGGGGATACCCAGTATCTGATCCGCGTGGGAGATGCCGTGCAGGATGTCGATGAATTAAAAGATCTGCCGCTTGTGGATATGGGAATCGACGGAATCGATACGATCCGTCTTTCGGACGTGGCAGAAGTCAAAGTGACGGATAATTCCGATGAGACGTATGCCGTGATTAATGGCAATCCTGGCATTATGCTTTCGATGGAAAAACAGACCGGATATTCTACCGGAGAAGTTACGAATCGTATCCTGGATAAATTTAAAGCGTTAGAAAAAGAAGATTCCAAGCTCCACCTGAATGTATTGATGAATCAGGGCGTATACATTGACATGATTGTAAACTCTGTAATGCAGAATATGATCTGGGGGGCAATCCTTGCTATTTTGGTATTGCTGCTGTTCCTGAAAGATATCAAACCGACAATCGTGATTGCATGTTCCATACCGCTTTCCGTTGTCGCTGCAATCGTGCTGATGTACTTTACCGGAATTACCTTAAATATTATTTCCATGTCCGGACTGATGCTTGGTATTGGTATGCTTGTGGACAACTCAATTGTTGTCATTGAAAATATTTATCGTCTGCGCGCAGAAGGCTATTCCATCCGGAAAGCAGCGGTAGAAGGATCAAAACAGGTGACGGGGGCGATCATTGCGTCAACGCTTACCACGATCAGCGTCTATGCGCCGATTATTTTTACAGAGGGAATTACCCGGCAGCTGTTTGTGGATCTTGCCCTGACGATTGCATATACCCTGGTAGCGAGTCTGGTCGTGGCATTGACGTTTGTCCCGGCGATGGCTTCTGTTACACTCAGAAAAACAAAAGATATCCGTCATCCGTGGTTCGATGCCGTCCGGGAATGGTATGGCAGAGTGCTGGAGTGGTGTCTGCGTTTCAAACCACTGGTACTGATTATTGCGGTGGTTCTTCTGATCGCAAGTGCAGCACTGTCACTTTCACAAGGCTTAAACTTTATGGATATGGATATGGAGACAAATCAGCTTTCCGTCACGATTTCTGCAAAAGAGGGTGAGAAACTGACCTTTGAGGAATTAACACAGGCATCGGATGATGTGATTCAGAGAATCTCAAAAATCAAAGGAATCAAGACGGTCGGAGCGATGGCTGGTGGAGATTCCACGATGAATCTGATGGGTGGAGGAAATGACAGCGTCAGCATGTATATCCTGCTGGATGAGGACTCCAAAGTCAAAGCATCGGATGTGGAAGAAAAAATTGTCAGCAGGACGAAAGATCTGGACTGCAAAGTAGAAACCAACAGTTCTTCCATGGATTACAGCAGTTATTTCGGCAGCGGTCTTTCCGTCAGAATTAAAGGAAATGATATTGATACGCTGCAGAAGCTTGCCAAAGAAGTGGCAGATGTGATGAAGCAGACAAAGGGAACCGTGGATGTGGACGATGGTCTGGAAGATATGGAACCACAGCTTACCATTTCCGTGGATAAAGAAAAAGCTGCGGAATACGGATACACGGTTGCACAGGTATATCAGCTTGTCAGTGCGAAGATGGCAGACAGCAAGAGCGCAACCACGATTTCCACAGACATCAAAGATTATAAAGTCTATGTGCAGACACAGGAACAGACGGATACGAAACTGGACGATATCAGACAGATGACATTTACCCACACAGACAAAGACGGAAAAGAAAAAGAGATTCCTCTTACGAAAATCTGTGAGATGAAAGATACGACAACACTCAGCACCATGAAACGGGATGCACAGACACGTTATATTACGGTATCCTGTGGTGTGGATGAAGATCACAATGTCACACTGCTTGGCAATAAAATTCAAAAGAGTATGGATAAGCTGAATGTGCCGGAAGGCTATCATATCGAAATGACCGGAGAGGACGAGACAATCAGTGATTCCATGAGCCAGCTGGTTCTGATGATGATACTGGCAGTTATCTTTATTTATCTGATCATGGTGGTACAGTTCCAGTCACTCGTTTCTCCGTTTATCATTATGTTCTCGATTCCGCTTGCCTTCACCGGAGGATTTATTGCTCTGCTTCTGACAGGGCAGGAAGTCAATGTCCTTGCAATGCTTGGATTTATCATGCTGGCAGGTCTTATTGTAAACAACGGTATTGTACTGATTGATTATATCAATCAGGCAAGAAAAGCGGGTGTTTCTAAGCATGAGGCGATTATTTCATCCGGAAAGACCCGGGTGCGTCCGATTCTGATGACGGTACTGACTACGGTTCTTGCAATGCTGACTACGGCTCTTGGAATCGGTGACGGTTCCGACATGATGCGTCCGATGGCAATCACACTGATTGGAGGACTGGTTTATGGTACCGTTCTGACGCTGATTGTCATTCCATGTATCTACGATATGTTCCATCGGGAAAAGAACATGGTAGAAGAGGAATTATAGTGAATTTCACAGAAATCTTCTTGACAAAAAAGAGAGCCGCAAGTAAGATTAAATTATGTATAAAAAAGTGATGATGGAGAGGAGTACACATGGAATTCCTGAAAGAGAAGGATATTCATTGAAGTGGAGCATTGGCAGAGTTTTCGTGCAGAATGTTCCTGCAATGGCTGTAAGATATCCACAGGATGCAGTGTGGAAGGTAGCTCCGGAACTGGAATGTTGAATGTGGTACATTGCCCTGTAGGCATTCCCGGATCGTCCCCGTTAAAGGACATGATGAGTATTACAAAGGTGGTACCGCGAGAGTTTTCGCCCTTTGTGCAGAAAAAGAAAAGGCTTTCTGTACAGAGGGCGTTTCATTTATATTAAGGAGGAACACATGAGCAAAGAATTAAGTAAAACATACGATCCGAAAGATATAGAGGATCGTCTCTATAAGAAGTGGGAGGACAATGGGTATTTTCATGCAGAAGTAGACCGCAGCAAGAAACCGTTTACCATTGTGATGCCACCGCCAAATATTACCGGTCAGCTTCACATGGGACATGCACTGGATAATACCATGCAGGATATCCTGATCCGCTACAAGAGAATGCAGGGATACAATGCACTGTGGCAGCCGGGTACGGATCACGCATCCATCGCTACAGAGGTAAAGGTGATCCAGAGTTTAAAAGAGCAGGGCATCAATAAGGCGGACCTGACCCGTGAAGAGTTCCTGGATAAGTGCTGGGAGTGGAGAAAAGAATACGGCGGACGTATTGTAAAGCAGCTGCGCAAACTTGGTTCTTCCGCAGACTGGCAGCGTGAGCGCTTTACGATGGATGAAGGATGTTCCCATGCGGTACAGGAAGTATTCACCAAGTTATATAAGAAGGGCTGGATTTATAAAGGTTCCCGTATTGTCAACTGGTGTCCGGTATGTAAGACTTCCATTTCCGATGCGGAAGTTGAGCATGAAGAGCAGGATGGATTTTTCTGGCATATCAATTATCCGGTTGTTGGAGAGGAAGGCCGCTTCGTAGAGATTGCCACCACACGTCCGGAGACACTGTTTGGTGATACTGCGGTGGCAGTAAACCCGGACGATGAGCGTTATAAAGATATTGTCGGAAAGACTTTAAAGCTTCCGATGACGGACCGCGAAATACCGGTGATCGCAGATGCTTATGTAGACAAGGAATTTGGAACCGGATGCGTAAAGATCACTCCGGCACATGACCCGAACGATTTTGAGGTTGGAAAGCGTCATAATCTGGAAGAAATTGTTGTCATCAACGACGATGCAACGATGAATGAAAAAGCCGGAAAATATGCCGGAATGGACCGCTACGAGTGCCGGAAAGCACTGGTGGATGATCTTAAGAAAGAGGGACTTCTGGTAAAAGTTGTTCCACATTCCCACAATGTCGGTGTGCATGACCGCTGTCATACAACGGTTGAGCCGATGATCAAGCAGCAGTGGTTTGTAAAGATGGATGAGATGATCAAGCCGGCTGTGGAAGGTGTGAAGAACGGAGATATCAAACTTCTTCCAAAGCGTATGGACAAGACCTACTTTAACTGGACCGACAACATCCGTGACTGGTGTATCAGCCGTCAGCTGTGGTGGGGACACCGCATTCCGGCATGGTACTGCGATGACTGTGGCGAGATGGTAGTATCCATCGAAAATCCTGGCAAGTGTCCGAAGTGCGGATGTACACATATGACACAGGATCCGGATACGCTTGATACCTGGTTCTCTTCTGCACTGTGGCCATTCTCTACGTTAGGCTGGCCGGAAAAGACCGAGGATCTGGATTATTTTTATCCGAACGATGTGCTGGTAACCGGATACGATATTATTTTCTTCTGGGTTATCCGTATGATTTTCTCCGGATATGAGCAGATGGGTAAGGCACCGTTCCATACCGTACTGTTCCACGGACTGGTACGTGACTCCCAGGGACGCAAGATGAGTAAATCACTGGGCAATGGTATTGATCCACTGGAAGTCATTGACAAGTATGGCGCAGATGCACTTCGTCTGACACTGATTACCGGAAATGCACCGGGAAATGACATGCGGTTCTACTGGGAGCGTGTGGAGGCATCCCGTAACTTCGCCAATAAAGTATGGAATGCATCCCGTTTTATCATGATGAATCTGGATGGATTTGAACTCCATACGCCGTCAAAGGATGAGTTACATGCAGCAGACAAGTGGATTCTTTCCAAGGTGAATACCCTTGCAAAAGATGCCACAGAAAATATGGATAAATTTGAACTCGGAATTGCTGTACAGAAAGTATACGATTTCATCTGGGATGAGTTCTGTGACTGGTACATTGAGATCGCAAAAGTCCGTACCTATAAAAAGGATGAAGATCCGGTATCTGCCAATGCAGCACTGTGGACCTTAAAGACCGTACTGACCGAGGCATTGAAACTGTTACATCCGTATATGCCATTTATCACAGAAGAAATCTTCTGTACATTACAGTCAGAGGAAGAGACGATTATGCTCTCCAAGTGGCCGGAGTACAAAGAAGAGTGGAACTTCCCGGCAGAGGAATCTGCCATTGAGCACTGTAAGGATCTCGTTAAGGGAATCCGTAATGTCCGCACAGAAATGGATGTTCCGCCATCAAGAAAGGCAAAGCTTTATATTACATCTGAGGATGCAGGGCTTCGCACTGTTTTTGAAGAAAATAAGGAAGTATATGTAAATCTTGCTTCTACCAGCGAGATTATAGTACAGGCAGACAAAAACGGTATCAGTGAGGATGCGGTTTCCGTTGTGATTCCAGGAGCAGTTCTTTATCTGCCACTGGAGGATCTGGTAGATTTTGAAAAAGAAAAAGAGCGTTTGCATAAAGAAAAAGATAAGCTGACGAAGGAACTTGCACGTTCTAAGGGCATGCTTTCCAATGAAAAATTCTTAAATAACGCAAAACCAGAAAAGGTACAGGAAGAGAAAGACAAGCTGGCAAAGTATGAGCAGATGATGGCTCAGGTAGAAGCGCGGCTGGCACAAATGAAATAAATGGTTTCGGATTTCTATAGCAGAGAGGGGAAAATGCCATGGAAGATATTTCAATGAGAGGTGCGGTTGTTCGGATTTCACAGGATAGTATGGAAGCATATTTGACATTGCAGCCGCCGGAGAACGGAGAGGGATACACATTATCAGAGCTGGTGCGGTATATCCGCACCCAGCGGGTAACCAATGGAATTGACGAAGCGGCGATCCAGGAGATGATCGATGGCGGAGTGTACATGAGAGATGTATGTATTGCAAAAGGACAGCCACCGGTCAATGCAGAAAATGGCCGCTATGAACTTCATTTCAATCCGGATGTGGATGGAAAACCAAAGGTCAAGGAGGATGGTTCCATAGATTACTGGAGCATCCGTACAGTGGAGATGGTAAAAGAAGGTCAGACAATTGCCACCTACTATCCACCAACCGAGGCGGTAAACGGGATGAATGTTTCGGGAAAGCCGATACTGGCAGTCCGTGGCAAGCCATTGCAGCCACTCCGCGGAAAAGGATTTCACTGTACAGAAGACGGAAGTACTTATATTGCAGACCTGTCTGGAAAGATTGAAATGACAAACGGAAAGATCCGGATATCCGCAGTTTATGAAATTCCCGGTGATGTGGGAATCGGTACAGGAAATGTGGAATATCACGGAGATGTTATAATCCACGGTGGAATCAAACCGGGGGCAAAGGTAAGTACGAGTGGAAGTCTCACGGTAGACGGTATCTGCGAGAACTGTGTGATTGAAGCGGGAAAAGATATTGTCCTGCGAAGCGGTGTTCTCGGTGGAAACAAGACCAGTATTCGTGCAGGTGGGAATATCCACGCAAAATTTTTCGAATACTGTAAGGTGAAAGCCGATGGCTTTATTGAAGTGACTTATGCATTAGACAGTCATATGATCAGTTTTGATCATATTTATGTAACCGGAAAAAAGGGAAGTATCATTGGCGGATATGCCTACGCAATCAGTGGAATGGATGTGAATGTAATCGGAAATTCCACGGAAGTAAAGACACAGGTGCATGTCGGAGTCAGTGCGCAGATGCGGCAGGAACTGTCGGATCTGCAGAAATCCATTGAAGAAAATGGGGAAGTGATCAAGAAGATTACCACCGGGCTGAAACAGTTTGAACTGGTGGCTGCGCAAAAAGGAATTGATGTATCGAAAGATCCGCGCAGAACCGAGCTTCTTCGTGCCAAAATGAAAACGCAGGCAGATATTGCTGAAAGCCAAAAAGCGGTAGATCGTCTGGAAGAACTGGTCAAACGCGGGGAAAATGCAAAGATCAGTGTCGTACGCAAAGTGTATTCCGGATGTGTTGTAACCATTGACCAGCAGACGCTTACCGTAAAAGAACTGCAGGAATCCGTTTGTTTTCAGAAGAAAAAAGAAGGGGTTGTGATGATCTCTCTCAAGTAAACAGATGCAGTTCCTGTAATATTTCCGAGAAATAATGCGAATAAATTTACTTGCATATCCAATGCATTATATTATAATTAAGATACATGGGAACGCAGAACCTGTATATCGCAAAAAGGAGCAGGAGAAATGATTAATTTTGAAAAGGAGCTGAAAAATTTTCAGCCGAGTCTGGAAGTGGAAGAAGCCGAGGCGGCGATTTATAACCATGATCTGACAGACGTAACGGATATTATTACCGAAATATTGCGTGATGTACGTCAGAATGGCCAGCAGTTAGGACAGTAATGAAAAAGAGGAAGAAATGATTTGTTATAAATGTGGACAGGAGGTTGGAAATGCAAAGCGCTGCCCGAATTGCGGGGCAGATCTTTCCGTATTTTTGAAAGTGCGTCACATTTCCAACGCATATTATAATCTGGGGCTGGAACAGGCGGGCGTGAGAAATCTTTCCGGAGCGATTGTCAGCCTGAAAAACAGTCTGAAGTTTAATAAATATAATATTGATGCACGAAATCTTCTGGGATTGATTTATTGCGAGACAGGAGAAGTGGTAGATGCCTTAAGTGAATGGGTGATCAGCCGCAGTTATCAGCCGAAGGACAATCTTGCCAGTCATTATCTTGATGAGATCCAGCAGGACCGGGGAAGATTGGATTCCGTAAATCAGACGATTAAAAAATATAACCAGGCATTGCACTATTGCAAGCAGGACAGTCGGGATCTGGCAATTATCCAGCTGAAAAAGGTACTTTCGCTGAATCCGAAGCTTGTCAAGGCACATCAGCTGCTGGCGCTTCTTTATCTGCAGGACAATAAGCTGGAACTGGCAAAAAAAACTTTGCGCAATGCGGGAAAGATTGATACAAATAATACAACCACCCTGCGTTATCTGCGCGAAGTGAATGCAAGACTGAAGGAAAAAAGTCCTTCCAAAAAGCCGAAGGATGATGATCTGATTTCTTATCAAAGTGGAAATGAGACCATTATCATGCCGAAGCGGTTTAAGGAATCTTCGATTGGGGCAACATTGGTATATATCGTGATCGGACTAATCGTGGGTACTGCGATTACCGCGTTTCTGATCGTGCCGAGCGTCCGCAACAAGGCAAAAGAAGAGGCACAGAGAAAACTGGTTGAGGCGAGTGATACCATTTCCACGAATGGACAGACAATCAAAGATCTGGAAGGACAGGTGGAGGATCTGAAAAATCAGCTGGAGGAGCAGACGACCAACAACGAAAAGGTCAAGGTTAAGATATCCACTTATGAAAATCTCCTACAGGCATGTGTTTCCTATTATGGATCAAAGGATGTGACGACTGCGGGAGAGACGCTGGACAAAGTAAAGACGAAGTATCTGTCCGATAAAGCCAAAACCATATATGATGATATCCATGGGGAGGTACAGGATAAGTATCTGAATCAGCTTTACAAGGAAGGCTATAGTTTGTACTCCCGTGGAAAGTATAAGGACGCCATCGATACATTAAAACAGATTACGGATGAGCAGGAAGATTTCCAGGACGGATCAGCTGCCTATTATCTGGCACAGTCCTACCGGAAAAACGGGGACCTGAAATCTGCAAAACCGTATTATCAGTATGTAATTGAAAATTATCCGGATACGGAGCGGGCGAGAACGTCACAGAATTATGTAGACGCACAGGAATAAAAAGGAACACATTGCATTACAAAAGACACTACAGTACAGGTTACTGTCGGTGTCTTTTTTTGCTTATTTATAAAGAAGTAAGGGAAAGGAAGAGGTTTTATATGGAAGCAGCATATCGAAAGGAAGCGGACTGCATGATTGTGCCGATGCCGCGGGAGGTGGATCATCATGTGGCAGGCAATATGAGCAGGGAAATAGATCTGTTGGCGGAAAGCTGGCATGTTCACAGGATTGTATTTGATTTTGCGGGGACTGATTTTATGGACAGTTCCGGAATCGGTATATTAATAGGAAGAAAAAAGACGATGGACATGCATGCAGGAAAAGTGACAGCGGTAAATCTGGGAGAACGGGTGTATAAAATATTTGAAAAATCCGGGTTGTTTCAGATTATTTCATTGGAAGAGGAGGAAAAATAAAATGGTGCAGGAAAATCATATGCAGGTTCATTTTGATGCAAAATCCGTAAATGAGGGATTGGCACGCATGGTTGTGACCGCATTTATGACAAATATGAATCCGACGCTGGAGCAGATTGCAGATGTAAAGACAGCAGTGAGTGAGGCTGTGACAAATGCCATTATCCATGGATACGAAGATGAAACGAAACAGGTGGAACTGACCTGTGACCAAAACGGTCAGCAATTGGTGGTAACGGTGGAAGATCACGGAGTCGGAATTGAAGATCTTGAACAGGCATTGCAGCCTTTTTTTACTACAAAACCGGAATTGGAACGTTCCGGTATGGGCTTTTCCTTTATGGAGGCATTTATGGATCGGATTGAGGTACGGTCAAAAAAAGGAGAAGGAACACGTGTGGTTATGTGGAAATACATAGAAAGGGAACGTGAGCAGTAAGATACCGGCAAAAGAGGAAAATGGACGACAGAACATCCAGAGGGCGCAGCAGGGAGACCGGAAGATCAGGCAGCAGATGATAACCGAGAATATGGGGCTGGTTTATATGGTGGCGAAACGATTTGCAAACCGGGGAACCGATTTGCAGGATCTGACACAGATCGGAGTGATTGGTCTGATCAAGGCGATCGACCGGTTTGACACTTCGCTATCCTACTCTTTTTCTACCTATGCGGTTCCGCTTATTATGGGGGAAATCCGGAGATTTTTACGGGATGACGGTATGATTCATACGAGTCGCCAGATGAAAGAACATGCAAGAAAAATAGCAATTGTCAGAGAACAAATGAAAAAGACACAAAATAAGGAGCCGACATTGCAGGAACTGGCGGAAAAGACAGGAATTGCCATTGAAGATCTGGTGGTGGCAATGGAAGCAGGAAGAGAGGTGGATTCTTTTTCACGACCGGTGACGGAAAATGACGGAAAAGTGCTGACTTTGGAAGAAAAGCTGGAGGATAATCACCGGTTTGAAACTCCGCTTCTGAATCATATTGCATTGAAACAGGCGATCGACCAGCTGCCGGAGGAAGAGGCACAGCTGATAAAATTTCGCTATATGGACAATCTTTCCCAGGCAGAAACAGCAAAGCGCATGGGGAAAAATCAGGTATCCGTATCGCGCAGTGAGAGGAAGATACTGGAAAAACTTCGCAGAAAAATGTTGTAGCTACCACTTACAGGTACAGGGAAAATCTGGTATAATTTGCACGTAAAAGATCACAAAAGGGAGAAATTAACATGGGAGAATATTTGCAGGAAGCCGTGTTGCCGGTGCAGTACGACAATTATGTGTTTGATCTGTACGGGACACTGGTGGATATCCACACAGAGGAAGATTTTCCAAAACTGTGGGAGAAACTGGCATTGTTTTTTGGATATTACGGGGCCATTTATGAACCGAAGGAATTGCAGAAGCGCTATGCGGCACTTGTCAGCGACTGTGAGCGCGCGTTGAAAAAGACGCTGGAAGAGGACAGGCATTATACGCATGAGGCATCTCCGGAGATTGAGATCGGGGAAGTGTTTGAAAAACTGTATCAGGAAAAAGGGATCGTGGCCGATAAGACCCTTGCCATACATACCGGACAGTTTTTCCGTGCGCTGTCTACCGATTATGTCCGTTTGTATCCGGGGACACAGCAGATGCTTGCCAGTCTGAAAAAAATGGACAAAAAAGTATATCTGTTATCGAATGCCCAGCGCATTTTTACCGCATATGAAATGAATGTTTTAGGCATTACAAAATATTTTGATGATATTTTGATTTCTTCGGATTATCACACCAAAAAACCGGATAAACGTTTCTTTCATATATTGTTGGAGCGGCATAAGCTGGATGTGTCACATTCCCTGTATATCGGGAATGACAGCCGTTGTGATGTCGGTGGTGCAAAAGGTGTCGGAATGCCGGTGTTTTATGTAAATTCCAATATTTCCCCGAAAAATGATGACGGAAAAGAGGCAGACTATATTGTAGAGAATTTTTGTGCCTGGAAGGAGGTAACCATATGAGTAAATTAAAATCAGGAAAAGTAGCAATTATCGGATGTGGATTTGTCGGTTCTGCATCTGCATTCGCCCTGATGCAGAGCGGATTATTTACCGAGATGGTGCTTTTGGATGCAAACCATCAGAAAGCAGAAGGGGAAGCCGAAGATATCGTACACGGAATTCCGTTTGGAAGACCGATGCAGATTTATGCCGGAGATTATGATGATATTGCGGATGCAGCCATTATTGTAATTACAGCAGGTGCAAATCAGAAGCCGGACGAAACACGGCTGGATCTGGTAAACAAAAACATTGCAATTTTCCAGTCGATTATTCCGGAAATTACAAAAAGAGATTTTGAAGGAATTCTTCTGATTGTTGCAAATCCGGTAGATATTCTGACTTACACGGCGCAGAAACTGTCCGGTTATCCGGAAAAACGGGTAATTGGTTCTGGAACTGTGCTGGATTCTGCCAGACTGAAGTATCATCTGGGACAGCATCTGGGAGTGGACAGCAGAAGTGTACATGCTTTTATCGTGGGAGAACACGGGGACAGTGAGATTGCGGCATGGAGCAGTGCGAATATATCCGGAATACCGCTGGACAATTTCTGTGAGATGCGGGGGCACTATAATCATATGGAAGCAACGGAACGTATCGCCGCGGAGGTAAAACAGAGTGCCTATGAGATTATTTCCAAAAAAGGAGCCACATATTATGGAATTGCCATGTCAGTTAAGCGCATCTGCGAAGCAATCATAAGAGATGAAAAATCAATTCTGCCGATTTCGACCATGCTGCACGGAGAGTATGGAATCTCAGACGTGGTGTTAAGTCTGCCGTGTATCGTTGGCCGCGATGGCTATGAAACCAAGGTTCCAATCGATCTGGATCAGGAGGAAGTTTCCAAACTGCATGAGTCTGCAAATACGCTGAAAGAAGTTCTTTCGAAGTTCTTTGCCGAAAATTAGTTTTTTTGTGCTTGCATTTTTTGGAAGAAAGGGGTAGAATACCACAGTGGGTAGAGCAAAGGCGTCGTAATGTATGTACGACGCCTCTTTTTATATATAAAGTGTATGACCATATGAGAAATATACAAATATGACATATAGTTTATATAAAAAAAACGTTTTACTTTTTACAATATGACAAATATAATAGCTTTTGATTCAAAAGTTAAGAAAGGAAGTGAGACTGTTGGATGCGTTGGTAAAGAATCTGATGGAGGAGCTGAATTGCGATACCGTCTTTACAATCCCGCTGTTTGGTGGCATTCCGATCTATGAATCGGTTGTTGTTACATGGATCATCATGGCGGTCATTCTTCTTTTGTGTCTGATCCTTGTCAGAGGACTCAGAGTTGAGAATCCAAGCCGTAAGCAGGTAGTACTTGAACTTGCTGTTTCAAAACTGTATGGATTCTTTGAGGACACGATAGGAGAAAACGGTAAAGCGTACATTCCGTACCTGGCAGCAGTTGCCATCTACATAGGAATTGCCAACCTCATCGGCCTATTAGGCTTCAAGCCACCGACAAAAGACATGAATGTCACGGTAGCGCTTGCATTGATGAGTATCATCTTAATTGAAGCAGCAGGAGTGAGAAAGAAAGGAACCAAAGGCTGGTTAAAGAGCTTTGCGGAACCAATGCCTGTAGTTCTTCCAATTAACATTCTTGAGATATTCATCAAACCATTATCACTTTGTATGCGATTGTTTGGAAACGTACTTGGTTCCTTCGTTATTATGGAGTTACTGAAGATGGTGGTTCCACCCGTACTTCCAGCAATATTCAGTTGTTACTTTGATATTTTTGACGGACTGATTCAGGCATACGTATTTGTATTCCTTACAGGCTTGTTCATCAAGGAAGCAACGGAGTAACACACTAATTAACTGAGAAAAGAAAAGGAGAAAACATTATGTCAGCATCATTATTTGTAGCAATCGGAGCAGGAGTAGCAGTATTAACAGGTATCGGAGCAGGTCTTGGAATCGGTAAGGCAACAGGTTCTGCAGTAGACGCTATCGCAAGACAGCCGGAAGCAGAAGGTAAGATTTCCAAAGCATTACTTCTTGGTTGTGCACTTGCCGAGGCAACCGCTATTTACGGTTTCGTTATTGCATTACTTATCATTCTTTTCTTAAAATAATGATTACCTGCGTAATTATTACATTAAGAAAGGAGCAGTAAACTATGCTGAGTTTAAATCCATGGGATATCTTGTGGACGATCGTAAATCTGCTTGTTTTATATGCAATCTTTCGTAAGTTTTTGTTTCAGCCGGTCATGAATATCATTCATGAGAGAGAGGACATGATCAACAAACAGTTCGAGGATGCCCAAAAACAGCAGGACGATGCAGCGCAGATGAAGAGTGAGTATGAGAACCAGTTAAAGGGTGCCAGAGAAAAGGCAGATCAGATCATTCTCGATGCGAAGACGCGTGCACAGGAAGAATATAACAATAAAATGGAAGCAACCAGGGTCGAAGCAGATCATATGCTTGAGAAAGCAAAGAGTGATATTGCAAATGAGCAGGAAAAGGCAACAAGAGATGCTCAGGCAAAGATTGCAGAGCTTGCTTTGCTGGCTGCTAAGAAGATTATGAAGACGGGTGAAGCACATGACGCAGGCAGCAGTAAATAGTGCCAAGGTACTATACCGGCTGTCTGTCAGCAGAGAGGATGTCGAGAAAGCGGAAAAACTTTTCTTTATGACACCGCAACTGCAGAAAGTTCTGACGAGCCCGGTCGTACCGGCAGCAAAAAAGTATGAAATTATCGATCAGGTATTTGCACTGGAAACGACAGAAGATGTGCTGGTCCGGTACATGAAGATCATGTGCAGGATTGGTAACATGACCGAGATGCAGGATATTTTCCAATATTATTATAAATACTGGGATCAGATGCATCATGTGGTTCGTGCGGACCTGATTTATGCCGAGACTCCGAGCAAAGAAGAGGAGGCCGAGGCGAAAGAAATTCTGGATAAAAACTATCCGGATAGTGAGATTACCCTGACGCAGAGTGTGGATGAGTCGCTGATCGGTGGCTATGTTGTTAAGGTGGGATATAAAGAATATGACCACAGCTATGAAGGACGTCTGCGTCAGTTACAAAGAAAACTTACAGGGAGGTGACCCCTTTGGGCGCTATTAGTGCAACAGATATTATCTCCATTATTCAGGGTGAGATCGAAAATATCAACTGGGATGAACAAAGCCGTGAGACAGGTGAGGTCATCTGGGTCGGTGATGGAATTGTTACCGTATACGGAATTGATCATGCAATGTATGGCGAGATCGTAGCCTTTGAAAACGGAGTCAAAGGAATGGTTCAGGATGTCAGACAGAATGAAATCGGTATTATTCTTTTTGGTCGTGATACCGGAATCAAAGAAGGAACCAAAGTGGTTCGTACCAAGAAAAAAGCCGGTATTCCGGTCGGTGATGCGTTTGTAGGAAGAGTAATCAATGCACTCGGTGAGCCGATTGACGGAAACGGTGATGTAAAAGAGGATGATTATCGTCCGATCGAGCAGGAAGCTCCTGGTATCATCGACAGACAAAGCGTAGACACACCAATGGAGACCGGTATTCTTTCCATTGATTCCATGTTCCCAATCGGACGTGGACAGCGTGAGTTGATCATTGGTGACCGTCAGACAGGTAAGACATCCATTGCAACAGATACCATTATCAACCAGAGAGGCAAAGATGTAATCTGTATTTACGTTGCCATTGGTCAGAAGGCATCTACCGTTGCAAAGATTGTAAATACATTAAAGAAACATGATGCCATGGATTATTCCATCGTAGTATCTTCTACAGCCAGTGATCCGGCATCTTTACAGTACATAGCTCCATATGCAGGAACTGCCATGGCAGAATATTTTATGCACAAGGGCAAGGATGTTCTCATTGTATATGATGATCTGTCCAAGCATGCGGTTGCATACCGTGCAATTTCCCTTCTGCTTGAGCGTTCCCCGGGACGTGAGGCTTATCCTGGTGATGTATTCTACTTACACTCCAGACTGCTTGAGCGTTCCAGTCATCTGAGTGACAAGTTAGGTGGCGGTTCCATCACTGCACTGCCGATTATTGAAACACAGGCCGGTGATGTTTCCGCATATATTCCTACCAACGTTATTTCCATTACCGATGGTCAGATCTTCCTCGAGAGCAACCTGTTCAACGCAGGTATGAGACCAGCCGTAAACGTAGGACTTTCCGTATCCCGAGTCGGTGGTGCAGCCCAGACAAAGGCAATGAAGAAAGCATCCGGTAGTATCCGTATCGATCTGGCACAGTACCGTGAGATGGAAGTGTTCACACAGTTTGCTTCTGATCTGGATGATGCAACAAAAGCACAGCTGCAGCACGGAAAAGCTCTGATGGAGCTGTTGAAGCAGCCGCTGAGTCATCCGCTTTCCATGCATGAGCAGGTATTAACCCTGTGCATGGCAACGGACGGTGTATTCGATAAGATACCTACCAGACAGGTAAAACAGTATCAGAAAGATATCCTGGATTTCATGGATCTGAAACATCCGGAGATCGGAAAAGAAATTGAGCAGACAAAAGCTTTATCCGATGAACTGAGACAGAAAATCAAAGATGCTGCAGCAGAGTTCGCAGCAGAACAGTAAGCAGGTGTTACGATGGCAAATGCAAAAGAAATTCAGGATCGAATGAAGAGTATCAATGATACATTAAAGATTACAAATGCAATGTACATGATTTCTTCTTCGAAATTAAAGAAATCTAAAAAAATGCTGACGGACACAGAACCGTATTTCTTTACCCTGCAATCTGAGATGAGCCGTATTCTGCGGCATTTGCCGGATCTGGACAGTATTTATTTCAGGTCCACAGATGAGATTCCGGAAGAAGAAAAACGGATCGCTTATATGGTGGTTACGGCGGATAAGGGACTGGCAGGATCTTACAACCACAATATTTTAAAAATTGCGGAAGAGGAACTTGCAAAGCACCCGAAACGTCAGCTGTATGTGCTTGGTGAAGTCGGAAGACATTATTTTGAAGAACGTGGAATTGAGATCAACAAACAGTTCCATTATACGATTCAGAATCCGACATTGAACCGTGCACGAAATATCTCTGAGGAACTTCTCGAAGATTACCGTCAGGGAGAGTTTGATGAAATCTATATCATTTATACCTCAATGGTCAATGCGATGCAGGAAGAAGCAGAAATCCTGCAGCTGCTTCCACTGAAAAAAGCAGATTTCCACAACGTGGAGATTCCGCTGGATGTCAGACGTGAGGAGCTTGCCCTGCGTCCATCGGCAGATGCAGTGATGAATCGTATTGTTCCGGACTATGTGGTAGGATTTGTTTATGGTGCGCTGGTAGAATCCTTCTCCTGCGAGCAGAATGCCCGTATGATGGCGATGGAGGCAGCAACCAACAGCGCAAAGGATATGCTTCATGAGCTGGATATCATGTATAACCGTGCCAGACAGGCAGCGATTACCCAGGAGATCACAGAGGTAATTGCGGGAGCAAAATCCCAGAAGCGCAAGAAAAAGAGATAATGGAGGCCTAGGATGAAAACAGGAAAAATCATACAGGTTATGGGACCTGTTGTGGACGTTGAATTTGAAGACGAAGAATTGCCTGCAATCAGAGACGCTCTGGAAGTACAAAATGGTGACAAAAAATGTATCATGGAGGTTGCACAGCATATAGGAAATAATACGGTACGCTGTATTATGCTTGCAGCCAGTGAAGGACTTCACCGTGATATGGAAGTCATTGCAACCGGAAGCGGTATCAAGACACCAGTTGGTGAGGCAACACTGGGACGTCTGTTCAACGTATTAGGAGAAACAATTGATGACGGAAAGCCGATCGGGGATGCTCCAAAGTGGGTGATCCACAGAGAGCCGCCAGCATTTGAAGATCAGAACCCTGCAGAGGAAATCTTAGAGACCGGTATCAAGGTCATCGACTTACTTGCCCCATATGCAAAGGGTGGTAAGATTGGTCTGTTCGGTGGTGCCGGTGTAGGGAAAACCGTATTGATCCAGGAGCTGATCAGTAATATTGCAACAGAGCACGGTGGATATTCCATTTTCACCGGTGTCGGGGAGCGTTCCCGTGAAGGAAATGATCTGTGGACCGAAATGGGCGAATCCGGTGTACTTGAAAAAACAGCCTTAGTGTTTGGACAGATGAATGAGCCGCCAGGGGCTCGTATGCGTGTCGCTGAGACCGGACTTACCATGGCTGAGTATTTCCGTGATGAGCAGCATAAAAATGTGCTTCTCTTCATTGATAACATTTTCCGTTTCACACAGGCCGGATCAGAGGTATCCGCACTGCTTGGACGTATGCCGTCAGCCGTAGGTTATCAGCCGACACTGGCTACGGAGATGGGTGAATTACAGGAGAGGATCGCTTCTACAAAGAATGGATCTATCACTTCCGTACAGGCTGTATATGTACCAGCCGATGACCTGACAGACCCGGCACCAGCTACGACATTTGCACATCTGGATGCAACAACCGTACTTTCCAGAAAGATCGTTGAGCAGGGTATTTATCCGGCGGTTGATCCTCTGGAGTCATCTTCCCGTATCCTTGAGCCGGATATTGTTGGGGAGGAGCATTATGAAGTTGCACGTAAAGTGCAGGAGATCCTTCAGAAGTATAAGGAATTGCAGGATATCATTGCAATTCTTGGTATGGAAGAGCTGGCAGATGAAGATAAAGTCCTGGTATACCGTGCAAGAAAGATTCAGAAGTTCCTGTCACAGCCGTTCCACGTAGCAGAGAACTTTACCGGTATCAAAGGTGTATATGTTCCTTTGAAAGAAACAATCCGCGGATTCAAGGCAATTTTAGATGGTGAGATGGATGAATATCCGGAGAATGCATTCTTCAATGCAGGAACCATCGAAGATGTCAGGAAGAAAGCAGAGCAGATGGAGCAGAACGCATAGCATAAAGAACGGAGATCATTATGGCAGGCAATACATTCTATTTAAAAATTATATCTGCGAACCGTGTGTTCTTTTCCGGAAGATGCCGTTCTCTGATCGTTCCGGAATATGATGGGCAGAAAGAAATTCTGGCCCATCATGAGGATATGGTCATCGCCATTGATGAGGGCGAGATGAGGTTTCAGCCGGAAGGCACGGATAACTGGGAATATGCAGTAGTCGGAATGGGATTTGTCGAGATCGTCAATAACCGTGTGACACTTCTCGTGGAGACTGCAGAGCGTCCGGAGGAAATCGATGTGGCAAGAGCCCGCGAAGCAAAAGAGCGTGCAGAGGAGCAGATGCGCCAGAAGCAGAGTATCCGTGAGTATTACCACTCAAGAGCTTCTCTTTCCCGTGCGATGGCACGTCTGAAAGGAACCAGCGGAAGAAAATAAAACAATAAAAAAGGATGCACGTTTTGTGCATCCTTTTTTTATCTGACATTATTCATTCATGGTAATCAGTTTTGCATACCATTGCAGGGAAGAAACCCATGCATGGGAAACATCCGGAATTTCGATGTTTTTAAGCACCAGCTGGCGGGAAACTTCCTGCCATTCTGCCGATTCGTATTTTACAATAAAGTGAAGCACTTCTGCCAGGGAACCGGTATGTTCCAGAAGGGCGGTGCGGATCTTGCCCGATACACGCACCATGGAGAGAGCTTCTTCCATGGAACAATCCAGAATAATATCCAGAATCGAGAAAAGACCGGTCAGAAACAGTTCCTGGGAACGCATTGCCATGCCAAAGACCGGTGCAAGATTTTCTGCAAACTTGGCACGCAGCAGGGAAAGGCGCATCAGTTCATTAGGCTTGTCAGAACACAGTTTCTCAATAACGGTTGTCTGAATCCAGCGCGTCAGATCCTTCTGCCCCAGCATTGAGACAGCAACCCGCACGGAAGTGATTTCGGAATTAAAGGAGCGTGTATTTGCCAGCCGCAGCAGGGAGATGATAAGAGCCGTGTCCTGACTGATAATATCAGCCGCTTTGGTCAGGTCAAAATCATCTTCTTCAATCAGATTCAGAAGGGAAATGTAATTGATCTTCAGGGGCGATACTTTATGTTCGCCGCGTGTGACCGGCATACGGAAAAAGGTTCCTTCAAATAAAGAAATTGTTTCTGCAGGACTGAGTTTTCCGAAAGTTTCCATGTCCGGAATGTTGCTGGCACAGATACAGATATCCGGATACAGTTTGCGGAAATAGAAAGAAGCCTTGACGGCATCTATTTTCTGGCAGTCAATCAGAACGTAGTCCATCTGTGACAGAATCGGTGCGTAGTCTTCGTAGCAGTGAACAGGAAGATTACGGATTGCAAAATGATATCCGAATTCGCGCAGTTCGCGGATGCGGTCTGTATACATGGATACCGGAGGAAATGTCTGGTCAATCAGGAGAATCGGTGCATGGTTTGTATTTTTGCATTCGGATTCCAGACTGCTGAAAATAGAGATATTATTTAAAGATACAAAAATCGGTTTTCCTCCGGAGAGTGTGGTGGTTCCAAGCTCCTGAATCAGTTCCAGCCCATCTACATAGGCAGCTCCGTCAAACTGTCTGGAACCAAGAAGGCTTGGGTTCATAAGAAAGTTATTTTTTCTGGTAAACAGAGAATAAGCACTAACGGACATATTTCGGTCAAAAAAAGGAATGAGTGTAAGCATCATAAGCGTATCTCCTATTCTATCATGTAAATCCCTGATGTAAGTTTATCTTTGGATTTATTATACTATATAATGCTTAAAGAAACAAATATTTTGTGCAATGTGGTGAAAAAAGAAACAAAGCAGTTGACAAATGAAAGAGGATATGGGTAAAATACAAAAAGATAATAAACAGGGAGTAGTTTGCATCCGGTGTGTCCGGGTGTTGTGCAGGCCGTCATCACGTTACAGGAAAGCTGGAACCGGGCTGTACACGAAGAAACGAGACTTTTTATTGCATTATTCTGGTGCAAAAAAGTCCCGTTTCTTTTTTTGTACCACAACACAGGGAGGGCATGCCATGAAAAAATACTGGAAGTATTCCAAAGAGCAGCTAAGAGACGTATTTTCTACTACGGAGCAGGGATTATCCGAAATGCAGGTGAAAAAAATCCGGGAAACATGTGGGGAAAATATACTGGAAGAGGGAAAAAGACCCGGGCTTCTGAGGGTGTTTTTGTCACAGTTTGCAGATTTACTCATTGTCATTTTGCTGATCGCCGCGCTTATTTCCATGTTTTCCGGAAATGCAGAGAGTACGATTGTAATCGCAGTTGTCCTGGTGATGAATGCAGTTTTGGGAACGGTGCAGCACCAGAAAGCGGAAAAATCACTGGACAGTCTGAAAAATCTGTCTGCACCGTGTGCAAAAGTCATCCGGGAAGGGAAAAAGAAAGAGATCCCTTCGAGGGAACTGGTTCCTGGAGATCTTGTGGAACTGGAAGCTGGTGACATGGTTGTGGCAGATGGAAGGATTCTGGATAATTATTCTCTGCAGGTCAATGAGAGTGCGCTGACCGGAGAATCCACCAATGTAGAAAAGACACAAGGCAGTCTGCCGGAGGATCTGCCACTGGCAGACCGCAGAAACATGGTATATTCCGGAAGCCTGGTCACTTATGGACGCGCACAGGTTCTGGTTACAGGAACAGGGATGCATACAGAGATCGGAAAGATTGCCGGGATGATGAATGATATCCGGGATCGTAAGACACCATTACAGGTGAGTCTGGATCAGTTCAGCAGAAAGCTGGCAGTTCTGGTTATGGGAATTTCAGCAGTGGTACTGGGGTTATGTTTATACCGTAAAATGCCGCTTCTGGATGCATTGATGTTTGCGGTTGCACTTGCGGTAGCCGCCATTCCGGAAGCACTCAGTTCAATCGTGACCATTGTGCAGGCGATGGGAACACAGAAGATGGTAAAGGAAAATGCCATCGTCAGAAAGCTGAAGGCAGTGGAGAGCCTTGGGTGTGTATCGGTGATCTGTTCGGATAAAACCGGAACGCTGACACAGAATAAGATGACCGTACAGAAAGTTTATGTGGACGACAGGGAATATCTGCCCGGACAGCTTTCCATGGAAGAACAGCTGCACAGATATCTGGTCTACGATGCGGTGCTTAGCAATGATGCGACATTGGAGAACGGAAAAGGAATCGGAGATCCGACCGAATATGCCCTGTTGGAAATGTTTCGTAAAATTCCCGCACCGAAAGGGGGAATGATGGGTGAAGGCGGTTACCGGGAAGAAATGCTTCGAAGCTGTATGAAACGTCTCGAAGAGGTTCCGTTTGATTCTGAGCGGAAACGGATGAGCACAAGATATTGCCTGCACGGGGTCGGAACCATTCTGACCAAAGGGGCACCGGATGTATTGCTGGAACGCTGTGATTTTGTCCGGAAAAGTACCGGAATTGTTCCACTTGATCCGACGGAGACAGAAAAAATCAAAAAAAAGATTGCGGAATTTTCCGGGCAGGGACTGCGTGTGCTGGCATTTGCGTATAAAGAGAGTGAAGGACCGCTGACCATAGAAAGCGAAGAAAATCTGATCTTTCTCGGGCTGATTGCCATGATGGATCCGCCAAGACCGGAAGCCATTCAGGCGGTTGCCGATGCAAAGAGAGCAGGAATCCGCACGGTCATGATTACAGGGGATCACAAAATTACCGCGCGTGCGATTGCAAAACAGCTTGGAATTTATCAGGAAGGGGATCTGGCTGTGACTGGAAGGGAGTTAGATGCCATGAGTGAGAAGGAATTGCAGGAAAAACTGGAAAAAATCTGTGTGTATGCCAGAGTTTCGCCGGAACATAAGATAAGAATTGTAAAGGCATGGCAGAAAAAAGGACGGATTGTTTCCATGACGGGGGATGGTGTCAACGATGCACCGGCATTAAAACGCGCAGATATCGGAGTGGCAATGGGGATTACAGGAACAGAAGTGGCAAAAGATGCGGCAGACATGATTCTTTTAGATGATAATTTTGCGACCATCATTCAGGCGGTGGTGAATGGAAGAAATGTATACCGGAATATAAAGAATGCTATTTTGTTTTTGCTGTCCGGCAATATGGCAGCGATTCTGGCGGTACTGTATACTTCACTTGCAGGACTTCCGGTTCCGTTTGCACCAGTGCATCTGCTTTTTATCAATTTGCTGACGGATTCGCTTCCGGCAATTGCGATTGGCATGGAGCCGGCAGATGCAGCACTTTTAGAGGAAAAACCAAGGGATCCTTCTGCTGGAATACTGACCGGTTCGTTTCTGGGGAAAATTGTGGCAGAGGGAGCGTTGATTGCGTGTCCGGTCATGACTTCTTATTATATAGGGCTGCAGCAGAGTACCGCGCTTGCAGCAACGATGGCTTTTGCAACGCTGACACTGGCACGCCTGTTTCATGGGTTTAACTGCCGGAGCCAAAAGTCCATGGCACGGGCTGGACTTGGGTCCAACAAGTACAGCATGGGAGCATTTTTGGGTGGATGTATTCTTTTGGGACTGGTACTTTGCGTTCCGGTTTTTGAGAGGCTGTTTGATGTGGCAGAAATGGGAGTGCTGATGTATGGATATATTCTGCTGCTGGCATTTGTGCCGACATTGGTGATTCAGATGGTAAAAATGGTCAGGGAAAAAATGCAGGAAGGTTTGTAATTGACTCCTCTTTACTTTAGCATGATAACATGATAATATGGTAAACATGTAGTAAACAGAAGAATTAATAATTAATGGAGGAACATTATGAAAAAGAAACTTGCAGTATTGCTGGCAGCAGCGCTGACACTTGGTATGACTGCCTGTGGTGCATCCAAAGGAGCAGGAGATACCGGAAAGAGCGAAAAGAGCATGGTATATGCAGTAGAGGCAGGATCTGCCGGAGAAGAAGCTGCAAAAGAAAAGGGATTTCAGTACAATTCCGTTTCGTCTCAGGCAGATGCCCTGATGGAAGTTGCTTCCGGTACATCTGATGCAGCGATCATTGACCTTCTGATGGCAGGTGCCATGATTGGTGAGGGCACCAGTTATCCGAATCTGAAGCATACAGACGAACTTACGACCGAGGAGTATGGCGTTGGATGCCGGAAAGGATCGGATCTGGCTTCTTATATCAATCAGGTGTTTGCTGACTCTTATAAAGACGGAAGCATGGAAAAAATTGCCGAAACCTACGGTGTTCAGGAAGCACTTGTAGAGCAGAAAGATGCCACCTTTGAACAGTCCCCAAAAGACAGTGACGTGGATTACATCAAGGGAAGAGGAAAACTGGTTGTCGGTGTGACCGATTTTGAGCCGATGGATTATAAGGATAAAGATGGCAACTGGATCGGTTTTGATGCAGATATGGCAAAACTTGTCGGAGAAAAACTTGGTGTAGAGGTTGATTTTGTAGAGATCGACTGGGACAACAAGGTCATGGAACTGAATTCCAAGAATATCGATGTCGTATGGAATGGAATGACTCTGACGAGCGAGGTAACTTCTGCAATGGAATGTACCAATGCTTATTGTAACAATGCACAGGTAGTTGTCGTACCAGAGGGGAAATAAATCATGTTCTGGACAGTAACACAGTCACTTTTGACAGGTCTTGCCACCACTTTTGAAATTTTTATACTGACACTGATTTTTGCGCTGCCGCTTGGGCTGGTGCTGGCATTTGGCCTGCTCAGCAAGTTTAAACCGCTGCAGCGTCTGGTTCAGATTCTGGTCTGGATCATCCGTGGAACACCTCTGATGCTTCAGCTGATCATTATTTTCTATGGACCGGGGCTCTGGCTCCATACGACCGTCTGGAGCGGAAATGAGAGCGGGCGAATTACCGCAACCGTAGTGGCATTTGTGATTAATTATGCGTGCTATTTTTCTGTGATTTTCCGTGGAGGAATCGAGGGAGTTCCGGCCGGACAGAGGGAAGCCGGACAGGTGCTTGGCATGACAAAGCATCAGATCTTTTTCAAAATCACATTGCTTCAGATGATCAAGCGCGTTGTACCACCGATGTCAAACGAGATCATTACGCTTGTAAAAGATACCTCTCTTGCGCGTATCATTGCAGCCTATGAGCTGACCTTTGCCGGTGCTGCGTTTATGAAATCCGATGGCCTGACCTGGCCGCTGTTTTACACCGGTGTATTTTATCTTATTTTTATTGGTATTTTGACGCTTTTATTTAATTATATTGAGCGTAAGCTGGATTACTTTAAGTAGGAGGATAACATGGCAATCTTAGAGGTATCACATATAGAAAAACATTTCGGCAGAACGAATGTATTAAAAGATGTCAGTTTCTCCATGGAGGAAGGCACGGCGCTTGCAATTATCGGATCGTCCGGCTCCGGAAAGACAACGCTTCTGCGCTGTCTGAATTTTCTGGAGCGCCCGAATGGCGGAACGATTACGGTTAATGGAGAGAATTTGTTTGATGCATCAACAGCCGGAATGGAAAAGGATGCGGATCTGCGCAGAAAACGTCTGCATTTTGGCATGGTGTTTCAGTCATTCAATCTGTTTCCACAGTATACAGCGTTACAGAATGTGACGCTTGCGGAACAGCTTCTGGCACAGGAACGTCCGGATTTCAAACAGAATAAGAAAAAGATCTTGGAAGAAATTGATGCACACGGCCGACAGCTGTTAGAGCGCATGGGACTTGCGGAGCGCATGGATCATTATCCGCATCAGTTGTCCGGCGGACAGCAGCAGCGGGTGGCAATTGCGCGTGCTCTTGCCTTAAAACCGGATATTCTCTGTTTTGATGAGCCGACATCGGCGCTTGATCCGGAGCTGACCGGTGAGGTTTTAAAAGTCATCCGCACACTGGCAGAACAGAAAACAACGATGATCATTGTTACCCATGAGATGGCATTTGCCCGTGATGTGGCAGATCAGCTGATTTTCATGGATGGTGGTGTGATTGTGGAGCAGGGAGACCCGCACCAGGTGATCGATCATCCGAAGGAAGAGCGGACAAAGCAGTTCCTGACACGGTATGCACAGGGATAATTTTTACAAAATAATTTCTTGGAAACGGCAACAAGCTGTGTTAATTATAGGACTTATCGCCTATTGTGGTTACATCCTGAAATGTTTACAATGGGAGAGTCGGACGAATTGTGTAGGACAATTGGTTCGGTTAAAATGTAAACAAAAAGGAGAATACTATGAAAAAGAAATTAGCTGCGATGATACTGACACTTGCGCTGGCAGCAGGTGTAATGGCACCGGTACCGGCATATGCCGATGGAATTACGGTTGAGGAAACTTCCATGGACACGGCAACGGAGAAGTCGTTTGATACCGATTATACCGTAAAATGGGATGCGGATAAGGTATACTGGAACAAGGTTACGCTGGATCAGCAGGGAATCCTTCGGATTCATTTGAATGAGGAGGATCCGAAATCCCTGGAGAATTATGTTGTAGCTGTTTACTCCGCCAAAGGGGAAAAGATCTGGAAGATCATGATGGACTGTGCAGGGGCAGCAGCAGATAATTATGTGGGGCTTGCAAAGGGAACTTATTATGTATCACTGAAATCGCATTACCAGTTTCGGCCTTCTACAACGTATCGTTTTTCGTTTGAAAAAAATAATGTCTGTGAGCTTGAGGCAAATGAGAAGAAAAATGATGCTACAGGTATGAAAGTAAACACCATGTATACAGGATTTATGGGAAATTCCTATGGTGGTGCGGAAGAAGATAATGATATGTATGCAGTAACCTTAAAAAAGGGACAGAGCTATAAATTTATCTGTGATGCGGACTCTTACAGTGAAAAAACAACGATTGTAAAATTGCTTGGCAAAACAACAGAATTATCGTCTTTCTGGCCATCTGTAAAGAAAAAAGATTTCTGTGTGGCATCCGGTGATGTGTTTATTGCACCTTATACCGGAACATATTATGCTTATGTAAGAAATTACTATGGAAAACAGTACAAGTACGAAATCGGAGTGAAAAAAATAAATCTGAAGGCTCCGACCGTATCTGTTTCTGCCGGAAAGAGCAGTGCAAAAGTAAGCTGGTCGAAAGTAAATAATTACAGATATGAGGTAGAGTATGCGACCAACAGCAAGTTTCAGGGCGCAAAAAAAGTAAGTGTTTACGATCAGAAGACTTCTGTTACAATCAAATACCTTACTTCAAAAAAGAAGTATTACGTGCGGGTTCGTTCCTGTGCCAGAACAGAAAATGATAACAATAAGAAAGCATATTCTGCATGGTCAAAAGTAAAGACCGTTACCGTAAAATAAGAATAATAGACAGAATGAAAACCGTTGCAGCCGCAGCGGTTTTTTGTTTGGATATAGGATGAAATTGGTTCTTTACAAATAATAAATAAAAGCATATGATACTTTTATAAAATACTTTATTTAAGAGGAAGATTATGCCGGAAAAAAGAGAAAAACGCAATATAGCAAGAACTGAAATTATTAATTACATGTTGAACCATTCCGTTACATCAAAGGCAGAACTGGCAAAAGAACTGGGGCTTAGTATGCCTACAGTTCTGACAAATGTCAATGAGCTGATTGCAAAGGGACTGATTGTAGAAAATGGAGAGTATGCATCTACCGGAGGAAGAAAAGCCAAAAGCATAGGAATTAACAAGGAATATTGCAGGGCAATGGGACTTGTAATTACCGCTAATCATCTGGAAATGGTACTCGTAAATCTGGGATATGAAATCGAACATCTGAAACGTGTCCGTTTAAAATTTTCACCGGATATCGATTATAGTGTAAAAATTGCCGGGCAGGTGCAACAGTTTCTGAAAGAATGCAAAACGGAGAAAGATATTTTAGGGATTGGAATTGCAATTCCCGGAATTATCGATCAGAATGAGAAGACAGTTCTAAAATCGCATGCTCTTCAGGTAGAAAATTACAGTCTGCGTTTTTTGGAACAGGCATTGGGATTTCCGGTTTATTTTGAGAATGATGCTAATTCCGCTATGCTTGCGGAAGATACACAAAAATATAACAATGCGATATACCTCTCCTTAAATCATACTCTTGGAGGGGCATTTTGCATTGATGGAAAACTGTTTCGTGGACAGAACCAGAAGGCAGGAGAGTTTGGACATATGATCCTGATTCCCGGAGGGGACAGATGTTATTGTGGAAAGCAGGGGTGTGCAGATGCTTATTGTGCGGCAAGTGTGCTGACTGGGGACGGAAAAAATTCTCTGGAAGTATTTATGGAACAATTGAAACAGGGAAATAAGGAAGCTGAACAAAAATGGGAAAGATATCTGGATCATCTTGCTATCCTGATATCCAATCTTCGGATGGCATACGATATGGATATTATACTTGGGGGAGATGTCGGAGGTGTACTGGCAGAGTATATGATTCCATTGGGACAGAGGGTATTGTCTTACAATGGATTTGACAGGGATATTTCTTATCTGAAAAATTGTTCTTATGAAAAAGAAGCATCGGCGGTTGGTGCGGCAAAACATTTTTTGTATGAATATGTAAAAGAATGCTGTTCGTAATGATGAAATTAAAAAAGTTCCTTCTTTACTGGCGTGTACATGCGGTAAAGAGGGAACTTTTTTGTTTAAAAATTTAGAAAAATTGTACAAAAAGTAAAATAAAAAATTGTGCAACTGGTAAAAACTCTCAAAAACTATTGACAAAACAGAGGAATGGGACAATAATGTAATTACTTTAATAAAACATTTTATAAAAGATAAAACAAAAGAAGAACAAATATAAAGGAGGAAACAATTATGTTACAGCAGGTAATGACAAATCCAGGAGAAATTACATTTAGAGAGGTTCCGGTTCCAGAAGTCAAGGATGATCAGGTACTGGTAAAAATCAGAAATATAGGTATCTGTGGTTCTGATATCCATGTATATCATGGAAAGCATCCGTTTACGAAATATCCGGTGACACAGGGACATGAGGTTTCCGGAGAAATCGCAGAAATAGGGAAAAATGTTTCTGGGTTTCAGATCGGACAGAAAGTTACGATTGAACCACAGGTTTATTGCGGACACTGCTATCCGTGTCGCCATGGAAAATATAATCTTTGCGAGGAATTAAAGGTTATGGGATTCCAGACCACAGGTACGGCTTCTGAATATTTTGCAGTAGATGCATCTAAGGTAACACCGATTCCGGAAGATATGTCTTATGAAGAAGGGGCGATGATCGAGCCTCTTGCAGTTGCAGTTCATGGAGTAAAGCAGATGGGCGATGTAAAAGGAATGAATATCACAGTAATCGGCGCAGGTCCAATTGGAAATCTTGTTGCACAAACAGCAAAAGGGATGGGAGCAGCAAAGGTTATGATTACCGATGTCAGTGATCTGCGTTTGGAAAAAGCAAAAGAATGTGGAATTGATGTATGTGTCAACACGCTGCACAAAGATTTTGGAGAGGCTATGGTAGAGGCATTTGGTCCGGATAAGGCAGATGTGATCTATGACTGTGCAGGAAATAACATTACGATGGGGCAGGCAATCAAATATGCAAGAAAAGGAAGTGTGATCGTACTAGTTGCAGTATTTGCAGGAATGGCAGAGGTGGATCTGGCAGTCGCAAATGATCACGAACTCGATATTAAAAGTACCATGATGTACCGGCATGACGATTATGTAGATGGTATCCGTCTTGTCAATGAGGGAAAGGTACATTTGAAACCATTAATTTCAAAAACGTTTGCATTTAAAGATTATCTGAAAGCATACCAGTATATTGATGATAACCGTGAGACAACGATGAAAGTCATCATCAATGTGCAGGAGGATTAAACAGATGAAAAACGAATATGGAATTGTCGGAGTAGCCCACATAGGGCTCCCGACGAATGATTTAAAAAAGACAATCGAATTTTATAAAAGTCTTGGATTTGAAGTGATTTTAGAAACCTATAATGAAAAGGCAAAAGAAAAGGTTGCGTTTTTGCAGATTCAGAATTACTGTATCGAATCGTTTGAGAACGGACAGGCGGTAATGGCAGACGGGGCATATCAGCATGTCGCACTGGATGTGAGAGATATTGAAGAAATGTATAAAAAGATCTGTGAAAATGGATATGAAGTCATTACGGATGGAATTGAGCAGCTTCCGTTTTGGGATAATGGTGTAAAGTTTTTCATGATTAAAGGACCGAATGAGGAGAGAATCGAGTTTTGCCAGAAACTCTGATGAAGTAGGAGGAACGTATGGGTAGCGAGAACAGAAGTGGAAAAGTGCCGCTGATCAGCAAAATTGCATATGGTTTTGGTGATGTGGGATGTAATTTCAGTTGGATGTTTGTCAGCAATTTTTTAATGATTTTTTATACCGATGTATTTGGAATCAGTATGGCAGCAGTGTCTGCACTGATGCTGTTTTCCCGATTCTGGGATGCCATTAATGATCCGATTGTCGGGGGACTGACCGACAAGACAAAGACAAGATGGGGAAGATACCGTCCATGGCTTTTGGTGGCGGCACCGATTACGGCGGTGCTCCTTGTAATGACATTCTGGGCAAGACCAGACTGGAATCAGACTGCAAAAATTGTATATATGGTAATCACATATTGTCTCCTTGTTTTGGGATATACCTGTGTGAATATTCCATATGGAACACTCTGTGGAGCAATGACACAGGACATTGATGAGCGTGCAAAAATCAACACTTCCCGTTCCGTTGCAGCAATGATTGCAATCGGTGTGTTAAATATCATTACCGTTCCTTTGATTAACAAATTTGGAAGCAGCAGTGCAAAAACCGGATATCTGACGGTGGCAGTTATTTATGGATGCATTTTTGCAGCATGTCATTTCTTTTGCTTTGCAAAGACAAAAGAGGCTGTGATCACACCGGAAAAAGAAAAAATTTCTATAAAAGTCCAGCTAAAAGCGGTGCTTCAGAATCGTCCGTATCTGCTGGCTCTGGTAGGACAGATTTTATTTGGTTTTACTTTATATGGAAGAAATGCGGATGTCCTGTATTATTTTACTTATGTAGAAGGAAATGCCTCGTATTATACCACTTATTCGATGTGCATCATTATTCCTTCCATTATTGGAGCAGCCTGCTTTCAGCCGGTATTCCGTAAACTGAACAATAAAGGAAGAACTGCCAGTGTATTTGCACTTTTGACAGGAATTTCGATGCTTTCCATGTTTTTCTTTAATGTAAAAGAAGCTCCGGTTATCTTTTATGCATTGTCTGGAATTACACAGTTTTTCTTTTCCGGATTCAATACCGCAATTTATGCAATCATTCCGGATTGTGTGGAGTACGGTGAGTGGAAAACCGGATTGCGCAACGATGGATTTCAATATGCGTTTATCTCGCTTGGAAACAAGATTGGAATGGCAATTGGAACAGCACTTCTTGCCGGATTACTCGGAAAATACGGGTATGTGGCAAACCAGACACAAAATGCAGCCGTACTTTCCATTATGAAACATGCATTTACAACCATTCCGGGGGTTCTCTGGATTGTGACTGCTGTGGTATTATTCTTTTATCGGCTGAATAAAAAGCGTTATAATGAAATTGTGGAGGAATTAAAGAATGGAAAAAGAGGTTGATATTGTAGCATTGGGTGAACTGCTGATCGATTTTACCGAGGCAGGATACGGAAAAGATGGAATGAAGCTGTTTGAGCAGAATCCCGGTGGTGCACCGGCGAATTTGTTGACGGTTGCAAGCCATATGGGATACCGGACATCGTTTATTGGAAAAGTCGGAAAAGACATGCATGGTGCATTTTTAAAAAGAACCTTACAAAATGAGGGGATTGCAGTGGACCATCTGATCGAAGATGATAAGTATTTTACTACACTTGCGTTTGTAGAAATTGATGAAAACGGTGAGCGGAAATTTTCATTTGCAAGAAAACCGGGCGCGGATACACAACTTCGGAAAGAAGAACTGGATCCGACGCTTTTGCAAAAAGGTAAAATTTTTCATTTCGGATCGCTTTCCCTGACGGATGAACCGGCAAAAAGTGCAACTTTAGAAGCCGTTCATATCGCAAAAGACGCGGGAGCATTGGTTTCTTATGATCCAAATTACCGTGCATCCTTGTGGAGAAATGAACAGACTGCAGTACAGGAAATGAAAGCAGTGATTCCATTTGCGGATGTGATGAAGGTATCGGATGAAGAAAGTCTCCTGCTGACGGGAAAAAACAGCTATGAAGAAGCTGCGGAGGAGTTGCTTTCCATGGGACCAGAGCTGATTGCCATTACACTTGGCAGTGACGGCGTACTTGTGGCAACTACGGATGGAAAAGAACAGATCAGGGGATTTGCAACAGAGGCGGTTGATACAACAGGAGCCGGAGATTCATTCTGGGGTGGATTCCTGAGCCAGTTTTTATCCTTGAACAAAGCAATTGATGAGATGGACTGGAATGATTTGCGTGCCTGTGCACGGCAGGGAAATGCAGTAGCATGTCTGTGTGTGCAAAAGAGAGGTGGAATTCCTGCGATTCCAAAGAAACGAGAAGTAATGGAGTTTTTAAATCAACATATCAAAAAATAAATTTGATTTCCGTGCATAGACGGACCGGTCAGGTGAATACAGACAGGAAACGCAAAAAGAAGCTGACACACGAAAAGAAAATTCGTGTGCAGCTTCTTTTTTGCTGGTTATTAGCATCCAAAACACTTACGGATCAGTGCTGAGAAATCGCAGTTGGAAAAAAATCTAAAGCACATAGTTAAGTACCTCCCTGTTTGTATTTGTATTAGCTAAGTACAAATGTATTGTAACAAGTCTGTAATATTTCTGCAATAGGAGGGTATTTCCAGTTTAGGAAAGTTCCAGTTTTCCGGTATACAGCTGATAATAGGTTCCCTTCTGCTTAATCAGATCCGCATGATCTCCGCGTTCAATGATCTGTCCATGATCAAGCACAATAATTGCATCACTGTTTCGGATCGTAGACAGGCGGTGAGCGATCACAAATACCGTACGTCCTTTCATCAGATTATCCATACCCTTTTGTACAATGCTTTCGGTACGGGTATCGATGCTGGAAGTTGCCTCATCGAGGATGAGAACCGGTGGATCAGCCACGGCGGCTCTTGCAATGGAAAGCAGCTGGCGCTGTCCCTGGGAAAGTTCTTCGCCGTCACCGCTTAACATGGTATCATAACCGTTTGGCAGCATCCGGATGAACTGGTCTGCGTGCGCAAGTCTGGCAGCTTCGTAGATCTGCTCATCGGTTGCATCAAGATTTCCGTAACGGATATTATCGCGGATGGTTCCGGTAAACAGATGGGTATCCTGCAGGACAATACCGAGGGAGCGGCGCAGATCATCTTTTTTGATCTTGGTGATATTGATGCCGTCATAGCGGATTTTTCCCTCCTGAATATCGTAGAAACGGTTGATCAGGTTGGTAATTGTTGTCTTTCCGGCACCGGTAGAGCCAACAAATGCCAGTTTCTGTCCCGGTTTGGCGAACAGACTGATATCCTTTAAGATGACCTTATTCGGATTGTAGCCGAATGTAACATCCTCAAAACGGACATCGCCGGTCAGAGGGGTGTAAGATACACTTCCATCTGCGGAATGTGGATGTTTCCATGCCCACATGCCGGTACGTTCTTTACATTCGATGATGTTGCCATCGGCATCTCTTTTTGCATTGACAAGTGTTACATAGCCTTCGTCTGTCTCCGGTTTTTCGTCGATCAGGGCAAAGATTCTCTCCGCTCCGGCAAGCGCCATAACGATGGAGTTGAACTGTTGTGCCACCTGCATAAATGGCTGGGTAAAACTCTTGGTAAACTGCAGGTAGGAGGCCATGACGCCGAGCGTAATGCCGCCCACACCGGCAACCGAGAGAACACCACCGAGGACAGCGGTCAGAACGAACTGTAAGTTTCCGATGTTTCCGATCACCGGTCCCATCATGTTTGCGTATTTGTTTGCCTGTGAGGCACTGTCAAACAGTGCTTCGTTGAGCTGGTCGAATTCCTCTTTGGATTTCTGCTCATGGTTGAACACTTTTACCACACGCTGGCCATTCATATGTTCTTCCACAAATCCGGTCACGTCGGCAAGGGAAACCTGCTGGCGCACAAAGTATTTTCCACTGTTTCCACCGATTTTTTTTGTGACAAATACCAGAATCCCGATGACAACAATGGCAAGCAGTGTCAGCAGGGGACTTAAGACCAGCATGGAAATAAACGTAACAATGATGGTGAAAAATGACATCAGTGCCTGTGGGATTGCCTGACTGATCATCTGGCGCAGGGTATCGGTATCATTTGTGTAAAGACTCATGATAGAGCCATTCGTATTCTGATCGAAATAGCGGATCGGAAGGGTCTGCATATGCTCAAACATATCATCACGCACACGCTTTAACACACCCTGGCCGATATATACCATCATACGGGTATAGATAAATGTTGCAATAACACCGACAATGAAAATACAGCCAAGTACAGCAAGTGCACGGTAAAATTCGGTATAGTCCGGACTTTTTTGTCCAATCAGGGGAAGGATGAAATCATCAAGCATGTATTTTAAGGACAGAGATACCGAAATGGATGCGACTGCACTTAAGAAGATACATACAAATACAAGAATAAAGCGGGCTTTATAGGTTTCTGTTACATATTTCAACAGACGTTTTGCGGTAGCAATATTGTATTTGGAAAGCTTTGGTTTTTTGTTATTCATGATCTTCACCTCCTTTGACCTGTGATTCATATACTTCACGGTAAATAGCATTGGTTTTTAACAGTTCTTCGGATGTACCAATGCCGGAAATCTCACCGTTTTCAAGGACAATGATCAAGTCGGCATCTTCAATGGAAGAAACACGCTGTGCAATGATGATCTTTGTCGTGTTTGGAATTTCCTCGCGGAAAGCCTTGCGGATCAGCGCATCGGTTTTGGTATCCACGGCGCTGGTAGAATCATCAAGGATCAGAATTTTTGGTTTCTTCAGCAGGGCACGGGCAATACAAAGACGCTGTTTCTGTCCACCGGATACGTTGTTTCCACCCTGGACAATCTGTGTATTGTAACCATCCGGAAATTCGCGGACGAATCCGTCGGCCTGTGCCAGTTTACAGACATTCTGTACTTCTTCATCCGTAGCATTTTCGTTGCCCCAGCGGATATTGTCGTAAATTGTTCCGGAGAACAGGACGTTTTTCTGCAACACCATGGAAACCTGATCGCGCAGGGATTCCAGATTATATTTGCGCACGTCGATACCGGAAACTTTTACACTTCCTTCGGTGACGTCATACAGACGCGGAATCAGCTGTACAAGCGTTGATTTTGCACTTCCGGTTCCACCGATGATCCCCACGGTCTGACCGGATTTGATATGCAGATTGACGTCTTTTAAGGAAAGATTTCCACCTTCACCGGCATAACTGAAACTGACATGATCGAAAATAATATCACCATCGGCAACGGAAGTTACAGCATCAGCAGGATCGCGCATTTCCGGAATCTCATTTAGTACTTCCACGATACGGTCGGTCGATGCACCGGCAATCATGATCATGACAAACACAAATGTTACCATCGTCAGGGAACCGATGATCTGTAAGGCATATACAATAATAGAAGTAAGTGCACCGGTTTCCATGATTCCGGTTACGATGCCTTTTCCGCCAATGTAAATAAGAATCATAATCACAGCATACATGACAAACTGCATAACCGGGGAATTCCAGGCAACGATCTTTTCCGCTGTGGTAAAAAGTTGATAAACATATTTGGAAACACCGTGGAATTTACCAATTTCATAATCTTCACGGACGAATGCCTTTACGACGCGGGCGGCATTTACATTTTCCTGTACGGAATTGTTTAATTCATCATATTCGTCAAACACCTTGATGAAATGTGGATGGGCTTTTTTTGCAATAAATAACAGCGTGCCACCGAGTACCGGAATGACGATTAAAAATAAGAGCGCAGCTTTTCTGCTGAGCGTCAGGGTCATAACCCAGGATAAAATAATCATGATCGGAGCCCTTGCCAGCAGGCGGATACTCATCATATAAGCCATCTGGATATTTGTAATATCGGTGGTCATACGTGTTACAAGACCGGACGTGGAAAAATGGTCGATATTTTTAAAGGAAAAATCCTGTACTTTATAATAAATATCGTGCCGCAGATTTTTGGCATATCCGGCTCCGGCAATTGCTGCAAAGTTTCCGGCCTGTACACCGAAAAACAGGGACATCATTGCCATAATTACAAGGATAAGTCCTCTTTGGATAATATATCCGAGATTTCCTTCTGCAATGCCAATATCAATAATTTTTGCCATTTCCAGAGGAATCAATACTTCCATCAGTACCTCTAATGTAACCAAAAGAGGGGTAATGATGGATTGCTTTTTGTATTCCCGGACGGATTGTAAAAGTTTCTTATTCATTTTTTTTACATACCTCCTTATGTTCTGATACGTTATAGAGCATCTGGTAGAGCACTTTTTTACAGGTCAGAACATCAGCTTCGGAAATATCTGTCGTAAGCTGTGTTTCCGACTGCCTTATGTGTGCAAGGATGCTCGGACGGAGTGCTTCCGCTTTCTTTGTAGGAATGATGCGTTTCAGACGGGCATCTTTTTTTTCGCTTTCCCGCACAATAAAACCATTTTTTTCGAGAAGCTGCAGCATTCCGGTCGCCGTGGATTTGCGGATCTGAAATTCTTCTTCGATGTCTTTCTGGTAGACAACCTTGTGAAGGGTTTCCAGAAGAAGAAATTTCAACACATGTTTCTGCATGGTGGTCAGACCATCGTCGTTGATCATGGAGTTCACACAGCTTTTCCGTTTCATCTGATGGGACAGTACCTGGATCAGGCGGCCCATATGAATTTCTTTGAGTTGTTCTTCATCGAAATCCTGCAAGAAATCACTCCTTTCTTAAAATGATTTTAAATAGTTAGCAACCGAACTTTTATCATTATAGGGATGAAAATTTAAAATGTCAATGGCTTTTTTTGGAGGATTTTGTAAGTTCACAGAAAAAACACAAACACAAAATGCCTGACAACTTGCGTTAAAATGAGTAAATTTATCATATTCACAGAAAAAACACAAAATAATTAACAGACAGGGTTGACATTGCCAGAATACAGTGCTATAACGTAGGCATAACAAAGGAAACAAATTTGACATATGAATATGAGGAAAAGAGGCGATTACTATGTCAGATAAGAATCCAAAACACCCGTTAAAGAAAAAACAGGCGAAAGCAAAAGATAAAAAGAAACACATTTACGAATAAATCGTAAAATGGAGTCGAGCGAGAGCATCTGCTGATGTCCTCGCTTTTTCTTTTCCAGGAGCATGTTGAGAAGAAAAAACGGAGATGTTATACTAAAAACAGTATGAAATGAAGAAATGAGGAAATCGGTCATGATAAAAACAACGGGAAATATAGCGGCATCCGCCAATATCGTAAAGGAATCGGTAGTGATGGGGGATGTATCCATCGGTGAGGACAGTACCATTCTTTTTTATGCGGTACTGCGTGGGGATGACAATAAAATTATCATCGGAAAAGGGACAAACATTCAGGATAACTGCACGGTTCACACTTCCAAAGTCGACCCGACCATGGTGGGCGATTATGTGACGGTGGGGCATAATGCAATTCTTCATGGCTGCACGATCGGGGACAACACATTAATCGGCATGGGCGCAACGGTGATGAACGGCAGTGTGATCGGAAAAAACTGTCTCATCGCAGCAGGAAGCCTTGTGCTCGAACATCAGAATATCCCGGATGGAAGCATGGTTATGGGCAGACCGGCGAAGGTCACGCGGGCATTGACGGAAGAAGAAATTGCAGGGTTAAAAGAGAGTGCACTTTCTTATATCGAAGAGGGAAAGAAACTCAGGGAAGAAGGTTATTGTCTGTAAAAAAGAGGTACACAAGTGGATAAAATATTAATAATTGAAGATGATGTGGAAATCAATACGCTGTTAACAGATTTCCTGAAAGAAAACGGATATGTTGTGTACAGTCAATATGATGGACTCCATGTTCTGGATTTCTTACACAAAGAAAAAATTGATCTGATCATACTTGATATTATGTTACCCTATCGAAGCGGCGATATTATTCTGGCAGATATACGCAGACAATTTACGATACCGGTTCTTATTATTTCAGCGAAAGAAACGACACAGAATAAAATTGATCTGCTTCGTCTTGGGGCAGATGATTACATTACAAAACCTTTTGATATGGAAGAAGTGCTTGCCAGAATCGAAAGCAATCTGCGCAGAGTACAGTTTGAAAATCGTTCGGCTGCCTGTTTACAATACGGGGATTTATGTCTGGATCTGGAAAAGAATACGGCATTTTTGAAGGAAGCGGAATTGGCTTTAACCGCAAAAGAATTTGCCATTCTGGAATTGCTGATGAAATATCCGGACAAAGTATTCTCAAAGTCAAATCTTTTTCAGAGTGTGTGGAATACAGAATATTTTGTGGAAGACAATACGCTTAATGTTCATATCAGTAATCTGCGTAACAAATTAAAAGCGGTTTGTCCGGATAAAGAATTTATAGATACGGTCTGGGGCATTGGTTATCGTCTGCATAAGGCTAAGGAATAAAAGTTCCCTGGCTTTATGCTTTTTTAATGTCTTCTTATCTCAGCTTAAGGAATTCTTTAAGAATGTTCGTTATACTGTTTTTTGTAAAGGAGGTTCGGAAGATGAATTCAGTTATTTTAGAAGCCCGGTCTTTAACGAAAGAGTATAAGCAGACACTGGCATTGGACCACATAAATTTGCAGATAAAAAAGGGTAAAATTTATGGTTTTATCGGTCAGAATGGGGCTGGCAAGACTACTTTTTTAAGACTAGTCACGGGACTTGCATTTCCGACAAGCGGCACGCTTTCCTTATGGGGAAAATCAGAAACTGTGGAATTACAGAAACAGCGTAAACGGATTGGAAGTATGATCGAAACACCGGCATTATTTCCTGCAATGACCGCATATCAGAATATGGAAATACAGCGTATTCAGCGTGGCATACCGGATAAAACCGTGATAAAAAGAACATTGGATATGGTTGGGTTAAACGATACGGGAAAAAAGAGGGTTCGAAATTTTTCCTTAGGGATGCGGCAGCGCCTTGGAATTGCAATGGCTCTTTTGAATACCCCGGAATTTTTAATTTTAGATGAACCTGTTAACGGACTGGACCCTGCCGGAATTGTGGAAATCAGGAATTTATTAAAAACGTTAAACAGGGAATACGGAATGACAATTCTGGTCTCCAGTCATATTTTGGAAGAATTGTATCAAACGGCAACAGAGTTTATTCTGCTTGATCATGGAAATATTATAGAAGAAATTTCTGATCATGAATTAAATGAACGGTGCAAACGTCATATTGCGATTCAGACAACCGATATGCAGAAAGCAGTGATGGTTCTGGAAGAAAATCTTCATACAGATCATTTTAAGCTGATGCCCGATGGTACGATTCGTTTGTACGATCATCTGGATGATCTGGAAATGGTTGCATCTGTTTTATCAGAAGCGCATGTGCTGGTTACCGGGCTTTTTGTATCGGGTGATACATTGGAAGATTATTTCCTGAGTAAAATAGGAGGGGCAAAAGATGGCAAATCTCCTGAGAACGGAATGGTATAAATTATGGCA
Organism: Roseburia faecis; assembly: GCF_001406815.1. Lineage (GTDB taxonomy): Bacteria > Bacillota > Clostridia > Lachnospirales > Lachnospiraceae > Roseburia > Roseburia faecis. The sequence continues at coordinate 123,426 of NZ_CVRR01000005.1, read as the reverse complement.
CAGCTGGTACTTTTGGGGAATCGGGATCTTTACGTTTCTTTTAAGCAGTATATTGTTGCTGGACAGCAAAGGAAAAACTTCAAATCTGGTTATGGCATCTTTATATAATATGCCACTTCTTTATTTCCTGATTATTGTTTTTATAGCATTGTTTGTTGGAAATGATTTTGGAGGAAGAACCTTAAATGCATATCTGACTGCAGGACATAAGAGAGGTTATGTATTCTGGGCAAAAGTCATGGTATCCCAGATTGGCTGCATCCTCATTCTGACAGTTCCGTTACTGATACATGAAATCATTGGCCGGTTTGGTATGAAAGAAAGATTTCCGGAAATTTCAGGTACTTTTACTGTGGCTTTTCAAATACTGTTTGTCGTAATCACCATGTGTGCATTACCGGTCGTTCTTGCTTTTGTTTTCCGCGATATGGGAAAAACACTGGCAGTTTCCATGGTTCTGTTTTTTCTTATGATTTTTTTGATGAATGGGCAACATGCAGAAAGTCTGATAAGAATATTGCCCATGGGACAGCTTCGATTAATTGCATTACAAAAGTTTGACAGGACAACGGTTCCGTTAAGCCTGGATTTTCTGTGGATGTTTATTTTGTATTATAGTGCCGGTCGCATTTTTTTACATGCAGATTTGAAATAGTGGGAGGTGTTTAGGATGGAAAAATTATTAAAGATGGAGAAATACCAGTTTTTGCATAATTTCGTTTACTGGTGTGGGATGATTGGAATATTTGTTCTGGGCTTTTTTACTGCCGATACCTATGTGCCGGAAGTTATGGGACCGGCAGGAGGAAAGGCATCTTCCCTTGCAGATATTTTTAACGGAATGGTGTATGATTCTACGTTTCTCCTTATCATTATTTCGGGGCTTCTTGCTTTGAGTTTCGGACAGGAATTTTCCGGGAGAACCATAACGCTCGAAGTCAGTGCCGGACATTCCAGAAGCAAAATTTTTCTGGGTAAAATCATATCCTATCTGATCGCTTTTCATATCATGGCGCTTGTGTATCCGGTTGCGGGATGTATCAGAGAATTTGGAAAGTTTGGTATGGAAGATGGTGGGGTGTTTTTTTATAATGTAACAAAAGCAATCGTTTATTCGCTTCTGTTAAATAGCGGGATCTTTCTGATTGCAATCTTAATTTGCTGTTATTTGCAAGATGTTGTGAGAGCAACTTCTGTTACGGCAATTATTATTTTTGCACTTAGTCTTTATCTCGGATATGGAATGATGCTGCAATTGCCGGTAGCGTTTTTACCGGTTTATCAGATCCGGGTCGTTGTCAGCAGGAACACATTTTTTCAGCCGGCTGCTATTCTGGCAGGGGTGATATGGTCGGGCATACTGATATTGCTTTCGTGGATAAAATTTCGTAAATGTGACTTGAAATAGATGGAGGAAAGATGTCTGAAATAAAATGGTTTTTATTGCTTCTGGCAGTGGGATTCCTGATATTATTATTCCGACATATACAGCTGAAAAAACAAATTCGTAATCTTTCCGGTCAGGTGAAGGAATGGAATCGTGGAAATTCCGGACAGATGATAGACATTTCCCTGATGGATAAAGATTTAGAACACCTGGCAGCTATACTGAATCTTTATAATATCAGGCAGAGACAGGCCGTAGCGAAAACCATACGTCATGAAGAACATTTAAAAGAATCTGTTGCAAATATATCACATGATCTGCGTACGCCGCTAACGGTTATTCTTGGTCATTTACAATTGTTACAAAAAGAAGATTTAGAGCCGGCGCAGGCCAAACGCATCGCAGTTGTCCTGCATAAAGCAGAAAAAATGAAGGAACTGGTGGAAGCATTTTATGACCTTTCTGTTTTAGAGGAACAGCAGACCGTTCCCAGTAAAGAAACGTTTAATTTTTCCAACATGCTCATAGATCTGATAACGGAACATGCACCGGCATTAGAAAAAAAGAATATTATACCGGAAATAAAACTGCCAGATTATTCCATCTACATATATTCAGACCGGAATATGGTAGAGCGGATTTTGCAAAACCTGCTGACAAATGCAATGAAGTATTCGGCAGGGAACATAAAAATAACACTTATGCAGAAATCGGATGGCGGTATCCGGTTTATGATGGAAAATCCAGTGAGTGACAGCTTGCAAATTGATGGTAACCGGCTGTTTGACCGCTTTTATACAGGGGATACCTCACGACACGATGGAAGTACGGGGGTAGGGCTTGCGGTAGTTAAGGCTCTCGTTCTGGCTCTTGATGGTAATGTAGGAGCAAGCGTACAGGACAATAACCTCAAGATTATTCTTGAATTATAAAGTATTGAATTAAAAATAATAAGAGTTTATTTTGCGGAATTCTTTAAAGCCTGAATTTGTTCCACGGAAAGTCCGGTAATTTCAGAAATTTCAGAATCCGAATATTTACCGGAGGAAAGCATACGACGGGCAGATGTTGTAATGCCTCGTTCAATGCCCTGCTGAATGCCAGTTTCCAGCCCCTCGCGGTATTTCTCGTCATAAGCCATTTGCAGCGTCATGTAGTCATGCCTCCATTTCTCATTGCGCTTGGCAGATTCCACAGCCTTGGAGAGATCTTGTGTAAAAGAATCTTCCGGCTGTCTGCCATCAATAAAGTTAAGCAGCCGTTTCAGTTCCGGCCGAACATCATCAAAAATTCCTTTCGTATTTAAAATGATTTTCTGTGTGCCATCGTTAAGAGGCAGATTCGGATCTTCCACGCAGCGGTTTTCAAAAGTATACACATGCCTGCCGATATGGAACGGATCAAAGGTGCAGACAAAGATCACAAAACTTTGTTTCAACTGCGTGTAATCCATGCCCTTGTCGAGCAGGTTTAAATCAATCATCCCCTGATAATAGCGGGTGCGCTTCGGAAGATTTTTATGGTGTCCGTTCTGCATTTCAATGTTGTAAACCGTATCAAAATCGTCCTCAACATACACATCCAGCCGGATGCTCTTCGCATCCAGAGACAGATTAATCGTTTTCTGATCCTCGGGATACTCAATGCGTGAAATCTTAATATTCAGTATAGTTTCCAGAAACGGTTTACAATATTTGGGATCGCGCATAACAATCCCAAACATAAAATCATCACTAATGGTAAGGTCTTCGAACTTTTTGCTCTTGTACATTTTCTTCTCCTTTGTAGTGGCGGAGAGGAAAACGTGTGATATAGCGGCTGTTCTTCTATCAAGATTGTAACATGGAAGCCCCCCAGCTTTCAATATCTGAAAATAAAAACAATAATAAAATAATAACTGAATTTTTGCTCTGCACGAAATTCCTCTCCAATATTTAATTGTTTCGTACACATGGAAAAAACGGATGAAATATCCGGTGAAATGCAGCGGTATATAAATTTAGCTGCAAATTCGAAATGTGTAAAGAAAATATAGCATGGAAGAAACATATGCACAATAGGAAAACAGGACTAAAATTAAGACGTCAAAAAATCTTCACAAAAAATTAGCACTCGATACTTGATAATGGAAGTCGATTTTTGTCCGGTCTTGTGTATCCCGGAAGTGCCTGTTTTACAGGCTTTCCGGGGCATCAGTCATTTTGTCTGGTATTGTAAAGCAGTGTCAGAATTGTCGTAAATGTCGTAAATTTGTGGTCAAAAAATGATGAGAAATGGAGAGTGCTAATAAAATGAACGCAGGCAGCGAAGCAACTGCGTTCATGAGCAAGTAGCGAAAGCGGATTGCGAATGTCCTATTTATATAACGTATACAAATGTAAATGGATATCTGATTCCGAATCTCACCTATAAATCCGGTGAGCAGATGGAGCAACTTGGCAAGTATGGTTTTCTTCGCAGAGATTATCTGAAGAACCATCGAAATTCAACTTATCAGGTGATGCTTCTGCAGGACACCATTGGAGAGCATCTTCTGGAAGTAGACAAGGCAGCCAGAGAACGGGAAGAAGTGATTCTGAAACAGCTAGAGAAAAAAGAGCCTTTGCCGGATAAAGAGAAAGATCAGATTGTCTGGGTATGATCTGGTTACGGACAGTCCGACAAAGAGAATCTATGAAGCAGTGAAGCGTATTCCGAAAGGACATGTGGCAACTTATGGGAAGATCGCAGAGATGGCGGGAGACCACAGAATGGCAAGAGCCGTGGGCAATGCACTGCATAAGAATCCGGATCCGGAACATATTCCGTGCTTCAGAGTGGTCAATGCGAAAGGTGAACTGGCCGGGGCATTTGCGTTTGGTGGAGAGGATGTACAGGCAGAACTTCTTCGAGCGGATGGAGTTGAAGTGATAAATGGAAGGGTAGATTTGGAAAAATATGGAATATGTGTCTGCGGAAATCTGGGAAAAAATTCCGGAAGATATTAAGAAGATGATAAATTTTCAGCGGATCAGCTGTTAACAATGGAATAAAAGCTTGACAAATTTCTAAATTTTTATATAATTATCAAAGGTAATTAACTGTGATAATTACTAGAAGTGCCATGAATGCAAAAGAAAGTATAAGTGGTGATTTTACTGATAATATATAAGGAGGACAGAATATGACAAGTGAAATAATAAAAAGGATGTTCGATGCATGTTATCAGGCAAAGCGGACCCGGGAGATGCTCCCACCGTTGCCCGAAGGTGTTCGTTCATCCTTTATTCAATATCTGGATACGATACAGTCTTTGGAAGGACAGGGCGTACAGGTAAAGGTGTCGGATATCAGTGATGCAATGGAGCTTCCAAGACCGGGAGTTACAAGAACTGTCAAAGAGATGGAAGAAAAAGGATACCTTAAGAAAATGGCTTCTGAAGCAGATGGACGTGTCACATACATAGCTGTTACAAGAAAGGGAACAAATCTTTCGCAGAAATATGACGAACAATATTTTAAAAGTCTGCTCCCTTACATGGAAGAAATCTCGGACGAAGATGCAGAATGTATGATACGGACGATAGAGAAATTTTATCAGATCATGTGCGAAAGGAGAAAACATTACGATGAACGATAAGGCAGATTTTACACAAGGAAGCATACTTAAAAAACTGATTGCATTTATGATACCGGTGCTGGGAGCATTGATCCTGCAGGCGGCATACGGTGCAGTGGATCTTCTGGTAGTTGGAAGATTCGGTTCTACATCCGGGCTTTCAGCGGTTTCTACGGGAAGTCAGGTATTGAATCTTGTAACTTTTGTAGTGACACAGTTTGCAATGGGTATTACGGTACTGATTGCGAGATATCTCGGTGAAAAGAGACCAGAGCAGATTGGATCGGTCATTGGCGGATCAGCAGTTGTATTTACGATGATTGCAGTCGGATTATTTATCGTTATGGTTGGATTTGCACATCCAATCTCAGTCCTGATGCAGGCTCCGAAAGAGGCGGTTGAGCTGACCTCGGTATATGTGCGTATCTGCGGAGGCGGTATTTTCTTTATTGTTGCATACAATCTTTTATCAGCAATTTTCCGTGGACTGGGGGACAGTAAATCACCGTTGCTATTTGTATTTGTTGCATGTATTGTAAATGTGATCGGAGATATAGTACTTGTGGCAGGATTTCATATGGACGCAGCAGGTGCGGCGATTGCAACTGTTGCAGCGCAGGCACTCAGCGTAGTATTTGCTATTGTTATTCTGATCAAAAAGGAACTTCCATTTAAGATTACCAGAAAAGATTTCGGGTTGAATAGTCAGTGTAAGAAATTCCTAAAGATCGGACTTCCGCTTGCACTGCAGGAGTTCCTGACACAGATGTCCTTCCTGGCACTTTGTGCATTTGTGAACCGGCTTGGCCTGGAAGCTTCTTCGGGTTACGGTGTTGCATGTAAGATTGTCAACTTTGCGATGCTGGTTCCAAGTGCGCTGATGCAGTCGATGGCATCCTTTGTATCTCAGAACATCGGAGCAGGCAAGGCAAAGCGTGCGAAGAAATCCATGTTTACCGGAATCGGTGTTGGCCTGGTTGTGGGATGTATAGTATTTTTATTGGTGATGTTTGGAGGCGATATACTGGCAGGGTTCTTCACAACGGATGTAGCCGTTATCCAGAAAGGGTATGCATATCTGAAAGGATTCGCACTGGAAACAATCGTGACAGCAATTCTGTTCAGTATGGTCGGATATTTCAATGGTAATAACAAGACGGTATGGGTAATGACACAGGGATTAATCCAGACATTGCTGGTACGTCTTCCATTTGCCTATGTGATGAGTATCCAGCCGAATGCAAGCCTGACGAAGATCGGTCTTGCGGCACCAGTATCGACAATGGTGGGAATCGTGCTAAATGTTGGATTTTATATTTATCTTGACCGTGCAGAGAAAAAAAGTAACGCTTTATAAATCATTATATGTTTAAAAAAGGGAGCGGGAGAGACACTGCAGGTAATTGCTTGAGACCAAGGGAATGCTTCTGGATGATGCATACAGCGTATCAGCCGGTTATATAATGTCAGTGACCAGGAAGCAGCAAAGCTGATAGAGGATACAGATAAAAGGCGTATGACAAATTATAACTTTTATACCGGGCAGAAGTGGGGAAAGGCCAGCAATTACACGTTGTGTCTGAACAGTTCACAGCTTGGATATGGCAGATGTGAAGCGGTTATTATGGAGTGCGCGAAATAAAAAATCCGGTTATAGTAAAATCCCATCTTTGGCAGTTGGAAAGAAAAGATGGCTGCATACCAAGCAAAATCAAGGTGTGCAAAAAAAAACTCAAAAAATTAGCACTCACCTATTGACAGTGCTAATAAACAGTGCTATAACATAGGCAAGAACAAAGGAAGGGAACCAAAAGAGAACGAAAGGTTCCTGAAACATCCCGGTTCCAAAGAAACAAGGTAAACAAGCATGAGAGGTCCACAGACCGTGGACGCAGAAAGAAAAGGAGAGATGACTTATGTTAATGCCTAGTATTTTTGGAGAGAATTTATTTGATGACTGGTTTGATGAGTTTCCATTTTATGATATGGATAAAGAAATGAATAATACCGAAAAGAAGCTATACGGTAAGAAAGCCGGAAGGATTATGAAGACCGATATCAAAGAGCAGAAGGATGGATATGAGCTGATGATTGATCTTCCGGGATTTACCAAGGATGAGATTAAGGCTTCTGTTTCCGATGGCTACCTGACCATCAGTGCTGCAAAGGGACTGGATAAGGACGAGAAAGAAAAAGACAGCGGTCACTACATCCGCAGGGAACGTTATGCCGGTGCCTGCCAGAGAAGCTTTTATGTCGGTGAAGATATTGAGCAGGAGGATGTCAAAGCAGAATTTAAGCATGGTATCTTAAAGCTGTTCGTGCCGAAGAAAGAGGCAAAGAAAGCGGTAGAAGAAAACAAATATATTGCGATTGAAGGATAATGAAATATCGAAGGAGCCACACAGCAGGAGTGCTGTGTGGCTCCTTTTTTGTGGCATGAGTATCGATGCTGGCATCGCTCTTGGGATTTTTCGTCATAAATTAACGATAAACATTAAAAATGTATTGATAAACATAAAAAGTGAAATTATGATATACAAGAAAGGAGAATAAAAAATGTTTGAAAGAAAGAACGAAAATAAAGTAAAAAAACAATTTGAAAATGTAGGGGGATAGCCTTATGTTTTGTAATCGGATATCCGGTTATTAAATGCCTGAAATATTTAAGTTTAGCAGCATGCCAGATTATAAAAGGGGTAGAATGGAAAGGAACGGATCATTTTATTGGAGCAGCTGTTATAGTAGGAATCTGTATTTATTTCATTGGTGTTTCTTTTCAACATGGGTACGAATTGCAGAAAGAGGCTGATGAAATATTATAGATAAAGTAAAGGAAATATAAGATGCCAATTGTATTACGGTTAGATCGGGTGATGGCCGATAGAAAAATTTCCCTGCAAGAACTTGCAGAAGAAGTGGGAATATCGAATGTAAATTTGTCGAATATAAAAACTGGAAAGGTTAGGGCGATTCGGTTTTCTACATTGGAAGCGATTTGTAGAGTATTACAGTGTCAGCCGGGTGACATTTTGGAATATGAAGAAACGAAGGAAGTGTAAAGGAGGTGATGAAATGGAATGGATAAGAGAACCGATGGAAGTAAATATGCCGAAAAGTGTATCGTGGTGCCCATGTATGGGAGCAAAGTGTAGGGGCAATAATCCACCATTTTGCAGTATAAAAACATCAAACTGCAAAAGTGTACAAACAGAGCGTCTGAAACAGGCACTGCAGAAAGCGGAGGCCGTGATCATTGGCGCGGGTGCGGGATTATCCACTTCTGCAGGATTTACCTATTCCGGGGAACGTTTTGAAAAGTGGTTTGGCGATTTCCGACAGGTGCATGGATTTTCGGATATGTATTCCGGGGGCTTTTTCCCTTATAAAACATTGGAAGAATATTGGGCGTACTGGAGCCGATATATCCATATGCAACCTGGCCGGATGCAGTTTATGCCTGCATAAATTAAGAAGGAAGCCTGTGCGCCGGAGGAAATCCGAAAGAAATCCATTTGCGTGGAAGCGGATATTGGAGCAGTTTTGGAAAAACTGTATGATAGGAAAAATAGTCAGGGAGACGTTGCGGTACCCGAAGAGATATGCTAAAATATTAGATAATATATTATATAAAAATAAGTAAAATCGCGTGAAATAGATAAAATATTATCTGACAAGATGGGGCATGATATGGAAGCACTGGTATGGGAAACAGCAGAAGAACTGGATAAAAAACTGGCAGAACGTATGCGCCGTATTCGCAGACGGCGGAAAGTTTCGCAACAGAAACTTTCGGATATGAGCGGAGTAAGTTACGGTTCTATTAAACGATTTGAGACAACAGGACAGATTTCGCTTTTGTCACTGACAAAACTTGCTATGGCGTTGGAACTTGCAGATGAACTGCGGAACCTTTTTACACAGGTACCATATCGAAATATTCAGGAGGTAATCAATGAGTCAAAGGGAAAGTCTTGAGGTTCGGATGGATGACCGGCTTGTGGGAACGCTTGCATTGACCGCGAATCATAAGGTGGCATTTTCTTATAGTGAAGAATGGCTGGAGCATGGATTTTCAGTCAGTCCATTTTCGCTTCCGCTAAAAAATGAAGTGTTTGTGCCCAAAAAAGATTATTTTGACGGATTGTTCGGAGTATTTGCAGATAGTTTACCGGATGCATGGGGACAGCTTTTATTGGAGCGTTTGCTGAAAGAACGTGGAAAAAAGGAAGCACAATATTCGGTATTGGATCGTCTTGCCATCGTGGGAAAATCTGGAATGGGAGCTTTGACCTATCATCCGCAGAAGGAGATTGGGATGGGACAACAGATGGATGATCTGGACGAACTATCTGTGCATTGCCAGAAAATATTAAGCACGCAATATTCGGAGAAATTAGATGAATTGTACCGGCTGGGAGGAACCAGTGGTGGTGCAAGACCTAAGATTATGACGGAAATAGATGGAGAAAACTGGATTATTAAATTTCCGGCACATGTGGACAAAAAAGATGTGGGAAAAATGGAATACGATTATTCTCTGTGTGCAAAAGCCTGTGGAATTGTAATGAGTGAAACACGGCTTTTTTCATCAGATATATGTCCGGGATATTTTGGAACAAAGAGATTTGATCGAAGAATAGAAAAGAATGAAATAAAAAGGGCACATATGTTAACTGCGGCTGCCTTATTGGAGTTAGATTTTAATCAACCAAGTCTGGACTATCATGAATTGATGAAGTTGACAAAAATTCTGACAAGGGATTGTACAGAGGATGTGGAAAATATGTATCGTCGTATGTGTTTTAATGTATTCGCACATAATCGTGATGATCATTCTAAAAACTTTACCTACATTTATAATGAAAAGGATGATATGTGGCGTTTAAGTCCTGCCTATGATCTCACATACAGTAATACGTATTATAGTGAGCACACAACCACTGTAGATGGAAATGGCAAAAATCCGGGGAAAAAGGAATTAGTAGCAGTTGGTGTGCAGGCGGGTATGAAAAAGACATACTGTGAACGTGTTGCAGAGGAAATCCGTCTGTGTGTAAATGAAAAGCTGGAACACTACTTGAAATAATAATGTTCCAGCTATATAAGCCTAGCCCTGACATTCTAGTGTTGGAGCCGCATCAATAATTTCCTGAAGCGGGGTCCATGACAGGAGATCATCCGTATCGTCATTCGTGTCCTCATCATCGGAAAAATGAGCATTCGGATTGTTCGTTTTTCTTTTTTTGGCATCTTCCGGAGTGTTTGGCAGACGCTGATAAGCCGGTGATTTATGAAAATTTTTGGAAACCTCATTGTAAGCAGCCAGCAGATATTCTTTGTCCGGATCTTTGTCCGAGACCCCGGCAATCGCGGATGTAATCATATCATTTGCTTCCTGCTTGCTTTTTGCATGGGAGAGCTGCTGTTTTAAAGCCTCCGCCATTCGTTGGACGCGCAGGGCGTGGGCATAAAGAATTGGATCGGTACGCCGCAGAAAATCCAGTTCTTTGGCAGAAAGTTTCTTCCCACTTTTTAATTTTCCCATAATGCGGGAGAGCATTTCCTGTTTTTTTTCTTCCTGCGTATCAGGGTCCTGTCTTTGCAGGGGAGAAGTCCAGGAAGAAAATGCGGCATTGGTTGTTTCTCTCACATAGAGCATGCGTCCCTGAGGAGAAGAAAGATCATAAGATGAGGAATCGGATGAGGGATTCTTCTGGGACATCAGTGATAAATAAATCTGCATGAAAAGTTCCTTTCTGTAATAGATCATCGTTTGTGTTGTCTATTATATCGGCAAAACATCCGTTACAATTAATAACGGATGTTTCTGGAGAAAGAGAATATTCCCCTTCTTTCGTCATATCGAAAAAACTTATGTCTAAAACAATTTTCAGACAATTCGACAATATATTCCAATGTTTATAAAAACTTTAGAATTTTTGTTAGCACTCCTACTTGACGAGTGCTAAAAACGGGTGTATAACAATATCGTAATCGAGAAAAATAGTAACTGGGATGCAAAAAACAGCACAGTTACATGATGATAGTTAAGAGGAGGGCTTGCTATGAACATACAGAAATTTACACAAAAGTCGGTAGAAGCGATCAATAACTGCGAAAAGCTTGCCTACGACTATGGAAATCAGGAGATTGAGCAGGAGCACCTGTTAGTTGCCCTGTTACAGCAGGAAGAGGGACTGATCCCGAAACTGATAGAGAAAATGGAAATTGACGTACAGCATTTCACCCAGAATGCGATCAGCAAACTGGATGCGCGCGTCAAAGTATCCGGCAGCAACAGCAATGTCTATGTCGGAAAAGATTTAAACAATGTGCTGATCCATGCAGAGGATGAGGCAAAGGCAATGGGAGATGAATATGTCTCTGTCGAGCATATTTTCCTTGCAATGCTCAAATATCCAAATCCAGCGATGAAAGCACTGATGAAAGAATATGGGCTGACAAGGGAACGGTTTCTGCAGGCACTGTCTACCGTCCGCGGCAATCAGCGTGTCACTTCCGATAATCCGGAAGCAACATATGATACACTGGAAAAGTACGGTTATGATATGGTGGAGCGTGCAAGACAGCAGAAACTTGATCCGGTGATCGGCCGTGACGAGGAGATCCGGAATGTGGTTCGGATTCTTTCCCGTAAGACCAAAAATAACCCGGTGCTGATCGGTGAACCCGGTGTAGGTAAGACTGCCGTTGTCGAGGGCCTGGCACAACGTATCGTAAAAGGCGATGTACCGGAAGGCTTAAAAGACAAGAAACTGTTTGCCCTGGATATGGGTGCCCTGGTTGCCGGTGCAAAGTATCGTGGTGAATTTGAGGAACGTTTGAAAGCGGTTCTTGACGATGTCAAAAATTCGGATGGACAGATCATTCTGTTTATCGATGAACTGCACACAATCGTCGGTGCCGGAAAAACCGATGGTGCCATGGATGCCGGACAGTTGTTAAAACCAATGCTTGCCAGAGGGGAGCTGCACTGTGTCGGTGCCACAACCTTAAACGAATACCGGGAGTATATCGAAAAAGATGCTGCCCTGGAGCGGCGTTTCCAGCCGGTTATGGTAGATGAGCCAACGGTGGAAGATACCATTTCCATCCTGCGTGGCTTAAAGGAGCGCTACGAAGTATTCCACGGCGTTAAGATTACGGACTCTGCACTTGTTACAGCAGCAGTTCTTTCCAACCGTTATATTACAGACCGGTTCCTGCCGGATAAAGCAATCGATCTGGTCGACGAGGCCTGTGCGATGATCAAGACGGAGCTGGATTCCATGCCGGCAGAACTTGATGAGATGAACCGGAAGATCATGCAGATGCAGATCGAGGAGACGGCATTAAAGAAAGAAACCGATCATCTGAGTCAGGAGCGTCTGGCAGATCTGCAGAAAGAACTTGCAGAATTGCGTGATGAGTTTAATACCAGAAAAGCGCAGTGGAGCACCGAAAAGGATGCAGTTGACAATGTCAGCAAGGTCAGAGAGCAGATTGAGAGCACAAAGAAGGAGATTGAGGCAGCACAGCGTGACGCAGATTATGAAAAAGCTGCGGAATTGCAGTACAGTAAACTGCCTGGATTACAGAAAGAACTGGAAATTGAGGAAGATAAACTCAAAGACCGTGATCTGTCTCTGGTACACGAAAATGTCACCGATGAAGAGATTGCAAAGATCATTTCCCGCTGGACGGGAATCCCGGTTGCGAAGTTAAGCGAAAGCGAGCGGAATAAGACACTGCACCTGGATGAGGAACTCCACAAACGTGTGGTAGGCCAGGACGATGGTGTTACCAAAGTGACCGAGGCGATTATCCGTTCCAAAGCCGGAATCAAAGATCCGACCAAACCAATTGGTTCGTTCCTGTTTTTGGGACCAACCGGTGTCGGCAAGACCGAGCTTGCAAAAGCACTTGCTGCCAGTCTGTTTGACGATGAATCCAACATGGTGCGTCTTGATATGAGTGAATACATGGAGAAATACTCCGTGTCTCGTCTGATCGGAGCGCCTCCAGGATATGTCGGATACGATGAAGGCGGCCAGCTGACAGAAGCCGTGCGGAGAAAACCGTATTCTGTTGTCCTGTTTGATGAGGTGGAAAAGGCACATCCGGATGTCTTTAACGTACTGTTACAGGTACTTGATGACGGGCGGATCACAGATTCACAGGGACGTACCGTAGATTTCAAGAACACGATCATTATTATGACCAGTAACCTTGGATCGCAGTATCTGCTGGATGGCATTGATGCAGACGGCAACATTTCGCCGGAGGCAGAAAAAGAAGTCATGGAAGATCTGCAGGGACATTTCCGACCGGAATTTTTGAACCGTCTGGATGAGATTATTATGTTTAAGCCACTGTCAAAAGAAAATATTGGTGGCATCATCCGTCTGCTGATGGATGATCTGAACAAACGTCTTTCTGATCGTGAGATCAAGGTGGCATTGTCACCGGAAGCGGAACACTTTGTGGTTGAACATGGTTACGATCCGGTTTATGGTGCAAGACCATTGAAGCGGTTCCTGCAAAAGCATGTAGAGACCCTCTCTGCAAAACTGATTCTCGAAGATCAGGTACGGCAGGGAGATACGATCCTCATTGACGTGAAGGATGGTGCACTTACAGCATCTGTACAAAAATAAAAGCAATATTTATGTAAAAAAATCTCAATAATAACTTGTCAAGCGTCAGGAAATCATGTATCCTTATAAGGATGAAATGAATTTCCTGACGCTTTTTCTTTCAAAATGAGATAAGCGGGAAATGAAAGAATAATAGAAATTACATAGAAATATCGCAAAGAACAAAGCGTAAAGAAGTTTGTGGAAAAATTCCTGCAAAGAATAAAAATGCAGGATACACACAAAAATTATTCAAAAAGATCTTGAATGATATTCATATGGGGATTGGATACGAATGGATTTATTTGAGTATATGAGACAACAGAATATGAAGGATGAGTCACCGCTTGCCTCACGGCTGCGTCCGACCACACTTGATGAGGTTGTCGGGCAGCAGCACATCGTCGGGAAAGACAAACTGCTGTACCGTGCGATCAAAGCGGATAAACTCAGCTCCATCATCTTTTACGGACCGCCCGGTACGGGAAAGACGACGCTGGCGAAAGTGATTGCCAATACCACAAGTGCAGAGTTCATGCAGATCAATGCGACTTCGGCGGGCAAGAAAGACATGGAGGAAGTGGTTGCCGCGGCAAAAAACAATCAGGGCATGTATGGAAAGAAAACGATCCTGTTTATCGATGAGATTCATCGTTTCAACAAGGGACAGCAGGACTATTTGCTTCCGTTTGTCGAGGACGGCACGATCATTCTGATCGGAGCCACAACGGAAAATCCGTATTTCGAAGTGAATCCTGCGCTTTTGTCGCGCTCCGTCATTTTTGAGTTAAAGAAACTTTCCACGGAGGATATCCGTACATTGCTGCTTCGGGCGGTCAATGATACGGAAAAGGGCATGGGTTCTTACCATGCACAGATGGATGATGATGCGCTGGAGTTTTTAGCTGACATGGCAAACGGAGATGCGCGTGCAGCGCTGACCGCCATTGAACTTGGAATTCTGACCACGGACCGGAGTGAGGATGGGATCATTCACATTACACTGGATGTGGCCAGTGAGTGCATTCAGAAGCGGGTCATCAACTACGATAAGACGGGAGATAATCACTATGATACGATCTCTGCTTTTATCAAGAGCATGCGTGGATCAGATCCGGATGCCGCGGTGTATTATCTGGCACGGATGCTTTATGCGGGGGAAGATGTGAAATTTATTGCCAGAAGAATCATGATTCTGGCATCTGAGGATATCGGGAATGCGGATCCGCAGGCATTGCAGGTTGCAGTAGCTGCGGCACAGGCGGTGGAGCGGCTCGGAATGCCGGAAGCACGGATTGTACTGGCACAGGCAGTTACTTATATGGCAAGTGCGCCAAAGAGTAATTCCGCGATCAATGCCATTGATAAGGCCATGCGTGTAGTGCAGGAGACAAAGACACCGCCGGTACCGGTGCATTTGCAGGATGCCCACTACAAATCGGCAGGAAAGCTTGGGCACGGAAAAGGTTACAAATATGCCCATGATTATAAAAACCACTACGTGAAGCAGCAGTATCTGCCGGACGGACTGACCGGTGAGGTTTTTTATGAGCCGTCGGAAAACGGATATGAGCAGCAGATTCGCGCCTATTATAAAAAAATCAAAGAAAATCCAGAGGAATAATAAGGAGGAAAACTTACCATGAAAACCTATCAGGAGATGAGCAAAGAGGAACTCACACAGGAGCTGACCGCACTCAAAGCCGAATATGAAAAAATAAAAGGCATGGGTCTTGCACTGGATATGTCCAGAGGAAAGCCGGGAGCAGACCAGCTTGATTTAAGCATGGGAATGCTTGATGTGCTTGATTCCAAGACTGCATTAAAGAGTGAAAACGGCACCGATCTGCGAAACTATGGTGTCCTTGATGGTATTCCGGAAGCTAAAAAACTGATAGCAGATGTGATCGGAACGAAACCGGAAAATGTGATTATATATGGTAACTCCAGCCTGAATATCATGTATGATCAGGTTGCCCGTGCAGAAATGTTTGGTATTTGTGGCAACACTCCATGGTGTAAGCTCGATAAGGTAAAATTCCTCTGCCCGGTTCCGGGATATGACAGACATTTTGCCATCACAGAGACATTTGGTATCGAGATGATCAACATCCCAATGACAGAGAATGGACCGGATATGGATCTGGTAGAAAAATATGTGAATAACGATGAGACGGTAAAAGGAATCTGGTGTGTGCCGAAATATTCCAATCCACAGGGTGTGGTCTATTCGGATGAGACGGTCCGCAGATTTGCAGCCTTAAAGCCGGCAGCCGCAGATTTCCGTATTTTCTGGGATAATGCCTATGTGGTACATCATCTCTACAAAGAGGACCAGGCACAGATTCTGGATATTTTAGAGGAGTGCAAAAAGGCAGGAAATCCGGATATGGTATTTGAATTCTGTTCTACCAGCAAAGTCAGCTTCCCGGGCTCCGGTATTGCAGCAATCGCTTCCTCAGAGACAAACATTGCAGATATCAAGAAGCGTCTGACGATTCAGACCATTGGCCATGATAAGATTAACCAGCTGCGTCATGTGAAGTTTTTTAAGAATGTTGATGGCATCAAGGCACATATGGAAAAACAGGCAGATCTGATTCGTCCGAAATTTGAGCTTGTTGAGAAGATCTTTTCCGATGAACTGGCATCCCGCGGAATCGGTACATGGATGCATCCGCTTGGAGGATATTTTATTTCCTTCGAGGCACCGGAAGGATGCGCAAAGGAGATTGTTTCAAAGTGTAAAGAGGCAGGGGTGGTACTGACTGGTGCGGGTTCCCCGTTCCCTTACAAAAAAGATCCGAAGGATTCTGTCATCCGTATTGCACCGACGTATCCGTCGCTTGCCGAACTTGAGCAGGCAGCAAATGTATTTGTTGTTGTGGTACGCATGGTTGCAGCAGAAAAATTTCTGGCAGAAAAATAGAGTGAATGACTAAGGTAAAAGCAAAAAGAAGGGCTTCCCGGTGCGGAAGTCCTTTTTTAGTACCAAAGAACTATTTACAAAAACCCAAAAAACGGTATAGTAAAAATATCTTTTTTCAGTACGGCAATGCATGTGATGCAATCGCCGCATTTTTTGTGCCCACAGATATTCTTCTGTGGTTTCCCATAAGAACGTCCTTCATACAGGAGGAAAATGAAAATATGAAAGAAATATTTCAGGAATATGGCGGTATTTTAATTACCGTGGTAGCGATTCTTGCAGTGATCCTTGTCATTACAGCAGTTGTGGGAACGGACACAAGCGGACCCATCGGGAGTGCGTTTCAGACACTGGTGAAAAATTTTATTGACCAGGCGAACAAAAATACCGGTCTGCCGACACCCTAAGGAGGCTGTATGGAACTTGGAAAAGAGTATTTCGGTCCATTGTGGAAATATATTGCGAACGAAGAGATCACAGATGTCGATTACAATGGGCGGGAGATCTGGCTGACCAATATCTATAACGAACGTTACCGGGTGAATCAGGCGTATGTGGATGAGAATATGACTTTAGCATTTGTAGAACAGTTTACCCAGCGGATTGCAAATGTGGTCAGTCAGCAGTTTAACAAGCAGAATCCGGAGCTGGAGGCAGAAACCAGTGAGCTGCGGGTGACAGTTCTGCATGAGTCGATCGCACGTTCCGGGCGCAGTATCAGCATCCGGAAAACACCGCCGGTCATTCGGCTGACAGCAGAAAAGGCACTGCAGGAACAGTATTGCAGCAGGGATATTCTTGCAGTATTGGTTAATTGCGTGCTGACGAAAATGAATCTGATTTTTTGCGGGATGCCGGGAATTGGAAAGACGGAGTGTGTAAAATTTTTTTCCCAATATGTTCCGGGAAATGAGCGTGTCATCACAATCGAAGATACCATGGAGATCCGGTATTCCGCAACGAATCCGGGGAAAGACTGTATTGAGATGCGGGTCAATGACCGGTTTGATTATGCGGATGCGATCAAGGCAAGCCTGCGGTTAAATCCCAAATGGATCATGCTCTCGGAGGCACGTTCCAAAGAGGTGAAATACCTTTTGGAAGGGTGGTCAACGGGAGTACGGGGAATGACCACCCTGCATACGGACGATGTCCGGAATATCCCGGACCGGATTTTAAATATGCTTGAAACGCGTGTGGATGCGGACCGTCTGGAAAACGATATCTATCAGGCAATGGATGTCGGGGTTTTGATCCGAAAGAAAAAGAACGGGGCCGGTCAGGTGTACCGTTATATTGACCAGGTATGTTTTTTTGACAGAGAAGGCCAAAAAAACAAAATTATTATGGCAGTGACCGATGGAAAACTGGTGCTGAAAGAATTTCCGGAATCGCTGTTGCGGCGGTTTAAAAGAGAGGGAGTTGACAACCCGCTGCTTTGCAGCCTTTTGGACCAGCAGCTTGGAAAGGATGCAGACAGGGAGGTGGAAACATGATTTATCTGGTTGTACTGTCGGCTCTGTATGCGCTGCATCTGCTCTTAAAACTTCACTGGATTACGACGGTTGTCATTGGCGGTTTTCTGCTGCTTCGGATTTCCGGACACCGGAAATGGTACAAAAAAAAGATCGTATACGAGAGAAAATTTGAGGAGGTATCCGAGTACCTGGATATGCTGTTGTATGCTTTCGTCAAAGAAGAAAAAGTGGAGAGAGCACTGGTGAATGTAGATGCGGCGATGGTGGATGGTCCGATGCGCGGAGTTCTCCAAAAAGCCATTGATCATATGCATATGACATTTGATGAAACTGACGTAATGCGGGATTCCCTGCAGATGATCGAACGGGAATATGCCTGCAGCCGGATAAAAAATGTACATGATTTTATTGTACATGTAGAGATTTACGGAGGAGCAATAGAAAGACCGGTGGAATTGCTTCTGGCGGATAAAAAGAGATGGGAGCAGCGGATTTGTGGTTCTATGAAGGAACGCAGGAAAATGTTTGTGGATATTGTAATGTCAATTGCTGCGTCATTGTTGATATGCGGGATGATTTTATATCTGCCGGTTATGGAAATTGATATCAGTAAAAATTTGATTTCTCAGGTGCTTACGATTGTAGTTGTGATCCTTGATGATCTGATTTTTACAAGAGCGCAGAAATATCTCGCCATCGACTGGCTGGCCCTGGATGGACATACCGATGAGGCAGATGCAAAGAAAATAGAAGAATATTACCGGTATGATGAGCGGAAAGAGAAACGTTTGTCGGTGGTTCTGGCTGTTGTGACGGCGGCAGGTGCAGCAGCTGCATATTATTTTGGGTATCAGCTGATGACAGCGGCGGCACTGCTTCTGGTTGCTCTGATGGCAAATCAGCACCGGGTAGGACGGGCGGTTGCCAGAAAAACGCTGGTACGCAGTATCAAGTGTGCATTTCCGGGATGGCTGATGGATATTGTACTGCTTTTGCAGAGTGAAAATGTTCAGGTTGCTTTGCAGAAATCACAGGAGCATGTTCCGCCGGTGTTGCGACGGGATCTGGATATACTGGTTGGCCAGCTGGAAATGGAACCGGAGTCCGTGCTTCCCTACCATCGGTTTTTGAAAAGCTTTCAGATACCGGAAGTACATTCTGCCATGAGTATGCTCTTTTCCGTTTCCATGGGAAACAGTGGCAGGGCAGACCGGCAGATCGGGGAACTGATTGACCGGAATCTGGAGATGCTGGATGTCGCAGAAAAGGGACGGCTTAAAAATCTGAGCAGTGGAATGTATCTGTTGTTTCTTGCACCGGTATTGACAGCGTCATTAAAACTTCTTGTGGATATGGCAGTGTTTATGATGACATTTCTGTCAGGGGCAGGACTTGGATAAAAGGGAGGAGGATACAAAATGAGCCAGATCATAAAGGCATTCATGGGAGTATTCCTGACTCTTTTTATGGCGGTGACAGCAATGGGAATTCTGGCAGCCTATATGGAAGTAATGAATGCACAGGATATGCAGGCACGAATTGTTGATGAGATCGAAAACAGTGATTTTAATACCGGTGTGGTACGACAGTGTTTTTTGCAGAGTGAGGAAGCCGGATATCAGCTGAAAGTAACATTTTTTAATGAAAATTCCACGGTGGCAACCGTTTCGCAGGTCAGTCAGATACCTTATGGAATGGATGGGGTTGATATGGCAAAAGTCGAAATGCAGTTTCCGTTTCAGGTTGCCTTCCTGGGAATTAACAGACAGCATACATTTGTAAGCTATGCAAAGTAAAGGAGAAAAATAAGATGGAACAGATCATAGAAGAATATGGAATTGGCGGAATTTTATTTGTGATTGGTACAGGGGTTGTGGCAGGACTCGGAAAAGTTCTGCAATTGATTGCGGGGGTATAGGATATGGCAGCAGTGGTAAAAGAATACGGCGGTGCGGTACTGGCTGCGGTGGGAGGAGTTGTTTTTCTGGGCACGCTGGGACAGTTTTTGCTGTCCAGACAGGGATTGATTATGCAGATGATCGAGGTTTGGGGAAACGGAGGCTGTTGATGAAAGAACTGATCAGACAATACGCAGGCACGGCAATCGCGGTTGTGACGGCACTGGTATTGATTGCGCTGGTGTCGGAAATCAGCGTGGTTGTGGAAAAGGGAATTCCAAAGAGCCGCGCACTGTGTGAAACAGACACGGGAGCGTTTGAAGGGTACTGGAGGAGTCGATGAAAAACATAATATTAGGAATACTAGGCTGTATGATCGCAGTTTATACGATCGTTTCCTGTCTGAGTATCTACAGTATTTCCACAAGAAAAAATGAAATGGAAAACTGTATTTCGCAGGTACTTAAATATCATCTGAACCGGTATTATGCGACTGGAGTGTCGGACACGGAGGTTGAAGCATTTGTCCGGCAGGAAATCCGGCAGCAGTTACATACGGCATCAAGGGTTTCCATTGATGTAAAAAGCTGTGATATGGTTTCGGGTGTTATTTCAGTACGGGTAACAGAGGATTTTGTACTTCCGGGAGGATTTCATAAGTCCATAGCATGCGATAAAACGATACTGGTAGAGACGGAAGTAATCGAAGAGGAAACAGAGACGGAAGAAATATGGCCGCAAGAGGAGGAGGTATGAGCAGAAAAGGGAGACTGACAACCAAAGGAAAACATGCGTTGATCCTTGCACTGACAATTGCAGCATGTGTGACCGCAATGCTGTTTTCCCTGTTATTATCTGTGCTGTGTGACGGAAAATATGTATCTTCTGCAGCGCATGCAGGAGATATTTCACATCCGGCCCTCATAACAGGAAAACAGAGACAGGATACGGATCTGTTGACACCGCAATGGCTGTATTACCAGAGCGATGGAAGCGTTACTGACCGTAATATCAAAAAGGAAATGGATGTTCTGATGCGTAAGTGGACCAAGGGAAAGCTCGGGGGAAAGGAATTGGACAGGCTGATAAAAGATTTTTTACAAAAGAAGGACTGTCCGGTCAGGAAAATTACTATGCAGGAGAAAGCGGTGTGTGTATTTCCGTCGGAAAAGGAACTTCCGGATTATACAAAAACACTTGCAAAAAGAGAGAAGATATATCAGTTTATCGGGGTATATACCGGGGGACAGCAGGATGAAAACGGAAGATTATTATGTGAATATTGGGAGGTGGCAATCGGTTAATGGAAAAAAAGATAAAAATTGTGGTGTTCGGGATGGTCGTGGCATTGCTGGTGACATTTCTTCCGTTCAGACAGACGGAAATTTATGCTGGAATATCAGAAAATGCATACAGTTATTATCAGGAGTATGGAAATAATGTATGCTTTTTCCCGTTCTCGGAAACCGATGGGATGATCTATTATGCAACCAAAGCAAATCTGGCAAGTTCGGATATCCGCTACCGGACAATCGGATGGAAGTTGTCGGTAAAGGATTCTTCCGGGAAAAAACTGCAGACGATGTATTTTAAACTAGGCGGAAACTATATGTATGCGGTGCATCGTGTCAGAAAAGGTGGTGCAGAATATAATCTGTATGCGCTGACACTGGGAGACCTGAAGGACCGGTTGAATGCAAAGGCAAGTCAGGCATTAAATAAAGGCAAAGCGTCTATGGTGATGGATGCCTGTATGATTGTGGTAAGGAAAGGAAAAGCGCAGGGAACCATGAATGATCAGGGGCCGGTTTCTGGAAAAGTATATACGACTTATCAGGGAATTTCCGGTGCGGAAAGCTGGAGCAGAGAGTCATACACTTCCTTTCACAATTATTTCCACAAAGAAATTCAGGGATTGTTTTTCTGGGTGGATGCGATTGCAGGAGAAGGGATTGCATCGGTTTCCGGTGGTGGAGAGTATTGTTATGGATACACGGCATGTTTAAAGGCAAAAGCAAAGAAAGGATATGATTTTGCAGAATGGAGAGGAGATTGTTACGGGGATAGAGAGAAACAGGAATTTTATGTGACAAATGATGTGCGGTGTGTGGCCTATGGACAGAAAAAGAAACTGCAGATTTTCTTTCACCGGAACAGTTCAAAAGATGATACGGAAATGGATGTGCAGACAATGACGTATGGTTATGGAAAAGTGCCTTTGGAAAATATCGGGTGGAAAACGAAAGGAAAAAAACTGGTTGGATGGGCAATGAAGCCGGATGCAAAAAAAGCAGACTTAAAATGTGGGGCAGTGGTAAAGGACAGCTGGATAATCAGATACAGTCCGAAAATTGATCTTTATGGAGTGTGGAAGACGGAGAACACAGATGATCTGACAGACCCTGACCCGACAGACCCTGATCCGACAGGACCTGACCCGACAGACCCTGATCCGGCAGGACCTGATCCAACAGACCCTGATCCGGAAACTCCGGGGACTGACAGGGAAGATCCGAAACCGGATTCCGGAGATCCCGATCCGGTAAAACCGAAAGATCTGGATGAAGATTTTCCGAGGGGAAAGATTATTTCGTTTCATTGCCGGTTTATCAGCAAAAAATATTTTGAGGATGCCGGACAGAATCTGATTCCAAAAGAAAGGGGAGGTCTTGCCGGAGATTCGAAATGGATCACGGAGGATTCTCTTCGTGTGTGGCTTCGACAGCTGCTGGCATAAAAAATGAGGGCTGCCAAAGCAGCCCTCAGAATTTACGGATTATTCTTCAGACTTTTGTTCGGAACTTGTTTCCTCCAGCGGCTCCGGAAGCCGGATATAAATCCGTTCGATTCTGTTTTTTTCCATCCGGTCAATACGGAGAAGAATATTATTATCTGTTAAAATGATTTCGTTTTTTTCCGGCAGATGATCGAGAAGACCCAGACAATATCCTCCTATGGTGTCATAATCATCCGAAGTAAAGTGCAGGGAAAGCGCTTCACTGACATCGTTGAGATTGGCGGAACCAAGTACATAGAATTCGCGATCACTGATCCGGGTGATATCGTCTTCTTCATCGGCATCATATTCATCGCGGATTTCCCCTACAATTTCTTCCAACAGGTCTTCTAAAGTAATGAGTCCTGCGGTTACTCCGTATTCGTCCAGCACAATCGCAAGAGAAATGGAGGATTTACGCATTTCCAGAAACAGATCTGCAGTATTTTTGTGCTCATATGTAAAATATGGCTCCCGCAGAAGGTTTCGTACGGAAAATTCCGGGGTATCATTCTGTAACAGGAAGTCTTTCATGTTGATGATTCCGATTACATTGTCGGTCGAGTCTTCATAAACAGGAAGGCGTGTAAACATATCCTGACGGAAGATATCAAGTACTTCCTGATAGGTGGCATCTGCCTGAACAAAGGTCATATCGATTCGCGGAACCATGATCTCCTTGGCTTCTGCATCACCGAAATCAAAGAGGTTATGAATCATATCCCGTTCTTCATGTTCGATGACACCATTTTCCTGACTTACGTCCACGATAGTGCGGAGTTCTTCTTCTGTCATCTTTTTCTGTGCATCTTTAATATTGACATGCAGCAGAAACATCAGTCCGAGAGAGAGCTTGTTGATGATAAAAATAACAGGAGTAAGTATTTTCATCAGAAATCCAATCGGAGCGGCCGCTGTCAAAGACATAGAATCTGCTTTGATGGTTGCCATGGTTTTTGGTGTTACTTCACCAAAGATCAGTATTAAAAACGTAAGAATACCTGTGGCAATTCCCGCACCCGTGTTTCCAAAAAGATGGATGGCAAGGGAGGTTGAAATGGAAGATGCCGAAAGGTTCACAATGTTGTTTCCGATCAGAATGGCAGATAACATTTTTCCCGGATTTCCGGTTACACGCAATACCCGTGCAGCGCGTTTATCGCCATTGTCTGCAAGGGTACGCATACGAATCTGGTTTACGGTTGTAAGAGCTGTCTCTGACGACGAAAAAAACGCCGACAGACACAGCAGGATAATCACTGTAATTAATTGACCTGTCTCACTGGGGCCCAATAAAATTCACCTCAAATTATATTTATTATGATTTATTTATTGTCATCGGTACTGTAGTTTGGAGCTTCTTTTGTAATATGAATATCGTGTGGATGGCTCTCACGCAGGGAAGCAGCGGAAATCTTGACAAATTTACCTCTTTCCTTGAGATCCTCAATGGTAGGACATCCGCAGTAACCCATACCGGAACGGATACCACCGATCAGCTGGAAGACGGTATCTTCAAGTGTTCCCTTGTAAGCAACACGGCCTTCTACGCCTTCCGGAACAAGTTTCTTTGCACCTTCCTGGAAGTAACGGTCTTTGCTTCCGTTTTCCATGGCAGCGATGGAACCCATACCACGGTATACTTTGTATTTTCTTCCCTGGAAGAGCTCAAATGTACCAGGTGCTTCGTCACATCCTGCAAACATGGAACCCATCATACATACGTTTGCACCGGCTGCGATAGCCTTTGTCATATCGCCGGAGTATTTGATACCACCATCGGCGATGACAGGGATGCCACTTTGCTTTGCAACTTCATAGCAGTCCATGATTGCGGAGATCTGTGGAACACCGATACCGGCAACGATACGTGTGGTACAGATAGAACCAGGTCCGATACCAACTTTAACTGCATCAGCTCCGGCATCAATCAGTGCCTGTGCAGCAGCACCGGTTGCAATGTTTCCGGCGATAACCTGCAGATCCGGGTATTTTGCCTTGATCTTCTTTACGGCTTCCAGAATGTTTTTGGAATGACCGTGTGCGGAATCGACAACGATGACATCGACATGGGCAGCAACCAGGGCATCGACACGCTCCATCATGTTTCCGGTGATACCGACACCGGCACCGCAGAGAAGACGTCCCTGATCATCCTTTGCAGAAAGCGGATACTTGATCTGTTTTTCAATATCTTTGATGGTGATCAGACCTTTTAAGTTGAAATCCTTGTCAACAATCGGAAGTTTTTCTTTTCTGGCTTTTGCAAGAATCTTTTTGGCTTCTTCTAAGGTAATTCCTTCCGGAGCGGTGATCAGACCTTCGGAGGTCATTGATTCACTGATTTTCTTTGTGAAATCGGTTTCGAACTTTAAGTCACGGTTCGTGATGATGCCGACCAGACGACCGTTCTCTGTGATCGGAACACCGGAGATACGGAACTTTGCCATCAGGTTGTCAGCATCCTGTAATGTATTGTCTGGAGATAAGAAAAATGGGTCTGTGATAACACCGTTTTCTGAACGCTTTACCTTATCGACCTCATCTGCCTGTGCTTCAATGGACATGTTTTTATGAATGATTCCGATACCACCCTGTCTTGCCATTGCAATCGCCATTTTTGACTCCGTAACGGTATCCATGGCTGCACTCATCATAGGAATGTTCAGTACGATCTTCTTTGTCAGATGTGTCTTCAGATCGATCAGGTTTGGGGTAACCTCAGAATACTGAGGAACCAGAAGAACGTCATCAAATGTAATTCCTTCGCCGATAATAGTTCCCATTTTCTAAAATCCTCGCTTTCTTCTATTATATGTAGTTTGTATGTAATTTTGTGTAACGTCTGTTATCGTCCAAAACACCTATTATGTACAATAACAATTTTAATGATGATAGCAAAATAATGGATTGCTGTCAAGTAAAAATTATGTTATGATAGCGGAGAAACAGCATAAAAAGTGAAGATGTATTATTTTAATAAGGGCAAGGGAGTCCGGACAGGGTCTTTCTATGCCCATTTTTTGAAAAGAGGACAAAATCGGATGGAATTCAGACCATGTATTGATATTCACAACGGAAAGGTAAAACAGATTGTCGGAAGCAGTCTGCGGGATGCCGGAGATCAGGCAAGTGAAAATTTTGTCTCCGGGCAGGATGCACCGTTTTATGCACGGATGTATCAGAGCCGGGGAATTCGCGGCGGACATATCATTTTACTGAATGCAAAAGACAGCCCTTATTATGAGGAAACCAAAAATCAGGCGCTGGCGGCTCTGCGTGCCTATCCGGGGGGATTGCAGGTCGGCGGAGGAATTACCGATGCCAATGCGTCCGAATTTCTGGAAGCTGGCGCATCTGCAGTGATTGTGACTTCGTTTGTTTTCCGGGACGGACGGATTGACTATGATTGTCTGAACCGGCTGGAACAGGCTGTGGGAAAGGAACATCTGGTACTTGATCTGTCGTGCAGATACCGGGCAGATGCAGAAGAACCGGGCTATTATATTGTAACCGACCGGTGGCAGAAATTTACCACAGAGCGTGTGACGAATGAACTTCTGGAAAAACTGAGTTCCCGGTGCAGCGAGTTTCTGGTGCATGCCGTGGATGTGGAAGGAAAATCCGGTGGAATTGAAAAACCCCTGGCACAGTTTCTGGGAGACTGGGGAAAAATTCCGATCACCTATGCCGGAGGCGTTCACAGTTTTAAAGATCTGGAAGAAATTTCACAGCTTGGAAGAAACCGGCTGAACGTCACCATTGGAAGTGCGCTGGATCTGTTTGGCGGTCCGATGTCTTATGAACAGGTATTAACATATATCAGCAAATGTAACGCAGAAAAGGAGAAAAATATATGAGCAGATATACCAAGGAAGATATTTTCAGAATTGTGGAAGAAGAGGATGTGGAATTCATCCGTCTGCAGTTTACGGATATTTTCGGAACATTAAAGAATGTAGCAATTACATCCAGTCAGCTGGAGAAAGCATTGAATAACAAGTGTATGTTTGACGGTTCTTCCATTGAGGGATTTGTACGGATTGAGGAGTCAGACATGTATCTGTATCCGGATCTGGACACATTTACCATTTTCCCATGGCGCCCGCAGCAGGGAAAAGTAGCACGTATTATCTGTGATATTTACTGTGCAGACAAAACACCGTTTACGGGGGACTCCCGTTATATCTTAAAGCGTCAGATTGAGGAAGCAAAAAACCTTGGATATACATTTAATGTGGGACCGGAGTGCGAGTTTTTCCTGTTCCATCAGGATGAGAATGGCCAGCCGACAACACTTTCCCACGAAAAAGCCGGATATTTTGATCTCGGTCCGGTAGACCTGGGAGAAAATGCCAGACGTGATATGGTGCTGACACTTGAAGATATGGGGTATGAGATCGAAGCTTCCCACCATGAGGTAGCACCCGCACAGCATGAGATTGACTTTAAGTATGATGAGGCACTGCAGACGGCAGATAATATCATGACATTCAAACTGGCGGTTAAGACAATTGCCAAGCGGCACGGTCTGTTTGCAAGCTTTATGCCGAAGCCGAAATACGGGATTAATGGTTCCGGAATGCATATCAATATGTCCCTGTCCAAAGACGGACATAATATTTTCCACGATCCGGATGGAAAAATGGGCCTGAGTAAAGAAGCCTATTATTTTATTGGCGGTATCATGAAGCACATGAAAGGTGTGACTCCTATCATGAATCCGCTGGTAAATTCCTATAAGCGGCTGGTACCTGGATATGAGGCACCATGTTATATTGCATGGTCTGCGACAAACCGCAGCCCGCTCATCCGTATTCCTGCTTCCCGGGGAGAGGAAACCCGTGTGGAACTGCGCAGCCCGGACCCGGCAGCCAATCCGTATCTGGCCCTTGCGGTATGTCTTGCAGCCGGAATTGACGGTATCAGAAATAAAATTGAGCCACCGGAAGAAGTGCCGGAAAATGTCTATGAACTGAAGGAGGAAGAAAAAGCAAGCAGAGGAATCGAGTCGCTTCCGGCCGATCTTCATGCGGCCATCTGTGAATTGCAGAAAGATGCTTTTATAAAAGAAGTGCTTGGAGAACATATCAGCAGCAAACTGATCGAGGCAAAAGAGGCAGAATGGATGCAGTACCGTACACAGGTAACCGGCTGGGAGATCGAAGAGTATCTGTATAAGATTTAACGGGAGATCGGATCGTGAGTAACATTGTAATTGCCTTTTCGAAACCGGAAGTGGCAGCGGGCATAAAAAAAATATTGACACAGAGCGGGTATTCCGTGCAGGCAGTCTGTACTACCGGTGCGCAGGCACTGGCAAGCGTAAACAATCTGGAGTGTGGAATACTGATCTGCGGATGCCGGTTTATGGATATGATGTATATGGAAATTCACGATTATCTGCCACCGGAGTTTCAGATGCTTCTGATCGCTTCTCCGTCTTCCATTCAGGAGAGAGAGGTAAGCAATCTGGTCTGTCTTTCCATGCCGATGAAAGTGCATGAACTGTTGCAGACAATTGAAATGATGGAGGGAGATATCCAGAGGCGCAGAAGGAGAATGCGGCAGCAGCCGAAACACCGTTCGCAGGAGGATCAGCAGATCATTCGCAAGGCAAAGGAACTCCTTATGGCACGAAACTCTTTTACGGAAGAGGAAGCACATAAATATATTCAGAAAAGAAGTATGGACAACGGAACCGGTCTGGTCGAGGTGGCGCAGATGATCTTAAGTCTTCTGCAGGAAGGGTAGGGATCTTATCTGGCTTTTTTGGCTGGTCTTTACATTAAAAGAAGAAAATGTTAAAGTGATACTGATGGAAAATTAGAGAAGGAGAACGAAATTATGTTTCATGTAAATGAGAATTATCAGAAGCTGCCGGGCAGCTATTTATTCAGCACAATTGCAAAAAAAGTAAATGCATATCAGGAGGCAAATCCGGACAAGAACATTATCCGTCTGGGAATCGGTGATGTTACACAGCCACTGGCTCCTGCAATCATTGAGGCTATGCATAAAGCGGTAGATGAGATGGGACATGCCGAGACATTCCACGGCTATGCACCGGATCTGGGATATGAATTTTTGCGCAAGGCAATCGCAGAGAACGATTATGCAGCAAGAGGCTGTGAGGTTGCAGCAGATGAAATTTTTGTGTCTGACGGAGCAAAGAGCGATTCCGGAAATATTCAGGAGATTTTCGGACAGGACAACAAGATTGCGGTCTGTGATCCGGTATACCCGGTTTATGTGGATTCCAACGTTATGGCTGGAAGAACCGGTACTTACGACAAGGAGACCGGCACATGGAGCGATGTCATTTACATGCCATGTACAGCAGAAAATCATTTCGTACCGGAGTTCCCAAAGAAGACACCGGACATGATCTATCTGTGTCTGCCGAATAACCCGACCGGAACAACGCTTACAAAGGATCAGCTGCAGGAATGGGTGGACTATGCCAATAAAGTTGGCGCCGTAATCATTTATGATGCCGCTTATGAAGCTTATATCAGTGAGGACAATGTGGCACATTCCATTTATGAGTGCAAGGGTGCAAGAACCTGCGCTATTGAGCTGCACAGTTTTTCAAAGAATGCAGGATTTACCGGTGTTCGTCTGGGATATACTGTAGTTCCGAAGGATTTAAAGTGCGGGGAAGTTTCTTTGCACGACATGTGGGCAAGACGTCACGGAACCAAATTCAACGGTGCTCCGTACATTGTGCAGCGTGCCGGTGAGGCTGTATATTCTGAGGAAGGAAAAGCACAGTTAAAGGAGCAGGTTGCTTACTATATGAAGAATGCAAAGACAATTAAGGAAGGATTAAAGGATGCCGGATATACCGTATTTGGTGGTGTAAATGCACCATACATCTGGTTAAAGACTCCGGATCAGATGACTTCCTGGGAGTTCTTTGATTATCTGCTGGAGAATGCAAATGTTGTTGGTACTCCGGGATCCGGTTTCGGACCGAGCGGAGAAGGATATTTCCGACTGACGGCATTTGGAAATTATGAAAACACCGTAAAGGCACTGGAGCGTATCAAAGCTCTGTAAAAGAGGGAATATGCGTATGAATCATAACATGAAAAAAAGCGGTCTGGCATTGCTGCTGGCATGCTGCTGTGTTTTTACAGCGGCACCGGTGGCGGTAAAAGCGGACAATGTATCCATTTCCACCAATCAGACACCGACCGGCACATACAGCAGCTATACCAAAGCAGAGGTGCTGAAGACAGATACGGTGGTGTATGATACGCTGTCTACTTCCAATAATGTTCACTTTTATAAGTATACTGCGGAAAAAGCCGGATATTTTACTGTAAATCTTGCACAGACAAGCGGAAAAGGAAAGTGGAATTTTTCCGTATATGATGCGGACAATGGAAATCAGGAACTGGAAACAAAATCTCTGGCGTCCAATTATACTTCAAGAATTTATAATCTCAGACCGGGCAGAAGTGTATATATCAAAGTTGAGCGTGTGAAATCTACGGATATTACCATTTTAGATTATCAGCTGACACAGGATTATCAGTATTCCCTTCAGGTGAAAACAACGGAGAGTGCACAGTGGGAACAGGAAGACAACGATACGCAGGTGGCAGCGACAAGCCTGCAGAACGGCAGCTGGATCAATGGAAGTTCCTACAAAGCATCGGATGTGGACTGGTATGAGTATACCATTCCGGAAAACGGATATTTCACATATGATTTTCAGGGGGAGGGATCTTCCGCACTCTGGAATCTGTATCTGTATGATGAAAATATGAATGAACTGCAGAAAGATACCAATACAAGAACCGTATCCTCCGGTAAATATGTCCTTCCGGTGGGAGCAAAAGTGTATGTGAAAGTTACCTGCTACGGCGTTGGAAACCAGTACAAGATCCGTTCCAATTACTATGCAACGGAAGGCTGGGAAAAGGAATCCAACGATACCATGGCGCTTGCCACGGATCTTACCGCCGGAAAGACACTGCATGGAAGTATCAACAGCAAAAAAGATGTGGATTACTACCGCTACGTTGCCACGGGCAGTGGATATTTCAATTTCAAATTTATAAATGCGGACGGTGGAAACAATCAGTACTGGAAACTTTCCGTATATGATGAGAAAAAGAAGCTGCTTCAGACCGTGGAAACAGAGGATGATCTGCAGATTTCCACTGCAAAGCTCAGTTTCCGGAAAGGCAAAGAGATTTACCTGAAGGTAGAACGGAATATCAATGATTATGCGTGCGGACACGAATACACGGTGACAGTCAATCAGTACAAGGCTGATAACTGGGAACAGGAATACAATGATTCTTTTGCCACAGCTACAACTGTAAAAAAGAATAAGACCTGTAGTGCGAATAATTATGCGGTAAAGGATAAAGATTATTTTGTATATAAGGCTGCAAAGAAGGGAAAGGTGACCATACAAGTAAGCCTTCCTGACAGCGGATACTGGAATGTGTGTGTATATAATCAGAAAAAGAAGCTGGTCAAACAGGAAGATTATGCACAGACCGGACAGAAGTTTACCGTAAAAGCTGCAAAGGGGCAGAAACTCTATGTGATGGTGAAGGCCAGAACAAAATCTGCCGTTGGAAAGACCTATCGTGTCACTGTGAAACAAAAATAAAGCAAACTATAAAGATTCTGTGAAAAGAACCGATATCTATAGTAGATACCAACATAGTTTAACCGGAAACAAATGGAATTGACCGGTAGAATTCAAGGAGGATGAGAGTATGGGTGTAAACACAACAGGTTTGTTAAACACGCAGACAGAGGTATACGCATCCTATAAAAACGATGCGGTGACCAAAAATGAGACGGCTGCAAAGAAGGACTCCACGGCAAAGACGGAAGAAAAAAATGAGAGCGGTGTAGTCTATGATAAATCAGACAGCAGCAAGGACAATAAGAAAGCAACCTATTCGATTAATAAGATGAGCGCTGAGGATCGTGCGGCACTCGTACAGCAGATGAAAGCGGATACACAGTCCAGACAGCAGCAGCTGATCAGCATCGTGCAGAAAATGATGACCGGTCAGGCAGCTACTTCTTCTGTTGCAAACGGAACAAACAGCGATGATATATGGAAGTTCCTTGCAAAAGGAGATTTCACGGTTGATGCAGCAACAAAGGCACAGGCGCAGAAGGATATCTCCGAAGATGGCTATTACGGAGTAAAGCAGACATCAGAGAGATTATTTGATTTTGCAAGTGCCCTTGCTGGAGATGATGTGGAAAAGATGAAGAAGATGCAGACTGCCATGCAGAAGGGATTCAAGCAGGCAACCGGTGCATGGGGCAAAGACCTTCCGGACATCTGCCAGAAGACATTGGATGCTGCAAATCAGAAGTTTGAGGATTATTATAAGTCCAAAGAGAGCACAACAAAGACCGAAGGCTGAAAACAGACTGCTGCAGCCCGGTGATTGTTTACAAAAGAAGGGAAAAAATACCGGAAAAAGAGGTATTTTTTCCCTTCTTTTTCCGTTTCTGATGGTACTGCAATGATTGAAGAAATGATGCAGAAGTGGTATGATAAGGCATTATAGAGAGACAGAAAAAGGAGACCT
Organism: Roseburia faecis; assembly: GCF_001406815.1. Classification (GTDB taxonomy): domain Bacteria; phylum Bacillota; class Clostridia; order Lachnospirales; family Lachnospiraceae; genus Roseburia; species Roseburia faecis. The sequence goes on along the minus strand of NZ_CVRR01000005.1, from coordinate 91,140 downwards.
GATGATTATGAAATATAATTTTGATAAAATACCAAACCGCAGAGGCACAAATTCCCTCAAGTGGGATGTGGATCGCAAAGAACTCCCGATGTGGGTGGCAGATATGGATTTTGAGACGGTGCCGGAAGTACAGGAGGCACTGGTACAGCGCGTGGCGCACGGGGTATATGGATATTCTGTCATCCCGGACGAATGGGCGGACAGCTATGTAAACTGGTGGGAAAAGCGTCATCATTTTCGGATGGACCCAAAGAAGCTGATCTTTACAACGGGAGTAATCCCTGCACTTTCTTCTGCTGTCCGAAAACTGACGACTCCGGCAGAAAATGTGCTGATTCAGACACCTGTCTATAATAATTTCTTCAATTCCATTCGTAATAACGGAAGAAATGTCGTGGAAAACGAACTGCTTTATGATGGAAAAGAATATCGTGTAGACTGGGAAAAACTTGAACAGCAGCTGGCAGATCCGCAGACGACGCTTATGATTTTGTGTAATCCGCAGAATCCGGCAGGAAACATCTGGGATTGTGAGACGCTGGCGCGGATCGGGGCATTATGTAAGCAGTATGATGTCATTGTTGTCTCGGATGAAATTCACTGTGATCTGACAAAACCCGGTACAGAATACATTCCGTTTGCCTCTGTGGATGATACCTGCAGGGACATCAGTGTTACCTGCATTGCGCCGACGAAGACATTTAATCTGGCAGGGCTGCAGACGGCTGCCGTCTATGCAGAAAACTCGATTCTGCATCACAGAATGTGGAGACAGCTCAACACCGACGAAGTAGCAGAACCGAACGCTTTTGCAATTCAGGCAACGATTGCCGCTTTCCAATATGGGGAAGAATGGCTTGATGAACTGCGGGAATATGTGGAAAAGAACAAGCAGTATGTGACGGAATTTCTGCAGGAGAAAATTCCACTCATCCATCCGGTTGCAGGAGATGCTACTTACCTCATGTGGCTGGACTGCCGCAAAATCACGGAGAGTGGCCGGCAGTTTGTAAAATTTATCCGCAAAACCAGCGGTCTGTATGTCAGCGGAGGCAATCAGTATGGCAGGGGAGGCGAAGGATTTTTGCGCGTGAATGTGGCTACCTCCAAGCTGGTTGTTGAAGATGGAATGCAGCGTCTGTATGAGAGCGTTGATGCATGGCTAAAAGAAGAAAAGATATCAAAATAAGAATAATTCCTGATTTTAAGCAAACCTTAAAGGTTTGCCCCATTGGAAATTAAGAAAAAAACCGCTACAATGTATCTATGATTAATCATGAATACGAGGTGGCGGTTTTTTTATGTATAATGTTTTAGTTTGTGACGATGAAAAGGATATTGTTTCTGCTTTGCAGATTTATTTAAAAAGTGAAGGATACCAGGTGTTTTCGGCTTATAACGGAAAGGAAGCCTTAAAAATTATAAACCGGGAGGATATCCAGCTGGTTCTGATGGATATTATGATGCCGGAAATGGACGGGATAGAAGCGATGTGCAAAATCCGTGAAATTTCCAATGTTCCGGTGATCTTACTGACGGCCAAAAGTGAGGATACCGATAAGGTACTCGGACTTACCGTGGGCGCGGACGATTATGTGACGAAACCATTCAATCCGGTGGAACTGCAGGCGAGAGTGAAATCCCAGATCCGGCGGTATATGCTGCTTGGAAGCGGACAGAAGGTGAGGACAAAACTGTCCGCCGGCGGCATCGAGCTGGATGATAAATTAAAGGAAGTCACTCTGGACGGAGAACCTGTCAGTCTGACCAGAACAGAGTACGATATTTTAAAACTTCTGATGGAACATCCGGGGGAAGTATATTCACCGAAACAGATTTATGAGGCCGTGTGGAAGGGCAGCCCGTGCGGCGTCGAAAACACGGTAGCCGTACATATCCGGCACCTTCGGGAAAAACTCGAATATAATCCTGCGGAGCCACGCTATTTAAAAGTCGTATGGGGACGGGGATACAAGATGGAGGATGTAGAAAATGAATGAGAAAAAGGATAAAAAATCCAAAAAGCCGGAATATGTGTCCAAAAACTGGAAATCATCGCAGGGCATCAGATTACTGGCTATGGTACTTGCGATTGTAAGTGGATTTTTGGTGGGCGTGACCAGTGTGGTGACAGTTACATTAGGCATGAACAGTGATTTGCAGGGCTCACAGAAAGACATTGAAAAAACACTGGATACGGAGCTGCTTAGAAGCTATGCGTATTGGATGGGGGATGCGGTTACCGGCATTTCAAAAGAACAGGACGAAGCAGATGCCCTGAAAAAATTTGATGACGGAAATATCGTTTATTCACTTGTAAAAAACAAGCCGAATGGAAAAGAAACCGAACTTGTCTGTGGAAATTACACGGGTACCTCTTTAAATAAGGAAACCGCACTTGCCTGGCTGAAATTTACAGATGAAAATGAGTTTCATACCAATGATCGTTCTTTCTGGGATATGCTGCTTGGAAGAAACAGGGGACAGTACATGCAAAAAGTCAAGCATTATACGCAGGTGGATCATTTTATCTATGATAATGGTGTGATTTATTGTTATGCGGGCGATACCCTGTTTCGGATCAATTCCTTTTCTTTTTACGCGGTTCCAGAGGAGTCGGATCTTGAACCGTATGTGGAATATACTTACCGGGAATCGGACGATGGTGGCAGATATTGCGCGGAAAATGGAGAACAGCTGAAAAAAGGTAAGCTCGAACCGTATTTAAAATCATCCGAACTGCGGTTTGATTTTGATGGGTTAGAGGCAGGTTACTTATGGTCAAAAAAGGATGGAATTTATCCGATCCGGCAGGAATCCATTGCGGATACCTATGCGAAGACAAAGGTATTCCAGTGGCAGGATTTTTCATTTGCATACGAAGATCAACAGGGTCGCATTTATTATAATCCACATCAGGAGAAAGAGGCGACGGAATATACGCTTTATCTTACGGTAGCGGATTCCCTGAAGGGAAGCATAGCTACGGTATCCTCTTTGTTTTCACCGGAAGTCGGTGGTGAAACCCATATCGTGATTGATTCCGGGAAAACACAGTTTTTCCAGAAAGCACATACGCTTGCAGGCGTTGTGGTACAGGTGCGGAAAATTTCGGGATTGTGGTTGTTTTTGAGTGTTCTTGTGTGGGTGTTTTCTCTTGGCATTCTGTTTGCATCGGCAGGATGGAAACGTGGTTCCGATACGGTACAGATTCGATGGATTGACCATATACCATTTGGTATTTATACAGGAATCTCAGGACTTGCGTTTTTGGGCTGCGGTATGGTATGCCTTTATATGGGAGATCTGCTTATGCAGAATGCAGGAATCGTATTCTGTATTTCATTTTTTACAATTGCATTTGCATTGGCAGAACTGATTGTGTATGAATATGTGATCAGTATCATTGCAAGAATCCGCGCAGGAAAATTCTGGCATTATACGCTGTTGCGTCTGCTTTTAAACCCGTTTCGCCGGATAAAAAGAGAACTGCATGAAATCAGACTGGCGCTTTTGGCCAATCTGTCTATGACGGTAAAAGTCACAGCTGTATTTCTTGTGGTCTTCCTCATAGAAGCATTTCTTTTACTGTGTGCCGGAGCGGATGGCGGAATTATCATGGTCTATCTCCTCTGGAAAGTTGTGGAATACGGCGTACTGTTAAAGATTGTGGTGCAGTTTCGACAGATATTCGACGGAGGGGAACGGATTGCAAAAGGTGATTATTCGCATCCGATCCATACAGAAAAAATGATGTATGAGCTGCGCACACATGCGGAAAATTTAAATAATGTACAGACCGGAGTTGCAGCGGCGGTAGAAGAAAAAATGAAGAGTGAGCGGTTTCGTACCGAACTGATCACCAATGTCTCCCATGATATTAAAACACCGCTTACTTCCATTATCAACTATGTGGATCTGATCAAAAAGGAGCCGACAGAGAGTGAAACAATGCGGGAGTACATTGAGGTGCTTGACCGACAGTCCAACCGTCTGAAAAAACTGATTGAGGATCTGATGGAGGCATCCAAAGCATCTACCGGAAATCTTCCGGTGAATCCGGAAGTATGTGATGCAACGGTCGTTCTGACACAGATTGTCGGGGAATTTTCAGAAAAGGCAGAGGCAAATCAGCTGGAGATGGTTGTAGAATGTCCGCAACCACCCGTTGAAATCTATGTGGATGGCAGACATTTGTGGCGGATCATTGACAACCTGATGGGAAATATATGTAAGTATGCACAGCCGGGAACACGTGTGTATGTTACGCTGGAAAAATTTCACGGAATGGTGATTATGACCTTCCGCAATATTTCGAAGGATCGACTGAAAATGACCAGCGAGGAACTTTTCGGAAGATTTGTCCGTGGAGACAGTTCCCGGAATACGGAAGGACACGGACTGGGGCTTTCTATCGCAAAAAGCCTGACCGAGCTGATGCATGGAAATCTTGCGGTGCAGATGGACGGCGATCTGTTTAAAGTAATTCTCAGTTTTGAGGAATATCAGGAGGATAAGAAGCAGTAAAGACCAAAAACTCCTCGGTTGTATTTCTATATGCCATGTGCTATAATGTGGGACGTCTAAATACAGAATATAAACGGAGGACAAATCTGTGAAAATAATAATCGCCGGTGATGGCAAGGTCGGACTCACGCTGACGCAGAAGCTTTCTGCGGCAGGACATGACCTGACTTTGATCGATTCGAACCAGCGTGTGCTGGATTCGAGTGTGGAGCGTTACGATGTTATGGGGGTACAGGGAAACTGTGCCTCCATGCGCGTGTTGGAGAGTGCGGATGTGAAAAAGGCGGATCTGCTCATTGCAGCCACCAGTTCGGATGAAGTCAATCTGCTCTGTGGTATGACTGCCCATGGTCTGAATCCGAGAATTCACACCATTGCAAGAATCCGCAATCCCGAATACGGCAAGCAGATTTTTACCATGCGGGATGTCTATTCCCTTTCGCTTATGGTGAATCCGGAAAAACAGGCGGCGCGCGAGATTGAACGGCTGATTCGCTATCCGGGCTTCCTGCAGAGGGAAACATTTGCAAAAAGCCGTGTGGAAATCGTGGAGCTGCGGATTCAAAAAGGCAGTAAACTCTGCGATGTGGCACTGATGAATCTGGAAAATGTTGTCAAATGCAAGGTGCTTGTCTGCGCAGTGAGCCGCGGAGGGGTTGTGGAGATTCCATCCGGACATTTTATTCTCCGGGAGGGGGATCATCTGTTTATTACGGCAACTGCTGAGATGCTGACACAGCTTCTGCGCAATCTTGGCATTATCACGCACAAGGCAAAGCGTGTAATTATCTGCGGTGGCGGAAGAATCGGTTATTATCTGTCGACCTGGCTGGCAAAAGAAGGTGTCAGTGTGCTGCTGATTGAGCAGGATGAAGCGCGCTGTGAAGAATTATCCGGCAAACTTCCACCGGAAGTATGTATCATACACGGGGATGCCAGCAGTCAGTTTCTGCTTGAAAGTGAAGGCATCCATGATTGTGACGCCGTTGTAACCATGACCGGCATGGATGAAATGAATATGATTATTTCGCTGTATGCGCAGACCTGTGGAGTGCCACAGGTGATCACGAAAGTCGGTCATATGGAAAATAACAGTATGCAGGACAGTCTGGGACTTGGCAGTGTGATCTGCCCGAAAGAACTCTGCTGCAATACGATTGTCCGTTATGTCCGTGCCATGCAGAATACAACAGGTGCAGCACTGACACTGCACAATATTGCAGAAGGACAGGCAGAGGCATTGGAGTTTGTCGTAGATGCCGACACAAAACATATCGGGGAACCATTGCGTAATATCCGCCTGAAACGCAATATACTGATCGCATGTATCAGCCATGGAAGTAAAACGGAGATTCCAAACGGAGATTCCATGTATGAGGCTGGAAATTCCGTGATTATCGTTGCAAAGGGCGGGATGACACTTTTGCAGCTGAATGATATTTTCGAATGAGGATGCTATGAATTATAAAATGATGGGAAAATTTCTTTCCCAGATCTTAATTGTGGAAGCAGGGTTTATGGTTCCGGCACTTTTGATCAGTCTGTATACCGGAAGCCGGGCAGCAGTTTACGGGTTTGGGCTGTCCATTCTGATCACTGCCGGAGTCGGTGCCTTAATGTATTATTTTTGCAGAAATTCCACCCGTCGTTTTTTTGCGAGGGAAGGGATGGTCTGCGTAGCCGGAAGCTGGATTGCAATCAGTTTTTTCGGGTGTCTGCCATTTGTTTTTTCCAGGGAAATTCCAAACTTTGTCGATGCCCTGTTTGAAATTGTATCGGGATTTACAACCACAGGTTCTTCGATTCTGGGAGATGTGGAAGCACTTTCTCCCGGAATTATGTACTGGCGGAGTTTCAGCCACTGGCTGGGTGGCATGGGGGTACTTGTATTTCTTCTGGCACTTTCTCCGAACGGAGAGAGAGGCAAAGGGTATACCATGCATCTGCTGCGTGCGGAGAGTCCGGGACCGAATGTGAACAAGCTGGTGCCGAAAATGCGTACAACAGCAAGAATTTTGTATGTCATATACATGGTGCTGACATTCATCAATTTCCTGTTTCTCCTGTTGGGAAAAATGCCGGTTTTTGATGCCGTATGTACCGCTTTTGGAACGGCCGGCACAGGTGGATTCGGAATTCGGAATGACAGTATTGCAGGATACAGCCCATATATACAGAATGTATGTACGGTCTTCATGTTTTTGTTTGGAATCAACTTCAGCTGTTATTATCTGCTTTTAGTCCGGCATGTAAAGGAAGTGCTCAAAGATCAGGAACTGCGGCTGTATATCATCATATTTGTAGTCAGTATTCTTTTAATTACGTTCAATGTCCGGGGACTGTACGGCTCCTGGGAAGAGACCATCCGCCATGCGGCATTTCAGGTTTCCTCTATCATGACGACGACCGGGTTTGCAAGCACGGACTTTGATTTGTGGCCCGGATTTTCGAAGGCACTGTTGCTGTGCCTGATGTTTGTCGGTGCCTGTGCAGGCAGTACGGCAGGAGGGCTTAAGATGGGAAGGCTTCTTCTGATTCTGAAAAACCTGCGCAGAAATATCCGCAGAATTTTAAGCCCGCAGCGTGTGGAAGTTGTGCGCATGAATGGAAACCGGATCGGGGAGGATGTATTAAATAATACAAATACCTATCTGGCGGCTTACGGTGTGATTTTAGTCGGAAGTTTTCTTTTGATTTCTATTGATGGACTGTCCATGACAACAAATGTGTCTGCGGTTGCTGCGTGCTTTAACAATATCGGACCGGGATTTGATGTGGTGGGACCTACCTGTAATTTTTCGGTGTATTCCTGGTTTTCCAAACTTGTGCTGATTTTTGACATGCTGGCCGGAAGACTGGAAATTTTCCCGATGCTTGTTCTCTTTTCAAGAAGTACCTGGAGACATAAATAATTGAATGGATTTCTCAATTATTTTATGATAAAATAGTAGGGTGCTTTTACACAACAATAAAATATGGAGGAGAGAACATGTTAGAGAAAATGTTTAAGCTCAAAGAGAACAATACCACAGCGAAAACAGAAGTGATCGCCGGTATTACGACGTTTATGACCATGGCGTATATCCTGGCTGTAAACCCGAACCTGCTTTCACGGGCAGGAATGGATCCGACAGCAGTGCTGATTGCAACCTGTCTGGCATCCTTTATCGGTACGTTTGCAATGGCACTCCTTGCAAATTATCCGTTTGCACTTGCACCGGGTATGGGACTGAATGCATATTTTGCATTTACCGTATGCGGAAATATGGGATATTCCTGGAAAGTAGCCCTGATGGCAGTATTCTTCGAAGGTATTATCTTTATTATCCTTTCTCTTACCAATGTGCGTGAGGCAATTTTCAATGCCATTCCGACCACATTAAAGAAAGGTGTGAGCGCCGGCATTGGTCTGTTCATCGCGTTTATCGGATTGCAGGGTGGACATATTGTTGTAAACAACGATTCCACATTGTTATCTTATGTAAATTTCAGGGATAACTGGCATACCGAAGGAATCTGTGCAGTACTTGCACTGATCGGTCTGCTTCTTACTGCAATTTTATACATCAAAAAAGTCAAGGGATCGATCCTGATTGGTATTCTGGCTACCTGGATTCTCGGAATGATCTGTCAGGCAGCAGGAATCTATCATATTGATGCAGACGCAGGATTTTATTCCCTGTATCCGGCATTTGCCATGACAGATTTTTCAAAGATTGGTGAGACGTTCGGACAGTGTTTTACGGCAGATTTCCATGGAGTCGGAATTATGAACTTCATCGTAGTCATGTTGTCTTTCCTGTTTGTAGATATGTTTGATACGATCGGAACACTGATCGGTGTATCGGATAAGGCTGGCATGTTAGATGAAGATGGAAAACTTCCGAACGTAAAGCAGGCACTGATGGCAGATGCCATTGCTACTTCTGCTGGTGCGATCCTTGGTACCTCTACAACGACAACATTCGTAGAGAGTTCTGCAGGTGTCGGGGCAGGTGCCAGAACAGGTCTTGCATCCATCGTTACAGGATTATTATTCCTGCTTGCAATTTTCTTTGCACCAATCTTTACGGCAATTCCGGGCTTTGCAACAGCACCGGCGCTGATCTTTGTCGGGTTCCTGATGGTATCCGCAATTGTAAAGGTTGATTTCGAGGATCTGACAGATGCAGTTCCTGCATATCTGTGCCTCATTGCGATGCCTTTAATGTACAGTATCGCAGAGGGTATTGCCATTGGTGTAATCTCTTTTGTACTGATCAATCTGATCTGTGGCAAGCGTAAGAAGATTACTCCACTGATGTATATCCTTGCAGTACTTTTTATCTGCAAATATATTTTCCTGTAATTACGCAGTGGACGAGCCGCTTTCCAGTAGGACGGGAAGCGGCTTAAAGTCTATCTGACTATATAAAATATAAATGGAGGAACAACTATGAAAAAATTAAACAAGGCAATGTCGGTTGCTGTGGCAGCAGCCATGATGGTATCCCTGGGCGCCTGTGGAAATTCCGCAGATGCAGCAAAAGACGGGACACAGAGTGCAGGTGCATCCGGTAAAGTATATAACATCGGAATCTGCCAGCAGCTGGAGCATCCGGCACTGGATCAGGCAACACAGGGATTTGAGGATGTCTTAAAGGAAAAGCTGGGAGACAATGTAAAATTTGATCTCCAGAATGCACAGAACGAGCAGGCAAATGCTTCTACAATTGCAAATAATTTCGTATCTGCCAATGTGGATCTGATTCTTGCAAATGCAACCACTGCTTTACAGGCATGTGCAGCAGCGACAACCGATATTCCGATTCTGGGAACTTCCGTTACCGATTATGCAACGGCTTTGGAGATCAGTGACTGGAGTGGTACAACCGGAAGAAATATCTCCGGTACATCCGATCTGGCTCCGCTTGATCAGCAGGAGGATATGCTCGTAGAGCTCTATCCGGATGCAAAGCATGTCGCAATACTTTACTGCTCTGCAGAGGCAAACTCCAAATATCAGGCAACCGAGTTTGAAAAATACCTGGATGAGGACGGTATCAGCTACAAAGAGTTTACCGCTTCCGATTCCAATGATATCGGTTCTGTGGTACAGAGTGCAACCGAGTATGCAGATGTTATTTACATTCCGACAGACAATACCATGGCACAGAACACAGAAGCAATCAACAATATCGCACTTCCGGCAGGAACTCCGATTATTGCCGGAGAGGAAGGTATCTGTAAAGGATGCGGAGTGGCAACGCTTTCCATCAGTTATTATGACATCGGAAAAAAGGCCGGTGAAATGGCATATGACATTTTAGTAAACGGTGCGGATATTACAACCATGAAGATTGAGACTGCACCGAACGTAACCAAAGAATACAACAAAGATATCTGTGATCAGCTGGGCGTTAAAATTCCGGATGATTACAAGGCTATCGAGGCTGAATAATTAAGGGGGATGGGTATCGTGTTAATATCTGCTTATTTTGCTTCCTTAAGTCCGCTGGCGCTGTTTCGTGCGCTGCCGGGCTCCATTGCACAGGGTCTGATCTGGGGCCTTCTGGCATTGGGAGTATATATTACATACAAACTTCTGGATTTTGCGGATCTGTCGGTGGACGGTTCTTTTGCAACCGGCGGAGCTGTGGCGGTTATGCTGATCCGCAGTGATATGAATCCGTGGGTTTCCCTTATTTTTGCATTTGCTGCAGGAATGCTTGCGGGAATGGTCACAGGTCTTCTGCACACCAAACTGGGAATTCCTCCAATTCTTGCCGGAATTTTAACGCAGATTGCACTGTACTCCATCAATCTGAATATTATGGGACAGTCCAATCAGGCGATCAGTGTGGATAAATATTCCCTTGCGGTATCGCTTCGTTATGTATCCGGTGATACAGCAGCAAAAATTAAAGTATTTACCACCTGTATCCTGTTTGGGGTAGTGATCGTGGCGATTCTTTACTGGTATTTCGGAACCGAGCAGGGGCATGCCATCCGGGCAACCGGATGTAACCCGCAGATGGCGCGTGCACAGGGAATCAATACCAGCTTCTGTAAGGTACTGGCACTGATGATTTCCAACGGACTCGTTGGTCTGTCCGGTGCACTTTATGCACAGTATCAGGGTGCAGCGGATGTCAATATGGGACGAGGCGCAATCGTTATCGGTCTGGCTGCCGTTATTATCGGAGATGTACTGTTTGGAAAACTGTGTGCAGGAAAGAAACTGGCATTTGCATATACGCTGTTTTCCGTGATCGTTGGAGCGATCATTTACTACCTTGTGCTGAGCATCATTTTGTGGCTGAAATTCCCATCGGATGATCTGAAACTGTTCTCAGCAATCGTGGTAGCAATTTTCCTTGCGATTCCATATCTGAAGAATAAGAAAAAAGCAACAAGGGGGCTGTAACCGATGAGTGAGATGTTAAAAATTGAAAATATCCGGAAAGTATTCAATCCGGGTACGATAAATGAAAAAGTGGCTCTGGACGGTGTCAACCTGACACTTGAGGAAGGCGAATTTGTCACAGTGATCGGTGGAAACGGTGCAGGAAAATCGACAACACTGAATGCCGTAGCCGGTGTATGGCCGGTAGATTCCGGAAAAATCTATATCGGCGGCGAGGATGTGACAAAGTTATCCGAGCATCGCAGGGCACAATATCTGGGACGTGTGTTCCAGGACCCGATGACCGGTACGGCTACCACAATGTCCATTGAGGAAAATATGGCAATTGCAGCAAGACGTGGAAAATCCAGGGGATTGCGATGGGGAATTACCAAAGCGGAACGCGAGAAATACCGCCAAATGCTTTCCACCCTGCATCTTGGACTGGAAGATCGCCTGACATCAAAAGTCGGTCTGTTATCCGGTGGACAGCGTCAGGCAATCACGCTTCTGATGGCTTCCATCCAGAAACCGAAGCTTCTGCTTCTCGATGAGCATACGGCTGCGCTGGATCCAAAGACTGCCGCAAAGGTACTTGAGATTTCGGATCAGATCATTTCAGAGAATCATCTGACGGCCATGATGGTAACACACAATATGAAGGATGCGATTGCCCATGGAAACCGTCTGATTATGATGCATGAAGGAAAAGTTATTTTAAATATCGCAGGTGAAGACAAAAAGAAACTTACGGTCGGAGATCTGCTGCATCAGTTTGAAAAAGTAAGCGGTGAGGAATTTGCAAGTGATAAAGCACTGCTTTCGTAGAAAATAACAGAATTGTTTATGCATGATAAGGGTCAAAACTGTTTTTGACCCTTAAATCATGTAGAAGGGAGATAGATATGCCTGTATTTGATTTCAGCAATACAACGGAAGAAAAGAAAGCCTGTGAGTGTACCTATACAACATTTCAGTCGAATGAAAACACTGCAAGTGCAAAATATCCGATTCTGGTTTTAGATAATACGGCAAAGCAGTGGAAATATCATTCCTGCGGAGTGTTCACGAACCAGACAAAGCGCACAGCATTTGAGTTTACCCAGGAAGACGGAACTGTATGTGCGGATATTTTGCGGGTGGATGCCCGTTTTGTCAATCTGCTTCGCTGGCTGGGGGAAAACCACATTAATGTCCGGCTGTCTGGAGAGAACACACCGGATGGATATGCCGTGTATAAGATCCGTGAAATTGCCTTTGGCGGTGGAAAAAAGCTTTCCGCGGAAGATGGCTTTTTACAGTTTATGATGGAGCGTCTGTTTGCCAGCAGTGCACCGAGTGAGGAAGCGGTGGATGAGGAGCAGGAGGAAGACGGCGATGATATGAAGCTCACCAGTATTCAGAGCATCACCGATTTTATGACCTGCGCAGGACGGACCATGCCGGATAACATCCGGTTGTGGGCACGCCGGAATTTAGCAGTGGCACGTTCCAATGAAGTGTCTCCGGAAGAGCGGCGTCATGCACAGCGTGCACTTTCCATCATGATGAATATCCAGTGGAAAAACAATTATTTCGAGGCCATTGATCCCAAGGAAGCCCGTCGGATTTTAGATGAGGAACTGTATGGCATGGAGCGTGTAAAGCAAAGAATCATCGAGACGATCATTCAGATCAACCGCACACATACACTTCCGGCATACGGACTGCTTCTGGTGGGACCGGCAGGAACCGGAAAATCGCAGATTGCCTATGCAGTTGCCCGTATTTTAAAACTTCCGTGGACAACTCTTGATATGAGTTCCATCAATGATCCGGAACAGCTGACCGGAAGTTCGAGAATTTATGCCAATGCAAAGCCGGGGATCATCATGGATGCATTTGCCATGGCAGGAGAGTCAAGCCTGGTATTTATTATCAATGAGCTGGATAAGGCAGCTTCTGGAAAAGGAAACGGAAATCCGGCAGATGTCTTACTGACACTTCTGGATAATCTGGGATTTACAGATAACTATATCGAGTGTATGATCCCGACATCCGGTGTTTATCCGATTGCCACAGCAAACGATAAGGAGCAGATCAGCGCTCCGATTCTGTCCCGTTTTGCGGTAATTGATATCCCGGATTATACGTTTGAGGAAAAGAAGATTATCTTCTCAAAATTTGCACTGCCTAAGGTATTAAAGCGCATGAGCTTAAAGGAAGAGGAATGTATCATCACAGATGAGGCATTAAATACAATCGTGGATCTGTATTCGGGTACCAGTGGTATCCGTGATTTAGAGCAGGCGGCAGAACATATTGCTGCAAATGCGCTGTATCAGATTGAGGTGGATCATCTGAAATCTGTTACCTTTGATGCTGAGATGGTGAGAAAACTCCTCATTTAAATGGCTGGTTAACTGCAAGGTCCGGGGCCTGGAGAGTTTAAAGGGACGGATTTGCGGGGGGTTTAAAGATAGGTTTTCTCGATGGGACGGAAGAAGGGAGATATTCTCTTTCTACAGAAAAATTTACAAGTCAGCTCTGGCGTTGATTTCAGGTTCATGGAGTAAAGTTTTTCGGTTTACGCAATTAACTGTAGTTTGTGAATGCCAGAGCAAGTTGTAAATTTGTTCTTCCGAAAGAAATATCCCCCTTCTTCCTGTTGGCTGGAGAAAACATAATTGAAATACATACTTCCGCAAATCCTGTCTTTGGAACAGACATAAAGGACCCGGAATCGGCAGTTAAGGGGACGCTTGCAGAAAAGAAAAAGCGAAGCGGTAACGCGTAATTTATAGAATCGGAGGAGAGAAAACATATGGCAAGACATAAGCTTGAGAATGAACTCATTGCAATCGAAGTGGAGGAACATGGGGCAGAATTAAAATCCCTGGTCCGTAAAAATACAGGAAAAGAGTACATGTGGAAAGCAGATCCAAAATTCTGGGGGCGTACTTCTCCGGTACTGTTTCCATTTGTCGGGGCAGTAAAAGAAAAACAGTTTCGCACCAAGGGACAGACCTACACGATGGGGCAGCATGGATTTGCCCGTGATATGGATTTTACACTGGATTCCAAGACGGAGGATACGCTCTGGTTTGTATTACAGTCAAATGAGGAAACTATGGAAAAATATCCCTATGCATTTACTCTTCGCATTGGATATCACATAGAGGGAAATAAGCTGGAAGTGCTCTGGCAGGTGGAAAATCCTTCGGAAGAGGAACTTCCGTTTTCGATTGGCGGACATCCGGCATTCAACCGTCCAAAGAATTGTAAAATCCGTTTTGATGTGGCAGGCCCGCTCACAAGTACAACAATTGTAGATGGTCTGGTCGGAAATGGTACGGTGGATTATGAACTGAAAGACAGTTATCTTACGGTCACGGATCATCTGTTTGATGCGGATGCACTTGTTATCGAAAACCAGAATGTGCACGAAGTCTCTCTCTGTGATATGGAGGGAAATCCGTATCTGACCGTTACGATGGATGCACCACTGTTTGGAATCTGGTCACCGGCAGGTCCGGATGTTCCGTTTGTATGTGTGGAACCCTGGTATGGACGCTGTGACAGCGCTGATTTTACCGGCGATTTAAAAGACCGGGAGTGGGGAAACCTGATTGCACCGGGCGGCATCTGGAAAGCACGTTATACCGTGGAGGCAGTATAAGAATAATTTTTCCTTGACAGAGAAGGAAAGAATGATTATAGTCTTATACATAGACAATTTTATAGATATCTTCAGGGCAGGGTGCAATTCCCTACCGGTGGTACAGCCCACGAGCCGCAAGGCATGATTCGGTGCAATTCCGAAGCCGACAGTACAGTCTGGATGAAAGAAGATAAGCGATAGAAACACATGAAACCGTGTACGGTTGTGATGGATATTGGGATATTTGCTCTGGAATTCATTTCCAGAGCTTTTTTATTTTCCAAAAGAAGCCCAAGCAGCAGAACACATCCGAAAGAAGCCCTGAGCAGAAATTGCCCGGGGCTTTTTGTAGTATGGAGGAACTTATGACAGATGAAACTTATATGCGGCGAGCACTCGAACTGGCGGAAAAAGGAGCGGGATGGGTATCCCCGAATCCTCTGGTGGGAGCCGTGATCGTAAAAGATGAAGAAATTATCGGGGAAGGATATCACGAACGGTACGGACAGCTGCATGCGGAGCGGAATGCGCTGGCACATTGTACCAAATCTCCCAAAGGAGCAACCATTTATGTCACATTGGAGCCGTGCTGTCACCACGGAAAACAGCCGCCGTGTACCGATGCCCTGCTTGCCGCCGGAATCCGCAGGGTGGTGATTGGGTCGAAGGATCCAAACCCTCTGGTACATGGAAAAGGCATTCGGATTTTGCGGGAGCATGGTGTGGAAGTGACCGAACATGTACTGGAAAAGGAATGTGATGCGGAAAATGAAGTGTTTTTCCATTACATGCAGACGAAACTGCCGTTTGTCATTTTAAAATATGCAATGACACTGGATGGGAAGATCGCAACATACACAGGGGCATCACGCTGGGTAACCGGGGAGGCAGCGCGTGCACATGTACACCGCATGAGAAACCGTTACCGTGCCATCATGGTTGGTGTGGGAACGGTACTTGCGGATGATCCGATGCTGACCTGCCGGCTTAAGGGAACAGAAAACGGGGCAAATCCGGTGCGTATCATTTGTGATTCCACACTGCGGACACCATTGGAATCACAGATTGTGCGCAGTGCGAAAGAAATTCCAACGATTCTTGCAACCTGCAACAGACAGGAAGCCATGCATATGCCTTATATCGAGGCGGGATGTAAGATTCTGGTTACACCGGAAAAAGACGGACATGTGGATCTTTCAGACCTGATGCAGCAGCTTGGGCAGCTGGGAATCGACAGTGTGATTCTTGAAGGCGGGGGAACCTTGAACTGGTCGGCACTGCAGGCAGGAATCGTGCAGAAAGTGCAGGCATATGTGGCATCAAAGCTGTTCGGGGGGACAGAAGCAAAAACCCCGGTTGAGGGGCAGGGATTTCACACCCCTGCGGATGCCGTGGAGTTAACCCGGACAAAAATCACAGCGCTGGGATCGGACTGGCTGATCGAAGGGTATCCGGTGGAGAACAGGAGGAATATGGGATGTTTACAGGAATCATAGAGGAGATGGGAACGATTCTGGAGGTCGCAAAAGGCGCACATTCCGCAGTGCTTATAATTGCAGCCCAAAAGGTGCTTGAGGATGTGCATATCGGAGACAGCATTGCGGTCAATGGTGTCTGCCTGACGGTCACTTCCTTTGACGGTGAAACATTTACCGCAGATGTGATGCATGAAACATTAAACCGGTCGTCACTGGCACAGTGTAAGCGGAAAAGTCCCGTGAATCTGGAGCGTGCCATGCCGGCAAACGGAAGGTTTGGCGGGCATATTGTGGCAGGACATGTGGATGGAACCGGACAGATCGCCGAAAAAAAACGGGATGACAATGCCGTGTGGATACGGGTGGAGGCACCACCGGAAGTGCTTCGGTATGTGGTGGAGAAAGGCTCGGTTACCATAGATGGAATCAGCCTTACGGTCGCCGCTGTGACGGCACATGACTTTTCCGTGTCCGTGATCCCACATACAGCGGAGGTGACAACGCTTGGAAACAAAAAAGAGGGAGATATTGTAAATTTAGAAACGGATATCATAGGAAAATATGTGGAAAAACTGCTGCATCCACAGGAAGAAAAAAAAGAAAGCCGTATCACCCGGGAATTTCTGGAAAACTGTGGATTCTAAAACACCATGGATATAAAAAGAGAAAAAATAACAGGAGGAATGAACAATGGAAGGATTTGCAACCGTTGAGGAAGCACTTGAGGAATTACGAAACGGAAAACTGATTCTTGTCACCGATGACGAGGATCGCGAAAATGAGGGCGATTTTATATGTGCTGCGGAATTTGCCACAACGGAAAACATCAATTTTATGGCAATGCATGGAAAAGGGCTGATCTGTATGCCAATGTCCGCTGAATATGTAAAAAAGCTGCATTTTCCGCAGATGGTGGAAAACAATACGGACAATCATGAAACCGCGTTTACGGTTTCCGTGGATTATGTGGAAACAACCACAGGCATTTCCGCTGCCGAGCGTTCCATGACAGCCATGCGCTGTGTGGCAGAGGATGCAAAACCGGAGGATTTCCGGCGTCCGGGACATATGTTTCCGCTTCTGGCAAAGAAGAACGGGGTGCTGGAGAGAAACGGGCATACGGAAGCAACCGTGGATCTGTGCCGCCTGGCAGGCTTAAAAGAATGTGGGCTCTGCTGTGAGATCATGCGCGAGGATGGCACCATGATGCGCACAACGGAACTGCTTGCACTTGCAAAAAGGCACGGTATAAAAATGATTACCATTGCCGCACTCCAGGAATACCGCAAATGCCATGAAAAGCTGGTGGACTGTGTGGCTGTGACAAAGATGCCGACGAAGTATGGAAAGTTTCGGGCATACGGTTATGTGAACCGTTTAAATGGTGAACATCATGTGGCATTAGTCAAAGGAGAAATCGGGGACGGAGAAAATGTACTCTGCCGTGTACATTCCGAGTGCCTCACCGGAGATACCTTTGGCTCCCTGCGGTGCGACTGTGGACAGCAGTTTGCCGCTGCCATGACACAGATTGAAAGGGAAGGTCGCGGGATTTTACTTTACATGCGGCAGGAAGGCCGCGGTATCGGACTGATCAACAAACTGCGTGCATATGAACTGCAGGAACAGGGAATGGACACTTTAGATGCCAATCTTGCTCTTGGATTTGCCGGGGATGAGCGCGAATATTACATCGGCGCACAGATCTTAAAGGATCTGGGCGTGCACAGCATGCGGCTTTTAACCAACAATCCCGACAAAGTATACCAGCTCGGAGAGTTTGGAATTTCCATCACAGAGCGCGTGCCGATCCAGATGCAGGCCACACCGTATGACCTGTTTTACTTAAAAACGAAGCAGAATCGTATGGGACATGTATTAAACTTTTAAAATGAAGAAAAGGAGAATGAACATTATGAGTACATTGGAAGGAAAATTAGTAGCAAACAATATGAAGGTAGGAATCGTCGTCGCACGGTTCAACGAATTTATCACTAACAAACTGCTGGGCGGTGCCATGGATGGCCTGCTGCGTCATGATGTGAAGGAAGAGGACATTACGGTGGCATGGGTGCCGGGGGCATTTGAAATCCCATTGATCGCAAAGAAGATGGCAATGAGCAAAAAATACGATGCCGTGATCTGTCTGGGTGCCGTGATCCGCGGAAGTACAAGCCATTACGATTATGTCTGCAATGAAGTATCCAAGGGAGTGGCAGCAGTTTCACTGGAGAGTGAAATTCCGGTTATGTTTGGCGTGGTCACGACGGAAAATATCGAGCAGGCGATTGAGCGCGCGGGAAGTAAAGCCGGGAATAAGGGATATGATTGTGCACTGGGTGCTGTGGAGATGGTAAATCTCATCCGCCAGATTTAAAAAGAAAAGGACAATGCAGGCACGATATGAAAATATAAGCCATACTGTACGATACAACTAACTTAAATTAGCTGATAAAAACTATCAGAAAAAATGCTTGCTATTTTTCAATATGTCAGATATAATCTTTCTTGGGTTAGATACAACTAACTTCCTTGTGTAAATCATTTGAAGACTCCTTCGCGAACACATAACTGCTGAGTGTGTTTAACGGAAGTACAGACGACGCCATTACCGCTTCCGGAAGGAGTTCTTCGCATATCGAAAGGAGAACAGAAAAATGAATGATCTGGAGATTGAAAAAGTAGTTGGAAGAGAAATTTTGGATTCAAGAGGAAACCCTACTGTTGAGGCAGAGGTTACATTGATAGATGGTACAATCGGAAGAGGTATGGCACCAAGCGGTGCATCCACCGGTGAGTTTGAAGCATTAGAACTTCGCGACGGAGACAAGAGCCGTTACCTTGGAAAGGGCGTGCAGAAAGCCGTTGAAAACATAAACACCGTGATCAATGGGACACTGCAGGGAATGGATGCATCCGATACCTATGCAATTGACAAGGCAATGATCGATGCGGACGGAACAAAGGACAAGTCAAAACTCGGAGCAAATGCAATTCTTGCCGTTTCCATCGCATGTGCCAGAGCGGCAGCAATTTCACTGGATATTCCGCTTTACCGTTTTCTTGGCGGGGCTTTTGGAAACCGTCTTCCGGTTCCGATGATGAATATCGTAAACGGTGGATGCCACGCACTGTCTTCCGGACTGGATGTACAGGAATTTATGATTATGCCGGTAGGAGCACCTTCCTTTAAAGAATGTCTCAGATGGTGTGCGGAAGTATTCCATGCACTGGCTTCTATTTTAAAGGACAGAGGACTTGCCACATCCGTTGGGGATGAGGGTGGTTTTGCACCGGCACTGAAATCGGATGAGGAAGCAATCGAGACCATTCTTGAGGCGGTAAAGAAAGCCGGATATGAGCCGGGGAAGGACTTTAAGATTGCAATGGATGCCGCTTCTTCCGAGTGGAAGACAGGAAAGAAGGGCGAGTACAAACTGCCAAAGGCCGGAACCGTATATACTTCTGAACAGCTGATTGAGCATTGGAAAAAGCTTGTGGAGAAATATCCGATCATTTCCATAGAGGATGCACTGGATGAAGAGGACTGGGAAGGATGGCAGAAGCTTACCGCCGAGCTGGGGGACAAAGTACAGCTTGTCGGTGATGACCTTTTTGTTACCAATACCGAACGTCTGGCAAAGGGAATCAGCCTTGGCTGCGGAAACTCCATTCTGATCAAGTTAAACCAGATCGGTTCCGTTTCCGAAACTTTAGAGGCAATCAAGATGGCACACAAAGCCGGATATACAGCCATTTCTTCTCACCGTTCCGGAGAGACAGAAGATACCACAATCGCAGATCTGGCGGTCGCATTAAATACCTGTCAGATCAAGACTGGAGCTCCGAGCAGAACAGAGCGTGTGGCAAAATACAACCAGTTACTCCGTATCGAAGAAGAACTTGGCGCAGCAGCTGTTTATCCGGGTATGGGAGCATTTAACGTACAGAAGTAGTATCCGGATATTATAATTGACAATATCAAATTTTTGTTTTACATACTTCAATTTTTTCTTCTTATTTGAGAGAGATCGTAAGGTCTCTCTCATTTTGTGCATGTATCCGAAAAAAGTAGAAAAAATTTAAAAAGTGCAAAACATTGACGATACAGGCGTAAAAAATTATAATAGGGACAGAAGCAAAAGAGGGAGGGAATTGTTTGTGAAAAAGAAGAGTAACATTTCTATTAAAGCAAAATTACTTGGAATTATTATTCCGGTAGTAATTGCGATTATACTGATTCTGGTGTTTACCGCATATCATGTATCATCCGGAATTATCGAGAGTTATTCCAAAAATTTACTGGAATCTTCGGTAAACAGTCAGGCATCAAAAATTGAGGCATGGCTTGAGGAAAATCTGGCTTCCATGCAGATGGCAAAGACCATGATTGAAAAATTGCACCCGGATGAGGCGCAGCTGCAGACTATTTTGGATGCATCCTGCGGATACAGTGAAAATTATCCGGATGGTCTTTTCCTTGCAGATGCCAATGGCAGCTTTTTAAAAGGTACAGACTCCAAAAAGCAGGAGCCAAATCCGAAAGAGAGTATGTGGTATCAGGAAGGAATGACAAGAGTTAATATGGCAGTCGGTTCTGCACACCAGAATCCGGACGGAACGAATGTTGTCAGTGCATCCGGACTTTTGAATGACGGTTTAGATACCGTGCGTGTAATTGCAGCCGATATGACATTGGACCGTATTTCCGTGATTGTAAATTCTTTTATCGAAATGCACGATGCAGAGGCATTTCTTGTGGACAAGGACAGCAGCGTGATCCTTGCAAGCAGGGATTCCGATCTGATTTCCAAGACACTGGGGGCAGACGGACAGAGTGCATTTTATAAAGATGTGGAGAAAAAGGTTTCCGGCAAATCGTATGATTTCTGTACACTTGATGGAAATATGACAGTATTTAAGGAAGTAAACGGAACCAACTGGCTGCTGGTTTCTTATGTTCCTACGCGTGTTGTACTTGCGGATCTGGTAGGATTGCGGAATCTTATGATCATTTTCAGCATTATTTCGATCCTTGTATTATGTGTGCTGATCGAACGTGTGACGCATGTGGTGATTCGTCCGGTGAAGGAGATGACAAGGGTAATTACCAGCATGGCATCCGGTGACTTTACCGTATCCATGAAGGTGAAAGGAAATGATGAGATTGCTGTGATGGGGCGCAGCGTGGAACATTTTATTGCATCAATGAAGGAAATGATCCGGCAGATGGGACATGTTTCCGACCGCCTGGAAAAACAGGCTGGATCAAGCAAGAATGTTTCGGGTGAAATGAATTCTGCTGCAAATATCCAGTCACAGTCCATGACGGAGCTGAATGCAACGGTTGATCAGCTGTCGGTTTCCGTCAATGAAATCGCACAGAACGCAACCCAGCTTGCCGGTGTTGTTGCGGATACCAAAGAGGACAGCGATAAAGTAGAAGATAAGATGCGTACCACTGTGGAAGTATCAGAAAAAGGAAAAGCCGATATGGAGAGTGTTGGAAATGCGCTTCATAATATCGAAATTTCCATACATAACCTCGAAGAAGCGGTTGATAAAGTGGGTACGGCTTCCGGAGAAATCGTAGATATTATAAAACTGATCGGGGATATTGCGGAGGAAACCAACCTGCTCTCCTTAAATGCATCGATTGAAGCAGCGCGTGCAGGGGAAGCCGGACGTGGATTTGCGGTAGTTGCCTCACAGATTGGGGTACTTGCAAAAAACAGTGCGGATTCGGTAGCGCATATTACATCACTCATCAATGAAATCAACGGACTTGTGGATGATGCCGTCAAACAAGGCAGAAGCAGTGCCAGCGATATCGAAAGCAGTGCGGATCTGATTCATACAGCGGTGGATACATTTGACCAGATTTTCCAGAATATCCAGGAAACCAGCCATCTGATAGAGGGTGTGGTAGAAAAAATCAACCAGGTGGATCAGGTGGCAACCAATGTTGCCGCAATTTCCGAAGAACAGGCGGCAAGTTCGGATGAAATTCTTGCCACTTCGGAATCCATGCTCCAGCAGGCAAAGAGTATTTCCAAGAATAGTGAACAGGTCGAAGAGGAAGCCGGAAATCTGGCAGAATCTGCAGACCAGCTGGCGGATCAGGTCAAGCAGTTTCAGATATAGGGAGGGTAAAAGGTCATGAAGAAAGGAATCAGTTGTATGATATGCGCCCTGCTTCTTGTGGGCTGCATGGCAGGATGCGGCAGTACCGGAGGCAAATCCGGCAGTGGAAACGGAATCAAAATCATGATGTCGTTGTCACAGGGAGATGATTTCCGTAACACGATTGTGGAACAGGCAAAAAAGACAGCACAGGAAAAAGGTGCAACACTGGATGTCTATGATGAGGATGGTTCACTGGAGAGTCAGGTGGAACATATCAAACAGGCAGTAAAAGAAAAATACGATGTGATTTTATGTGGACCGGTTAATGCAGATACCGCGCTGGAACTGGAATCACTTGCAGACGGAATTCCTGTTATCTTTTATAACAGTTGTCCGGATGCATCGTATCTGGAGGCCGGAAAATATATGTATGTAGGTTCCGATGAAAATGTAGCGGGAAAGTATCAGGCAGAGTATATTCTTGATAAGTTTTCTTCTTCGGATGAAATCAATGTGGCAATCTTCAAGGGACCAAAGAACCATTCGGCAACGAAAGGACGTACGGGTGCATTGAAGGATACATTGAATGCGTCCGGCAAGAAAATCAATTATGTATTTGAGGATAATGCAGACTGGGATCAGGCAACGGCACAGAAGATGTTTGAACTTTTCTTAAAGACCGGACAGTCCTGTGATGTTGTGGCATGTAACAACGATTCCATGGCGATGGGAATTGTCGATGCATGCAAAGAGGCAGGAATAAACGGCATGCCGATTCTCGGAATTGATGCAACAGCCGGCGGATGTGCGGCAATCGAGTCTGGAGATATGGCGTTTACCGTGTATCAGTCAGGCACCGGACAGGGAAAAATGGCTATAGAAACAGCAATTGCAATTGTAAACGGTTCGGATGTGACAAAACTCGAAGGAGCAACCAAAGATGGACTGTATGTATGGGTTCCATTTGAAAAAGTGGACAGCAGCAATGTAAAAGACTACGAATAGACTTGAAAAAGCACCGCTGTTTTGGGATAATAAAAAAAGTTGAACAAAAGGCAGGTGCAGATATGGAAAATAGGATAGAAATTACGGACTTTTTGGCACCGGAGCTGGATGTGTACGCGCGGCTGACGGAAAATCAGCTGCTGAACCGTGCGCATCCGGAAGAAGGAATGTTTATTGCCGAAAGTCCAAAGGTGATTGAGCGGGCACTGGATGCGGGATGCATACCGGTGTCTTTGCTTATGGAAACAAAACATGTTCAGGGAGAAGCAAAAGAAATGATCGAAAGATGCGGGGATATTCCGGTGTATACGGCAGAATTTGATGTGCTGACAAAGCTGACCGGTTTTGCCCTGACCAGAGGGGCACTTTGTGCCATGTACCGGCCGAAACTGCAGGAACCGGAGCAGATTTGTGCCAAAGCCAGACGCATTGCAGTACTCGAAAACGTGGTAAATCCAACCAACGTCGGTGCTATTTTCCGTTCGGCGGCTGCGCTTCATATGGATGCGGTGCTTCTGACGCCGGGCTGCAGTGATCCGCTGTACCGGCGCGCCATCCGGGTGAGCATGGGAACCGTATTTCAGATTCCGTGGACATACCTGCAGACGGAAAATGGAGTAAAAAATCCACCCAGTCAGGCGGCAGGAGCAGATATTGGACATCTGCACCGAATGGGATTTCGTGTGGCAGCCATGGCACTTTCCGAAGATTCGGTTGGAATTGATGATCCGGCACTTGCTGCAGAAGAAAAGCTGGCGGTTGTGCTTGGCACGGAAGGGGATGGCCTGGCAGGACATACGATTGCGGACTGCGATTATACGGTCTGTATTCCGATGTCACATGGCGTGGATTCACTCAATGTAGCGGCGGCAAGCGCCGTGGCATTCTGGCAGCTGGGGAATAAATAATTGTACAATTAAGCATTAATGTGGTACACTATATATTGTTTTTATTAGCTTACAATACTTTTCAAAGGAGAAATATATATCATGAAACTCGGCATTGTCGGACTCCCAAACGTGGGAAAAAGTACATTATTCAATTCACTGACCAAAGCAGGTGCACTGTCTGCGAACTATCCGTTTGCGACCATCGATCCAAACGAAGGAATCGTTTCGGTTCCGGATGAGAGAATCGTAAAGCTCGGTGAACTTTATCATACAAAAAAGGTGACACCTGCCACGATCGAATTTGTTGATATTGCAGGACTTGTAAAGGGTGCCAGCAAGGGAGAGGGACTCGGAAACCAGTTCCTTGCCAATATCCGGGAGGTCGATGCGATTGTACATGTAGTGCGCTGTTTCGAGGATACCAATATTATCCACGTCGACGGTTCCATTGATCCGGCGCGTGATATCGAGACTATCAATCTGGAACTGATCTTTTCGGATATTGAGATTCTCGACAGAAGAATTGCAAAGATTGCCAAGCAGGCAAGAATGGACAAGACACTTGCCAAGGAGTTAGAACTTGTTGAGGCAGTCAAGGCACATCTGGAAGATGGAAAGATGGCGAGAACCTTTGAGGTGCCGGATGATGATGACGCACAGATCTGGTTTAAGGGATACAACCTCCTCACGGCAAAGCCTACCATCTATGCGGCAAACGTAGCAGAGGATGATCTCGTCGATGACGGAGCTTCCAATCCGCATGTGGCAAAAGTGCGTGAACTGGCAAAAGAAGAAGGTGCAGAAGTGTTTGTTATCTGTGCACAGATCGAGCAGGAACTTTCCGAACTTTCCGATGAAGAGAAAAAGGAATATCTTGATGACCTCGGCGTTTCATCCAGTGGTCTGGATAAGCTGGTAGCGGCAAGTTACAGTCTGCTGGGACTGATCAGTTTCCTGACAGCCGGCGAAGATGAGTGCCGTGCATGGACCATCAAAAAAGGAACCAAAGCACCACAGGCAGCCGGAAAGATTCATACGGATTTTGAACGTGGATTTATCAAGGCAGAGGTTGTCAACTATCAGGATCTGCTGGATAACGGAAGCCTTGCGGCAGCCAGAGAAAAAGGAATCGTTGGCATGGAAGGAAAGGATTATGTGGTTAAAGACGGCGATGTGATTCTTTTCAGATTTAATGTCTAGTCAAGAAATATGTGATAGTTATGTGGGAGCATATGACAGAGCAGCAGTATCAACATGAGGTTATTGTGCCGGACAAAGGCTTTCCGTTTAAACTTTTTTTATTCGAGGGACACAGCGGAAAATATATCAGGGAGAAACACTGGCACCGGTCGATTGAGATTTTTGCAGTGCAGGAAGGAGAACTTGATTTTATTCTTGACACAACGCATTATCATCTCGGAGAAGGCGAGTTCATCATTGTCAACAGCAACGAGGTGCATGCGATCCATGCGAACAGGCCGAATCACACAATTGTGCTGCAGATTCCGCTGAATCAGTTCGCGTCGTACTTTACGGGCGAGCAGTTTATCTGGTTTTCGCATAGTGAACGGACATACGATGAGCAGGTGGCATGTCTGATCTTTCGGATGTATAAGGTGTATCGGATGCAGACAGATGGCTATGATTTTGAAATTTTAAGTATGTTTTATCAACTATTACATATTCTGGTAAAGAAATACAGGAAGCTGGATGTGCAGGATGAATTGCTCAAAAGCAATCAGCAGCTGAACCGGCTCGGTATGATTACATCCTATCTCAAGGATCATTATATGGAAGATATTTCGCTTGGAAAACTGGCGGGAATATTTGGATATTCGCCGTCTTATCTGTCAAAAATGTTTGCACGCTATGCGGGCATCAATTATAAGGATTATCTGCAAAATATCCGGTTAGAACATGCGGTAAAGGATTTGGAAAATACGGATAAGCAGATCGTGGATATTGCATTTGATCATGGATTTGCCAATAGTAAAGCGTTTACCAATCTGTTTCGCAAGCGGTATGGAATGCTGACGAGTGAATACCGAAAGCAGCTTGTTAAGAAAAAGCAGAGGGAATCATATGCCCATCATCGGGCATTGCTGGAAAAAGACAAAAAAGTGACATTGTAAAGACAAAGAAAGGCATGTCTCCATGGCTACCAAACTGTTATACTCAGAAAAAATGAGTATGAGGAGGTAATCATGGAGATTTTTTCTGTTAATGATGAAAAATTCCGTAAATACGGTAAGGTTTGGAATAACATCGAATGCACAAAACTGATAAAGGGGATGGAGCACACACCGCTTCCGGAGGATGTTATTTATGTGCCGTCAGTCGAGGAGCTTGAAGCGGTTCCGGAAGCAAAGACATTCAGCGAGCGTGTCTTTGGCGGACTTCCAATCCAGATTGGTTACTGCAACGGAAACAATCACAAGTTAAACGCGGTAGAATATCATAGAAATTCCGAAATCAACATTGCGGTAACGGATATGATCCTTTTATTGGGATGGCTGCCGGATGTAACGGATGAATTTACTTATGATACAGCAAAAATCGAGGCTTTTAAGGTTCCGGCAGGAACGGTCGTTGAAATGTATGAGACGACACTTCATTATGCACCGTGCAACGCAGCAGACGGTGGATTTAAGTGTGTTGTGATCTTGCCGAAGGGTACAAACACACCGATTGATTTTACCCTTGCAGCAGATGGTGAGGACAAACTTATGACCGCGAAAAACAAGTGGCTGATCGCACATGAGGAGGCTGCCATCAAGGGTGCATTTAATGGATTAAGAGGAGAGAATATATCACTTTAACCGTGCTTGCGGATGCGATTGCTTGTCCTTTGACAGAAAAAAAGCTATAATAAAAGAAAGCTTTTGAGGAGAAGGTAGAGTTATATGAAAAAGAAAATCGTATCAACTTTAGTTGTGATTGGATTGCTTATTGTACTTGGGGGATACAGTTACAACGTTCAATATAGGCAGAAACCGGAAATTAAACATTTTACCGCTTTTTTCAGTGTTACGGGCAGACCACTGGGAATGCAGAACGATATAAAGGAAATCATTGCTGACAAGATCGGAGCAGACTGCGAGGAGAACTGGCTGGTTGGACAATCCAAGGAAGAGGTGCTCAATTCGTACATTGCTTCGGGAGAATATCCGGATTTTATTCTTGGAGAGAAAGCATTACTGGAGGCAGATGCTTTGATCCCGATTGATGAATACTGGGATGATTATCCGAATCTCAGAAATTATCTTTCCGATGAGCAATGGGAGCACTTCCGGCAGGAAGACGGACATATTTACTGGATTCCACCGTTTTGTGTGTCTCAGGGAGAGAATGTTGAAGTGACGCATACGGGCGAGGCATTCTGGATACAGACGCGCGTTTTAAAATGGGCCGGATATCCGAAGATTACAACGGTGGATGAATATTTTGATCTGATCGAAGCTTATGTGCAGGCGAATCCGGTCATGCCGGGCGGAACAAAAAATGTTCCGTTTACCATGTTGTGCGATGACTGGAGATTCTTCTGTCTGGAGAATGTGCCGCAGTTTCTGGATGGATATCCCAATGACGGAAGTTGTATGGTTGATCCCGGGAATGATCAGGTCATTGATTATAATACGACGGAGACTGCCAGACGGTATTTTCAGAAGCTGAACGAAGAGTACCGCAAGGGTATTTTTGATCCGCAGTCGTTTACCAGTACATACGAAGAATATCTGGATAAATTAGGAACCGGTGCTGTTCTCGGAATGGTTGACCAATGGTGGCAGTTCTATTACAATCTGGCAGAGCCTTATGAGACAAACGGACTGAGTGATCTGGGGTGCGATTATGTTCCGCTTCCGATTACAATGGACAAAGGTACGTCAAACCAGTGGCATACAAGCCGGAATGCAGAGATGGATACATCGAGCGGACTTTCGATTACCACATCCTGTGAAGATGTGCAGGGGGCACTTCAGTTTGTAAATGATCTGCTGGATTCCGATATTACGAAGCTTCGATTCTGGGGAGAAAAAGACCTGGACTATTCGGTGGACGAAAACGGTATGTTCTATATGAATAGTGAACAGGGAAAACGTCACGGAGACAGCGTGCTGAATGAATCTCATTTTTGTCCCTATTCGTATTTTCCACGAGTAGAAGGTCTGCTTGACGACGGAATCAATGCATTTTCGATGGAGTATCAGCCGGTGGAGTTTATGAAAAGCCTAAAGCCCGACATACGGGAGTGTTTTGAAGCGTATGGTGTACAAAATTATGTCGAGCTGCTGGGAACAAATGAAGCGCCCGGCGCATGGTATCCGATGTATTCGTATACACAGTCTTTGTCATCAAAATCCAAAGGCGGCATGATTCGTGATGAAATAGACGCGGTCAAGAGAAGCTGGTTACCGCAGGTGATCATGAGCGATGACTTTGCATCGACATGGGATGCATATATGGCTGCATATCAGGAATGCAATCCACAGGACTATTTCGATATCCTGCAGAGGCATGTGGATCAGATTCTTCAATAATACGACAATTATGTGATATAAGTGATAGAAATAAAATCCTCATTCATAGTGCGATATTTTTGATCGTACACGGATGGGGATTTTTATTTACGCTGAGCAATGAAAGGACAGGCAGATGGGGAGAAGTAAATGGAAGTGCTGAAATTGTATATTCATGTGAATGGCTGCGAGAAGGTGGAATCTGAATGCGCTACCGTACAGATGATTTCGTTTGACGGAAGGTGCGATGGAGATTATTTCAGAGGAGAGATCCTTCCGGGCGGTGTGGATACGCAGATTTATTATAAGGATCAGCCATCAAAATTATCGGCTCGTTATCTAGTGCAGGGAATAGATCATACGGGGCGCGGATGCCGGATATTTATCGAAAATAACGGAATCATGTATGACGGTGAAACGATTACCAGACCGGTCATCTATACGGACAGTATTGCACTGAAATGGATGGAAACGGCATCTATGCATGGAACCCTTACGGTTGTGGAAGGACAGCCGGTAATCACGATTTATACGGATAAGAATAAAAATAGTGGAAAAGGGGGAAAAGGGAGCGCAACATGAAATTTATCATAGAACAGAGTGCATATTCCGGGGTTTTGAAGATCGCAGGAAAAGTTGCACATGACATGGAACTTGTGACCGGCACGCTGCCGGAAATCCGTGTTGTCGAAACGATCGATCTTGAAGAGGTAAGAAGCAGTGCAGCCCGTGAACTGACGATCATTGTCGCAACGATGGGACATAGTCGGTGGCTGGATGCACAGAAAAATATCCCGACGGAAGCGTTGAAAGGCAAGCGGGAATGTTATGGCTGGGTTTTTCCGGATGAAACCTTGCGGGAGAGACTGCTTGTCATTGTCGGAAGCGATAAGCGGGGAACAATATACGGACTGTTTCATTTGTCGGAGGTCTTTGGTGTATCCCCGTTTGTGAACTGGTGTCATGTGGTGCCGGTGCATCGGGATGAAATCCGGCTGAGCACGGATATGGCATGTATCGCAAAGGAACCATCGGTGGAATACAGGGGATTCTTTATCAATGATGAGTGGCCTGCTTTCGGTACCTGGAGTGAGTACCATTTCGGGGGACCGAATGCGAAGGCATACGAGCCGATCTTTGAACTGCTTCTTCGCCTGAAAGGAAATTATCTCTGGCCGGCGATGTGGAGTGCACGGTTTGAGGATGACGGTCCGGGACTTCTGAACGCAGAACTTGCGGATGAGTACGGCGTGATCATGGGAATGTCGCATCATGAGCCGTGTCTGCGGCAGGGTGAGGAATACAAATATCTGCGCGGAAAAGACAGTATTTACGGAGATGCGTGGAATTTCAAGACGAACCGGGAAGGAATCATAAGATTCTGGGAAGATGGTCTGAAGCGGAGCGGTAAATTTGAGAATGTGATCACGGTTGGTATGCGTGGAGAAGCGGACACCGCGATCATGGGAAAAGGGGCAACGCTTGCGGATAATATTGAACTGCTCAGGGACGTGCTCAGAACGCAGCGAAAGCTGATCCGGGAGAATGTCAATGAAGATCTGTCCAAAGTTCCGAGAATGATCGCTTTGTACAAGGAGGTGGAGGCTTTCTTCTACGGGGATGAGACGACGCAGGGGTTGATCGGATCCAAGGAGCTTTATGATGTGATCCTGATGCTTTGCGATGACAATTACGGAAACTTAAGAACGCTTCCGACGGAGGAGATGCGTAAGCATCCGGGCGGATACGGTATGTATTATCATTTCGATTATCATGGGTGGCCGACCTCCTATGAGTGGATCAACAGTTCCTATCTTCCGAAAATCTGGGAACAGATGACGCAGGCATATGATTTCGGAGTACAAAAACTCTGGATCGTCAATGTGGGAGACATTGCAACGCAGGAATTTCCGTTATCGTTTTTTATGGACCTGGCGTATGATTTTGAGCGTTGGGGAACGACTGCACCAAATACGACGGATGCCTATACCAGACTGTGGGTAAAGCGGCAATTTGGCAGGCTGTCGGAAGTGCAGCAGGCGCAGATTGCGGATATCCTGACAGATTATACAAGGATGATACACAAATGCAGACCGGAGGCGTTAAGACCGGAAACCTATCATGCAGCAAATTATCGTGAAGGCTCACGGGTGCTTGCGGAGGTCGGGCGGGTGATGCAGACCGCACAGGATTTGTACGATGAGCTGGAGCGTGATGCGCCCGAAATACTTCCCGCTTATGTTGCGCTCGTCTGGTATCCGGCGATGGGAACGATGAATGTGCTGAAGCTTCAGCTGTTGTCAGGAATGAATCATTATCTGGCAGAAATCGGTGCACTCAGTGCCAATGATTATGCGAAAGAGGCAAAGGCATGTCTGGATGCAGACCAAAAGATCATAGAGCAGTATCATCGGTCGGATGATGCGCGCTGGTACGGAATGGGACTGTCACAGCATATCGGGTTTACGAATTGGAATGAGGATGAGTGTAAGAACCCGCTTCTGATGCAGGTGTTACCGCTGCAAAAGCCGACGATTATAGCGACGGTGGACGGTACTGTGCAGCATGTGGAAGGCAGTCCGTGGCTGAATCAGAGAATGACGATTTCGGATTTTCTGAATCCGGAATGCAGATGTGCTTCGATCAGCCTGTACAGCAGAAGCGAACTTCCAGCATCGTTTCGGGTGATCGAAAAGGCCGAATGGATCGTACTGTCCGCAATGGATGGAACGCTTGACGGTGAAGAGCACAAGAGACTCACCATTGATGTCACAGTGGACGAGAGTGCGCTTGCGATGGCACTCACCGATGGAAGGACGCAGGGAATGATCCGGCTGGAATTGCCGGCGGGTATCTGCAAGATCAGCGTGCCGGTCGACCGGTCAACGTATGAATATGGAAACAATACGTTTGTGGATACACAGGGATGGATCGCAATCGAGGCGGAACATTACAGCAGATGCAAGGACGGTTTTGATCGGGAAGGACAACCGATGCAATGGAAATGTCTTGCCGGCTACGGAAAGACTTTATCTGCGATGAAAGCATTTCCGACGGATTCCTACGCAGATGCAGAGAATGGGGCACCGTATATCGAATACAGCATCGTGACAAAGCAGGCGGGGGATTATGAAGCGGAATTTTATATGCAGCCGTCAAATCCTGTGACAACAGAGAACCGATTGCAGTATGCAGTGTCCGTGAACGGTGTTCAAATGCAGATTTTGGATGCCGTTACGGATGATTTTAAGATCGGAGATCATCAGCCTGTGTGGGCGCGCGGTGTGCTGGATCAGATCCGGTGCCGGAGTGTACCGGTGCAATTGGAACAGGGAATCAATACGATCAGGGTCTATCCGGTCACGCCGGGCTTTGTGCTTGAGAAGATCGTGATCTATCCCCATGGAAACAAACTGGCAGAAGCCTATCTTGGACCGACAGAAACGTATCGGTGCAGGAGCTGATCATATATCAATACAGTGAGGAGCATGTCAGTCCATTTGCGGAAAGGAAATTTGGCAAGGGCTGACCGAAAGAGGAAGGAGAAAAATATGGCAGGAGCTTATGAAACAAAACAGTACCGCAATGTATTTGCGGAGTATGGTTATTCGGAAGAAGAAATCGAAAAAAGAGTACAGGAGACATTTGAGACGATTTTTCATGGCAGCGAAGAGGAGCGCTTTTACCATGAAGCCGGGGAGGATATGGGATTTATGGAAGATACCGGCAATCATGATGCGCGGACCGAGGGCATGTCGTATGGCATGATGGTCTGTGTACAGCTGGATAAGAAAGAGGAATTTGACCGTCTGTGGAAGTGGACAAGAACTTATATGTATATGGATGAAGGACCGGGAAAGAATTATTTTGCATGGTCCTGCGCTTTGGACGGCACAAGAAATGCGGACGGACCGGCACCGGACGGGGAAGAGTATTTTGCTATGGCATTGTTCTTTGCATCAAGAAGATGGGGAGACGGAGAGGGCATTTTTAATTACAGCAGGGAGGCAAAAGCGATCCTGCATGAGTGTGTGCATAAGGGAGAACCGGGACATCCGGGCGATCCGATGTGGGAGCCTTCCAACAAACTGATCAAATTTGTCCCGGGACTGGATTTTAGTGATCCATCGTATCATCTGCCGCATTTTTACGAGCTTTTTGCGGAATATGCCGATGAGGAGGATCGTAAGTTCTGGAAAGGCGCTGCCGAAGCAAGCCGGGCCTACCTGCATAAAGCCTGTCATCCGGATACCGGATTGTCGGCAGAGTATGCGGATTATGACGGAACCCCGCACAGCGCGCATCAGGAGATCTTCGGCCGCCACGACTGGTATTACAGTGATGCCTATCGCACGATCGCAAATATCGCGATGGATCATCTGTGGTTTGACAAGGACCCGTGGCAGGTGCAGATTGCAGAGAAATTCCAGAAATTCTACTGCGAGGATCAGAAGGATCACTGGGACGGCGTCTTTTTGACCGACGGAACCAGACTGGAGGAGAAAGCACTGCATCCGGTAGCCATCATTGCGGTCAATGCCGAAAGTGCACTGGCTGCGGACGGAACTTATGCGAAACAATGTGTTGACAAATTCTGGAACACACCTCTTAGAACCGGTGAGAGACGGTATTACGACAATTTTTTGTATATGTTTGCGATGCTTGCTTTATCGGGAAATTACCGGATCTATTAGAAATGATGATTCGAAAATGAGGTATTGGGAAAGGAGGAGAAAATGGGACACAGTGAGGAAATGATCCAAAAGGCGATCGCACAGGAAAACGGCAAGGTACATGTGAATGCACAAAGCATTCCGGAAAAATATCAGCAGAAGAGAGCCGATGAGACCGGAGTGATCGAGCATATTCGCTACCCGTCAAAAGATTATTTTTTAGCTGGAAAAGAAATCACAAAGGAAGCAAATGTTTATCTTCCGTATGGTTACAGCCGGGATAAAAAGTACAACGTGCTCTACCTGATGCACGGAATCGGCGGAGATGAAGCCGAGTGGGGAATGGTTGATGAGGATTCGCTGGTAAAAAGAATGATGGACAATCTGATCTATTACAAAGAAATCGAGCCGTTCATCGTGGTGACACCAAACGGACGCTCCACCGAAAACTGTGCAAGAGAAGGTTCGGATTATAACTCGTTTTATGTGTTTGGCAAAGAATTGCGTTCGGATCTGATCCCGTATATGGAAGCGCACTATTCGACCTATGCGGTGGAAGGCGATCCAAGTGCTTCAAGAATGCACAGAGCGATGGCGGGACTTTCGATGGGAGGGATGCAGACGATTAACATCGGAATCGGAGAATGTATGGATCTGTTCAGTTATTTTGGTGCATTTTCCGCAGCACCGACCAGCAATCTGGCGGAGAAGACGGCAAAAATATTAGAGGATACTCCATATACCGTTGATTATTTTTACAATATCTGCGGAACGGAGGATGAGATCGCATATGACAGCGCGGCAGCAGCTGCAAAGAATCTTCCTGATTTATGCGATAAATTAAAGGAATCTGATAATTTCATGTGGCAGGAATTAAAAGGCATGCATGATTTTCATATCTGGTATCTCGGCTTTTTTAATTTTGCGCAGATAGCCTTTAAGTAAATTGACGCGCGGTGTTATTTTACCAGTAAATGTAAAATTTCGCCGCGCGTGATTTGTTTTATGTACAACGTTAAAACAAGCAGAATAAGGATTGGAAGTGTCCCAGCATGCGGGACAAAAATCACTAAAACATCACAACAAATTACACGCCTTGTTCAAAATCCAAGCCGGCAAACCTGAATTATTTTACTGCAATTTGTCGGCTGTTCTTCTATAGTTTTTCCCTGTTTTTGTCGGCTTTGATTTTGCTACTATTAAGGTACACGAAAATCTATTTAAGGAGGAAAATAGGAGTGGGAAAAATGTGGAAAATGGGGGCGTGTATTGCACTATCCGCGGCAATGATGCTCACGAGTGTAGGCGGTATGCTGCCGTCGGATTGGGGGATTGATACGGTATATGCGGATGAGACACAGACAACAACCAAGACGTTCGCCGCGAACCAGCTGACAAAGGCTTTTGCAGGTGGCGCTGATGGAACTTCCTGTGAATCAGGGGAAGAAGGTTGGAATGTTGTGCTGAAACATGATGATGCAGAGCACAAGTATCCACAGGCAGTATGGAATTTGTCTGAGTCCTTTGATCTTGCAAATGTAGAGTCTGTTACCTTCAATGTTAAAAGTCAGGAAGGCGTTATTGCTTTGAAGCTTGGAATGACAAATGCATCGGGCTGGTATGATGATGTGGAAGCATGCTATGGTCAGAATGGACAGAAACAATATACGATCGTTCCGGAAAAGACGGAAGGAACGTTTGATAAAGTCGTAATTATGACAACCCAGAATGATGCGTCATTTTGTTTGACCAGTGTGGTTGTAACGTTAAAAGAAGGAAGCGGAAGCCAGATTACTCATGGCGAGAACATCATTGATAATGGAGATTTTTCAAATCAGGATTTCTCATCCTGGAGTGCTTCAAAAGGAGATGCTACGATTACAGCGGAACCTGTTGAAAATGGAGCTGATATTGGTGTTACAACATGTGGTGCTATTACAAGATCCCAGGATCCGTCAAAATCATATGAATGTTTTGCACAGGACATCACGGAAAACGTAAGCGAAGGCGAAGAATATGAGTTTTCTTTTTGGGCAAAATTGTCGGATGATTATAAGGATTCTGAAAATAAAAAATTGAAAGATTCTCAGAAAACTGTTCAATTTCAGCCGTATTATGTGAATGGAAATGATAAGGAGGTGTATGATACAACAGGACTGATTTCCGGTACATCCGTGCAGGTCCTTGAAGTTGGAAAATGGACGAAATTCGAAGGAACATACAAGATTCCATCAGGTGCGAAGAAGGTTGTGATTCGTATTTTGGAACAGGGAGATTGGCAGGAACCAGGTTCCTGTATCATGGGAAAATACTATGTGGCAAATGTATCCATGAAAAAGATCACAAAACCAAAACCGGAGATCGAAGAGAACATTCCGGATTGGAAAGCATCCGTTACAGGAAGTCTTGGAACTGGTTCGATCGCAGGTACTGCCATCATGTCAAGTGAGATTTCAGATGATACGTTGATGGCACTTGTCAAGAAGCATTTCAATGCGGTGACATTCGGAAACGAGTTAAAGCCGGATGCACTGTTTAACTATCAGATCGGACAGTCTGTTGATTCTACAACAATTACGTTCCAAGGGAAGGAACTGAAGGTGCCGGTTGTTAATGATAAGCAAGAGAATTTAGATTTCTCACGCGCGGATGAAATGCTGGACAAAATTCTTGAGTGGAATAATGCTAATCCGAACGATAAGATTCGCGTCCGCGGTCATGTGCTGGTATGGCATTCACAGACTCCGGAATGGTTCTTCCACGAGGACTATGATGTTGCAAAGCCATACGCAGATAAGGAAACTATGAACCGCAGACTGGAGTGGTTTATTTTCAGTGTGTTTGATCATTATTTTGGAAAGGCTGCAAACGGAAAGTATGACGGACTCTTTTATGGCTGGGATGTTGTAAATGAGGCGGTCAATGGCAATACATACCGTGATGATAAGGTTATTTCTGATGCAAGTGATACAAGTACATCGGATACCCGTCATGGAAGCAATTCCATGTGGTGGAGAGTATACAAGAGCAACGAATTCATCATCAATGCTTTCAAGTATGCAAACAAATATGCGCCAAATGATGTAGAACTTTACTACAATGACTTCGGAGAGACAGACAACACCAAGTGTGAGGGTATCGTAAAACTGATCAACGATGTGAAGTCTGCAGACGGAACCAGACTGGATGCTTTTGGTATGCAGGCACATTACAATGTGGACGGTTTCTCGGCTGCACAGTTTAAGAGTGTAGCGAAGAAGTATGCAGCGGCAGCCGGCAAAGTGCAGCTGACTGAGCTGGATTTTAAGGCAAGCAGTACCTACGACGGTACAGCGGCTACAAAGGAAAGCGAATACACCAAGATGGCATACTGCCATAAGAATCTGTATGAGGCGATCAAGGCGTTAAAGAAGGAAGGAACAAACGTATCCGGCATTACCGTCTGGGGTGTCATTGAGCCGAATTCATGGCTGCATTCCCAGTCGGATCTCGGTGGCGGAGCAAGCGGCTCTGCACAGTGCCCACTGCTTTTTGACGGAAACTATAAAGCAAAGCCTGCTTATTGGGCTTATGTGGATGCATCGCAACTTCAGCCGGCGATTCAGAAGGTTACTATTACAGAGGCGAAGGATGGCAATATTGCAGGAGAAACCTATACGATCGATCAGGGTGCGGTACAGGCAGAATTTATCCCGGTTTGGGATGCAGACGGTCTTACCGTACAGGTAAAAGTAAAGGATACAACCGTAAATGACGCAGATGCCGTTACGGTATATGTAGATCCGGACAATTCGGCATCGGATATCACACCGCATAAGGTGACGGTTGCAAGAACAGCTGCTGCTGCGATCGCAGGCGGATATCAGGCAACCGTCAAGGTTTCGATGAAGAATTTGAAAGTTGCACAGCAGATCAGTCTCGATGTTGTTGTAAACAATGACGGGAAGACAGGAAGCTTTAATGATCTGACCGGAAAGCAGGAGTCAAGCAGCAAGTATTATGCAGTGGCAACCATGAAGCCGGGCATCGAGAAGATCCCGTACGGAACAATTTCGGTTGACGCAGATGCAGATGCTGCATGGGGCAATGCGGTAAACATCCCGCTTACGATCAACAAAGGCTCCGAGGCTTCTGCCAATGCAAAGGTTCTCTGGGATGATGACAATCTCTATGTATATGCAACCGTAAAAGACGCGGCATTGGATAAAACAGGCGCTCAGACGCATGAGCAGGATTCTCTTGAAGTGTTCATCGACGAGGACAACGGCAAGACCGCTTCCTATGGGGAGGACGATAAGCAGTATCGTATCAATTATAACAATGAGCAGTCCTTCAATGGTAAAAAATGTCTGGCAGAGAATGTCAAGTCTGCAACAAAAACAATCGATGGCGGATACGTCGTTGAGGCTGCTTTCAAGTGGACGGATATCAAGCCGGCAAACGGAACCAAGATTGGTCTGGAATTCCAGATCAACGATGCAAAAGACGGCAAGCGTATCGGTACGTTAAGCTGGTATGATGAGACCGGAATGGGCTGGTCAGGCTCAAACGTATATGGTACGGTCGAATTAACCGGAAAGACCGGCAGCAATGGCGGTGGCTCGTCTGTAAATTCGGGAACTTCGGATACGAAGCCGGATGTGAAACCGGACGGAAAACAGGATACGAAGCCGGATGTGAAACCGGACGGAAAACAGGATACGACCATTGAGACATCCAAAGTGGAAATTACAGTTTCCGGCGATAAGAAGGCTGAGGCATCGGTAACTATAACAAAGGATGCGCAGGGAAATGTGACCAGCGCAAAAGCAACGGTATCGGGATCAAAGGGAACACTTACCGCAGATGTGGTAAAGCAGCTTACCGAGGCGGCAGGAACCGAAGATCTTACGATCATCGTGCAGGTTAAGAATGCGAATGGTGATGTGAAATACACGGTTTCCGTTTCCGCAAAGAATGTGAAAAATAATAAATCACTGAAGGCATTTGTTGTCAACCGTAAGACGGGTGAATATGAACTGATCAACAGCAAGACCTATAAGGCTAAGGACGGAAAGCTGAATGCAAGTTTTGGAAAGAAGGGCGATTATGTACTTCTGACGACAAAGGAAGCAGCCAGAATTGAAAAAGAAATCCTTAAGACCATCGCTCCGAAGAAAACAAAGGCAACGGTTAAAAAAGGAAAAACAACGGAGTTTAAGCTTGACAGCAAGCTGAATCAGAACAATGTAAAGAAGGTAACCTACAAAACTTCCAAGAAGTCGATTGCTACCGTAAACAAGAACGGTAAGATCAAAGCAAACAGGAAAGGAACGGTAAAGATCAAGGCAATCGTGACTTTAAAGAATGGAAAAACAAAAACAGTATCCATGAAGATAGCCGTTCGATAGAAAATATTGACAGGAATACAATTACTATAGTTTGTCGGTAATTATTCCATAAAAAGCCCTCGTGACGCAAGCGGGGGCTTTTTTTATAATCAAATCACAAGAAAAGCATAATCCCAAAAGAAATAAAGCAGTAATAAAAGGGGGCATCTGGATGTTCTATAACAAAAGAAAAACGATCGGGGTCTTTTTGAACCGTGCAGAACTGGAATTCCAGCAGGTGCTCAGCAGATCGCTGACCGAGACGGCAAAACAATGCGATTATAATATTGTTTTCCTGACTTCATTTGGAATCCGGGAAACCGAGACAATGTATGATCTGTATAAAGAAAAGAAGGTCAAGAAGGCAAGGAGGTAATGATTATGAATGGACCGGCAGCACCAAAGGATCCGGAGAAGAAAAGACCATATTTTTACATTATGAAGGATAAAGAAATCTTCGGAGCAAAACAGGAAGACGGAAGTGCGATCCACTTTATCTATGAAAGTGACGGAAGACTGATCAACAGCGCACAGATCGTCGGAAATATTACGGATGAGAACATGCTTCGGTTATTGGAGACGGTGGAGGGATTCGGCAAGCTTGTACACAGCATCGGGGTGTCTGTTGAGACCGACAATCCAAAGGAGGAGATGGAGTTCATCTTCCAGATGTACGGGAAAAAAGATCTCTACGGAGGTGGAACCAATCTGCGATGCAGCCTGACCGGAGACGGAATGGAACGGCGCATTTATCTGTCGGATTATACCTGGACAGAGGATGATTATATTCCGGGACAGATCAAGTTCATCATGAGCGTACCGGAAAAGATAGGAAAAGCCAGCGTTCGGTTTTATCTGAACGACGGATATACGGCTCCGGAAGAGGTGGAAGAAGAAGCGGTGGATACGAAATCGGAACTGTACTGCACGATGATCGAGCGTTCTCTCATGAATCTGGGTAACACCTACCGTATCCGCAAAGCGATCGAGAAGGCGAGAGCCGGAAAAGAAGTAACGCTTGCCTATATCGGAGGTTCGATCACGCAGGGGGCGGGAGCAACACCGATCAATACCGAGTGTTATGCCTATAAGTCCTATCAGCTTTTCAAAAGCAGATTTGCGATGAGAGATAACGTTAAATTTGTGAAAGCGGGAGTTGGAGGAACCCCGTCGGAGCTTGGAATGCTCCGCTTTGACAGAGATGTGTTAAGAGACGGCGAGAAGCCGGATATCGTAGTCGTAGAATTTGCGGTCAACGATGAGGGCGACGAGACGAAGGGCGATTGCTACGAAAGCCTTGTGCGCAAGATCTTAAAGCTGGATTGGAATCCGGCGGTCGTTCTGCTTTTTTCCGTATTTGCCAATGACTGGAATCTGCAGGATCGCTTAAGTCCGGTCGGCAGACTGTATGATCTGCCGATGGTCAGTATCAAGGATACCGTGGTGGAGCAGTTTACAAAGAAACCGAACGAGGGAAGGGTTCTGACAAAAAATCAGTTCTTTTACGATATGTTTCATCCGAGCAACCTCGGCCATACCATTATGGCAGACTGTTTACAGTATCTGTTTGAGTGCTGTGATTTGAGCGAACATGCAAGACTTGACGCTTTTGAGAGCGGCCTGACCGAGGAGGGAATGCTTGCACAGCAGCTGCAGATGAAGCCGGCAATCGGCAAAAGCTTTGAGCATGTACGGCTTCTGGATAAGAAAGATGTCTATGACGAGGCCAAAATCGATGCCGGTGGTTTCTGTGCAACGGATGATCAGCTCCAGAGTGTGGAGATGGATGACCGGTTAGAATTGACACCGGAGTTTCCGTACAATTGGATGTACGATGCAACGATGCCGGAGAATGCTGCCTTTACAATCCGCATCCATTGCAAAGCGCTTGTGTTGATCTTTAAGGATTCCGGAGAAGTGGACGTTGGAAAGGCGTATGTCGATGTGGACGGTGAGCGTCGCATGACGGCGGATCCGCATATTAACAACTGGCAGCACTGCAACGCGATGATCGTGTTCAATGAGGATGAAGGCGCCGACCATACGGTACGCATTGAAGTCGCAGAAGAAGACAGAGACAAGAAGTTTACAATTTTAGGATTTGGTTACGTGTTATAAGGAGGAGTAAAATGGTTACAGTTAAGAATCCGATTTTAATGGGATTTTATCCGGACCCTTCCATTTGCAGAAAGGGAGAGGATTATTATATCGTCAATTCAAGTTTTGTGTATGCACCGGGAGTGCCGATCTTTCACAGCAGAGATCTCGCACATTGGGAGCAGATCGGTAATATTTTAGACCGTCCGTCGCAGCTTCCTGTGGCGGGAGCGGACATCTCAGATGGTATTTATGCGCCGACGATCCGCTATCATGATGGTTTGTTTTATATGATCACGACCAATGTGACGCACGGCAACAATTTTATCGTCACAGCGGAGAATCCGGAAGGACCGTGGTCCGAGCCGTATTATCTCGGCGACGATGCCCCGGGCATCGATCCGAGCCTTTTTTTCGACGATGACGGCAAATGTTATTATTGCGGAACCCGTCCGAATCCGGAGGGCGTTCGCTATAACGGGGACTGGGAGATTTGGATTCAGGAACTGGATCTTAAGACCATGAAGCTGGTCGGTGAGAGCATGGCAATCTGGAAAGGTGCGGTAAAGGGATGTATCTGGCCGGAAGGTCCGCATATTTACAAGATCGATGGTTATTATTATCTACTCCACGCAGAAGGCGGAACCGGTCCGGAACATAGTATTACGGTGGCACGCAGTAAGAAGCTGTTCCAGTGGTTTGAAGGCTGTCCGCGCAATCCGATTTTCACACACCGCAATCTCGGTATGGATTATCCGGTCATCTATGCGGGACATGGAGATCTGGTTGATGATGGCAAGGGAAACTGGTATGTTGTAATGCTTGCATCAAGACCTTGCAAAAAGCATAGCAGCATGGGGCGTGAGACTTTCCTTGCCAGGGTAATCTGGGAGAACGGCTGGCCGGTGATCGCTCCGGGAGTCGGACATCTGGAGGACGAATTTACGATCGATATGCCTGAGCATCGCTTTGCGGAAGAAATTACGAATTCCGATGTCATTCATTTCTGGGGAGAACAGCTGGATCAGCGGCTGGTGGCGATCGAGGACTGGACATCCGGAATTTATTCGCTGACTGAACGTGAGGGTGCACTTCGGATGTACCTTCGCAAAGAAAAGATTTCCGAGAGAGCAAACTGTGCATATCTTGGTGTAAGACAGAAGAGTTACCGCTTTGTCGCAGAGACCGGAATGGAATTCTATCCGGAAAATGAGTCGGAGACGGCGGGACTTGTGCTTTACCAGAATAATGAAAATCATCTCCGGTTTGAAGTGGTGCGCGTGGATGGAGAAGTTTGTTTTGTGGTTACCAGCTGTATTCACGGAGATGAGCAGACGCTGGCAACAACACGGCTGGAGAAGAAAGGAAAATTAAAGATCCGCCTGCAGTGCCGCAATCAGTGTGCCCGTGTCTGGATTTCGGAAGGCAAAGGATATGTATCCGTTGCGGAAAATCTGGATCTTCTTGCTTACACGACAGAGGAAGCCGGAGGCTTTGTAGGATGCACAGTCGGTGTATATGCGTCTTCCAACGGCAGTGACAGTACAAATTATGCTGATTTTGAATGGCTGACATGCCAGTCGATGGATTGATAGAAAGTGTTTAAGATGAGAAAATGAAATAATGAGTAGACAGACAAAAGAATATGCAAAGAAACTGGTTGCACAGATGACGGTTGAGGAAAAAATGAGCCAGATGCTCTATGAGTCACCGGCGATCGAGCGACTTAATATTCCGGCATATAACTGGTGGAATGAGGCTTTGCATGGTGTTGCAAGAGCCGGCGTGTGGAAGCAAAACTCTCCTGCAGGATATGCAGGAAGCTTACGAGAAGGGACTTGTTTCCGAGGAGGAGATCACAGAAGCGGTGGAGCGCCTGATGGAAGTTCGTATTCGTCTGGGTATGATGAAGGATTATCCGTCCCCGTATGAAGACATTACCTATGATAAGGTAGAATGTCCGGAACATGTGAAGTTGTCTGTTGAAGCGGCAAGAAGAAGTCTTGTTCTGTTGAAAAACGAGAATGCGTTCCTGCCGTTGGATAAAAATAAGATACAGACCGTCGCAGTCATCGGTCCGAATGCGAATTCAAGAGATGCGCTGGTCGGAAACTATGTCGGAACCTCTTCCCGTTACATTACTCCACTGGAGGGAATTCAGCAGTATGTGGGGGATGATGTGCGTGTATTATATGCAGAAGGCTGTCATCTGTACAAAGACAAAGTGGAATTTCTGGCAGAGACGAAGGATCGATTCAAGGAAGCGGTCATTGCGGCGGAGCAGGCAGATGTTGTAGTTATGTGCCTTGGTCTTGACGCAACGATCGAAGGCGAGGAAGGCGATGCCGGTAACGAATATGCCAGCGGGGATAAACTGGGACTCAATCTTCCGGGACTTCAGGAAGAACTGCTCGAGACGGTTACGGCTGTCGGAAAGCCGGTTGTGCTCGTGATTTCGGCGGGAAGTGCACTCGATCTCTCATGGGCGGATGCGCATGTTGCTGCGATTATTGACAGTTTTTATCCGGGAGCCCGTGGCGGAAAGGCAGTCGCAGAAGCAATCTTCGGTGATTTTTCACCATCCGGAAAGCTGCCTGTCACCTTTTATCAGGGAACGGAAAATCTTCCGGAGTTTACAGATTATGATATGTCCGATCGCACATATCGTTATACGGACAAGAATGTGCTCTATCCGTTCGGTTACGGATTGCATTATGGAACGATCCGTTACGAGAATGCACAGATTTCCTGTGCGCAGTGCAGTGTGAGAGATGCCGTCGATGTGAGTGTGGATGTCATAAATGAGAGTTCCTACACGATCCATGAGAGTGTTCAGGCGTACATTCAGCATGAGGAAGCGGATGCGTATGAACCGGGATATCAGTTGAAAGGAATACAGACGGTTACATTACAGCCGAAAGAGACGAAGCGTGTGACCATATCTCTTAAGGCACGTGACTTTGCGATTATCACGCAGGAGGGAGAATGCGTTGTAAGACCGGGATCTTACCGCATCGCAATCGGAGGTCAGCAGCCGGATGCAAGAAGTGCAAAACTTACCGGAAGTGACGTGGCTGCGCTGGTGGTCCGCAGAGAGGGTGCGCAGACACCGGTTGAGTATTAGCGTGCAGAAATATCAAGAAACAATTTTAAATATAGTCTCGTATATGTTATAATGAATTTAATCGGTTGTACGAATGAGGAGCAGGTCGAAAAATCTGCTCCTTTATCGCTTTGTTGTGTGTGAATTTAGAGGGGTTGGTATGAATATCATCGAAAAGTTCATCAAGGTATTGGAAAGATATATGGATAATCTTTCTATTAAGAAAAAATTTATACAGTTATACATTTTCTGTGTTTTATTACCGCTGATCATTACGGACAGTGTCGTCTTATATATTGAAGACAGCATGGAATCGCAGCGGCAGTATCATGAGATGGCAAACGTTGCGAATGCAGTCAGCTATAATATCAGTGCACTGGTGGAGAATGCGGGAGAAATTGCTAAAAGTATGTATACAAATAGAAGGATGAATTCTTTTTTGGAAAAACAATATGAGAGTAACTCAGATTATTACGCGGAATATCAGAATTTTTTTCAGGATTCGACGTTGGAAAACGTACTCGGCATGAATCAGATCGTCTTTACCCTGTATACGGATAATCCTACCGTGGTAAAGGGTG
Organism: Roseburia faecis; assembly: GCF_001406815.1. Classification (GTDB taxonomy): domain Bacteria; phylum Bacillota; class Clostridia; order Lachnospirales; family Lachnospiraceae; genus Roseburia; species Roseburia faecis. The sequence continues at coordinate 46,749 of NZ_CVRR01000005.1, read as the reverse complement.
GAAAGATTGATACTATGTCAAATCTGAAGGAAACGGCAGCGTATGAAGCGTGGAAGGAACGAGGCGAAAATGAAGGACTTTTTTTTGTATATGAGCGTAAGAGATATGCCAATTCCTATCATCGTAAGATCATCCTATTGCAGAATCTTGATTTTTTTTCCAAGAATAAGGAAAAGATGCTGCAAATCGAATTTGATTATAACAGTATGATGCGGATGCTGAGACGAATGAAGTTTGACAATGAAGTTCTTATTTGTCAAGGGGATGCGATCGTACTGAGTAACGGACCTTTCAGTGGTGTCGGTAAAAAATTTGACATGATCAGTGTACAGCAGAAGATGGGATACAAACAGACCATTACACTTCACGGAGCTAAACTTGATATTTATGTTTTAAAAGCGGATAATAGAGTGCGGAGTAAGATTGTGCGTTTTCTTCCGATTCTTGGTTTTCTGGTGATCATCAATGTGGTTCTCCCGATGGGATTTGTGCTGCTTCTCAATCATTCGTTTACAAAGAGAATCCGTGGGCTGAGCAAAGTGTTCCAGTCTGTCAACGGTGAGCATCTTGTTCAGATGGCACACGAAGACGGTAGGGATGAGATTGGAAGCATGATCCGGAATTACAATCGGATGGTCAAACGGACCAATGAACTAATCCAGACCGTATACAAGAACAAGATCAAAGAACAGGAAATCCTTGTCGGCAGGAAAAATGCAGAACTATTGGCATTGCAAAGCCAGATCAATCCGCATTTTCTGTTTAATGCGCTGGAAAGTATCCGCATGAGAAGCCTTTTGAAGGAAGAAAACGAGACGGCAGATATGGTCGAAAAACTGGCGATCATGCAAAGACAATATGTGGACTGGGGAAATGATTCGGTAGAGATTGAACAGGAACTTGAATTTGTAAAAGCGTATCTGTCCTTGCAGAAATATCGTTTTGGTGACCGGCTGAATTACAATCTCGAGATTGATCCGGAATGTGCGCAGATCCGGATACCGAAACTTACGATTGTAACTTTTGTGGAGAACGCCTGTGTACATGGAATCGAAAGTAAGGCATCACCGGGATGGATTTTCGTAAGAGCTTATAAAAGGGAAGAACAATTATACATCGAGATTGAGGATACGGGAAGCGGAATTGAGGAGCAGAAGTTGTATCAGATGCAGCATGATATGCAGAATGCGGATATTGAGATGCTGAAAAACAAGAAAAGCGTGGGAATGCTCAATGCATGCCTGCGGCTTAAAATGTACACAGAAGATCATGTGTGCTTTGAAATTGAAGGCGAAGAGGGTGTGGGAACATGGATTACGATCTGCATTCCGATGGAGTATTTATCATTTGCTGAAGGCTGTGTTAATGGACCGGTGTGCAAAAGGGGGAAAGAAATATGTTAAAGGTTTTGCTTGTAGATGATGAGCCTTTTATTATTCAGGGATTAAAAGTGCTGATCGACTGGGAACAGGAAGGCTATATGATTGCAGGGACTGCATCAAATGGAAAAGAGGCATATGATTTTCTGAAAAAAGAGAGTGTAGACCTGATCATTGCAGATATTCAGATGCCAGTCATGACAGGGCTGGATCTGCAGGAAGCGATACGAAAAGAAAATCTATCGAATGCATATTTTGTCATATTAAGCGGATATGCGGATTTCGAGTATGCAAGAAGGGCGCTTCAAAATGAATGTACGGATTATATTTTAAAGCCGGTTGACCGTGATATGCTGCTGAAACTGCTTAACAGGGTATCTGCGATGCGTGATGAAGATGACCGGATGAGGCAGAAGAACAATAAAATGGAAAAGGCATATCTTGCAAGAAATCAGATTGCTTTGATCAAGGGAAAATACGATGATTCCAATCTGCAATATGTCACATCACAGATGAAATGCAAAGAAGGTGTCCGCTACGTTGAAATTCAGATGGCGGGATGTGATGCGGACGAAGATGTGACGGATCAGGAGATGCGCGAATTCCAAAGACAGATGTATGAATGCTGTACTGCATTCCTGAAAGATTATGCGGAGAATTGTGTGTTTGACGCATCGGCAGATGAAAAAATATATGATGTGGGATTGATCTTTTTTCAATATATGGCGGAAGAGGCAGGACTCGATGAAAACGCTTATCTGAACGGGTTGGTGGAATATCTGGGTGAGAATCTGTCGCGCCCGGTTACGATGCTGGTCGGGAAAAAGGTGCAGGATATCAGCCTTATTGCAAGATCATACGGGAATGCCTGTATGCTTCGTTCCTTTCAGGGATTTCGAAGCAAAAAGGACATCTATTTCTACGAGGAAGAAGTGCAGGTGTCCAATGACGGTATGGTTTTGTGCAAGAAGAGTCTTGATGATTTGCTGAAGGTAGTGGAGCAGAACAATCATATGGAAATCCGGGCGGCGGTGGACCGTTTCTATGGAGAAATGAGTCAGAGAGGCCTGCGTGGGGAATCCATGACGCTTAATATTAACTATCTGCTTTTTCAGTTGATCCATCTTGCAAGCGAGCAGGATGATGAGGTCAATCAGGAAGAAATCCTGCGTCTGATTTCGGAGAGCAGCTTTGAAACAGGAACGATGCGCGGCAGTAAGACACATCTGATGCGTTTCGCCTGTGAGTACGGAGACTATCTGTCCCAGCTTCGCAAGAATGTATCCAGAGGTGTTCTCGGAAATGTAGAGAAAGAAATTAAGGAACATTATGCGGATAACCTCACACTCAAGGGGCTTAGCGAGAAATATTATGTCAACAGCGCCTATCTCGGACAACTGTTCCGAAAGAAATACGGTCAGTCGTTTAAGGATTATCTGAATAATTACCGGATGGATCAGGCTGTTGATCTTCTTCTGCATTCCGATAAGAAGATTATTCAGGTGGCGGAAGAGGTTGGATACCATGATCTGGATTATTTTGTCAACCGCTTTATTCAGGTAAAAGGATGCACACCGGCAAAATTCCGGAAGCAGATGCAGCAGTAAAATGGAATAGAAAGAGATGGAAAACAGGGTAAATTATAGTCCGGCAGAATGAACTATAGTTTACCCTGTTTTTGACTATAATTCGTCGGATTGTTTGAAATGGTAAAAAAAGTAAAATAGTTAATATAAAGAAGGAGGTACATTCTATGAAAAGAAAAAGAATGCTAAGTGCCTTGCTTGTAGTAGCGATGGCAGCAACCATGTTCGCCGGTTGCGGAAATAAAGGCGGCAGCAATTCTTCCACACAGGGTGGAAAAGCAGCAAATGATGGAGATATTAAAGAGTTTACAGCTTTCTTTGCTGTTCCGGGATCCGAGATCAATGATGATAACGAAGTTCAGCAGATCATCGCTGAGAAGACCGGCGTAAAGGTAAAAGAGACATGGCTGACAGGCCAGACGGCAGAAGAAGCAATCGGAACGCTGGTAGCCGGTGATGAATATCCGGATTTCATCTGTGGTGGAAATGGTATGCCGCAGTTATATGATGCAGGTGCATTGGTAGCATTAGATGATTACATTGACAAATATCCGAATATCAAGAACTACTTCACCGAACAGGAATGGGATCAGCTTCGTCAGGACGACGGACATATTTACTGGATTCCACAGTTCTCCAATATTAAGGGAGAAGAGAAAACCTGTACGCATAACGATGAGGCATTCTGGATTCAGGCAAGAGTTCTTGAGTGGGCTAATTATCCGGAAATCAAGACGATGGATGATTATTTCAAGCTGATTGAAGATTATAATGCAGCAAATCCTACCATGGAAGATGGAACGGAGAATATTCCATATACCATCCTTTGCGAGGATTGGAGATATTTCTGTCTTGAGAATGCTCCACAGTTCTTAGATGGTTATCCAAATGATGGTTCATGTATGGTTGATCCGGATACATTAAAGGTAATGGATTATAATACATCTGATACTGCTGTAAAGTACTTCAAGAAGTTGAACGAGGAATATCAGAAGGGTATTGTTGATCCTGAGTCATTCACACAGACTTATGATGAGTACATTGCAAAGCTTTCTTCCGGACGTGTACTTGGTATGATCGACCAGTGGTGGGATTTCGCCTTCTCAGCAGGTGATGCAATTAAGTCTGCAGGACTGGATGCACAGGGATGCGATTACATTCCGGTACCTGTAACGATTGATGGACGTAAGAACCAGTGGCACAACTCCGGCGGAGTTTTAAATTCCGGTGATGGACTTGCAATCACAAAGGATTGTGATGATGTGGAAGCAGCTTTACAGTTTGTAGATGATCTTCTTTCAGAGGAAATTCACAACCTTCGTTTCTGGGGCGTTGAAGGTGAAGATTATCAGGTTGGCGACGATGGACTTTTCTATAGAACCAAGGAGCAGAGAGCAAAGGCTGCAGAGACGGATTATAAGGCATCTCACGCATGTTCTTATTCCTATTTTCCACAGTATGACGGAACCTGTGATGACGGTCTGAATGCAACAAAGCCGAGTGGACAGGCAAAAGAATTCTTTGACGGATTAAATGAGGATGTTAAGAAAGCATTCCAGGCATATGGTGTTGAAACATACGTTGAGATGCTTGGAACAAACGAGGCACCTGGTCCATGGTATCCGATGTGGTCATTCTCAAACAACTTTACAACAGACACAGAGGGTGGAATGGCATGGACCAAGATTGGCGAAGTTAAGCATGAGCAGCTTCCGCAGGTTGTAATGGCAAAAGACTTTGACAGTGCATGGAAAACTTATATGGATGCATACAATGCATGCAATCCGGACGCTTTCCTTAGCGAGTTGCAGGCAGAGCTTGATAAGCGGATGAAAGACGCAGCAAAATACGAATAATACATAGAGAATGAGGTTTTAGATGGGCAGATGTTGTGAAAACTCCATCTGCCCGTTTAAAAAAGGAGTGAGGTCATGTCTATAGAGAGAACAAAATCCAAACAGAAAGTGAAAGAACCGAAGACGAAAATTACCTGGAAAGAGATTAAAAGACAGAAAGTATTATTGTTCTGGGCGGCAATCATGGTAGTGTATGGCGTGGTTTTCTATTACCTCCCACTTGCAGGCTGGACTATGGCGTTTCAAAACTATAAACCGAGACTTGGTATCTTTCATTCGCAATTTGTAGGATGGGATAAATTCCGGACATTATTCTCGGATATGACTTTTATCCGGGTAATCAGAAATACGTTGGCAATGGGTGTTATCAATCTGGTGGTAACATTTATTACAGCAATTGTTTTTGCAATTTTATTAAATGAAATTAAAAGCAAAGGCGGTAAAAAAGTCGTTCAGACAATTTCTTATCTTCCGCATTTCCTTTCATGGATCATTGTAACCGGTATCTTACACGATATGTTATCCGGTGGCGGAATTGTGAACGAATTATTACTTAACTTCCATATTATTTCACAGCCGATCAATTTCTTTGCTCATCCGGGTTATTTCTGGCCAATCGTTGCATTTGCCAATGTCTGGAAAGAAACAGGATGGAATGCAATTATTTATTTGGCAGCAATTACTTCGATCGACCCGTCACTTTACGAAGCTGCAGCTATCGACGGTGCAGGCAGATGGGCAAAAATCAAGCATGTTACACTTCCGGGTATTAAACCAACCATTATCATTCTTCTTCTGATGAATGTAGGTAATGTACTGAACGCCGGTTTTGAAGTTCAGTATTTGTTAGGAAACGGTCTGGTTCAGAAAGTATCACAGACAATTGATATTTACGTATTAAAATGGGGAATCAGTCAGGGCGATTTCGCAATCGGAACTGCAGCCGGTATCTTCAAGAGTTTCGTAAGTATTATTCTGATCGTGATTGCAAACCAGATTGCAAAGCGTAATGGTGAAGAACAATTGTTCTAAGGAGGTTATACAATGGCAGCAAAAAAAGCGAAAAAAAAGGTGCAGATTTTTCCGATTGTCAATACGATCATTATGATCCTGTTTGTAATCATTACACTGTATCCTGTGTTAAATACATTAGCAATATCATTAAATGACGGTACGGATTCCCTTCGTGGAGGTATCTATCTGTTACCGAGAAAATTTACATGGAAGAACTACATTACGGTACTTCAGAAAGACAACCTGATCACAGGTGCTTATGTTACGGTTGCAAGAACTGTGATCGGAACAGTTCTTGCGCTGATCTCCAATGCAATCCTAGCATTTATCGTCAGCAGAAAAAGATTTATGTTTAAAAAGCAGCTCTCTTTATTCTGGGTTATCACCATGTATGTAAACGGAGGTCTGATCCCGACATTCCTGTTGTACAAGGGACTGGGACTTACCAACAGCTTCTGGGTATATGTTATCCCTGGAATGGTCAGTGCGTTTAACATGCTGGTTATCCGTACTTATATGAACGGTATCCCGGACAGCTTAGAGGAGTCGGCACAGCTCGACGGTGCTGGGTATACGACGATTTTCCTGAAAATCTATTCACCGCTCTGTAAGCCGGTATATGCAACTGTTGCATTGTTTGTTGCAGTTGGTCAGTGGAATTCATGGTTTGATGCAATGTTATATAACCGTATGAACGGCAAACTGACAACCTTACAGTATGAGTTGATGAAACTACTGTCATCCGTAACAAATACGAGCAGTAGTGTCGAGGCAATGAAGAATGCAGCGGGAACGGTTACACCGACATCGGTTCGTGCAGCTGCAACGATTATTACGATTCTGCCGATCATCTGTATTTATCCATTCTTACAGAAGTATTTCGTAACAGGACTTACGCTTGGTGGCGTAAAAGAATAAAACTTAAATCTTCCCTTTTTATAAGCTGTGCCGCAGAAGTGGCACAGCTTATATATTATAAAATGAAGCAGCGTGCATAAACATAAAATACAGCTAAGACGCATAGAATATTCCAAGAAAGAAAAGCAGGAGTGTTCTGTGCGTTTTTCTGATTTATGTGAAAAAGAAGTAGTCAATGTAAAAGACTGCCGCTGCCTTGGCAGTGTCCGGGATCTGGATATTGACAAAGAGTGTGGGAGAATTCTGGCACTGATCGTTCCAGGACCGGGAAAATATCTGGGTTGTTTTTGCAGGGACAGCGAATTTTTTATTCCATGGGCTAAAGTTATCCGGATAGGACCCGATATAATACTCGTAGAGTTTGATGAAAAAGAAATGAAACACCGGATAAAAGGATAAAAATTTGCAGATTGACAGAAAACAGGAAAATTGTGTATTATAAAAATAGTCATATATTTCCGGATTGGGATTGGATGCAGGAGGAGAAATCCTATGAAATGTCCGTATTGCAGCAGTGAAAATACAAGAGTGATTGATTCGCGTCCTGCGGATGACAATAATTCGATTCGCAGAAGAAGACTTTGCGATGATTGCGGAAAGCGTTTTACAACCTATGAAAAGGTGGAAACCATTCCCCTGATCATTATAAAAAAAGATAACAATCGTGAGCAGTACAACCGGACAAAAATCGAAAAAGGCGTATTGCTTGCATGTCACAAGCGGCCAATTTCGGCAGAACAGATCTCAAAGCTTGTGGATGATGTGGAAATCGAAATTTTTAACCGTGAGGAAAAAGAGATACCAAGTGCTTTGATCGGTGAAATTCTCATGGATAAGTTAAAGGATTTAGATCCGGTTGCCTACGTGCGTTTCGCATCGGTATACCGTGAATTCAAAGATGTAAACACATTTATGAATGAGCTGAAAAAAATGCTCGGATGAATTTGTAACCAGAGGTGCTTATGAATATTTCAGGATATGCAGAAAGCAATTTCCGATATGGAAAAGGATCAGGTGTTGCAGCAGTATCAGTATTTTGTGGGAACGCAGGATACCGGAGTGAAGAAGACCCCGTTGGATACCGGGATTTCTGCTTTGCGTTCCGGAGAGAATTTTTCCCTTTAGTACATAACACACAAAGGAGAGACCTATGTGCGCATTTCTATATCCGGATGAATATCTGGATTCCACTTACAGCATAGATTTTGATCAATTATATAAAGAAGGATACCGGGGAATTATATTTGATATTGATAACACCCTCGTACCACATGGAGCGCCTGCGGATGAGCGGGCGATTTCTTTGTTTGCACATTTAAAGGAACTGGGTTTTCATTGTATGCTTCTTTCGAACAACAGGGAGCCGCGTGTGAAAATGTTCAATGATGCCGTGCATGTCAATTATATTTACAAAGCAGGAAAGCCAAAGCCGTCCGGGTATCGCAAAGCGATGGGGATCCTTGGCACGGACACGACAAATACACTTTTTGTGGGAGATCAGATCTTTACGGATGTGTGTGGGGCAAATTTAGCAGGAATCCGCACGATCCTTGTAAAACCGATCCACCCGAAAGAAGAAATCCAGATCGTGTTAAAGCGCCGGCTGGAGGCAATTGTGCTTTTATGTTATCGTCTGCACCGTAAAATCGTAAAACCAAAGTACCCATCTGTTGCAAAAAAGGAGGATTCATCCATTTTGTAGGATAAATTTTCTTTTTGCAGAATTTTCTATGCGTGACCGTACACAGCCGGTCGTTTTCTATTTGACGAAAGTTCGTTGAAGCAGTAAGATAAAAGAAGTGCAAAAACGAAAAGGAGAGTTGTGATGAAAGTCGGGATTGGAAATGATCATGCAGCAGTAGAACTGAAAATGCAGATCAAAGAATTTATTGAGAGCATGGGACATGAGGTTGTAAATTATGGGGTGGATACCGCAGAAAGCTGTAATTATCCGGAGATCGGAGAAAAAGTAGGACGTGCAGTGGCTGACGGAGAAGTGGATTGTGCAGTTTTGATCTGTGGAACGGGTGTCGGAATTTCCATTGCTGCCAATAAAGTAAACGGAGTACGTGCAGCTGTCTGCTCGGATGTGACAACCGCGCATCTGGTAAAAGAGCACAACGATGCAAATATCATCGCGTTTGGTGCAAGAATTGTCGGAGTGGAGCTGGCAAAGGATATTGTGAAGGCTTATCTGAATGCGGAATTTCTTGGTGGACGTCATGCGACACGCGTGGCTATGCTTGCGGACATCGAAAAACGGAACAAATAAAATACTTGAAAAGTATTCCATTTTATAGTAAAATTGTAAGTCGAGAGACTTTATACTCGTAATTTAAGGAGGAAGATCGAATGATTTCAGCAGGAGATTTCAGAAATGGTGTTACCATCGAACTTGAAGGTAACATTTATCAGATTATCGAATTTCAGCATGTAAAGCCAGGTAAGGGTGCAGCATTCGTTAGAACAAAATTAAAAAATATCGTCAGTGGTGGTGTAGTAGAAAAGACATTCCGTCCGACAGAGAAGTGTCCGACTGCTCACATTGATCGTAAGGACATGCAGTATCTGTATTCCGATGATGATTTCTATCATTTCATGGATGTAGAGACTTATGACCAGATTGACCTGACAAAGGACAGTGTCGGTGATGCACTGAAGTTTGTTAAGGAGAACGAGATGGTTAAGATCTGTTCTCACAAGGGCAATGTATTTGCAGTAGAGCCACCTCTTTTCGTAGAGCTTGAGATTACAGAGACAGAGCCGGGATTCAAGGGAGATACCGCTACAGGTGCTACCAAGCCTGCTACTGTTGAGACAGGTGCAAACGTAAACGTTCCTCTGTTCGTAGAGCAGGGAGACAAGATCAAGATTGATACCAGAACAGGTGAGTATCTGTCCCGTGTATAATCGCACCTTATAATAGAAAAGTCTTGATAAAGAAACGCCGGTTCCGGCAGAGTGATCTGTGGAAACCGGCGTTTTTTCTGCCTGAGGGAGATCAAAAAGTGAGGAATCATCCGGCACGGGAATAAGGCATAAGCAAAAGAATGTCTGCAATCGCAGCAAATACATAGGACAGCAGCATCCCCCACAGATATGCATCGATTCCGTACTGTGGGACGAGAAATAGAATCATGCAGATCCTGATCATGCATGCCAGCAGTGTGACAAACAAAACCTGCCGGGCATTGCCGAGTCCATGCAGAATACTGTTCAGCAGACTGGTGACATACAGCAGGGGACACAGCCAGGAGAGCTGGCAGATAAAATTGCCGGCCAGCGTATTGTGAAACAGAACTTCGCCCATCCGGTCACCGAAAACCAGAAACAGAATCGTAAAAACAAAGCCAAGAAGCAGTCCGTACAGGATTGCTTTTTTTATCGCTCGCGCAATCTGTGCGTGGTTGTGTGCACTGTGGGCTTCCGAGACAGCCGGAAGTAAAAGGACGGAAAAGGAATTGGTCAGTACACTGGGAAACAGAATGATGGACATGGTCATACCGGTCAGGATACCAAAAATACTCAGGGCATCCGAAGCACTGTAACCAAATGCCTGAAGTTTTTGCGGGATCAGAAGATTCTCCAGGCTGTTGAAAAGAGCTGTCGTCACCCGGTTGATGGTAAGCGGAACCGCCATGGAAGAAAACAGTTTGCCCATCGTTTTCCACTGACCGGAAAGGGTGTGGTAGGAGTGTCCGGGAAGCCGTTTTTCCAAAGACATGGCAATCAGACTGGTGATAAGACCGGAACATTCCCCGGCCACAAGACCGGCAACCGCGTGGAACGCCGTCAGCTCCATGCCTTTTTCCAGCGTGTACTGATAGATCAGCCATACACTTCCCACGCGTGCAAGCTGTTCCACCAGCTGACAGAACGAGGGAATTCCTGCCCGCTTTTTTCCATAGTAATAACCGTTGATACAGGCGTGGATGCAGCAGGGAAGCATGGAAAAGCTAAGGAGCGAAAGGAGGGGAGCGCAGCGGAGCTCTCCGAGAAAATGCAGGGCGATCCAGTCTGCCTGTGTGTAAAGAAAAATACCGACGATTACAGAGGCTGTGCAGGAGATGACCAGACCGAGCAGCAGATATCCGCGTGCAGTTATTTCTCCCTGCGATGTTCCTGCGTTTTTGCCGCAGGCATCGCCGACAAATTTGGAAATGGATGTCTGGATGGAGGAGGCAGTCAGGGCGAAACACATTGCAAAAACGGGTGCAATCAGCTGATAGACTCCGAGCGCTTCTGCACCAATTGTCTGTGCCAGGAATATCCTATAGAAGAAGCCGATGATACGGCTGGCAATACCGGAAGCCGTCATCAGAAGGGTGCCGGTAATCAGAGGATTTTTTAGGAATCGGGAAATGTTCAATGGGAACTCCAAATGGAAAACTTGATAACTATTGTATGAGGGGATGGTGCAGAATATGAGCTGTAAAATCTATATGGATCATGCGGCCACAACCGAAATGCTTCCGCAGGTGCGCAAGGCTATGGAGCCGTATCTCATGGAAGAATATGGAAACGCCTCCACATCTTACGAAATGGGGCGCCGCACACGGGAGGCATTAGAAGGGGCAAGAGAACAGATTGCCATGCTGATTAAGGCAAAGCCGGAGGAGATTTTTTTTACATCCGGGGGGAGCGAATCGGATAACTGGGTAATCAAAAATGTGGCGGCGGAGAAAAAGGAAAAAGGGAAACATGTGATCACAAGCAAAATCGAACATCATGCGGTGCTGCGCTCATGTGAATATCTGGAGAAACTGGGATATGAACTGACTTATCTGGATGTCGATGCATACGGAGTGATTGATCTGGCACAGTTGCGGGAAGTATTGCGGGAAGATACCACATTGGTTTCCGTTATGACGGGAAATAACGAGATTGGAACGATCGAACCGCTGGATGCGGTTGCATCCATGCTGCGGGGGACGGGAACATTATTTCACACCGATGCGGTGCAGGCCATCGGGCAGATTCCGCTTTCCATGAACCAGCTTCCGGTGGATTATCTGAGTGCAAGTGCACATAAATTCCACGGTCCGAAAGGGGTTGGCTTTTTGTTTGTGAGAAAAGACCGGGATCTGCCGTCGTATATTCACGGAGGCAGTCAGGAAAACGGCAAACGGGCAGGAACCGAGAATGTGGCAGGAATTGTGGGGATGGCAAAGGCACTTGAAATTGCAGTGGAAGAGATGCAGGTCGTGCGTCCGCGGATTGTGCGGCTGCGTAATTATTTTGTGGAACGGGTATTACGGGAGATTCCGCAGGGAAGGTTAAATGGGCATCCGCATAAGCGCCTGCCGGGAAATGTGAATTTCAGTTTTGAGGGGATTGATGCGACATCCCTTCTGGTGCTTCTCGAAGAAGACGGAATCTGTGCTTCCGCAGGATCTGCGTGCAATACCGGACAGACACGGATCTCCCATGTGATTGAAGCCATACACGTACCAAAAAATTATGCACCAGGCAGTGTACGTTTTACCATGGGAAGGGAGACCGACCGCCGGCAGGTTGATGCAGTCATTGCATCTTTAAAGAAAAATATCGGGTTGTTGCGCGGTGAGTGAAATTACAGGATAAAATGTTCGATGGCCGCTGCCACCCCGTCCTTGGTATTCGTTGTGGTGACGTAATCTGCCCGGGCTTTGACGGCATCAGTGGCATTTCCCATTGCCACACCGATACCGGCAGCCTCAATGATGGCAAGATCATTTTCGGTGTCACCGATTGCCATGGTGGCATCCGGATTGACACCGAGAATTTCGGCAAGTTTTCGTAAGCCAACGCCCTTGTTTGCATCTGCACGCGTGAATTCCAGGTTGTTGTATCCGCCGCAGACGGTAGTAATTGACGGATTGGACACGAGAAATTTGCGGACGGTTTCGCGGTCAATGAGTGTTCCATCGGCTGCTGGATAGAAATTCAGAGTCATTTTCTGGACCTTTAACTGATTTTCATGGATAAACTGCAGGATATTGTCCAGCCGTGTGCGTGTGGTGATAATATAGTTTTTGATCGAAGAAGGCACGGTCAGTTTTTGTGCTGTTTCTACGCACTGGACCGGGGTGTAGCCTTTTCCGCCGATAAATGCATCCATATGGATATCACGTGTGAGAAGGAAGTTTAAAATCGGGGTGACCAGCTCTTCATCCATGGCATTTTCATACAGGCATTTTCCGGTGGAAATCTCATAGATTCCGCTGCCGTTTGCGGTGATGGCATAGTTGATTCCGGTGCCTTTGATCTGGTCAAACGGGATTCCCTCAAATGGGCGGCCGGTGGAGATTACGACATGGATGCCTTTGTCTGTAATGCTGCGGATTGCCGTAAGATTGCGTTTGCTGATGCGGCTGCTGTTGTCAAACAGCGTACCGTCGAGATCCAGTGCAACTAATTTTATGTCTTTCATGATAGATTCTCACTTTCTTTTTTTTCTGTGATAAGGTATGATATTGTTACGCATGACGTAGAAATAATCTGCGGTATTATTATAAATAGAACGAAACGAAACTGCAAGTGAGGAATGCAAAATGACAAAGACAGAATTTGCCGGATTTATCAGGGAACATGGTCCGGTTATTTTAGATGGTGCAACGGGAACGAATCTGATGGAGGCAGGTATGCCGATTGGAGTGTGTCCGGAAAGCTGGGTGCTGGAAAATCCGCAGGTACTGCTCGATCTGCAGAGGCGGTATGTAGAAGCCGGCAGCCATATCGTATATGCCTCCACGTTTACCGGAAACCGGATCAAACTGGAAGAATATGGTCTGCAGGAGAGGCTGGAAGAAATCAACACGCAGCTGGTAGCACTTTCCCGGCAGGCGGTGGGCGATCAGGCACTGGTTGCAGGTGACATGACGATGACCGGCCAGCAGCTGTTTCCGATGGGAGAGCTGTTGTTTGAAGAACTGGTGGACGTATACAAGGAGCAGGCATCGGTGCTGGCAAAAGCAGGGGTGGACCTGTTTGTGGTAGAAACCATGATGAGTCTGCAGGAATGTCGTGCGGCAGTGATTGCGATCCGGGAAGTCTGTGATCTTCCAATCATGGTGACACTTACCTACAACGAAGACGGACGGACATTATTTGGAACACCTCCGGAGACGGCTGTGGTCGTACTGCAGTCTCTGGGTGTGGATGCGATCGGTGTAAACTGTTCTACCGGTCCGATGGAGATGGTACCTCTGGTGGAAAAGATGGCAGAATATGCTACGATTCCGCTCATCGCAAAGCCAAACGCCGGACTCCCGGAACTCGAGGGAAAGAAAACGGTGTACCGCATGACACCGGAAGAATTTGCCGGGGCAGGTGTGGCACTGGTAAAAGCGGGAGCAGCCATTGTAGGTGGATGCTGCGGTACAACGGAAAAGCATATCAAGGCACTTTCGGATGCAACGCGGGGGATGGAACTTCACAGGCCGCTTGCATCGCATCGCAGGATTCTTGCGTCTGAGCGCAAAAATGTAGAAGTTGGTCTGGATGGCAATTTCCTGGTGGTCGGGGAACGGATCAATCCGACCGGAAAGAAAAAACTGCAGGCCCAGCTGCGCGAAGGAAAACTGGATCTTGTGCGTGAGATGGCAATGGCGCAGGAGGAAAACGGGGCAGCCATCCTTGACATCAATATGGGAATGAACGGCATTGACGAAAAAGAAATGATGAAGCAGGTGATCTATGAAGTTGCGGCGACGGTAGATTGTCCGCTTTGCCTCGATACCAGCCATATTGATGTTATGGAAGAGGCACTGCGTGTCTATCCGGGAAGAGCACTGATCAACTCCGTTTCCCTTGAGACAGAAAAAATCGAGCATATGCTTCCGCTGGCAAAAAAGTACGGGGCTATGTTTGTCCTGCTTCCGCTTTCCGATGAGGGACTGCCAAAGGATGCCAAAGAAAAGCATGAGATTATCGATACCGTATATGACCGTGCCATGGAGCTGGGAATGGCACACGAGGATATTGTCGTGGATGGGCTGGTTGCCACAATCGGAGCCAATCCAGAGGCTGCGAAAGAATGTTATGATACCATCTCTTATTGTAAGGATATCAGGAAGCTTCCGACGATCTGTGGTCTGTCGAATATTTCGTTTGGCCTGCCGGAGCGGAGTTTTGTCAATACGGCATTTCTTACCATGGCCATCTGCCGGGGGCTTACCATGGCGATTGCCAATCCGTCGCAGGAACTTTTGATGAATGCCGCATTTGCTTCGGACATGCTGCTGCACCGTCCGGACAGTGACATCCGCTACATCGAGCGTATGAATAAACTGGCAGAGGAAAAGGCAAAATATGAGACGGTTGTTGTGAAAAAAGAAGGTGCTGCGGGTGGCACGGCATCTGTGGAAGAAAAAGCAGATCCTGTTACGACAGCGGTTTTAAAAGGAAATAAAGGAAGCATTATAGATGAAGTGAAAAAGGCAATTGCAGACGGCGCAAAGCCGGAGGAGATCATCAATGACCAGCTGATTGCAGCCATCAATAAAGTCGGGGAATTTTTTGAACAGAAAAAATATTTCCTGCCGCAGCTGATTGCCAGTGCAAATACCATGAAACTTGCCATTGATTATCTCGAGCCGATGCTGGAGAAGAAGAACGATGGACAGGAGATGCCGACGCTTGTCATTGCAACGGTAGAGGGGGATATCCATGATATCGGAAAAAATCTTGTCGTACTGATGCTGAAAAATTATGGCTACAACGTGATTGATATGGGAAAAGATGTGCCGTGTGAAGATATCGTGGATACCGCGATTCGTGAAAATGCTGCGATTATCGGGCTGTCCGCGCTGATGACTACCACGATGATGCGTATGCAGGATGTTGTGGAGCTTTGTAAGGAGAAAGGCTGCAAGAGCAAGGTGATCATTGGAGGAGCCTGCATCACACAGAGTTTTGCAGATGAGATCGGAGCCGATGGGTATTCAAAGGATGCCGCGGAGTGTGTGCGCCTGGTAGAGCGGCTGCTTGCATAGCATGTGTGGGACAATCCTGCATGGAAATTTGTTTGGAATAGTTACAACAAATACAAAAATACAAAAATTCAAAAAAAGTGTTGACATATCTGTTCTCGTACGATATACTAACGAAGTCGGTTGCGAGAGCGGCCAACACGAAATGGGATCTTAGCTCAGCTGGGAGAGCATCTGCCTTACAAGCAGAGGGTCACAGGTTCGAGCCCTGTAGGTCCCATTCATCAGAAAAACTGATGGAACTAAATATGGCGAGGTGGCTCAACTGGCTAGAGCGTCCGGTTCATACCCGGGAGGTTGAGAGTTCGAGTCTCTCCCTCGCTACTATACAGGCTTGTGGTCATGGATCACAAGCTTTTTGTTATATTATAAAAACCTGAACAGGAGAATTGATATGGAAAATATAAAAAGCACTACCATTGAAGGAAAGAATGTTGGAAAGAAATGCAGAACACATTATCGCGGCACATTTAACGATGGAACACAGTTTGATTCCTCTTATGACAGAGGAGAGCCATTGGAATTTGTATGCGGTGCAGGGATGATGATCAAAGGATTTGATGCAGCAGTTGCCAGCATGGAGGTCGGACAGACGACAGAGGTTCACCTGATGCCGGAGGAAGCATACGGACAGCCAGATCCGGACGCCATTTTTACAGTGGAACTGGCACAGCTTCCGGGAGCTGAAGAACTCGAAGCCGGACAGCAGGTTTATCTGCAGAATGCAGCCGGACAGCCATTCCCGGTAAAAGTAGTATCAAAGGATGATACTACCATCACATTTGATGCAAACCACGAGATGGCAGGAAAAGAGCTGAATTTTACCATTGAACTGGTTTCTGTCGAGGAGTAAATCGGCAGATTTAGAAACAAAGAAGGGGGCACGGGTGGATGTTAAGACCGAAGATCGGACTGGACTGGGATGATGTAACAGCACCGTTTAACAGTATCGCAATTGCCATGGCAAATGAAAAATATCATATCGATCCGCCGCTTCGGCTTGAGGAGATTGATACCTGGGAAAACCGTGGACGTACAGGTATTATCAGGGAATTTTACGAGGACGAAGAACTCTATGCACGCCAGCAGGTTCCGGAGAAAAACAAAAAAGCTGTGTACCGTCTGATGGAAATTGCGGATGTTTATTTTATCACTGCGGTAGCACCGGCATTTATGGGAATCCGTGCAAAACAGATTCTTACAGCATTTCCGGAATTCCCGCCGGAGAATATTATTCTGGGCAATGCCAAGAATCTGGTGCAGTTTGATATCATCCTGGATGATGCCATTCATAATGTGCTTGAGACACCGGCCACGTATCCGGTGCTGATGCGTAAGCCGTGGAACTGGAAGATGACAGGACTCCTGTCCGTGAATCAGATGAGTGAATTTGTTTCTCTGGTCAGGCAGATCATCCATGCCTCGCAGACGCGCACGATGGAAATAAAAAATCCATCGGTTCTGGCACTGGTAGGACCGTCCGGTTCCGGAAAAGACGCATTGACCAAAAAATTATGTCAGGAGGATCGCTTTGTCAATCCGAAAACCTACTGCACCAAGAAAAGCAGCAAGCATCATTATCTGACAAAAGAACAGTTTGCACAGCAGGATTTCTTTGAACGCACCATGTACGCCGGGGTGCATTACGGAACAAAAAAGGAAGATATCCAGGCGGTGCTTGACGATGGCAAGTATGCCGTCATGTCCCTGGATATGTGTGGCGCAATTGCCATGAAGCGGCATTTTCCGACCGCAATTATCTATGTGGCAAAAGATAAAGAAGACATGATTGCGGATATTGTGCAGTCGGATTTCTCTGTCGAGGAGAAAACACTTCGCCTGTTGTCACTGGATGCGGAGAAACGGAATCGGGAGATCTGCGATTTTGTTATTGATAACCGGGATGAACAGGGGAGTGAGCGCATTCTCCAGCTTCTGAATTTTTGATAAAATGACAAAAAGTACTGTAGTAGAATCGGCTATAAGCAAAACTTATAACCAGCTATAAAAATAAAAGACTAACACTTTTCCTACCTCTGTGGTATGATATAACCAGTTCAAACGAAAACCCCACACTTTACCGGATCAGGTAAATGTGATTCCAAAAATAGCAGAAAAAGGAGAGTATTAAAATGAGCAAAAAACATTACGCAGACAGAAATTTAAAATTTGAAACATTACAGTTACACGTAGGACAGGAGCAGGCAGACCCAGTTACCGATGCAAGAGCCGTTCCGATTTATCTGACTTCTTCTTATGTATTCCATAACTGCCAGCATGCTGCTGACCGTTTCGGATTAAAGGATGCCGGAAATATTTACGGACGTCTGACCAATCCGACAGAGGATATCTTCGAGCAGAGAATTGCAGCACTTGAAGGCGGCGTTGCGGCACTTGCGGTAGGTTCGGGAGCAGCCGCATTAACTTATGCATTTCAGGCTGTTGCGCATGCAGGGGATCACATTGTAGCTGCAAAGAATATCTACGGTGGTACCTACAATCTTCTGGCACATACGCTTCCGGATTATGGCATTGAGGCAACATTTGTAGATCCGTTCAACTATGAAGAGATTGAAGCTGCAATTAAGGATAACACCAAAGCCATCGAGATAGAGACACTTGGAAATCCAAACTCTGAAGTAGTTGATATTGAAAAGATCGCAGGAATTGCACACAAGCATGGAATTCCGCTGATTGTTGACAATACATTCGCGACTCCGTATCTGGTTCGCCCGATTGAGCACGGCGCAGATATTGTGTTACATTCTGCTACAAAGTTCATCGGTGGACACGGAACTACCATTGGTGGTGTGATCATCGACAGCGGAAAATTTGACTGGACACAGAGCAGCAAGTGGCCATGGCTGGTAGAGCCAAACGTATCTTACCATGGGGTAAGCTTTGCAAAGGACTGCGCACCGGCAGCATTTGCTACTTATATTCGTGCAATTTTACTGCGTGACACAGGTGCTACCATTTCTCCGGTACACGCATTTATCTTCCTGCAGGGATTAGAGACGCTTTCCCTTCGCGTAGAGCGTCATGTGGAGAATGCATTAAAGGTTGTTAAATACTTAGAGAACCAGCCACAGGTAGAAAAAGTAAACCATCCATCCATTTCCAAAGACCCGGAACAGCAGGCACTCTACAAGAAGTATTTCCCGAATGGTGGAGGTTCTATCTTTACATTTGAGATCAAGGGTGGTGCAGAAAAAGCACAGGAATTCATCGATAACCTTGAGCTGTTCTCACTGCTTGCAAACGTGGCAGATGTGAAGTCCCTGGCCATTCATCCGGCAAGCACCACACATTCCGAGTGCAATGAGGCAGAACTTTTAGATCAGGGAATCAAGCCAAACACGATCCGTCTTTCTATCGGTACAGAAAATATCGATGATATCATTGAGGATCTGGATGAGGCATTTAAGGCAATTCAGTAGAAAATACAGTAAAAACGTCATTTGTGATAAATCCTTCATTTTACAGGAGACCCCATGGAGAATCAGCATGGGGTCTCTTTTTGTGCAAAATGTTCTCATTTTAGAACACGTAAATGCATTGAATTTCGTGAATAACGAGTATACAATTAGTGGTAGCTAATAATAAAATTAAGTATAGATAAAGGAGATTTATTATGTTTGGTTTTGGACAACTGATTGAAGTATTAAAGAAAAGCCCAAAGAAAATTGTATTCACAGAAGGAAGCGATCCTCGTATTCTTGAGGCATCTTCCCGTCTTCTTGCAAGCAACTTTTTACATCCAATCCTTGTAGGCGATCCGGATGAAATTGAAAAGGCAGCAGAGGAGAGCGGATTTAATATCCGTGGGGCAGAGATCGTTGATCCAAAGAAATTTGACCGTATGGATGAGATGGTAGATCTGTTCTGTGAATTAAGAAAGAGCAAGGGAGTAACACCGGAGCAGGCAAGAGGCATTCTTTCCCAGGCAAACTACTTTGGCACCATGCTTGTAAAGATGGGCATTGCGGATGCACTGCTTGGCGGAGCTACATACTCTACGGCAGATACCGTTCGTCCGGCACTTCAGCTGATTAAGACAAAACCTGGCAACAGCATCGTATCTTCCTGCTTTATTCTGGTTCGTCCGTCTGCGACAGGTGAGAACGAGGTTCTTGCAATGTCTGACTGTGCGATCAACATCCATCCGACCGAGGATGAACTCGTAGAGATCGCCGGTGAGTCAGCTGCCTGTGCAAGAATTTTCGGTGTAGATCCGAAGGTTGCATTTTTAAGCTACTCTACACTTGGTTCCGGAAAGGGCGAGGATGTAGATAAGATGCGCAATGCAGCACATAAGGCACGTGAGAAATACCCGGATCTTCCAATCGAGGGAGAATTACAGTTTGATGCAGCAGTATCACCAAGAGTTGCAAGAACAAAGTGCCCGGATTCTTCAGTTGCCGGACATGCAAATACCTTTATTTTCCCGGATATCAATGCCGGAAATATCGGATACAAGATTGCACAGAGACTTGGTAATTTCGAAGCTTACGGTCCGATTTTGTTAGGTCTGAATGCGCCAATCAATGATCTGTCCCGTGGATGTAATGCATCAGAAGTATATTCCATGGCAATCATTACAGCAGCACTTGCATAGTTGAAAACTGATGTGATACTTCGTTCGGGGACTGTTTGATACAGCCCCCGAATTTGTGTTATAATAAAACAGGCTTGAAGCCTGTGAAGGTCATCAGGCTTTGCCTGGTGGCATGTTATCATTAGAATTTATAAGGAAGCTGTTTGCAGGGGGAACTGGAATCAGCAACATCATAAAAAGACAGGAGAAGAAAAATGCGTGTAGGAATGGGTTATGATGTACACAAACTGGTGGAGGGACGGCCACTGATTCTCGGAGGTGTGGAGATTCCGCATACACTGGGACTGCTCGGACATTCGGATGCGGATGTGCTTGTGCATGCAATCATGGATGCACTGCTTGGTGCTGCAGCACTCGGGGATATCGGAAAACATTTTCCGGATACCGATCCGCAGTATAAGGGAATTTCCAGCATGAAACTGCTCGAACATGTGCGTCTTTTACTGGAAAAGAATGGTTATGTGGTAGAAAATATTGATGCGACAGTGATTGCACAGAAGCCAAAGCTGCGTCCGTATATTGCGCAGATGGAGAAGAATATTGCAAAGACCCTTGGCATTGCAAAGGAGCAGATCAATATCAAGGCAACGACCGAGGAAGGACTTGGGTTTACCGGAACGGAAGAAGGAATTTCGTCACAGGCAATCTGTATGCTGAACGGATTTTATGAGAGCAGTATGGTTGTCGGGGGCGGGAGTAAATGTGCAGGATGTTCCGGGTGCAGCAGATCATAGATAAGACGTGACTTTTGCCGGAAAATATTGTACACTTAAAATATATAAGAAGAAACAGATGGAAGGACAGACACAATGGAGAATCAATTTCGCTTTTACAATACACTGACAAGAAAGATTGAGACAGTGATACCGCACGAAGATGGCAAAATCAAAATGTATACCTGTGGACCGACCGTTTATCATTTTGCGCATATCGGGAATCTGCGTACCTATATCATGGAGGATATTCTTGTGCGTGGACTTTCCTATGTGGGGTATGATGTAAAGCGCGTCATGAATATCACGGACGTGGGACACCTTTCTTCCGATGCGGATACGGGGGAAGACAAAATGTTAAAAGGTGCTAAGCGTGAGCACAAGACCGTTATGGAAGTGGCAAAATTTTATGCAGATGCATTTTTTGAGGATTGCCGGAAATTAAATATCAAAAAAGCGGATGTGGTAGAACCTGCAACCCATTGCATTCCGGAATTTATTCACATGATCGAGGTACTTCTTAAAAAGGGATATGCTTATCAGGCCGGTGGAAATGTTTATTTTGATACCAGCAGACTGGAGGATTATTTTGTATTTTCTTCCGCAGTCGAAAAGGAACAGCTGCAGGTCGGCGTGCGTGACGATGTGGAGGAAGATGAAAATAAACGGAATAAAAACGATTTTGTTCTCTGGTTTACAAAATCCAAATTCGAGGATCAGGCATTGAAGTGGGACAGCCCATGGGGTGTTGGATATCCGGGATGGCATATTGAGTGCTCCTGCATCGGAATCAAACATCTGGGGGAGTATATGGATATTCACTGTGGCGGAGTAGATAATATTTTTCCACACCATACAAACGAGATTGCACAGTCCGAAAGCTATCTGGGACACAAATGGTGCCCATACTGGTTCCATGTAAACCACCTGAATGACCAGACCGGAAAAATGAGTAAGTCCAAGGGCGATTTCCTGACGGTATCTCTATTGGAGAGCAAAGGATACGATCCTCTGGCATACCGTATGTTCTGTCTGCAGTCTCATTATCGTAAGCCACTCGTATTTTCTTATGACAATCTGGACAACGTAGAGAGTGCATACGAAAAATTAGTAAAAAAGATTGCCACCTTCAAAGATGAGGGAGAGATGGAGCAGGAAGCATTTGAAGCATTCCGTAAAAAGTTTGCAGATGCAATCCGTGATGATCTGAATACTTCCATGGCACTGACCATCGTCTATGACGTGGTAAAGGCAGATATCAGTGAAAAGACAAAGCTGGCACTGCTGAATGATTTTGACCAGGTGCTGGCACTGAATCTGACAACTGCAGGTCAGGAGAGACTGGACGCGGGAACGAGCGTGGATGCAGAACTGGAACAGTTCATCAATGAAAAGATTGCGGAGCGTGCCGGGGCAAAGAAAGCGAAAGATTTTGCCCGTGCAGATGCAATCCGCGACGAGCTTCTTGCACGGGGCATCACCATCAAAGATACCCGCGAAGGTGTCGTATGGGAGCGCAATGCATGAGTGAAGGAATTGACGCATACATCAAGAAAAAATTTGAGGTTCCGGATGTCGATATCCGGACCTATTCCCCACTGACACTGGCTTATATCGGGGATGGTGTTTTTGATCTGGTGATCCGGTCGGTTGTTGTGGGCAAGGGAAATACCCGTCCCAACCAGCTGCATCACCGGACGAGTCAGATTGTAAAAGCACATACGCAGGCAGTTATCATACAATATCTTGAACCGATGCTTACGGAGGAAGAAGCGGACATCTATCGCAGAGGACGCAATGCCAAGTCGGCAACCATGGCAAAAAATGCAACGATGGCGGATTACCGTAAGGCAACGGGGCTGGAGGCACTGGTGGGATATCTGTATCTGACGGACCGGTTCGACCGACTGGTTTCATTGATTAAGGAAGCAGCAGATGGTTTGCATCTGCGTTTATAAGGTAAAAAATTATGGAAGACGAAAAAAAAACATTTACCGGAATGAAAGAAAATCATATCGAAGGACGCAACGCTGTCCTTGAGGCATTTCGTTCTGGCAAGACAATCGATAAATTATATGTTCTGGACGGCTGTCAGGATGGACCGGTCAGATCCATTACCAGAGAGGCAAGAAAGCACGATACAATCGTCAATTATGTGACAAAAGAACGCCTCGATCAGATTTCCGAGACGGGAAAGCACCAGGGTGTGATTGCTGTCAGTGCAGCATATGATTATGCCAGGGTGGAAGACATTCTGGCACTTGCAGAAAAAAAGGGAGAACCACCGTTTATCCTGATTTTAGACGGAATCGAAGATCCACATAATCTGGGGGCAATTATCCGTACCGCCAATCAGGCAGGGGCACATGGTGTAATCATTCCAAAACGCCGTGCCGTAGGACTGACACCGACCGTCGCACGTACATCGGCAGGTGCGGTTAATTATGTACCGGTAGCAAAAGTGACAAATATCTCCAATACCATGAAAGAACTCAAAGACCGCGGTATGTGGTTTGTGTGTGCGGATATGGATGGAACCTTAATGTACGATATGGATCTGACCGGACCGATCGGTCTGGTGATCGGAAATGAGGGAGATGGAGTCAGTCCGCTCGTAAAGAAAAACTGTGATATGGTGGCTTCCATTCCAATGAAGGGAGATATTGATTCCTTAAATGCATCGGTGGCTGCAGGAGTTCTCTCGTATGAGATTGTGCGTCAGAGGATGAAGAAGGGATAAGAAAAGAATGAAGTATGATGCTTGTACGGATGAGAAATTGATTGAAAGACTCCGGCAGGGAGAAACAGAGATCACGGACTATATTCTCGAAAAATATAAGCCGCTTGTCCGCAAATATGCCAATGCCATGTATCTGATCGGAGGAGAAACCGATGATCTGATTCAGGAAGGCATGATTGGATTGTTTAAGGCCATCCGGGATTTTTGTCTGGACAAAGACAGCAGTTTTTTCCATTTTGCAGGGTTGTGTATTCATCGTCAGCTGTATTCTGCAATAGAGGCATCCAACAGAAAAAAGCATCAGCCTTTGAATTCCTATTTATCTTTTTTTGAGCAGGGGGCAGAAGGCAGTATTGGGTTTACCAGCAGCCCGGAGCAGCTGGTGATCGAACAGGAAGTGTCCAGGGATTTGTGGAACCGGGTGAACAGCCGGTTAAGTCCGATGGAAAAACAGGTGTTGCAATTTTATCTGGACGGAAATAACTATATGCAGATCGCAGGGCTGATGAAGAAAAGCCCGAAATCTGTCGACAATGCATTACAGAGAATACGTCAAAAGATCAGGCAGATGAATCATCTGGAGGAAAGAGGGTGAGCGTATGAAGTTTTCAAAAATTGGAAAACATACCATTCGTTGTGTAATATCAGAACAGGAAATTCAGGATCTGGGATACACCATTGAGGAAATTATGAGCAATGGAGAGCGGACGCAGGAATTTATGAACCAGATTTTTGATATGGCAGAACAGAGTTTTGAAACAAAATTTGAACTGGGCATCAAGACAGTGCGTGCTGATTTTATGTCAGACCATACGCTGGCACTTACGTTTTCGGAGCATCCGGGATCGGATGAAATGATGGAGCATCTGAAAGATATTGTCAATGGACTGATGAATGCAATTCCACAGCAGAAGTGGGCACAGATTAATGAAGCACGGCAAAACGAGGGAAATCCGGATCAGGTTCCTGTTTATGCCACGATAGTGTTTGCGGATTTTGATAGGCTGCTCCGTTATGCAAAAAACATTATGCCACCGGATCTGCCTACGGGTCAGCTTTATAAATACGAGGATCGCTATATGCTGATCCTTACATTTTCCGGTATGGAAGAGGGCAGTTTAAGGAGACTCTCGAATCTGACGGATGAATATGCACAGGATATTCTTGTCGGAGCGGAGCGGAAAGCGTTCATACAGGAACACGGCATCTGTATTTTGAAAAATGATGCCCTGCAGCAACTCCGGCAATTGTAAAAGAACTGTATTTTGTCAGAAAATAAGAATAGACGATTGCAAAAACAAGAAATAGAAAAGGAGCATCCATATATGGTGCTCCTTTTTTAATACGATAAGATTTATCCTAATACTTTTCGGATGGACTCTAATACACGGTCTGCCTGAAACGGCTTAACAATGAAATCCTTTGCGCCGGACTGGATTGCCTCAATAACCATGGACTGCTGTCCCATTGCAGAACACATAACGCATGTAGCGTTTGGATCAGCTGCTTTGATCTCCTTGAGTGCCTGAATACCGTCTTTGTTTGGCATCGTGATGTCAAGAGTAACCAGATCTGGTTTCAACTCATTATACTTTGCAACGGCCTCTACACCGTCTGCTGCTTCACCAGCGATCTCAAATCCGCCCTTTGTCAGAATGTCCTTGAGCATCATTCGCATGAATGCTGCATCATCAACGATTAATATCTTTGCCATTTATATATCCTCCTGTTTTAAAATCTGTTTTACTATGCTGATAGGGTATAACTGTATCAGCTCGCTATCGATCAAGTCTTCCACGGTCAGGCGAAAAGTGACCTTGACGATATCCGTTCCATTACATAGTTCATCCGGAATCTCGAAAGTCTTGCGATTCTTTGAATTGATAAGCGGAAATCCAATATCCGTCGGTCTGGATAACAGTGACGCCATAGATGTGGCAATGGATCCACACATCTGGTTCATGGCTTCTGCAATTGCTGATAACGTGAGATCATCGAGCTGCAGATTGGAAAGATTACGACCGTCACCGCCCATCATAAGACTTGCAATGACCAGCGCATCCTGAACATCCAGGACCATAAGATTTGTCCCGTCTAAGCCGCTTGTGTATGGAACCTTGACCAGAATATGGTTGTCACTTTCCAGCGTGTCTTCTTTGTCCAGTACTTCTACAAGCGGAGTGGTAATGTTTGTTGAACGGTTGATGATCATACTGAGGGCGGTAGCCGCAGTACCTGTACAGATATTTGCAACTTCACCGATGATATCAGCCTGTTCTTTCGTGATATTCTCCATAGAATTTCCTCCATAGTACCTATTACTACATTTGATTATAGCAAATTTTAGCACATAAAGAAAGAAAATCTTTGCTTTTTTTCACTTTTCATTGGTATCATAACACAGATGTGGTAAAATTGGAATAACAAAACATGGAATAACCGTAGAAAGGAGAAAAAATGGGAGATAACGAATATCAGGAAGCACTCAAACTTGGAAAAAAAGAATATAAGGCATGCGTTTCGCAGGGGCGCTTTCCCTATCTGCCGGTTCTGGATGATATTTTATCCAGAGAAAATATCCAGACGGAACAGAATATGGGGCTGATGCAGATACCATTGGATTTTGTGGTTGGTACGGCGACGAAAGGAAGAACGTATTCTTTTGCAGCCAATTTTATGCCGATCCTCGATGCGGATACAGAGTTTGCATGCAAATGGATTGCGCTGTCCGATGCACAGGTAAACGAAGGTATCCGGGATCCGATTGTTGCTTATGAATATATGAACCGTTATTATGTGGTGGAGGGAAACAAGCGTGTCAGTGTACTGAAGTATTTTAAGGCAGATTCCATTGTCGCCAACGTGACACGTAAGATTCCAAAGTATTCCGAGGATGAGGACGTAAAATTATATTATGAATATATGAAGTTTAATCAGATTTCGGGATTGAACAATATCGAATTTTCCAAAATCGGTATGGTGGATAAACTGCTTGCACTGATGGGATCCACTGCCATATGGGATGCGGATACCCGAATGGAATTTAACAGTCTGGTCAATCATTTCACAAAGGCATATGAGTTCCGCGGAGGGCGCAAGCTTCCGATCCGGGTGGGGGATGCGCTGACTGCATTTATCAATGTATACGGTTACAATACGGTTCTTGGCATGTCGGATGATGAGCTGAGTTTAAATATTGTGAAATGCTGGAATGAGTTTGTCATGCTCACAGAGAAACAGAGTGTTGGTCTGGTCATGGATCCGCTGGCGGCAGAAGAGCGTAAGGGAAGAAACATCTTCAGTTACTTTATGCCATCGTCAGCAAAGAAATTTACCGTGGCATTCCTGTATCCAAAATCACCGGATACATCCGATTGGATTTATGCGCATGACCTTGGGCGCAATTATCTGGAAGAGACGTTCCCGGATCAGATGAAGACCATCTGTGTCAATGATGTGACGGAGGAACGCACGGAGCAGGTGCTGAATGACGTGATCCGTCAGGGGGCAGATATCATATTTGAGGTGGCACCGCAGATGATGAAAGACAGTCTGAAAGTGGCTGTGGATCATCCGGATGTAAAGATTTTAAACTGCAGTCTGAATACTTCGCATAAGTATATCCGCACGTACTATGCCCGGATGTATGAAGCAAAATTCCTTTCGGGAATGATTGCGGGTGCACTGGCAGAAAATGACAGGATTGCATATATTGCAGATTACCCGATATACGGAATGATCGCAAATATTAATGCCTTTGCGCTGGGAGCAAGTTTTACCAATCCACGGGCAAGGATTTATCTTGCATGGTCCACCAGTGAAAATTATGACAGGGAACGGTTCTTAAAGGACAACAATATTCAGGTGGTATCGGATCAGGATATGATTACACCGCGCGATCCGGGCAGGCAGTTTGGGCTGTATGAGTGTTCGGAGGATGGAAGGAAACTGAATCTGGTGATGCCACTCTGGAACTGGGGTGTATTCTATGAAAAAATGATCCAGAGTATTCTTGCGGGATCTTACCAGTCGGAAGAAAATTCTGAGGGCAGGGCACTCAACTACTGGTGGGGAATGTCTGCGGGTGTGATTGACCTGATCTGTTCGAAGAATGTACCGACCGGGGTCAAGCGTCTGGTGGATCACTTAAAGAGTGATATTAAAAAGGGAGATATTGTGCCGTTTTACGGAGAAATCCGTGCACAGGACGGGACACTCAAAAACAAGAAGGATAAAGCCATGAAACCGGAAGCCATCATGGAGATGGACTGGCTGACAGATAATGTCATTGGGGAGATACCGACAATGGGAGAATTACGTGCAGAGGCACGTCCGGTTGTCCAGATAAAAGGTGTAGAGGAAAAAATGAAATAATGAAGATACTAGTAATAGCAGATGAAGAATCTCAGAAAATCTGGGATTTCTTTCGAAAAGAAGACTATGCGGATATTGACCTGGTAATTTCCTGTGGTGACCTGAAAGCAGATTATCTGTCATTTATCGCAACGATGATTGCAGTTCCGGTATTGTATGTGCATGGAAACCATGATGATAAGTACGAAAGAAAGCCACCGGAGGGATGTATCTGTATTGAAGATACCGTGTATATGTTTCATGGGATAAGGATTCTCGGACTGGGAGGATCTTACCGTTATAAACCAGGGGTGAACCAGTATACGGAAGTGCAGATGGAACGCCGCATCCGGAGACTTTTCTGGAAAATACGCCGAAAAGGGGGCATTGATATTTTGGTGACACATGCCCCGGCAGGCGGTATGCATGATGGGGAAGATCTTTGCCATAAAGGGTTTGATGCATTTTATCGTGTGATTAACAAATACCATCCGAAATATTTTGTACATGGACATATGCATATGAATTATGGAAGGGATATTCCGCGGGAGGATTTCATCGGAGATACCAAAGTGATCAATGCATATGAGAGATATGTAATTGAAATTTAAAAATTGTCTGATAACCACGCGTTATACTGTCAGGCTTTGCACTGCGGTGCAAATGATTGCATGATTACAGCCCTGACCCATAGGGGCATGTTTTCCGGGCTGTAATCATTGCGGATCACATCAGGAGAAAACGGCAACACGCTGGGAACTGTAATTTGATAAAATAATTAAAAAATTCTTGACAATTTAGAAAATACCATGTATGATGTAGGAGTTGACGCGGTCAACGAGATGCTGATGTGGCTCAGAGGTAGAGCACTTCCTTGGTAAGGAAGGGGTCACGGGTTCAATTCCCGTCATCAGCTCGCTTCATAAAACGGTGGAATCCTTTGGGGTTCTGCCGTTTTGCAATTTTTCAGATATTTTAAAGGAGGTTTTGCAGATGGAATCAATGAAGGATTATGAAAAGGAGCTGGAACGTTCTTTCCGCACGATTAACGAAGGAGATATTGTCAGTGGAGCTGTGGTAGCAGTAACCGATGAAGAAGTGACACTTGACCTGAATTATTATGCACCGGGAATTATCAAAATTGAAAATCTGAGCAATGATCCGGATTTTCATGCGAAGGAAGAATTACAGCCGGGAGACATCATCGAGGCAACGGTTGTGCGTACAGATGACGGACATGGAAACATCGAATTGTCGAAAAAGGAAGCAAACGAAGTGCTTGCCTGGGATAAACTCCGGGAGATGATGGAGCAGCAGACGGTTGTGACTGTCCGGATCAAAGAGAGTGTGCCGAGTGGTGTGGTTGCATTCTTAGAAGGAATCCGTGCATTCATTCCGGCATCCCAGTTGTCCGCAGATTATGTGGAAGACACGGATGCATGGATCGGAAAAGATGTGCGTGTCGTTGTGATTACCGTAGATCCTGAGAAGAATAAACTGGTATTGTCCGGAAAAGTTGTGGCAAGACAGGAGCGCGAGGAAGAAAGAAATCACCGGATTGCCATGCTTGTGCCTGGATCTGTGGTAGAGGGAACCGTAGAATCCATTATGCCATACGGAGCATTCATCAATATCGGGAATGGCATCAGCGGTCTGGTTCATATTTCACAGATCAGCCAGAAGCGGATCTCTTCCGTTCATGAAGTTTTAAAAGAGGGACAGAAAGTAAAGGCGAAGATTTTAAATACCAACGATGGAAAAGTCAGCCTGAGCATGAAAGCGCTGGAAGATATTATGGAAAAGCCGCAGGAGGAAGAAGAGGCAGAGGCAATCGAGTACAGCTCAAATGAAACGGCCGGAACAAGTCTTGGAGATCTTCTTTCCAGATTCAAATTATAATCAAATTTTCTTTAGACAGTAAAAAACCCGTGAAGATGAACAGCAGACTGTTCATCTTCACGGGTTCTTTTTAGAAATTAAGCGTTGGAATTCTGATAATAACCAAGCACTTTTTTGACATAATTCTGTGTTTCCTTAAACGGTGGAATACCACCGTACTTGTCGACATTTCCACCACCGGCATTGTATGCGGCAAGCGCAAGGGAAACATCTCCGTTGTATTTCTTTAAGTTCTGCGCCATCAGTTTGGCACCACCCATAATATTTTGCTGTGCATCGTATGCATTTGTGACACCAAGTCCTTTTGCGGTGGACGGCATCAGCTGCATGACACCCATGGCACCGGCAGAGCTGGTTGCGGATGGATTGAAATTGGATTCCTGCTTGGCAATGGCTTTGAGCAGGTTGATATCCACACCGTATGTTTCAGAAGCTTCTTTGAAATATTCTTCGAGGTTCTCCGGAGAAGAAACACTGCCGGAGGAGGTGGTACTATTTGTTGCAGAAGAACTGGAAATTGCCGGGGTATCCGTGACCGGAGACGTATCAACCGGTGCATCGGTCTGCGGGGTAAATCCAAGGATCTGCTGTACCGTATCCAGGGAAACGGCACCACTGTTGCTGGCGGCAAGCAGTGCGTCCACTGCCATGGCCTGTACGCTGCGCTCAGCGGAAGCCAGACATTCCTTAAATGTGGTGACGGCTTCATCCGTATTTTTCGGTGTCTGTATATTGGCAGAAGCTGCTTCCTGCAGCCTGGCTGTCTGTGTCTGATCAATATAAGGTAAAACTGTTACACCCATGATGTTCCTCATCTTTCGTTCGCTTAATCTAACATTCGATCATGCATATCATATCATAATCTGTGGAAAAATAAAAGGAAAAGGAGAAAATTGCTTGAATTTGTAAAAGAGTTGTTGTAGCATAACATCAGACGAAAAAGTGTAGATAAAGGAGCCAGATTATGGAGAAAAAGCCGTTTGTAACAAAGAGTCAGGTGGAGGAGATCGTTAAAACATACCCGACACCGTTTCATTTATATGATGAAAAAGGCATTCGTGAGAATGCAAAAAAAGTAAAGGAAGCTTTTGCATGGAATCCGGGATTCCGCGAGTATTTTGCAGTGAAAGCAACCCCAAACCCATATATCTTAAAAATTTTACAGGAATATGATATGGGATGTGACTGTTCCTCTTACACAGAACTGATGCTTGCAAAGTCCTGTGGATTTGACGGAAAGCATATTATGTTTTCTTCAAATGATACGCCGGCAGAGGAATTTGCCTATGCGGATGAACTCGGGGCAATCATCAATCTGGATGATTTCACCCATATTGATTTCTTAGAAGAAACGATCGGTCATATTCCGGAGACCATTAGCTGCCGTTACAATCCGGGTGGAGTATTTGAACTGAGCAACGGAATCATGGACAACCCTGGAGATTCCAAATACGGCATGACAAAGGATCAGCTCATCGAAGCGTTTAAGATTTTAAAGGATAAGGGAGCAAAGCATTTCGGTGTTCATGCATTTCTTGCCAGCAATACCGTCACAAACGAATACTATCCGAAGCTTGCAGGAGAACTGTTTGAACTGATCGTGGAATTAAAAGAAAAGACCGGATGTGATATCAGATTCGTAAATCTTTCCGGTGGTGTGGGAATCCCTTATACACCGGACAAGGAGCCGAATGATATCGCTGTCATCGGAGAAGGTGTGCACAAAAAGTTCGATGAGATCTTAGTTCCGGCAGGACTTGGGGATGTATCCATTTATACCGAGATGGGACGTTTCATGCTCGGACCTTACGGATGCCTTGTGACGAAGGCCATCCATGAGAAACATATCTACAAAGAGTATATTGGTGTGGATGCATGTGCAGCAAACCTGATGCGTCCGGCAATTTACGGGGCATATCATCACATTACGGTTCTTGGAAAAGAAAATGCACCATGCGATCACGTGTATGATGTGACAGGAAGTCTTTGCGAGAACTGCGATAAGTTCGCGGTTGACCGGAAACTGCCAGAGATCGACATGGGAGATTATCTTGTGATCCACGATACCGGAGCACATGGATTTTCCATGGGATATAATTACAATGGACGTCTTCGTTCTGCAGAATTACTGCTCAAAGAAGACGGAAGTGTGAAGATGATCCGCCGTGCAGAGACACCGGAAGATTACTTTGCAACATTTGACTGTTTTGATGATATCAGGATTACAAAATAAAAGAGTTAGGATGTACAGGTAAAATAATGGAGGACGCAATCCCGGGGGAACGGGATGCGTCCTCTGTTGGTTTAAGAAAACGATGTGCCGCAAAAAGAAAGACCTCAGATTTCCGATTGGAAACCTGAGGTCTTTTATATGCCGGCAGTGGGACTTGAACCCACACGATGTTGCCATCAACAGATTTTGAGTCTGCCTCGTCTGCCAATTCCGACATGCCGGCGCGAACAAATATTATATTAACATATGAAAGACGCATTTGCAAGCCTTTTTATGATTTCGGGAATAGGACTTTTGGTTCATTGACAGAAGTTATCATATATGATAACTTTAGAATACATGAGCACGATTTATAAAGGTGTAAGGGGGCGGATATGCAGGAACGTAATCACGCCAGACAGGAAATTGCAGCCCAGCTTCGGCAGGTGCGAAAGGAGCAGGGGATGACACAGGAACGGCTCGCAGAAAAAGTCGGTACCAGAAAGTCAAATATTTCCCGTCTGGAGAGCGGGAGATATAATCCGAGTCTGGACTTTCTGGAAAAAGTTGCAGGAGGACTTGGCAGGGAGATTGAGGTAAAAGTCACGTGAGGAGGAAGATGCAAAAAGCATGACGATGAAACTTGGAAATTATAAGGATAACGACGTGGAACTGTGCCGTACCACCAATTCCAGAGTGAGTACACATACGGCGGAGGCACTGCTTGAACAGCACATTCCATTTACAAAGAACAGTAAAAAGATTCCTTTTTTCAAGAGGGAAACCTACCAGGGGGCAGATACCCTCTGGGTGATCACCATCAATCCACGCAGATACGGGCAGGCACGCCGCGTGATCGATGGTATGGATCGTGCATACCGGGAGCATCTGGAGTTATCCAATTACTAGAATGAAATTATGATAAAAATGTGAAATGCGTTTTAAAAGCAGAATGAGTGTGGTAAAATTCTATTCAGATAAAATCGTATGAAAAGCGATGGAAATGGAAGGAATGGAAGGAGCCATACTCATTTTTATGTTAGGAAACATGGAGCAGACAGTCGCACGTAAGCAGACAAAAAGGGAGAAAAACAACACACAAAAACGGACAGAAGGGTGGAAACAGAAGGGCATATGGCTGTTTTGGTATGCCGTGGTTCCGGTGTTTGCTTTTTACCTGATGGAATGTTATGAACACAATCCATTTGCGGAAGTGCGTGTGGAAGCACAGCTTTTTAATATTTTTTTGTTTGAGCTGATCGGATGGATGTTATATTTTCTGACCGGAAGAATGTGTTTTGCGTCCAGAGTGCTGTACGGACTTGCTGTGGCGTTTGGAATTACCAATCATTATGTGATGAAATTCCGTTCCACACCGTTTGTTCCGTGGGATCTGTTTTCGGCCGGAACAGCAGCCAGTGTGGCTGGAAACTATGATTTTACACCGGACCGGCGCATGGTGATTGTTACACTTGTTTTTATTGCATTATTTGTGCTGGCCCGGTTTTTTAAAAAAGGTCCGCGTTTTTCCTGGAAAATAAGGCTGGGGAGTATCGTACTGGTGGGACTGGCATTGTGTACATTTGTCAATGCCCTGCAGCAGGAATCGTTTCAGACAAAACATTATCTGTATCCGTTTCTGTTCACACCGGCATATATGACAAAAGTAAACGGCATGGCGGTGACCTTTGCCATGGATCTTGCCTATGTGGCAGTGGAGCGTCCGGCAGGATACGATGCGGATGAAGCAAAAGAGACGCTGGCGAAATACGAAACTAAAACAACAGAAACCGACACACAGGATCTGCCCAACATCATTGTCATCATGGATGAGGCATTTTCGGATTTAAAAGTGCTGGGACCGTTAGAAACCAATGAGGATTACATGCCGTTTATGCACCGGATGCAGCAGGGGGAGAAAAACACGGTCACGGGATATGTCCAGACATCTGTGTGTGGGGGAAACACTGCGGATTCGGAATTTGAATTTCTGACAGGCAATACGATGGCATTCCTTCCGAACGGAAGTATTCCGTATCAGCAGTACATCAAGAGCAGGACACCGTCTTTAGCAGGTTATCTGAAATCCTTAGGATATGCGACCTATGCACAGCATCCGTATCAGGCCAGCGGATGGAACCGGGATAAAGTGTATCCTCTGCTTGGATTTGACAATCTGGATTTTATGGAAGATTACAGGGATGTCTCCTATGTGCGCAATTATATCAGCGATGCATCGGATATGGAGCACATGATAGAAACTTATGAGAAAAACAAAGCCTCCGGCAAACCGGCCTTTATTTTCAATGTGACGATGCAGAATCATGGCGGATATACCGATACCTATATGAATCTGACGAATGATATCCAGTCACAGTATGCCAGCGAACCGCTCAATCAGTACCTGACACTGATCCACAAGACCGATCAGGCACTCGAAAATCTGATTGATTATTTTTCCAAAGTGGATGACAGGACGATCATCGTATTTTTCGGGGATCATCAGCCGAATGATACAGTGGCTTCTGTCGTGGAAAACGGGGCACAGGTAGAGACACAAAAACGTTATCTCGTACCTTATCTGGTGTGGAGTAATTATGGGATCGAGGGAGCGAAAGATAAAAATACGAGTCTGAATTATCTTGCGGCGCAGGTACTTACCGCAGCAGGAGTGCCGACGAATGCATACCAGAATTACCTCTTAAGTCTGAGCAAAACTTACCCGGTGATCTCTGCAGCAGGGCAGACAAAAGGGATCGGAGCCGATGAAAAACAGCTTCAGACTTACAAGAAGCTTCAGTATTATCAGTTGTTTGAAAAAAACAAGGAAAAGGATGAGTAAGAACATGAAAAAAATGATTTCGCGGATGGTGTCGCACCGGTCATTTCCTTATGTGATGGCATTTCTTATGCCATTTATAATCTGTGTGGTCATCTGTATCGGAAACGGGGTATATCCTTTCGGGGATAACTGTATTCTGCATATCGATATGTATCATCAGTACTGTCCGTTTTTTACAGAGTTTCTTCATAAATTAAGAACCGGCGGAAGTCTGCAGTATTCCTGGAATCTGGGACTGGGATCGGATTTTGTTTCCCTATATGCCTATTATCTGGCGAGTCCGCTTAATTTTCTGATCGTGCTCTGCCCAAAACATTATGTGATCGAGTTTATGACGATACTGGTGCTGGCAAAGATTGCCCTGTGCGGACTGACTTTTTTCTTATTCTTAAAATATCATTTTCATCTGATTGGAAAAGACTCAAAACTCCATAAAAATCAGGTGATTCCGGCACTTGTATTTTCTACGGCATATGCATTGTCCGGATTTGTGGCAGCCTACAGCTGGGATATCATGTGGATGGACTGCATCCTTCTTTTTCCTCTGATCATGGTGGGACTGGAAAAACTGGTACGGGAGCAGAAACCGGGACTGTATTTTGTGACACTTGCATTGTCGGTGTTTGCAAATTATTACATTTCCATCATGATCTGTATCTTTCTGGTGTTTTATTTTATTCTTCTCTTTTTTACGCAGAAAGGAGGAAAACTGAAAGCATTTTTACGGTTTGCATGGTATTCCCTGCTGGCAGGGTCTGTCTCGATGGTACTGCTATTGCCGGAGATCGCCG
The DNA here is from genome assembly GCF_001406815.1 of Roseburia faecis. Taxonomy (GTDB): domain Bacteria; phylum Bacillota; class Clostridia; order Lachnospirales; family Lachnospiraceae; genus Roseburia; species Roseburia faecis. Next base: position 10,856 of record NZ_CVRR01000005.1, on the reverse strand, counting down.
TGCTTTCTGCTTCCGGGTCTGCTGAAGACAGCTTTCCGAAAACGCTGGAGTGGTATTTTTCTGTTATTGCGGAGCTGGGGCGTGCGGCAGCCGTCACTACAAGTTATACGGGAAATGATCACTGGCCGAATCTGTATGCCGGGGCATTTACCCTGGTACTGGTATGGCTGTATGTGCTGAACCGCAGAATCTCCTGGAAGGAAAAAGTTCCGCGTATGCTGATGCTTGTCTTTTTCCTTGTGAGCTTTGCGGATAATCAGCTGGATTATATCTGGCATGGTATGCATTTTCCGCAGGCGTTGCCGGGCAGACAGTCATTCCTTTACATTTTTATGCTTCTGGTCATGGGATTTGCAACGATCCGCAAATGGAAAGGAACCAGATGCTGCCATATCATCATAGCAGTGCTTGCCGCACTGACACTGATGGTTCTCTCCGGATATTACGGGGATGAACTGGTGACAGAGTACATGGCAGTTGTGATTACCATGCTGTTTATCTTAGTTTATGGAATCCTGCTTCTTTTGCTTAAAATTGCCCCGAAGAAAATGCGGATAGCCCTGCGGGAAGCTGCCTTTTGTGTTGCCATTGCAGAACTGGCAGTCAATATGGCGGTAACCGGGCTTGGCGTTACCAGCCGCGTGGCATATACGGATAAACAGGGGTACTACGAAGATCTGCTGCAACAGGCAAAAGAGGATAACGGAAATGACGGATTTTACCGGGTGGAGGACAGTGGGCGAAAAACCAAAAACGATGACAGCCTGTACGGATACCGTTCGGCAACCATATTTTCCTCCCTGATGAATCTGGATGTCAGCCATCTCTTCCAGAGCCTGTATATGGAGGGCGGAAAAAATTTCTACTGTTACAATGGTGCTTCCCCGCTTCCGTCAGCCATGTTTTCGGTGAAGTATATGCTTTCCTCTAATCCGGTGGATGAAAGTCCACTGCGGACACTTGTGGGAAGCAGCAATGGAAATTATCTTTATCGGAATAACTACTGCCTGCCACTTGGCTATATGATGAGCGAGAAGGCAATAAAAGGCTGGGAATCTTCCATGCTTGATAGGATCGGTTCCCTGAATTCCCTGGCACAGCAGCTGGGAGCAAAAGGAGACATGCTTTATCCGGCAACCTGTACACAGTCGCAGGCAGCCGGGGATACGACAATTGATATTTCCGAGGATGGATATTATTATGCGGATTATGTGACCTGCAATGCGGATTCCCTGACAGTATCAAGAGATGACGGATGGACGCAGCAGTATGGAAAGACCACCCACCGCTATCTGCTGGATCTGGGAGAGTGCAAAGCCGGAACAAAGGTCCATATTACCAATCTGAATGCGGAAACGATTGAATATCATGTGTACCGCCTGAATTTCAAGGCCATGTGCACCGCGTATGAGACGCTCAGTGAACAGACCATGTCACTCGAAAAAATGACAGATCGCAGGATTGTTGGAAGTATCGATGTCGGGCAGGCGGGAAGACTGATTCTGTCAGTGCCGGCAGATGAGGGATGGACGTTGTATGTGGATGGGAAAAAGACGAAAATAAAGCCTTTCGCGGATGCACTTATTGGTGTACACTTAAAAGAAGGAACGCACAAAATCGAGCTGCGTTATACCACACCGGGCGTACAGATCGGAGCTGTCATCAGCATAGCAGCACTTTTATTATTCCTGTTTAGTATGTGGATAAGATATAAAACAAGGGGGAAACATGGGGAAAAAATGCATCAGTATCGTCGTACCGATGTACAATGAGCAGGAATCTCTGCAGATTTTGTACCGGGAATTAAACCGCGTGACACGGGAAATGGGCGATTATGATTTTGAATATTTATTTGTCAATGACGGATCGAAGGATGCAACACTGCAAAAGATCCGGGAACTTGCAGCAGAAGATGAGCGCGTGCACTATCTTTCTTTTTCCCGCAATTTTGGAAAAGAAGCGGCGCTGCTGGCAGGATTGTCCTATGCAAAGGGGGATTATGTGACGACGATGGATGCGGATCTGCAGGATCCGCCCACTCTTTTGCCACAGATGGCTGCGATGTTAGAAGCCGGAGACTGTGACAATGTGGCAACCCGGCGGGTGAACCGGCAGGGAGAGCCGAAGATCCGTTCGTTTTTTGCACGCATGTTTTATAAAGTTATGCGGAAACTTTCCCACATTGAGATTGCAGATGGGGCAAGGGATTACCGTCTGATGAACCGTGCAATGGTAGATTCCATTCTTTCCGTCAGCGAATACAACCGGTTTTCCAAGGGAATCTTTGCCTGGGTCGGATATGATACCAAATGGCTGGAATTTCAAAATGTAGAACGGTCTGCGGGAGAAACCAAGTGGAGTTTCTGGAAACTTGTGCGTTATTCGTTTGATGGGATTATCAATTTTTCGGATATTCCGCTGAAGATTTCCTCGTATCTGGGGCTGGTGCTCACCGTGGTTTCTTTTATTGCAATCATCGCGGAAATCGTACGCGCATTGGTATTCGGGGATCCGGTTGCCGGCTGGCCGTCGCTGGTATGTATCGTGACATGCATTGGCGGAATCCAGCTGTTTTGTATGGGAATTATGGGACAGTATATTGCAAAAACCTATATGGAAGTCAAAAGACGTCCGCATTATATCATAAAGGAGAGTAACTGTACCCGGAACAAAAAGAACAACGCACAGAATTGACGCAGATATGCTTTTTCTATATAATGATACAGAAAGACTGCACTGCATTTGGGATGCCGCGCAGTCAGATCATAACAGGTGAGGAAGAATATGCGAAAGATAAAACGCTTTTTGAGTGCCCTGCTTTGTGGGGTAATTCTTATAACAGGAACACTTGCCGGAGTCAGTGTGCGTACAGATGCAGCAGCCAGCAGTTATGCCGTGCAGCTGCGTGCGGCAGGATTTCCGGATAGTTACATCCGTGCACTTTCCGCGCTTCACACAGCATATCCGCAGTGGCAGTTTCAGGCGGTTAAGACCGGGCTTGACTGGAATACCGTGGTCAGCAAAGAGAGCGTAAACGGAGTCAATCTTGTTCCGAAGACTGGAAATGACGCAACCAAATCCACCGCAGACGGTGCATATGACTGGACCACCAATGTGTGGACGGTCTATGACGGATCTTCGTGGGTCGGTGCTGATGCAGACTATATCGCTTATTATTTAGACCCACGGAATTTTCTCAATGAAACCGATATTTTTCAATTTGAAAGTTTAAGTTTCAGCAAGGTGCAGACCAGACAGGGAGTTTCTTCTATCCTGAAAGGAACCTTTATGGAGAATATGGTTGAGGACAGCGACGGATCTGAGCTGGATTATGCGCAGGCATTTATGGATATCGGTGAGGAAACCGGGGTCAGCCCGTATCATCTTGCATCGAGAGTGCGTCAGGAGCAGGGGTTAAAAGGAACCAGTTCCCTGATTTCCGGAACTTATAGCGGTTATGAGGGTTACTATAACTATTTTAATGTGGGGGCAGCGGGCATTACCTCCACACTGGTCATCAAAAACGGACTGGCATATGCAAAAAAAGCGGGATGGAATACCCGTTATGCAGCGCTCGAAGGAGGAGCGAAAATTCTGGCGAAAAACTATATTGGCGTGGGCCAGGATACGTTGTATTTCCAGAAGTTTAATGTAGTGAATCAGAAGAATCTGTACAGCCACCAGTATATGGCAAACCTTGCGGCTGCTTACAACGAGGGCAGAAAGCTAGGACAGGGGTATGCGGACAAGCAGCAGGCATTTGTATTCCGTATTCCGGTTTATTCCGGTATGCCGGCATCTGCAGTGACATTTACAGCCAGTGGAAATCCGAATAACTATCTGAAATCGCTCAGCGTAACCGGACAGACACTGACACCGGTATTTCGCGGAGATACTACTTCGTATTCCCTCGTCGTGGACAGCAAAGTTTCCTCCGTTACCATAAGTGCATCACCGGTAGCTGCGAAATCTTCTGTGACGGGAACCGGCACCAAAAAACTTCAGACGGGAACCAATACGTGTAAAGTTACCTGCAAATCGGAGAGCGGAGCATCCAAAACCTATACGCTTACCATTGTAAAGAAAGCTGGTGCAGCGGCAGAGACCGAGAAGACTTCCGTGACTTCGAAAACATATCAGTTGAAAAACAAAATGGTTACGGGGATTGCGCCGGGAACAAAGGCGGCAACATTTTTGAAAAAACTTAAAGTGACCGCGGGAACGGTCAAACTGTTCAGTGCATCCAAAAAGAGTGTTACCGGAATCGTTTCAACCGGCAATGTTCTGCAGGTGTATGACAGCAAAAACAAGAAAGTTTCTTCCTATACGCTTGTGATTTATGGAGATGTAAACGGAGATGGAAAGATCAACAAAACAGATCTGAACCGTTTGAACAGGCATCTGAATGGTACCCAAAAGCTTACCGGATGTTATCTTAAGGCCGCAGATACAAACCGCAAAAAAGACGGGGTCAATGTGCTTGATCTGGTATATCTGAACAAACATCTTCAGGGGAAGATCACCATTCAGCAGTAAAAGAAAGGCAGAACATATGAGACAAAAAAGCAAAGCAAAAGGAAAACGGATACTGGGAGTGGTACTGGCACTGGTATTTCTGATCAGTTGTATCATGACACCGGATGTGCATGCACAGGCGGAGAGCATGATCATTGCTTTAAGCGCCAGATCCGTGAAAATAGGAGATACTCTGGCAGTGACAGTGACACTTCCGGCAGGGGTGACGGGAACGGTAAATCTGACATATTCCAAAGATCTTTTTACTTATCAGTCAGCAACAGCGGAAACCAGTGTAAATGCAGGCACGGTTTCTATGACTCTGGGAAGTTACGGTTCCGGAAACAAACGTGCAAGCGGAACTGTTAAATTTAAAGCAGATGCGGCGGGAACTGCAAGTTTTGCCGCATCCGCACCATCTGCGGGCAATCAGGAAGGGGACCGCGTGGATGTGGGAGGTGCAAGTGTATCTGTAGCTGTTGAAAATTCGGCAGCGGCAGCAGATGACAAATCAAAAGATAATACGCTGGCATCCCTGACGATTTCCGAAGGAACCCTTTCTCCGGAATTTCAGTCGAAAGTTACCGAATATCAGGCAAAAGTGGGAGATCAGGTGACATCGCTGGCAGTCAGCGCACAGCCAAATGATGCTAAGGCATCTGTGATCTCGGTCAGTGGGGCAGACAAACTGAAAACCGGTGTAAATAAAGTACAGATCGTCGTGCAGGCGGAAAATGGTGTGAAAAAGACCTATACCATTCAGGTGACCAGAGGAGCTGCGCAGCAGGAATCACAGGATACACAGCAAAAAGGAGAGACACAGGCTCCGGCAGACGGGCAGCAGTATTTTACGATTGACGGAACAAATCTCTATCTGACAGACAGTATTCCGGATCGCTATGTTTTGGATGGCTTTGTCAAAGATACAGTGACTTTGTGGGAAAATAAATATCCGTGCATGCGCAAAGACGGAATAGACACACCGCTGAGACTTTTGTATCTGGTGGATGAAAACGGACAAAACGGTGCTTTGTATATGCTGGATCTGGATGATCCGGAAGAAATTTATCCGTTTGTATGTATGAACTATAACCAGTATAAGCATACCATAGAAGAGACAACATCTGCAGAAGCTTCTACCCAGGAAGGGGAAACGGGCCTGTTCCAGAGTACGGAAAGCCAGATGCGGCTGATTCTCTGTGCGTTCGTTGTGGTTGTACTGATTCTTCTGATTATCATAGTGGTTCTGATCGTCAAAAGAAAAAAAGATGATGACGATCCTTATGATGATTTTTATGACGATGATGATGACGACGATGAGGATTACGATGATCCGGACGATGAAAAACTGTATGAAACGGATGATCCGGATGACACCGGGATATCCAAGCGTTACGGAAAGGAAACATTCCGCAGAAAAGGCGGATTTATGCATAAACTGTTAGAGGGTATTGAGGATGATCTGGAGGATGACCTGGATGATCCGGAAGAAGATACCGATGACAGGGAAAAAGAGCGGGAGAAGCGGGAGGACCATTACCGGGATGCAGATGATGAAGATATCATGCTGCAGAAAGAACTGGCAGAAGAAGTTCGAAGCTCCATGCTCGGAAGAAAGAAGAAAACAACCAAAAAAGATACCGATGACGATATCGAATTTATTGATTTGTAGAATTGTAACAGGAGGTATAAATTTTGATTCCATATACAGATAAGGCGAAAAAAGCTCTGAATTATGCGAACCGCCTTTCCCGTTCGTCCGGCTGCAACTATGTCGGAACCGAACATATTCTGGCGGGACTGCTCAAGGAAGGAACCGGTGTAGCAGCAGAAGTACTGACAGCCAATAATGTGGAACTGGAAGCGCTGCTTAAGCTGATTGATGAACTGGTTGCGGCAGGTGAGGAGGTGACGGTGGCAGACCGTGACGGATATTCTCCGCGTACCCAGATGGTTCTGGATCGTGCCAGGGAGATGGCAGACCGTTTTGACAGTGAACGGATCGGAACCGAACACCTGCTGCTTGCCATCATAAAAGAGGGGGATTGTGCAGCTTCCCGGCTTTTAAATACAATGGGAGCCAACCCACAGAAACTTTTTGTGGATATTCTTGCTGCGATGGGAGAGGACCCGGCACAGTACCGGGAAGAAATCCAGCGTGGAAGAAATGAGGAGGCAACACTTACCCCTACGCTCGATCAGTATTCCCGCGATCTGACAGCTATGGCGCGGGCCGGACGGTTAGACCCGGTAATTGGCAGGGAAAAGGAAACCGAACGGGTGATCCAGATCCTGTGCCGCAGAGGCAAAAATAATCCGTGTCTGATCGGAGAGCCGGGTGTCGGTAAGACAGCGATCGTTGAAGGAATTGCACAGAGTCTGGTAAACGGAAACGTACCGGATATTGTGGCAGATAAACGTCTGGTATCTCTGGACATGTCCGGACTCGTTGCAAAATCCAAATACCGCGGGGAATTTGAAGACCGTATTAAAAAAGTGATAAATGAAGTGGAAACGGCTGGGAACGTGCTGCTGTTTATTGATGAACTGCACACGATTATTGGCGCAGGTGGAGCAGAAGGTGCACTGGATGCGTCTAATATTTTAAAACCGGCACTTGCACGCGGAGATGTGCAGGTGATCGGTGCAACCACGATCGAAGAGTATCGCAAGTATATTGAAAAAGACGCAGCACTCGAGCGGCGGTTCCAGCCGGTACAGGTGGAGGAACCGACAGAGGAAGAATCCATTGAGATTTTAAAAGGGCTGCGAAAGCTGTATGAAAAGCATCATCATGTGCAGATTACGGATGAGGGAGTGGAAGCATCCGTGCGTTTATCTGCCCGTTATGTCAATGACCGTTTTCTGCCGGATAAGGCGATTGATCTGATGGATGAGGCAGCTGCAAAAGCACGGCTTGGAATGATGCATGGATCGGATGAGATGATGCAGTTAAACCGTGAGATTCATCAGACGGAACTGGATATGGAACATGCGCTGCAGGAGGGAGATATCGAGAAAGCCCGCACATTGAAAGAGACACGGGAGAACCTGCAGGCATCCAGGGAAAAACTCGAAAAAAAGAACCGCCGCGTATCCAAAAACAAAGTTCCGGTGGTGGGCGAAAATGAGATTGCCGATGTGGTGGCTGGATGGACAAAGATTCCGGTCAGCCGTCTGACAGAAAGCGAGGCATCCCGTCTGCAGAAACTGGAAGAAACACTGCACAAGCGCGTGATTGGACAGGAAGAAGCAGTATCTGCAGTTTCCAAGGCTGTCCGCCGTGGTCGCGTGGGACTCAAAGACCCGAAGCGTCCGATCGGTTCGTTCCTGTTTTTGGGACCAACCGGTGTCGGAAAGACGGAAGTTTCCAAAGCACTGGCAGAGGCTGTGTTTGGCAACGAGGAATCCATGATCCGGGTGGATATGTCGGAGTATATGGAAAAGCACAGTGTATCCAAAATGATTGGCTCCCCGCCAGGATATGTGGGCCATGAGGATGGGGGCCAGCTTTCGGAAAAAGTCCGCAGAAATCCGTTTTCTGTGATTTTGTTTGATGAAATTGAAAAAGCCCATCCGGATGTGTTTAACATCTTACTTCAGGTGCTGGATGACGGGCATATTACAGATTCCCAGGGACGCAAAGTAGATTTCAAGAATGCCATTATCATCATGACCAGTAATGCGGGCGCACAGTCGATCATCGAGCCGAAGAAGCTTGGCTTTGGTGCAAAAGAAGATGAAAAGCAGGATCACGAGCGGATGAAAGCCAGCGTGATGGAAGAAGTCAAACGTATTTTTAAACCGGAGTTTTTAAACCGTATTGATGAGACAATTGTATTCCGTGCGCTGAACAAAGACGATATGAAAAAAATCATCGGCATTATGGTGCGTGATTTACAGAAACGCTGTAAGGAACAGCTGCAGATTGATCTGGTGGTACGGGAAGCTGCAAAGGAATTTATTGTTGAAAAAGCGTATGACCGCAAATACGGTGCCAGACCTCTGCGCAGAAAGCTGCAGGATGAGGTGGAAGACCGTTTGGCAGACGCACTGATCCGTGGAGAAATCCATGCGAAAGACCGTGTGATCGTGACGACGAAGAACAAGGAAATCATTGTATCAAAAGATAAAAAGTGATATAATTTAAGAACCAAATAATCAACCACACAGGAGGAAAAATCATGGCTGCAATCAGTGAATTAATTCGTACGGAAGGAAACGGAACCCTTAGTTTCGGCGATTACACTCTGGGAGCGAAAGCAAAGCTTGATAACTACGAATTTCATGGAGATAAATACAAAGTAAAAACGTTCAAGGAGATTACAAAGCTGGAGCGTAACGGACTGTTTGTATATGAATCTGTACCGGGTACAGCTGTCACCAATTTTACAGAGGATGAGAATACTGTCAGCTTTACGGTAGAGGGACCGGAAGATGCACAGATCACATTGGAGCTGGCAGAAGAGACAGAGTACGAGATTGATATCAATGGCAAGTCTGCAGGAACAATGAAGACCAATCTTGGAGGCAAATTAAGCCTGAGCGTAGAATTAGAAGGAGCAGATGCGGTAGCAATCCGCGTAGAAAAGAGATAATATATGGCAAAAGCAAAAACCAGTGCGTTTTTTTGCCAGAATTGCGGATATGAATCATCCAAATGGATGGGCCAGTGTCCGGCATGCAGAGAGTGGAACACGTTCGTAGAGGAACTGGTGGACCGGAAAGCACTCAGTACTTCCGGAAAAATAAAACCGGTGACAGAAGCGAAACCTGTTCCGCTTTCTGCAATAAAGACATCGGATGAGGAGCGGATTTCCACATCCATGCCGGAGCTGGATCGTGTATTGGGCGGGGGAGTTGTAAAAGGCTCCCTCGTTCTGGTTGGAGGAGATCCGGGAATCGGTAAATCAACGCTTTTATTACAAGTCTGCCGGAATCTGTCCGGGCAGAATCTTTCGGTACTGTATGTGTCCGGGGAAGAGTCCCTGCAGCAGATCAAACTGCGTGCAGAGCGGATTGGCACATTCAGTGATCATCTGGAACTGTTGTGTGAGACCAGTCTGGACACCATACGCACGGTAATTGAACGGAATAAGCCACAGATTGTGGTGATCGACAGTATCCAGACCATGTATAACGAAAACGTTTCCTCGGCGCCTGGCAGCGTGTCACAGGTGCGTGAGTCTACAGGTGTTCTTATGCAGATCGCAAAAGGAATGGATATCTCGATCTTTATTGTCGGGCATGTGACAAAGGAAGGGGTCGTGGCAGGTCCACGTGTACTGGAACATATGGTGGATACGGTTCTTTATTTTGAAGGAGACCGTCATGAAAGCTACCGGATTCTGCGTGGCGTGAAGAACCGTTTTGGCTCCACGAACGAGATCGGTGTTTTTGAGATGCGCACAGAGGGACTGGTTGAGGTGGAGAATCCGTCCGAGTATATGCTCAGCGGCAAACCAAAGGATGCTTCCGGTTCTGTCGTGGCATGTTCCATCGAGGGTACCCGTCCGATTCTTTTGGAAATTCAGGCGCTGATCTGTCACAGCTATTTCAACAATCCGAGGAGAACTGCGACCGGAACGGACTTTAACCGCGTGAATCTGCTGATGGCAGTTTTGGAAAAACGTATTGGAATGCAGTTGTCGGATTGTGATGCTTATGTAAATATCGCGGGCGGAATCCGTATGAATGAACCGGCAATTGATCTGGGAATTGTGCTTGCCATTATGTCAAGCAAACTGGATCTGACGATTGATGAGAAGACCATCTGTTTTGGCGAGGTGGGATTAAGCGGGGAAGTGCGTGGTGTAAGCATGGCAGAACAACGTGTGGCAGAGGCAGCCAAACTTGGTTTTGAAGTATGCATTCTGCCAAAAGTATCCCTTCCTTCTGTAGGGAAGAAGTATGCAATGAAGCTGATCGGGGTGGCAAATGTCAGGGAGGCACTGGATGCAATTCAGGCATAGGCTATGTTATATGAATTTCTTGTATTGTGTGAAAAATAAAAAGCATGATATAACAATTTTAGAATACAACATAAATTGTCTGAATATAATTTAATTTGTAATTTCTGATTGACAAAATTCGAGCTGGGTGGTATTATAACAAAGCTGACTCGTGCAGAGCAGTTCTGATCGGATAAAGCCAAGTGATATTGAGCTCCGACAGAATAAATTGCCGAGAAAAAGTTGTTGACAAAAAGCGACAGACGTGATAAGATATCAGAGTTGCCGCGAAAGAACGACAACAAAGAAAAAATAAAAAAGTTGTTGACAACGACTTGAAGATATGATAAAATATACAAGCTGTTGGAAATAACAACAACGAACATTGAT
>NZ_CVRR01000004.1 GCF_001406815.1 Roseburia faecis | reverse complement strand
CATAAGGGCAAAAATAAGGGAAACTACATATCATTTCACTAATGGACAGGCGGGAAAGCCTATAAAATGGGGAAAGTTAGAGGAATAATTATATAAATTCCAGTTTTGAGAATTGAGAAAATCGATACTTGTAGATGGAGGTAATCGTCTGTCTGTTTTCTTTATACCGTTCAGTAAACAGAATTGCATAATCTACAGTGGCACCCAGCTGGATGGAACGGATAATAACCTTAATCCGTGAAGCTTAAACGGTTATGATGCTACATAATGCTTCCCATAAGTGTTGACATTACAATCATAACGATTGAAAACATAAATGAATCGGCTGCCGTTCTCCGCCCTTTCCAATCTGAATGTTCAAACAAATCAGATTGGAGGTAAGGGAAATGGCATATAACCATGGAAAAGCAGAGCGCAAATGGAAGCTCTGGAAAGAGAAAGAAGAAAAGATTTTAAGAGACAGCGGTGTTGCCGAAGATACGATTGAAGCAATCCGTCTCTATGACCGTCGGGCATTTAATTCAGACAGACGCTATTATGAGCGTGTGCAGGAGACAGGTACATATCTGGATACCGTAGCAGCATCCACAGATCAGGCAGAACCGAAAACAGTACAGGACTTTCTGGATCATATTGAGAATCAGGAATTGTATCATGTACTGATTACAGTGGACAGGCTTACCCTGCAGATCGTTCTGATGAAGATCCAGGGGTACAGCACTCATGAAATCGCCAGGTATCTGAAGATTACCGAAAAGGCGATTTACAGGCGCGTGGACAGGCTGAAAGAAAAAGTGAAGAAGATCTTTGAATAATTCATGATAATCACAAAGCAGGGTGTGAGAACAAACTCCGCCCTGCTTATCATTTTAGAAAAAATAAAACTTTTGTCAAAACCAGTATTTAAAAATTTTATCAGTAATAAAGTGCAGAAGGATGTTTGGATTACTGTTTTTATGCAACTATTTCTTGTTGCTCTTGACAAAATCATTTTTAGAGATTAAAATTATAACAGTGTTATATAGCACTGTTATATAGGAGGTGTGCAAAATAAACGGAAATGGAACGACTTTAGAAAATATCCACCGGGCAGCGAAAGCGGAATTTTTAGAAAAAGGATATAAAGACGCTTCCCTGCGGAATATTGTGAAATCCGTGGGAATGACTACCGGAGCCTTTTACGGATATTACAAAAGCAAAGAAGAACTTTTTGAAGCCATCGTTGGTGAACATTATGAATATATTCGTAACCGTTTTATAAAGGCACAGCAGGAGTTCGCCGAACTACCAGCTGCCCAGCAGCCGGAAGTCATGAGTGATATTTCGGGAATCTGCATGTACGATATTCTCTATTATGCGTACGAACATTTAGAGGAATGTAAACTGATCCTCTGCTGTTCGGAAGGGACAAAATTTGCCGGGCTAATTGATGAAATGGTGGAGATTGAGGTAGATGGGACGCATGCCTATCAGGATGTCTTAAGGCAGCTTGGACGGTCCTCTCCGCATATCGATCCTTCGCTGGAGCATATTCTGATCACCGGAATGTTTCATACTTTTTTTGAATTGATCATCCACGAAATGCCGCTAAAAGATGCCGAAAACTACGTTAAAGAAATGCGCGCCTTTTATACAGCAGGATGGATGAAAATTATGGGGCAGTAATGCCTTATAATTTTTGTTTGACAGTTAGCTACAGCTAACCTAAATTTGGATATTGTAAGAACATAGACGTGTTCTCTTTATCATAGACACAAAGAAAAGGAGGAATTTTTTTTGAAAAAAAAATCTAATTTATCACGCCTGCTGGAAATTGCAGGCAGCCATAAGTACCTGACCTATGCTTCCTGGGTGCTTTCTGCCATCAGTGCCCTGATTGCTCTGGTGCCATTCTATTACATCTGGAAAATGATCAAGGAAGTATTGGAGGTGGCACCGAATTTTTGCCAGGCACAGAGCCTGACCGGTAATGGCTGGATGGCAGTATTGTTTGCAGTTATAGCGGTGCTTGTCTACATAGCAGGGCTGATGTGTTCCCATTTGGGAGCATTTCGTATTGCCACAAACCTGCGTATCCAGACCATGGAGCATATTGTTAAGTTGCCTCTTGGGTTTGCCGAGAGTTTTGGCAGCGGAAAACTGCGCAAGATTGTCAACGAATCCAGCGCAGCCACCGAAACCTATCTCGCCCATCAGCTTCCCGACAGAGCCAATGCCATTGCAACCCCCTGCGGTCTTTTGGTGCTGTTGTTCGTGTTTGACTGGAGACTGGGACTATTGAGCCTTGTTCCGGTTGTGCTGGGGTTTCTGATCATGATGGCAATGACCGGAAAGCAGATGCAGGAAAAGATGAAAGAATACCAGAATGCGCTGGATGATATGTCCAATGAAGCGGTAGAGTATGTCCGCGGGATTCCGGTGGTAAAAACCTTTGGCCAGACGATCTTTTCCTTTAAGAAGTTTAAAGACTCCATTGACCGGTATAAAATATGGGTGATTGCTTATACCAAGCAGCTTCGGACACCGATGATGTTCTATACAGCTGCAATTAACGGAGTTTTTGCCACACTGATCGCCGGAGGACTGTTGCTTACGCAAGAGGGTGTGACTTCCAGTTTCTTACTGGATCTCATTTTCTATATTATCATTACACCGGTTATTTCTGTTACACTGACACGCATCATGTTCCAAAGTGAAAATGCCATGATCGTAGATGACGCTTTACAGAGAATTGACAGCGTTTTGCATTTGAAGCCTCTGGAGAAAACCAAACACCCAATGCACCCGCAAAATGCTTCTGTGGAACTGAAATCGATTCATTTCAGCTATGATGGAGAAAAAGAAGTATTAAAAGATATTTCACTCACCATTCCTGCAGGACAGACGGTAGCTTTTGTAGGCCCATCCGGCGGTGGGAAAACAACCCTTGCCAACCTGATTTCCCGATTCTTTGATCCACAGAGCGGAATGGTAAAAATCGGTGGTGTCAATGTGAAAGACATCCCGAAAGAGGAACTCATGAATACAGTGTCTTTCGTATTTCAGAACAGCCGTCTGATCAAGGCATCCATTCTGGAAAATGTGCGTATGGGAAAACCGGAAGCTACCCGTGAGGAAGTTCTGGCTGCCCTTCATCACGCACAATGCGATGATATTCTGGAAAAACTCCCACAGGGTGTGGATACGGTCATTGGTACAAAGGGTGTATATCTTTCCGGCGGCGAGCAGCAGCGAATTGCCATTGCCCGTGTAATGCTGAAAAATGCACCGATCATCATTCTGGATGAAGCCACTGCCTTTGCTGACCCGGATAACGAAAGCCGTGTACAGGCTGCTTTTTCAAGACTTTCCGAGGGAAAGACGGTGATTATGATTGCCCACAGGCTTTCTACCGTAACAAATGTGGATCAGATTTTTGTCATTTGCAACGGACAGGTTGCCGAGTGCGGCAACAGCCGTGAATTGCTTGCAAAAGACGGCATTTTCAGCCGTATGTGGAAAAATTACCAGACTTCCGTGCAATGGAAGGTAACAAAGGAGGTGCAGTGATATGATCAAAAAACTGCAGAAAAAATATGCCCTGTCTGAACAGGGAGCAAAAGACCTGATCAAAGGCTGCCTGGCCTGTGTCCTTCAGAATCTGTCTTTTATGTTCCCGGTAGGACTTTTATATTACCTAGTCAGCGATCTGATGAACGGGGGTGTTCCCGGTGGGAAAATTCCATTTTATGTGGCAGGCTGCGTGGTGTGTATCGGCCTGATTCTGTTGGCCACTTTCTTTCAATATAATGCGACCTATTTTGCCACTTACAAAGAAAGCGGCATCCGCCGTATTACTCTGGCAGAGCATCTGCGCAAAATCCCCCTTTCTTTTTTCGGGAAAAAGGATTTAGCCGATCTTACCAGTACCATTATGGCGGACTGCACCTTCCTGGAGCAGAGTTTTTCACATTTTATCCCTGAGCTTGCAGGTTCAATCATTTCTACGATTCTGATTTCCATCGGTCTGCTCTTTACGGACTGGAGAATGGCGCTGGCTGCCTTATGGGTTCTGCCGGTTGCCTTTGCGATTGTGGGATTTTCCGCAAAGATTCAGGAAAATCTGAATCAGAAAGCCATGGATGTAAAGATGGCCTGCGCAGACGGGATACAGGAGTGTATTGAAACGGTACGTGACCTGAAAGCAAATAATGCGGAGCAGGCATATTTAAAAGGGCTGGAAAAGAAGATCCGTGCTGTGGAGCATCGTTCCATCCTCAATGAATTTGGTCTTGCTGCTTTTGTGGTTTCCGCGTCACTGGTGCTGAAGCTTGGTATTGCAACGGTTGCACTGGTGGGAGTTGTTCTACTCATGCAAGGAAGCCTCTCCGTGCTTACATTCTTTATGTTCCTTCTGGTAGTATCCCGTTTGTATGACCCTCTGCAGGGCGAACTCCAGAATCTTGCGGCAGTCATCAGTACACGAACCAACATTGCCCGTATGAATGAAATTCTCGATCATCCCATCCAGCAGGGCAGTGATAGGCTTTCCAATCAGGGGTATGATATTGTCTTTGACCATGTTGGGTTTGCCTACAATACCGGAGAAACCGTATTGAAAGATGTTTCCTTTACGGCAAAACAGGGAGAGGTTACGGCTTTGGTCGGCCCATCTGGCGGCGGGAAAACAACCGTATCCCGGCTGGCTGCAAGGTTCTGGGATATTAACAGAGGAAAGATTACCGTGGGAGGTATGGATGTATCCCGAATAGACCCGGAAACACTGCTTTCTCTGTATTCCATCGTATTCCAGGATGTCACACTGTTTGACAATACGATTCTGGAGAATATCCGAATTGGAAACAAAGACGCCACAGATGAACAGGTCATTGCGGCTGCGAAACTTGCCAATGTGGATGAATTTGCGGAAAAACTGCCGGATGGATGGCATACCAATATCGGAGAAAATGGCTGTGAACTATCCGGCGGAGAGCGCCAGCGTATCTCTATTGCCCGTGCATTTCTGAAAAATGCGCCGATCATTCTTTTGGATGAAGCGACTGCTTCCCTGGATGTGGAAAATGAAACTCTGATACAGACAGCCCTTTCTCGTCTGATCGCAGATAAAACGGTTCTGGTTATCGCCCACAGAATGCGTACCGTAGCCGGAGCGGATAAGATCGTTGTCCTTTCTGATGGCACCGTGGCAGAAGAAGGATCACCAAAGGATCTGGAAGAAAAGAATGGTGTATATGCCCATATGGTAAAACTGCAGACAGAAAGCCAGAATTGGAAACTTGCGTAAAGAAGGAGGAAGCTTTTGGCTCCCACCGTCGGGCTGCCATGATGATGCTGGAGTCTTCCCGGCTGCTTGTCGGCAGAAAGTAATGTGTCAAAACAGGAGGTTTGGCTATGTCCAAGTTAGGAGTCGTGGAGGATACCCTGTTTGTCCCTAAAAACAATGGTGCCTGACACAATAAAGAAGATTTTAAAATGATACCGGGCAGAGGTGTGGCAGCAAAGGTGGAAGGCTATCATGTTCTTGCTGGAAATAGGGCTATGTTGAATGAAAATAACATAACGTTTCCACAGCAAATGACAACACAGGCGGAAGAATTTATTAACCGGGGATGTACCATGATCTACATATCTTTGGACAGCCTTTTCATTGGTTATGTTGTATTGTCTGATACGATACGAAGTGAGAGTGTTGGTACAATAAAGGTATTAAAAGCATTAAATGTACAGCCGGTACTTCTTACCGGTGATAATGAAAAAGCGGCTGCTTCCATTGCAAGACAGCTTGGTATTTCCGAAATTCAAGCAAACTGTCTGCCGGAGGATAAGTTAAAATACATAAATGAATATCAGAACAGACAGGAAGCTGTCTGTATGATCGGGGATGGAATCAACGATGCACCAGCCTTAAAGGCGGCTGATGTCGGCATTGCTATGGGCGGTGTAGGAAGTGATATTGCTGTGGATGCGGCAGACATTGCCCTGGTGGATGATGAGGTAAAGGAATTGCCACATTTACTGGCACTTTCCAAGCGAATGATGACTACAATAAAGATTAATATGTCATTTTCCATGGGACTTAATTTCATAGCTATCATTCTGGCAATCACAGGCACTCTTGATCCGGTCATAGGTGCATTGGTACATAATGCCGGCTCAGTGCTTGTAATCACAAATTCAGCATTGCTGTTAAAATGGAGGAAATGTCAACTTTAAATCCGGAACATAGAGAGGGGAATTATGAGTAAAGGAAATATGGAAATTAGAAAAAGCACAAGAGAAGATATTAAGCAGATTATGGCTATTTTTACAACTGCTAAGGAGTACATGGCTGCACATGGAAATAAAACACAATGGGGAGATGGATACCCTGGCGAGGAGATACTAAAAACGGATATAGATGCAGGAAACAGCTATGTAATTGTAAATAATGGAATGATTGTGGGAACATTTTCTTTTATTATTGGAGAAGAACCAACTTATCAGGTTATTAAAAATGGAAAATGGACAGATGACAGACTCTATGGGACGATTCATCGGTTGGCATCTAGTGGAATAGTAAAAGGAATTGCCAGAGCATGTTTTGAATATTGCATAAAACAGATAGACTATATTCGCATTGATACGCACAAAGATAATATTTCTATGCAGACAGCAATTGAGCGATTTGGATTTCACAAATGTGGAAATATATATGTTAAAGGTGGCGCGGAACGGATAGCATATGATTACATTTCATAAAAAACAATGGTGTCTGACACAATAAATATGAATCATAAAGCTGACTTGAAAAAGTAAATTCCAGTGCAAGAGTAAATTCCATCGGCTTTTAAATTTTGCTGATTTTGCAGGAGTTTTTTTAACAAAATCTCTTGCTTTCTGTTATAATTAAGCTAGCTTATCGAAATTTTGTTGTTTTTATGGCATGAAAAACAGGCTACTGGAATTCGGTGTGTCAGACTAAATTCCACCAGCCACATTTAAAAAATGTGAAATGTTTACTTCCAGTCTGACAGAACAATTGGTGCCTGACACAATAAACTTGCAATAGGCTGCTTTTTTCTGTTGAGCAAGAAGTATCTTTTAATTCATATTTAGGTGGTTTGTCAATAGCAATAATATTTAATGCATAATCTGATTTAAGAGTGAATTTCAAATTTTAGATTTTCAATAATCATGGGATAAAAATAACAGGGAGGATTATAGTTTTCGGAATAAAGCCGATATATAATATTAGAAACAATAAATAATAAAGAACGGATTCAGAGAAGGAGGACAAAGGATATGTCAATGAATGTGAATACAACGGGTACTGTTTATGGAAGTTATCAGAATACCTACAAGGCAGGTACAGTAGATAAGAAAAAAGAAACAGCGAAAACAACAGAAAATGATAAGGTCAAGAAAAATGTGACAGAAAGTATAGCCGAAAAAAATCTAAGTAAAGAGGCACAAAAAATGCTTAAAGATATGCGTGGCTCAAGAACAGATATGGACTTTATGGTTGCAGATTTTGAAAATGGTGATAATGCTAAAGATATTTTAGCACAAAGTGATAAAGAGTTTACGGTTATTTTCTCAAAGGAAGAAATGGAGAAGATGGCATCCGATCCCAAATATTATGCTGAAAAGATGCATAGTATTGAAGGTGCTTTGCGTATGTCGGATGAAATCAATGCTCAGTTTGGATTTGAAAGAGCATTTGGTAAGACAAACGGAATAGAAAACAGTGCAGATACTGATACAAAAATAACAAAGTTTGGTATTTCTTTTAATAGTGATGGAACTACAACATTCTTTGCTCAATTAGAAAAAACATCAGCTAGTCAGAAAGAATATCTTGAAAAAATTCAGGAAAAGAAAGCTGCGGAGAAGAAAGAGGCGAAGAAAAAGGAACAATTAAAGCAAATTGAAGTAAAAAAAGCTACTGTTCAAGCAAATTCAAAAGATGAACTTTTGGATAAAATTAAAAATATTGAATGGAATTCTATCAAACCAGAGGATAATAAAATCGGTGGAAGATTTGATTTTTCAATTTAGTATATTTAGATGGGGATGATTACATAAAGTATGGAGGTAGATTCATTGTGAGAAAACGTTTTTTTTCTATTATTGTATGTGTTGTCATGCTTTTTACAATGAATGTCACAGCTTTTGCGGCAGAAACTCAGGAAAATTATTCGGAGACGGAGAAAACAATGACATTTGAAATAACTCCGACAGCATTAACTTCTGGATCATCACGACATTCTGTTGGAATGTTAAATTCCTTTTTTGGAACAAATGATACAGTGGCAACTTCCGCTCTTGGTTCTTTTACAATCAGCAGCACATCTGTTCCGTCAGGCTCCACAATCAGTAAAATAGTGGTTACATCCACAAAAAGTAGTGGAAGTAGTGGAAACATCGAATTATTTGTTGCTAAAGATGAGGATAATGGAGATGGCACATTTGACAGATATACAGACAGCAAAAGTTGGAATAGTTCTCTTACTTTTGCAGATTTTGGCAATTATAATTTAAGCCCTGTTGGAAATTATTATGTTCAATTTGAATCTACAAGGTATTCAACGGGAACTGTTGCAGCAGCAACATTAAAAAATATTTATGTCACAGTATACTATCATTAAAATTTTATAATCCCCATTCTAAACAAGCAAAGATGTTGTTATTCAGTTAGCAGCATCTTTGCTTTTAATTGTATAATTGATATGACTATTGAGTTAGAATGACATTGATAGCGATAGAAAGCTATATATTACAGAAGCAGACTTTGATAAAAAAGCATTTGAGAGATTATATAAATTGAATATTATATAATCAGAGGTATATAGAACATGCACAGAGACACTATATTTCAATATGAAACAATGCTGCCTGACACAATAAAAACGCATAGCCCAACTTCGTTCGGTATAACTGTCTGATTGTGTCGAAATTCGTATTTTATCAATTATATCTGATAAAACTGGATTTGCGGTATTGAAAATCAGTTATAGCCGTGGTACCATATAGACAGTTTCAGAAGGGAGGCTGGTCTACATGATTAAACGAGAAATTTATATGAGCCGTATTCGTCCTTTTATCGGAAATGAGCTGATAAAGGTTCTGACAGGGATTCGCCGTAGTGGAAAATCTGTCATGCTGAACCTGATCCAAGAGGAACTTGCCCAAAACGGGGTCCAACCAGAACAGTTTATTTCCCTGAATTTTGAGAACATGAGCAATGCACACCTTTGTACGGCTGTTGCATTGCATGATGAAATCCTTCGCAGAACAAAAGAAATCAGCGGCAAGGTTTATCTGTTCTTCGACGAAATCCAAGAGGTGGCTGATTGGGAAAAATGTATCAACTCTTTCCGGGTGGAGCTGGATTGTGATATATACATTACCGGTTCCAACGCCAAGCTGCTTTCCGGTGAGCTTGCCACTTATCTTGCCGGACGGTATGTGGAGTTCGTGATTTACCCGTTTTCATTCAGAGAGTTTATGGAGCTGTATCACACCGTTTACGAAGGTGCAGACGAAAGACAATGCTTTACAAAATATCTGACGCTGGGAGGAATGCCCTATTTGAGCAACCTTCGCTACGACGATGCCGCCAGTCGTCAGTATTTGCGGGACTTGTTCAACTCCGTAGAGCTGAAAGATATTATCAAGCGAAACAATATCCGTGATGTGGATATGCTGGAGAGAATTATTGCTTATATAACTTCCAACATCGGCACTACCTTTTCTTCCACAGCCATTTCCAAGTATCTGAAAAGTGAAGGGCGCTCCGTTTCACCAGAAACGGTACTGAACTACATCAAAGCCTGCACGGACGCATTCCTGTTTTATCAGGTGAAGCGCCAAGACCTCCAGGGAAAGAAAATCCTGACCGTCAACGAGAAATACTATGTTGCAGATCATGGTGTCCGGGAAGCCGTGTACGGTGGCAACATGAAGGACATTAACCTTGTCCTTGAAAATGTTGTCTACATGGAGCTGCTGCGCCGTGGTTATTCTGTGACTGTTGGGAAAGTCTCTGACAAGGAGATTGACTTCGTATGTGAAGATCATGGGAAAAAGCTGTATGTTCAGGTTTCCTATCTACTTGCCTCGGAGGAAACCATCCAGCGTGAGTTTGGGGCGTTTGCCGGTGTTCGTGACAATTTCCCGAAATACGTTGTAACGATGGACGAACTGGATATGAGCCGAGATGGAATCAAACACCGCAATATTCGTGACTTCCTGCTGGCAGAGGAATGGAACTGAAATGTTCTTCTTTCACCAGAAGATATGCAGAAGTTCTTCCAATGCCGAGAATGAAAAAACAATGGTGCCTGACAAACAATGGTGCCTGACACAATAAATATTATGATATGTCTGTATTTAACCGCTGTATAGAAACCGGGAATGTTCTCTTAATACTGGAATGTTGGCAGGATGTCCACCCGGCGCTTGTCAGTATCCCAGTGAAATGGGAATACAGCTCGCCGTATGGACTTTTGTATGCTCTGAATCCGCCGGATGATGTTATGCAGTTTGAAAACAATGGTGCCTGACACAATAAATATTCTTTCCGGAATTCTTGCAGAGATGGGAGACATTTCGAGATTTGATGATGTTAAGGAAATACAAAAATTAAGCGGATTAGGTCTTGTAGCATGTAGCTCAGGAAAGCATAAGGGAGAGACCAAAATCAGTCACAGAGGACGCAAACGACTCAGATACTGGTTATTCCAGGCGGCAAAGTCAGCAGTGGCTCATGCGGAGGAAGTTAAAGAACTCCATGTGTACTACACGACACGCCCTGACAATCCGCTGAAAAAGATGCAGTCACTGATTGTGATAGCCTGCAAGCTTTTGAGAATCGTTTATACGATTCTGAAGAAGGGAACGGTCTATGATCCGAAGAAGATGCTGATGGACATCAGGCGGCCGGAAAAGAAGGAAGCGATTGCAGCATAAGACAATCGACAGCATTATTTATTCCAGAGCCTTGCCGGGTTGCGGATGATTCCGAAATCGGGCAGGGTTCTGGAAAGAAACCCGATAACGATGGAGTGCAACAAGCACTGCATCAGCACAATGACCAGCAGGTAACGAAACAAGGGAAGCGTCCACGGAATATCCGTACCCTGCGGAAAGGGCAGGTCAGTAAAATCAAAATATAAACAAGAGCTGTAGCCTGCAGTAGTTCACTCCGTAGGGCAATGACCCTGTTAGAAAGCTTAGCGGGCACTCGGTGTATGAGCAGGTGGGACGAAGGAAGTTGGTACACGATACCATTAGACACGGAAGGTTCACCATCATAGTTAACAGAGGATTTATAGCCTTTATAAAGCAAAACAAAGGGACGCTTTATAAACTGCACCCTCTTCTAACTATTCAGTACAAGATACAATGACTGTCATACACTTGTGGCTCTGTTTTATGAGGTAAATATTTAAAGAAAAGCCTGAAAAATCAGTGATTTAGGGCTTGACATTATAGGAGACTTCCTGTATAATAGAAAGGGAACTTTGACATATCTTTTCGGTTTACGAAAAAGATCACAGTCGTCAAGTCCGAAAAAGATGCCTATAAGCATGTGCTTAAGGCGATGAAAAAGCGTGATTACAGCACTAGCTATTGTGCGGACGGAGCGGTGTATTACGAGACATTTGTACTCGCATTGCAGCATCATCCGGAGTACAATTATAGTCTGGTCATCTGGAAGAGTACCGATGGAACATTTGATTACCGGGCAGGTAATGACCTGAGTGCGGCGCAGATCACGGGTAAAATAAAACAGGCGAATGCAAAGGCGAACGCGATTATTCCCCGGATTATCAGGGACGGAATGACGCGCAAACAGAAGCTGCGTGCGATCCACAATTATCTCGTGAAAAACTGTGTCTACGATGAGAACGCGCGCAGATACGGATATGATGATGCCTATACCGCATATGGTTGTCTGATTGAGAAAAAGGCGGTATGTCAGGGCTATGCAGGTGTTTTTAACCTGCTTGCCGCAAAAGCCGGCATCTGTTCGATCGCCGTTCCGGGTGAAGCCGGTGGCGGATCACATGCGTGGAATTATGTGAAAGACGGAAGCAGCTACCGCTATATTGATGTGACCTGGGATGATCCGGTGCAGGATCAGGGTGCGAAGGCTGCCGTGAAATAGACTTATTTTTACTTGACACAGGCACAATTTGAACTGACCCACACATGGGATAAGGTAGAGAATGCTTTATAGAGTCGGCGGAAATTTATTTACGGGAATACATAACAGATGAAAGGGAGGATACTACTTATGAAAAAACAGCTTACAGCACTTGTTTTATGTATTTGTATGGTATTGTCGGTGCTGCCATTTTCAAGTACACAGGCAGCTGCAGAGGAGACGAGCAGTGTTGGCACAAGCAATATTAGCATCGGAGACTATATCAGGCTGGGAAACTATAACGGGCAGCCAATCTTATGGCGCTGCGTCGATGTTGATGAGATGGGACCGCTCATGCTCTCCGATCAGGTGCTGGCAACGATGGCTTATGATGCCAAAACAAGTGAAAACAGCGCTACGCGTTCGCACAGCCGTAACCTAAAGCGTGGGACATATGGCTCAAATCAATGGCGTGACAGCAATATGCGTTCCTGGCTGAATTCCAAGGCGGAAGCCGGGAAGGTAGAATGGCTTTGCGGAAACCCTCCAAAGAGTGGCTTTGTAGGAGAGAATCCATATGACCAGGCAGCAGGCTTTTTAAACGGCTTTAAGGAGGACGAGATCGCAGCGATTAAAACGGTAACCCAGCGTTCGATCGTATCCCATCCGGAATATAATGCGGGAATGATCGAAGGCCAGGGGGCAGATCTGCCTTATGACACAAATATAGAAGCAGCCGCTAACGGATTTGATCAGGCCTATTATGAGAACGTTACGGATAAAGTATTCTTAATGGATGTAAAGCAGATAAACAAAGTCTATCAAAATAACAGCCAGCTTGGAGACAGTTATCATATTGCTTATAAGGGTGGCGTGAGGTGGCCTTACTGGCTGCGGACTCCGGTGACGGATTGCAACCACGATATGCGCTATGTGGAGACGGATGGAAGAATAGACAGAAACGCTCCGTATTTAGGCTTTTATGGTGTCCGTCCGGCGTTTTATCTTGATACGCAATATTATCAGGTGACTGGTGGAGACGGTACAGCTGATTCCCCTTACCGCGGTGCAGCCGTAAATAAACCGGAGGAGAACTTTACAGTTTCCGGAGATGGACCAACACCGGGGCAGGAGTGGGATGTTTCGCTTGACAAGAGTATACAGTTATATCTTGGACCGAATTATTCCAAGAGCAAGAAATACGAATCTGCCACGATACCTATCCAGGTCATCCAGAAGACGCGCAGCGATAATGAGAATATGGTTGTCGTCATCTGCGGTGAAGGTTACACAAAAGGCGAGCAGCAAAAATTTGTTGCAGCTGCCAAACGGTTATGGGAAGGCGCGATGCAGTATGAGCCATATAAGACGTACAAGGATCGCTTCAATGTATATGCATTATGTACGGCATCGGATAAAACGTACAGTGCCATTGATGGATATGACAGTACATTTTTCGATGTATGGGGAAAGAATATATCCGTGAATGGAAGTCAGTGGAAGAACCATATTTTTGAACGGTGTATCGGACCGGCGTTTATCGAGAAAGTGCATGATGCCCATATTCCGCAGCAGGCAGATCCGAATGTAGATTGGGATTTTGAAAAGTATAAATATGTACATGACTACATCAGCCAGTTCGTACTTCTGGTCAATTCTGCAAATGATTTTGGCGGGGCATTCAACGATCTTGATTACGGATTCCATTATATTGTCAGCCCTGCATACAGCCAGCGTGCAGTCGAAACGCTTACGCATGAGCTTGGTCATGGTCTGTTATGGCTTGGAGACGAGTACAACAGCGGATCTTTTATGGGAGAAGCGTCTGAAAAAACTTCGCTAAACAGAACGGGGATCAGTGATCCTGAACAGGTAAAATGGAGACAGCTGCTTGGCTTCCGGAAGACATACAGTGTTCCTCATACAGATTATGATACGGATAAGATTTATAATTCCAGCCGTGAATGTATGATGCGCCAGACCTGGAATGGTTTCTGCGAGGTATGTAAGCTGCAGGGAAATAAGCGGATGCGCCAGCTGGTCACAGAGGGTCCGGATCTGTATGTGGCAGAACCGGAAGTGACAAAGCGCACAGATGCATATACGAAGCTTTCAGATTTTAGTGATGCAACCGGTTGGGGTTATACAAAATTTGACGCAGACAAAAAGACACGCCTTTTGACAGGGGCAGATAAAATTACTTTCCAACCGACAGAGATGAAGGGGCAGAAGATTGAGCTGCGTACAATCGTGCAGAACCTTTCCGATACAAAGCTCAGTCAGGTGACATTACAGGTATGGGTAAACCATGCTGACGGAACCATTGCTACTGCTGATGGTCAGCCTGTAGCAGCGTCAGAAACGTTCAAGATTCCGCTTTGGACGGAAAAGGGCAATTTCCGCCCGAAGGGAACGTTGGAATATCATGGAAGCGATTTTAATTCCGGTTTGAAAAATTGTTCCCTCTTATATACCATCCCGTCCAATGCAGATCTGCGAACCGGTGACACGGTCGGATATGCAGTGAGGGATGAGCAGGGAACTGTTCTTGCTTACGAAGGAACGCTTCCAAACAAAGGTCAGGATATCTTGCCGGCACCGGAGCCTGCAAAGAGTTATACAGTTACTTTTTGTTATAATGACGGAAGAGAAAATACAACAAAAACGACCGGAATCAATGGAAAACTCGGTGATCTTCCGGCACCGGCCCGTGAAGGATATGTGTTTGACGGATGGTATACGACAGGTGGTGAGAAAGTTGATTTGACAAGAGTATATAGCAGCAATACGGTGTTGTATGCAAGATGGAGTGAATATATCGCACCGTCACCGAATGTTAAGAAAGCTCCGGTCATTCTGCTGGCGACAAGCCCGGATACAGTGACCGAAGGAGAACAGGTCATGTTAAGTGTCAGCGAAACCTCAGGATTTGGTGTGGATTTAAGCGGAGTAACTTACACGGCAGATCCTTCGCTGCCGATATCCGGCACAGGGGAGGCTCAGACGATCCGGCTCGATCAAGCTGGTACTTATACATTTACTGCTCATTATTCCGGTGATAATGAGAAATATCTTGCGGCCGACAGTAATCGTGTTACCGTAACCGTAACGAAAAAAGCGGATGTCAGCGGAGGAACAACGTCAGGAGGTGGATCATCGTCAGGAGGCGGTTCCACGGCAGGAGGCGGATCTTCAGCAGGAGGCGGATCTTCAGCAGGGGGCGGATCATCGTCAGGAGGCGGTGCAGCAGCAGGAGGTGCCACCGCGGGAGGCGGCGCAGCTAACGGAAATGCATCTGCAACAACTACGCCGGACATCAAGGATTCGGATGGAACGACTGTTGCCATAGTGAACGGTAAAAAAGGAATGATCACAGCAGAAGTGCAGCTTAGTGAAAAGGCGATCGCAAATGCTGAAAAATCAGGTGAAGCAGTTAAACTTCCGGTTGAAGTAAAGGCAGGTAAAAATATAAAAGCTGCATCCACTGTGACCATCAATCTACCGGAGGGTGCAGGGAAAACGAAAGTGAAGATTCCGGTAAAAAATATGACCGTAGGTACAGTCGCAGTGCTTGTCAATGCCGATGGCACTGAGAAAATTGTGAAGAAATCAGTGGCTGCAAAAGATGGAGTTCAGCTGATCGTGGACGAAGACACTACAGTGAAGCTCGTAGATAAGGCGAAAAACTTTAAGGATACAAAAAAACATTGGGCGAAGGATTCCATTGATTTTGTAAGTGCACGCGGGCTGATGAATGGAAAGAGCAGTACGGCTTTTGCACCGGAAGCAAAAATTACCCGGGCACGGCTATGGACGATTCTCGCACGATGGGAAGACGTAGATCTGACAGGTGGAAAGAAGTGGTACAGCAAAGCACGTGCATGGGCTAAAAACCAGGGAATTTCGGATGGCAGCAGACCAAATGCTGCGATAACGAGAGCCGAGGCGATCACAATGCTATGGCGTGCGCAAGGAAAACCGGCAGCAGAGCAAGAGACAGCTTTTAAAGATGTTTCTTCTGATGAATACTACGCACAGGCAGTGGCGTGGGCCAAAGAGAAGGGTATCGCACAAGCGAATAGCAAAGGACGATTCAATCCGGATGCTGCCTGTACAAGAGCGGAAATAGCCGCATTCCTGTATCGGATGTCGTTGAGTGAATAAACGGTTTACATGTACCATCTGGTATAAAGATAGCAGGAAGGAGATACCTGATTTGAAAAGAACTGCAAAAATCATTTTGACAGGAGTCTGCCTCGGCTTGATTTTACATTGATTTAATCAAAAAAGAAAAATGGACGATACAGAGAAATCTGTATCGTTTATTTTTCGTCTTTTTTAATTTATAGGAAAGTTCTAACTTTGGGATAGCTAGATATGAAAAGGGCCCGCAATTTAGCGGGCACGACAAGTAAACGATAGGTTTTAGAAGATATAGAAGCCTTCAGCTCCAGGAAAGTCTTCACCAAACTCATCGTCTTCATTTAAGAAGTAATCCATATCAAGCAAATCATCCTCACTCATGTGGCGGATGTCATCAGCAGTCATGCCTTCAGGTGGATTCTGTATGTACTTGTTTCTGATTTCATCTGAACGTTTTGACATAGTATTTTCCTCCGTTTTTTACATTCTATCACAGAGGAAGGTGTGATGTATATATTTATGCTGATGAAGTATATGAGAGCCTGCCCATAGCGTTACTGTTCAGACCATTGTAAAAACTGACGAAATTTAAAAAAATATATTTGTGGATAAACTCAAGCAGGATGGAAAGTTTCGTTAACGACTTCCGAATCCTGCTTTTTCTTTTGAAATTATAAACAGTACCTGCATATTTTCCTGCTTTTACATGGCTGGAATACGGATTTCCAGTCCTGCTTCTTTCATTTTTCTTCCGGTTATCCACCGTCATTCTGCCAGTCCCGGAATTCGTCCGATTTCCCATTCGTCCCTGTTTTTGCTGTACTTATCCTATACTTAAGGAGGCACAAATGAACGCAGATGATAAAAGCAAACTCAAAGCATATGAAGAACTTATAGGCAGTCTTGAGCATACAAACGGACTGCAGCACAGGGTCATTGAAACCCAGTCCTCATTGATCAAATCCCTTGAGGAACATAATGCAGAATTAGAAAAAATCATTGATGATCTGACAAACATTTAAGGAAAGGACGCGGCATGGGGATGGGAAATTCTTTTGAAACCATTACAGTACTTCAATACAGGCTGAAAGAAGCACAGGAAGAACTTGCAGCCTTTCAATCGGGAGAAAAATATATCCGAATGGAAAAACAGCACCTTACACAGGTGCGTGCCCTGGAACGCAGAATTGCAAAACTGGAAGCAGCTGTAGCAAAAGAACACAGCCATGCCATTACGATTCGGAATCAATGGTTTGAGATTTTTGAACAGCTGCAAAAAGAATGCGACCGTATGGTCGCCGAAGCAGTAAAAAAGGCGGATATGATGGAAAAAAGGGCCATCCGTGCAGAAAGACAGCGCGACACTGCCCTTGAAAAAGTAACTTTCCAGAGACGGGAACTTTACAAAGTAAAGACAGAGCTTGATGATGAAAAACAAAAAGTACAGAAACTGACGGCACAGATTAACCGGAACTATGAAAACTCATCCATCCCGTCTTCAAAATCTATCGCCCGCAAAAAAATATCCAACAGCCGCGAAAAGACAGGAAGGAAACCCGGTGGACAGCCAGGACACAGGGGGCACTGCAGAAAGAAACTCACCCCGACAAGGGAAATCTATCTTCCTGCACCCGAAGAAGTACTCCATGACCCTGACTTTAAGAAAACATCGAAAACCATTACAAAGCAGAAAATCGACATCAGCGTAGAAGTGCATGTGACCGGGTATCATGCCGATGTGCACTATAATTCCAAAACAGGTGAACGGATCCATGCACCATTTCCACAGGGAGTCATTGATGACGTTAACTATGGAGGAAATTTACGTGCTTTCCTGTTTCTGCTGAATAATGGCTGCTGTACATCAATTGATAAAAGCCGCAGGTTTTTGTCTGATCTGACAGATGGAAAAATAAACATATCAAAAGGCATGATCAATAATCTCTGCCAGTCATTTGCAGAAAAAACAGAATCCCAGCGCAAAGAGCTTTTCCGTGACATGCTGCTTTCCCCTGTCATGCATACAGACTGTACCAATGCCCGTGTAAACGGGGAAAGTTCGTATGTATTTGTATGTGCGGTTCCGGATGGCGGTGTGCTCTATTTTGCCAGGGGCAAAAAGGGACACGATGGAATAAAGGGCACGGTCGTTGAAGACTATCAGGGGACACTGGTCCACGATCATGATGTAACCTTTTATAAGTATGGAACCGGCCACCAGGAATGCCTTGCACATGTACTGCGTTATCTGAAAGACAGCATGGACAACGAAAAAGACCGTTCCTGGAACAGGCAGATGCATTCCCTGATACAGGAAATGATCCATTACCGGAATGGTTTATCTGAATCAGAAGAGCCAGATCCGCAGACCGTCTCCGAATTTGAAGAACGTTATAAAACAATCCTGTCCATAGCCGGGGATGAATACGACTATGAGCCGCATGGGAAATACTACCGTGATGGATACAACCTGTACAAAAGGATGAAAAAGTATAAGAAAGATCATCTTCTTTTCCTCCATAATAAGAATGTACCTGCCACGAATAACGAAGCCGAACGGCTGCTGAGAAAATATAAAAGAAAACAGGCGCAGGCTGTGTCATTCCGGAGTCCGTCAAGCATCGACCATCTCTGTAAATGCATGAGCATGCTGGTTTTGATGCGCAGAAAAGAGCAGGCCAATCTGTTCCGCGAGATTGCAGAAATATTTGCATAAGAAAACCGATGGTTTTGACTACGATTAGTCTATACCATCGGTTCTTTTGTTACAAGTTTACCTCTGAACAGTAACGAAAATTCCGCAAAGGTCCGTGATGATGAGCAAAGTGGTGACAGCAACAGTATCATAAACCAGAAGAAAATGCTGGAGAAATATGCAACCGAACAGGGATTTACCAATCTGCTTCATTATTTTATATTCTGAAACGTTCGAAGCATGCGAAATACCTGTTCCACCGTATCGGTCATATTCTGTTTTGCATGGTCGGTCTGCATGGCATCTTCAAGCGAAATAACGCCCCGCACAATCGGAAAAAAGGCATCAATTCCTGCTGCATGACAGGCTTTTGCATCCTCTGTCACGCAGCCGGAAAATGCAAGCACAGGTTTTTGAAATTCTCTGGCAATCTTTGCAACGCCGACAGGCGCTTTCCCCATGACGGTCTGACCATCCAGACAGCCTTCTCCGGTGATGACAATATCTGCATTTTTTATATAGTCGGAAAGATGTGTTTCTTCCAGAATGATGTTTACACCGGATTCCAGAGTGGCATGGAAAAAGGTGAGAAAAGCAAACCCAAGACCGCCGGCAGCCCCGGCTCCTGCATGCGCGGGATTCGTTTTCGGAAAGCTTTTTCCGGCGAGTGCGGCATAGGAGGAAAGCCACTGATCCATCTGCTGGATCATGGCAGGATCTGCGCCTTTTTGAGGACCGAAAACGGCGCTGCATCCCTGCGAACCGCAGAGCGGATTTGTCACATCACAGGCAATCCGAAACGTACATTCTTTCAGTTCCGGCAGCGCATGGGAGTCTGAAATTACAGCCAGATCCTTTAAGCCCAGAGCACCATGACGTACCGGAACCCCTTCCTGATCCAGCAGGTCAAATCCCAGTGCCTGCAGCATACCGATTCCTCCATCGTTTGTGGCACTTCCGCCGATTCCTATAATAAAATGTCTGCAGCCTCTGGAAATGGCGTCTCTGATGACTTCCCCAACCCCGTAGGTTGTTGTATACAAAGGATTCCGTTCGGTTTCGGAAAGGAGTGTAATTCCGGCAGCTCCGGACATTTCGATGACTGCAGTTTTGCCAGCATCCAGAATGCCGTAACTGCAAAGCACCGGTTTTTCAAGAGGCCCGGTTACGCATACCTGTGTGCGTGTGCCGCCACAGCCAAGCGTCAAAGCTTCCACCGTGCCTTCGCCACCGTCTGCAAGTGGGCGGATGGTGATATCTGCATCCGGATATATGCGCCGGATTCCGGCAGAGGCACTCTCCCCGGCCTCAAGGGAAGTCATGCTTCCTTTAAAAGAATCGATGGCAATAACAACGTTCATGTATACTCTCCTCCTGATATCTGATGGTTGTATTACAATGGTGTGCAGCACTGTCAAAGTTATTGCAATGTGTAAGTACGCGTATAATAAATTTTACAGCATTTTCTTACGACACCTGTCAGTATAACGACGCCAAGCATACCAAGAAAGGCTTCCAGGCTAAAATAGCAGACAATAAATCCGGCAGCGACAGCGAGTATAAGTGCAATCTGTACACTTTTCTGACTGGCGAGAGCCTCAATCTGCTGTGCGCGTTCATCATGGCGTTCGTTGTACAGACGTTTTAACAGTGCTTCATCTTTGAGCGCTTTGCTGTTTTTACAAAACTGCAGTATTACAAAAATTTCCACTACAATAACCAGACCAAGTACAAACCCATGCACAAATTCTGCAGAGTGCGGATTTGTGTAGGCAGAGGTCAGTACACCGGAGGTGTTGGTACACTGTGCAATTAGAAAAAGCGCTGCGATAATCAGATAGAAACGGTTCTGTGTTTTGATTTCCTTTTTCATTTTTTCCATTTTCTTTTCCATAGTAAATTACTCCTCATTCTCAATTTCACTGAAGTCAAAAACTTCTTCAATCGTTAAGTTAAAGTGATGTGCGATTTTATAGGCGAGTCCTAAAGAAGCGGTATATTTACCTACTTCAATAGAGGTGATTGTCTGGCGGGTAGTTCCCACGATATCTGCCAGTTCGCTTTGCGATAGTTTATTGGCTTTGCGCAATTCTTTGATACGGTTTTTCATTGGTGATCCCCTTTTGTTGAACATCAGCCCATGCAAAATTTGCTTTCAGCAAATGGGCTGACACTATCGTTTTGCATAGCTTGCTTTGCAAAAATAGAATAGTATACTTTGCATAAAATGTCAAGCAAACTTTGCAAAAAAAGTAAAAGGTTGACATATGTTTACCTAAGTGCTACGATGAGGTAAACAAAAGATTACCAAATGGGAAGATGAAAGGAAAAGAGAGACGGTATGGAAGAAAAAACAATGCTTTCGCAGGGAGAATGGAGAATTATGAATCTGCTCTGGAAGAAGAAAAACCGCACGATCATGGAGATGGTCGAGGATTTTGCAGGGGTGACGGACTGGGATAAACATACGCTTATTGTCATGTTAAAACGCATGGAGGCAAAAGGCGTGGTTGCCTACGAAACCGTCGGACGTGCAAAACATTACTATCCGGTCGGAAAACAGGCGGATTTTGTGCAGCAGGAAACAAAGAGTTTTTTGGACAGGGTATATCGGGGAAGTTTTGGAGAGATGCTTACGACAATGGTAAAACAGGAACAGCTCAGCGAGCAGGATCTAAAACAATTGCGGCAGCTTTTGGAAGAGACAGAAGAGAAAGGGTAAATATATGGGAAAGTATGTGTTAGCAGCGGTTCTGGTTTCTTCTTTGTTAACCTTGTTTCTTTTACCTGTAAGGAAAGGCCTGCGTAGATTTGTGGGAAGTATCGGAGTTTATGCATTGTGGCTGTTTGTGGCGATCAGCCTGCTTTTGCCATTTCCACAGATGGTTTATAAGGCGGTAGCAGGAAGAGAACTTTTTCAACAGCAAAGCAAATTCAGTGTAATGAATCTTGTGGATCTTGCGCAGAAAAATCAGAAAGCTGTGGATAACAAATCAGAAAATGAATATAACTCAGTAAAAAAGACATCTTTATCCACGGGGGAAACAGCGCAGAATAAACTTTCACAACAAGGGGATATAATTGATGAAAGCAGTCGAACAGATCCTGCACGATTAAAGGAGGAAGAAGTACAGACATGGAAGGATTATGTGAAAACATATGGGTTATATGAAATCTGGCTTTTAGGCTTTTTGCTTCTTGCGGTCAGACAGTTTGTGCAGGAAAGAAAATTCAGAAAATATCTGCTGGAGGAAAGAAGCTGTGTATCTGTACAAAGTACAATTGAAAAAGGCAGCAGACGGACATGTTATGGAATACCGTTGGAAGGAAGCCCGTTTTTGTTTCGTTCGCGTGGAATAAAGCTGGATATTTATCTTCCGGAGCAGATACTTCCAGAAGATGAAGTTGTTGACTATGCTGTTTTGCATGAATCGATGCATCAGAGACATGGGGATATCTGGTGGTCGTATTTGCGAAATTTTCTTGTTGCGCTTTATTGGTTTCATCCACTGGTCTGGCTGGCAGCAAGGTTGTCACGGGAAGATTGTGAACTCGCATGTGATGAGGCTGTGGCGGCACAATTATCGGAGAAGCAGAAAACTGCATATGGAAAAAGTCTGTTGTTTGTCGCGGCTTTGCAGCATAAAACGGGCTTTTTCTCAGTAGCAACAAATATGCAGGGGAGTAAATCACAATTGGAAAAACGAATCCGCTGTATATGCAGTAAACAAAGAAAGAGCAAATGTGTCACTGCACTGGTACTTATTCTTGCAATCGCACTTTGTGGATGCGGCATGACCACTTCGGTAAAAACCAGTCATGCGGACACAGAAACAGTAACACTAACAGAATCAGGCACAGAAATGGACACAGAAACAGTAACGCAGAGACAGACTGTGATGGATATCACGCTTGAGGTACCAAAAGGTCTGACATTAGAAAGTTATGATGCGGCGCTTGGCGATTATGGCGGATGCCTGTTGAAACCGGATGCGTATGTTGGAGGTTATGCGCCAGATGAATGGAAAGCCGCCGGATATGTCATGCGCTTTTCTACACAAAACAATGAGGGAAGTTTTGGTGTTTTGTGGCAGGGGGATCAGATTTCGGATGTTACCATCCAGTGGAACCACACAGAGATGAAAAGGCTGGGAAATCTGTCTGGATTAGCATCTTCGGCTTATCTGATACAGACGGAACATGATCTGTATACGGCGGCGGAATGGAGTGAATTGGAGAACACAGAAAATGCGGAACCGGTAAGCAACTATTGGTGTATTATGATGGCAAGGAAGGGCGATGCATATGGATATGCAATTGCATTAAATGCAAAAAATTATACGAAGCAGGATACAATTGCTTTTGCGAAAACTGTACAGTACGACAAATAAAATATAAAATGTGGTTGCAACAACATATTCTTTTCCTGTTTTTGTGTATATTGTAACGGAAGAATGAAAAAACTGTTTGTAAGAGAGTCTATATAAATGGGAAAGGATAAAATCATGGAACACAACAAGCGGGTAGAACAGATCAAAACATATCTGGAGCGGCTGAGCGCCGGGGAAGAATTGGAAAAAGTAAGGGCGGATTTCGCAAAAGAATTTAAAGCGGTTGATCCGGCAGAGATCATGCAGGCGGAGCAGGAACTTCTGCAGGGCGGCACACCACTTGAGACCGTGCAGAAATTGTGTGATGTCCATGCGGCACTGTTCCGCGGTGCAACGAGTGAGGAAAAAGTTGCCAACGCGGAAAAAGCGGTTGCGGCATCGGTAAAAGAGAAAAAGCTGGCGGCTACCGCGGCTTTAACCGGAATCACCGGACATCCGCTGCAGACGTTTACCCGCGAAAATGAAGTGTTGGAAAACGTCATCCGGGAATGCAGGAACGAAATAGAGGAAACCAATACCCTTTCACTGGAGCGGTTTGGAAAGCTGCGGGAAGTTGCGATCCATTATGCAAAGAAAGGGGATCTTCTGTATCCGCATCTGAAAGTAAAATACGGGATCAGCGGCCCGTCGGATGTGATGTGGACAACCGATGATGAGATCAGGGATGAAATGGCGGCACTGGCAAAGCAGCTGCCGGTTCAAAAGACGGAAGATCACTGGCTGGAACGTTTTCGCATTGTGTTGCAGCGCGTGGAGGATATGATCTACAAGGAAGCCAATATTTTCTTCCCGAACTGTGCCCTGAATTTCACGGAGGAAGAGTGGTTTGGAATTTACCGCGATTCGAAAGATTATCCGGTCTGCTTTGGTGTGGAAAATGCGACATGGGAGGCGGCAGAGAAGTATCTGCATACAGAAAATTGCAGTAAAGATGTAAGGAATGGAGAAATTATCATGCCGGGCGGGCACCTGACCGTTGCGCAGCTTACCGCAATGCTCAACACGATTCCTCTGGAGATCACATTTGTCGATGAGGACAATATCAACCGCTTTTTCAATGAAGGGCCAAAGGATTTCAAGCGTCCGGGCATGGCGATCGACCGCGAGGTATTTTCCTGCCATCCCCCGAAAGTGGAGCAGCAGGTGCGGCACATCATCGGGGAATTCCGGAAAGGAACGCTCGACAAAGTGCCGATCTGGATGGAGAAAAACGGAAAAACCATGCTGGTTACCTATATGGCGGTGCGGGATGCAGCAGGCACATATCTCGGGACCATGGAGCTGGTGCAGGATATGGGCTTTGCAAAAGAGCATTTCCTTTCCGACGTAAAAGCAAAAGAAGCAGCGCTGCGCGCAGGTATGGAGGATTAACTTATTTTTGTTTTTCCATATGATTTAATTCCGGAATCACGGTAGCAAGCATCGTGAGAAAGCACAGGCTTCCACCGATTACATTTGAGACCGGTTCCGCCATAAACACACCTCTTGTTCCCATGCCAAGCGCATATGGGAGCAGGTAGGTCAGTGGCACAACAATAAATACTTTACGAAGCAGGGAGAAAAAAATTGCCTGCTTCTTTTTATTTAATGATTTAAACGTGGTCTGTCCGATGTATTGCAGATCCATGAAAATAAATGCGGCAAAATAAAGTTTTAAGGCAGGAACCGCGTCTTTGATCAGCTCGCTGTCAGAACTGAAAATCCCGATAAGGAAATGCGGTGCAACGATAATGACCGACCACATGATTGCCGTGTATGCAAAGATCATAGCCGCCATTGTACCAATTGCCTGTTTTACACGTTTCGGGCGGCGTGCCCCATAATTGTAGCTTAAAATCGGGGAACTTCCCTCATTCATGGCATAAATTGGTGTCTCGACAAGCTGCCGGACGCTGGAGATGATTGTCATCACGGAGATATAGATATCGCCTCCGGTCACGGAGAGTACGTTGTTGCAGCAGATGCTGACTAAACTGTTGGTAAGCTGCATAATAAATCCTGCGGTTCCGAGGCTTACGATGTTTTTGGCAGTTTCCGTGCACTGGGAGAGTTCGATTCTGGTCAGAAACCGTACGTTAAGCTCCGATCGTTTTTTCAGAAAATAGAGGACAAATGCAGCGGAGAGTGTCTGGGAAATCACGGTTGCAATTGCTGCACCCCGGATTCCAAGCGAAAAGACGAAGATGAAAACCGGATCGAGAATGCAGTTTGCCACCGCGCCGATGGCAACGGATGTCATGCCGGTCATGGCATATCCCTGCGCGTTGATAAACGAATTCATACCGGTGGAGATCATGGACGGAAGTGTGCCGAGCAGATAGATCATCAGGTACGGGTATGCATAAACCAGAGCAGACTCGGAAGCGCCGAACAGACGCAGGATCGGGCGCGCAAACAAAAATCCAATGACCATTAAAACAATTGCGCCGCCGCAGACCATCGTATAGGAGGTATTCATAATTTCGGAAGCTTTCCGGGAATTATTTTCCCCCCGCCGGATGGAAAAAAGCGGAGCACCGCCGCTGCCGAACAGGTTGCTGAAAGCCGTGATGATCACAATAATCGGAAAACATAAGCCGACCGCGCCGAGAGCGGTTGTGCCGATATGCGGGATTCTTGCTATATAAATGCGGTCTATGATGTTGTAAAGCAGGCTTAAAAGCTGCGCCACCAGCATGGGAATCGCTGCGTTTAAGATGTTACTTGGGATGGACCCGTGTTCAAAATCAATTCTTTTCACAATCATTTCATTTCTTTCTTTTTCATTTTGACTTTCTGTTGACATTTAGTATACCATAGATTAACATATATGAAAAATATTACTTTTATGCCTTAAACAAATAAAAATTATATAAGGAGAAGCTATGGATGTAAAACAACTGGAATACTTTCGGGCAATTGTGGATGCCGGTACGATCAGCGGTGCGGCGCGCGTTCTCCACATGACACAGCCGCCGCTGAGTTATCAGGTAAAGATGCTCGAAGAAGAACTTCAGGTGCAGCTTTTTTTGCGGGGCACCAAAAAGATTACATTAACGGAAGCAGGAAAAACACTGTATGATAGGGCGGGCAGTCTTCTTACCATGGCGGATATTACCAAGCGGGAAGTCATAAAGGCAAGCCAGGCGGCAACAATCCACATCGGATTTACGCCGTCCACGGTTTCTATGATGTCCGATTACCTGATCCGTTTTTCCACGTCGCATCCGGATATTCGCTTTGATATCCACGAGGGATCGACATTTACGCTGCGGGAGCAGTTGGAAAACGGCGTAGTCGATATCACGACACTCCGGACACCGATTGTGCTCAAAGGATGTGAGAGCAGGACTTTGATGCAGGAAAAGCTGCTTGCAATGGCGGCTGCAGGGAACCCAGTTTTAGAAAAAAACAAAGATGGGATCACGCTCGAGGAACTGTCAGAGCAGAAACTGATCCTGTCCCACCGCTACCGCAGTTATCTGTTGTCCGCGTTCGAAAAAAAGGGGCTTTTGTGTGATATTTATTGTGAGTGTGAGGATGCCAGAACAGCGATGACCATGGCGGAAAAAGGGCTTGGAATTGCGATTCTTCCGGCTTCTATGCACAAACTGTCGGATCAGATGCAGTCCTGTGATATTCTGCATGCGGATCTTGCAACGGAGGTTCTTCTTGCATGGCGCAAAGGACGCATGCCGGGGGAAGTGAAAGCGTTTCTTGAAATGTGGAGATAGAAGTATCGTGCAATTCTCCCGGAATTTATCCGGTATGCCATGGAATAATATAAAACTCCGGGCGCAAATGTATATGTGCCCGGAGTTTTTAAATTGTGAATTTAAATTTATCGCCGATACATAATTGCTTACATCTTTGAACAAGTGAGCAATCAGTATTATAGATTGTACTCTCGATTCGAAGAAGTGGATAACCTTTTGAAATCCCCAAAATTTTTGCTTCCTGTGCGGAGGCAAACACAATATCTAAAGTTTTGTCGGAATGATCAAAAATAATATTGTGGTTTTGCAGCACATCATAAAGGGAAGTGTCATTTAAATTTTCTCCAAATAAAAAAGAAAAGGATTCAGGAAACCGGTTGATTTCTAACAATACCGGTTTTTCATCGGCATAACGAATACGTTCCAATACGAGAATCTTTTTATCGGGTGTAATATGCATGAGTTCCATGTCTTTTTCGGTAGGATCTTCTATTGCAATTTTAATGGTTTTCGCACCTGGAACTGCTCCCATTGTACGGCACATTTCAGAAAATCCGGTAACACCTTTTGAGATATTTCGCTGGATTCTTTTTTCGGCAACAAAAGTTCCTTTTCCGGATTTGCGGTCCAGATATCCTAATTCTGATAAACCTGCAAGAGCTTTTCGGACAGTGACCCGGCTGACATTGTAGGTTGTACTTAACTCATTTTCTGTTGGAAGACGGCTGCCTGCTTTACGTTTTCCGGTGTCAATCTCTTCTTTTAACTGATCCTCAAGTTGTTTGTATAGTGGTTTGGCAATTGTATTGTTTAATTCCATGAAAAACCTCGTAATGTGTTTTGATTTGTATTATACAATATATTATAATACAAAGTTTCAGAATTGTATATATTTATTTTAAAAGCTGTTTTATATTGACAAATGTATTATATTGTATTATATTTTGGATAGAAACAAACGAGACAAATAAAAAAAGGAGAAATGAATATGAGTTATACAAGCAAAGACATTAAAAACATTGTAGCAGAGATTTTGGAGAACAAAAAAGACAAAGGAGGTGTTAAGAGCCTGTATTTTGTTGGTTGTGGAGGGTCTCTTGGAGCTTTGTATCCTGCAAAAACATTTATGGAGAAAGAGTGTTCAAATATTAAATCCGCGCTGATCAACAGCAACGAATTTGTTCACAGTACACCAAAAGATTTTGGAGAGAATTCGATCATCTGTCTGTCCTGCCATAAGGGAAATACACCGGAAACGATTGCAGCAGCAAAGCTTGGTAAGGAAAAAGGAGCAGCAGTAATTATTCTTACATGGCTGGAAGAATCTGAAATTGTGGAGTTTGGTGACTATATTATCCAGTATTCATTTGATGCAAGTCCGGATCATCTCAAAGGTGATATTGATTATGCTGGAGAAAAAACAATGTGTGCGCTGCTCGTAGCAGTGGAAACACTTCAACAGACCGCAGGATATGAAAATTATGATAAATTCTACGAAGGACTTGGTATGATTACCGGAATTATCCGGAATGCAAGAAAACATGTACAGGCAAGAGCTGAACAGTTTGCTGAAACATACAAGGACGATACCGTTATTTATACGATGGGAAGCGGAGCCGGCTATGGGGCTGCATATATGGAAAGTATTTGCATTTTCATGGAAATGCAGTGGCTTGATTCCAGCAGTATTCATACAGGAGAATATTTCCATGGACCGTTTGAAATCACAGATGCAAACCGTCCGTTTATGATTCAGATATCAGAAGGATCTACCCGTGAACTGGATGAAAGGGCTTTAAAATTCCTTCATACATATGCAAAGAGGATTGAAGTTCTGGACGCAAAAGAACTTGGATTATCTACAATTGATGCTTCTGTTGTGGATTACTTTAACCATTCACTGTTTAATAATGTATATCCTATTTATAACCATGAACTGGCTGAAAAGAAAGAACATCCGCTTTCAACACGTAGATATATGTGGAAAGTAGAGTATTAATTCAGAACATATTTAATTCGGGCAAAAGAATTTATAAGCAGACAAAGACATTGTATCCTATGTTTTTGTCTGCTTATTGTATTATAGATACAAAATAATACAGATACGATACTGAAATAGCCTGAGAACAAAAATATGCACAAAAATTGGAACTAAAATATAGGATAATTGACGAAAAACACACAAGTTCTTGACAAAGGTATGATACAAATATAATATTAAAGCAGATACAAAACAATACAAATAAGAGCGATGTACGAGAATTGTATTAAAGTTTGTATTGTACGGATATGCGCACATCCAAAATGTAACTGAAAAAGATATATATATAAGAGAGGGAGGACATGAATATGTTCTGGGTAGAATTAATACTTGTACTTGCCATTATATTTTTGGGGGTACGTAAGGGTGGTACATTTTTAGCAATGGCTGGTGGTGTTGGAATGTTAATTATGACATTTTTCTTTCATGTTACACCGGCAGATCCGCCAGTTACCGTTATTTTAATTATGATTGCGGTAATTGTAGCAGCTGCAACAATGCAGGCATGTGGGGGATTGGATTTCCTGGTTCGCATAGCAGAAAAGATTCTTCGCAGGAATCCTAGGATGATTACGGTACTTGCACCGGTTGTAGCATATATTTTTACATTTATGTGTGGTACAGGTCACATTATTTACAGTTTGCTTCCGGTAATTAATGAAATTTCTATTGAGACAGGAGTTCGACCGGAACGCCCGATTTCAGCATCCATTATAGCTTCCCAGCAGGCAATCACGGCATGTCCGATTTCAGCAGCAACGGTAGGTATTCTGGCTTTTATGGCTGAAGCAACGAACTATAAAACGGTTAATATTTTTACACTGCTTGTAGTCTGTATCCCGGCAACACTGATTGGTACAGTCGCATGTGCTCTTGCTGTAATGAAGAAAGGAAAAGAACTGGCAGAGGATCCGGAATTTCAGGCTCGTGTAGCATCCGGACAGGTTCAGACTCTTGTGAAAAATGAGAATGCTGCAGAAGTTAAAACAACAAAAGAGGCAAAAATCTCTGTTGCAGTATTTTTGGTTGCCATGGTAGGTATTGTATTGCTTGGCGCAGTGAGTGCATTAGTTCCAACACTTTCAGATGGAAGCAAATTACCGCTTACCACAGTAATTGAGATTTTTATGCTGGTTGCAGCAGCCGTAACGGTATTAATTACAAAACTTGACAGCAATAAGGTACTGGATCAGCCAGTATTTAAAACAGGAATGTTTGCTGTTGTTCTGGCATTTGGTCTTTGCTGGCTGGTGAATACATTTATTGCAGATCAGTCATCGTTTATTACAGATAATATGTCAGTTCTCACGAATGAACATCCATGGATTTATATCATAGCAGTGTTTATTGTTGGGGCAATAACAACAAGTCAGTCATCCTCTACAATGATTATGGTTCCAATTGGTATTGCATTAGGGCTTCCGGCAAATATTATTGTTGCTGGCTGGATTGCATGTTCATCAAATTATTTTATTCCTGCTTCCGGTCAGTGCGTTGCAGCAATTGCGTTTGATACCGCGGGAACAACAAAAATTGGAAAATATGTGTTAAATCACAGCTATATGCTTCCTGGCCTTGTATGTACTGTAGTTTCAGTAGTGTCAGCAATTTTGATAGGAGCAGTAGTATTTTAAAACATAAGGAGAAAATCTATGAAAGAACCAAAAATTATAGCGATTGGAGATAATGTATGTGATAAATATTTATCTCGTGGGAAAATGTATCCGGGAGGACAATGTGTCAATACATGTGTATATGCAAAATGGAATGGTGTCAATTCGGCATATCTTGGAAAATACGGTAATGATGAAGTAGCTGAATGTGTGCAGGAGACATTAAAAAAATTAGAGATTGATGATACGCATTGCCGGCATTTTCAGGGAGAAAACGGCTT
This sequence comes from Roseburia faecis, assembly GCF_001406815.1. Taxonomy (GTDB): domain Bacteria; phylum Bacillota; class Clostridia; order Lachnospirales; family Lachnospiraceae; genus Roseburia; species Roseburia faecis. The sequence continues at coordinate 77,429 of NZ_CVRR01000004.1, read as the reverse complement.
CGCTTTGGTAACACTGAAAGAAACAGACCGTGTTTTTCTTGGCTCAAATAAAGGTGGAATTGCAAAAGATCATGCATTTGATTTCAACGAAGAAGATATGGATTATATTCAGCAATATGATTTGATTTACACAAATCTTAACAGCTATATTGAACAGGATCTTTCAAAATTGTATCAGACAAAGGTTCCGATTGCCTATGATTTTTCAATGCGCTGGACAGATGAGTATTTGAGGGATGTATGTCCGTATGTAACTGTTGCAATTATGTCATGTGCACATTTGTCAGAAGATGAACGGGAGAGAGAAATGAAAAAGGCACAGAAATATGGTGTTTCTGTTGTTCTTGGAACTGTCGGAGAAGAAGGCTCTTATGTATTATATAAAGATAAATTTTTATATACAAAAGCAGTATTGGCAGAGGATGTTATAGATACTATGGGAGCGGGAGATTCTTATTTTGCGGCATTCCTAAGTGATATGTTAAAAAATTCCCCACAACATAAGATTTTAGATGGTTCAGATGAACAGATGTATGTAAAAATTCAAAATGCAATGAAAAAGGCATCGGAGTTTGCCGCAAAGATGTGCGCAAAAGAAGGTGCATTTGGATATGGAGTACCAATTACAGGAAGAACAGAAATTTAGGGAGGTATAAGTATGAAACCAGATATGTATGAAAATAACGAAGAGGGAATTTTATGTGTCTATAAAAATCCAAAGTGGCTTGTATGTATTAAAAACTGGAAACCGGACAATGATATTAATGGGATTAAACACTTGGAGATCCATCATTCGACCGATGAGCAGTTTATTCTTGTACATGGTAAAGCGATTCTGATTACCGCAGAAAAAAAGGAAAATGGTTTTTCTATTGATCTGACATTGATGGAGCAGGGAAAAGTATATAATGTTCCGGCAGAATGCTGGTTTTATTCAATCACCCAGAAAGATACAAAAATAGTATATGTACAAGATTCCAATTGCTCTATGGAAAACAGTGATTTTTGTGATCTTTCGGAAGAAGAAATAGCATGGATTCAGGAAAAAGCATCACGGCTGCTGGCATAACTAAAGGATAGATTTATATGAAGAAACAATATATTCTTTTTGATTTTGATGGTGTTATTGTAAACACGGAACCTCAAAATGCACATTATCTGCAGGAAACTCTCAAATCGTTTGGTGTATATATGGATCACGAAGAGTTAAAAGGATTTATTGGAGTTAACAGCCGTGAAAAAATATTGCATTATTTGAGCCGGTCGAAAGAAAATGTTTCATGGGAAATGTACCAGAAAAGAAGAAAAGAGATGGGAAATACCTATGAAAATGATGCCATCTGTCCCATGCCGGGATTACAGGAATTATTTCAATGGATGAAGGGACGGAATCTGAAAGCCGGATTGGTAACATCAACGAGCGCGAAATATATTATTACGGCTTTAAACCGGATCAAAATGACAGATTATTTTTCAGTTATTGTATGTGGGGATATGTGTGAAAAAAGAAAGCCCTATCCGGATGGGTACTTAAAGGCGATACAGTTATTGCAGGCTGAAAAAGATGAGGTTGTTGCAATTGAGGATTCCTCAACCGGTATTCATGCGGCAATACAGGCAGGAATTGATGTGATTGGTTATACTGGCTCAGGAATAAAACAGGATACTGGAGAGGCGACTGCTGTTTTTTCTTCATTTCAGGACATTCAGCATTTTTTGGAAACAGCAATTTTATAAGTGTAACAGCATACGTTATATAACAGGCGGCAGATGATTTCTGCCGCCTGTTAAGTTTATCAATATTTGTAGTTATAGCTCCTCTATGAAAAAAGTCTGCCAGAAGAACAAAATAGGACATATAAAGAAAAAAGGGCAAATCCCTTTGTGTAAGACAAATGGGATATATGGATGAAAAGGCGCCTAAAATATCCTGCTGTGATATCTGTATGGGACATATAGACAAAAAGATAATAAAAAAGTCCTTCTGTAAAAGTCTAACGGGACATATGGACGAGAAGATGCTACAAATGTCCTGTTATGACATTTGTATGGGACATAATAAGAACTTTTTTTCGCATATGTCCCAGCTGACAGGAAAAGCAGGACATAATATACAAATTTTTCTCCATATGTCCCGGTTTTTCATAGAATGCATATTCATAAAATATGAAAAGTATTATGGACAGAAAACATCAATGAACAGTAAGTATTTGTAAAATTATGAATAGAATATCATAAAGGAAAGCAGGACAACTGCTTTACATTATTCAGACCGTGTGATATACTATATAAAATTCAACAACTGTCACGGATATCTGATGACAGGCGTTTGTCAGGAGTTTTGTATACAGAGAATACAGACTGCGCGTTGGCGGGATATTGCCGATGCGCAGTCTTTTTTAGTGATGCAGTTGAGGAGAGAAACAGGTATATGGGGATAGCTCGGGAAAAAAAGAAGAAAACATTAAAGGCAAAAATGCTTGGCATATTGACGATGTGTGCGATGACAAGCCTTCTGGCTGCGGGAATTGTATCCTATATGGCACTGAGAATGATACAGAATGACAGTATAGAGAATAACATGAAAATGTATCTGGATCAGATTACGAAGAATACGGATGAAGCCTATTATGATATGCTCAGTATTGTGAACTATATGGGACCGGGCGGTCTGATCGGAAACGTAACGGACAGTTATCTTGATGCTGTGGATAATTTTGACAGGTTTGTTGAACAGAGATCTCTTAGACAAGAACTTTCGGGACTCGGATATGTCAACACAAAACTGGTAGGCGCTACCTATTATGACAAGGAAGAGAAAAAGGAACTTATCAGCAGTATGAATGTCAGAACACTGGACGGAAGACAGAACGCATTGCCTAAGGTTGCGGAGTGTGCGGGAAATGTTATGCAGGCAGCCCATGCGTCTTTTCTTGGGAGTAGTGAGAAAACAGTTTTTTCCGTCATGAGGGAAGTAGTTTTTGGCAATGGGAAAAAACTGGAAATCTACACAGAAATAAAGGCTGATATGAAGACCCCGGAAGAAATAAATAAGGAAGGACATCCCTACACTTATATTCAGACGGATGAGAAAGGGGTTGCACAATACAGCGCAAATCCTGTCATTATACAGGGACAGAAACTGTTTTCTGCATCACTCTCAAAGGGGGAGTATGAAGTCCAGACGAGAGAGGGCTATAAGATCATGGCATACCGGAGTCAGATGGGATACATTAATGCAGTGGCACTGCCGGACAATATATATCAGAAGAAGATTAACCAGTGGAGAATGATGATGACACTCATCATAGTTGTAACGTTTCTGCTCTTTTCCATGTCTGTCCTCTATCTTTATCGTATGATCTGCCGACCGCTGAGTCAATTCCGCAGACAGATGGTGCAGATTGGGGATGGCACTCTTCAGGCAGTACATGAAGAGTCGGACATTGCAGAGTTTGACAGCCTGATGAGGGAAGTAGAACAGATGAAGAGACAGATTGAGAATCTTATCAGCAATATGGTAGAAAAGGAAAAAAGCATACAGAAGATGGAGTTTGAGAAACTTCTCTATCAAATTAATCCTCATTTCCTTCTCAATACACTGAATTCGATTCAGTGGATGGCACAAATGAGTCACCAAAGAGAGATCAGTGAGTTTGTACAGAGACTAAAGAAGCTTCTTTCCTATAATCTGGGCAAAGAAGGCCGCCAGACAACGTTGCGGATGGAGTTGGAGATTGTAAAGGAATATATTGCACTTCAGCAGATGCGGTATGATTTTATTATTGAGATGAATATAGAAGATGGCAGTTATCTTGACCAGCCAACGGTCCGTATGCTTTTTCAGCCACTTGTGGAGAACGCGATCCGCTATGGTCTTGGGGATGATGAGAAGATCAGCATCCAGGTGTTTGAAGATGTGGCAAGGCATCTTGCTGTTGTAACTATCTCTGACAGCGGAAAGGGACTGAATCAGGAGGAGATAGATGAGATTAACCAGCCGTTTGATTATGACTGGGGATACTGGAAGAATGAGAACAGAGGTATCGGACTGCGCTACGTCAAGGCTATGCTGGAATCATTTTATGATGGACAGACGAGTTTGTTTGTAAACAGCAAAAAAGGGTTCGGAACCAGAATTACGATCCTTCTTCCTGTCCGGAAACCGGAAGAAAAAAAAGAGAAAGACAAAGAGGTTACATTGGAAGAAAATAAGGTGGGACAGACAGATGAAAGTATTGATTGTAGATGACGACAAACTTGCCAGAAAAGGTCTGGTCGCTATTATGGACTGGGAAAAGTATGGATTCGAGGTAGTGGGAGATGTACAGAATGGGAGAAAAGCCCTTGAATTTCTCCGAAATCATCCGGTGGATATTGTATTTACCGATATAGATATGCCGGAAATTGATGGATTGGAACTTATGCAGATGTGCGGAGAGGAATTTCCGGAAATTAAATTTGTAATTCTTTCTGTATATGAGAATTTCAGTTATGCACAGACGGCAATCCGTATGGGTGCGTTAGACTATATCTCAAAGATCAGTTTTTCCCCGGAAGAGTGTGGAACGATACTGGAACGGGTCAGTGCAAAGTACATGCAGACATGCAGAGATGGACATGCAGAAGAGGAAAATCAGGAAAAAGTTGAAGAACTGAACAGAAGATGGATGCACACCAGATGGATTTTCAGTGAGAAAGAATTTGAAGATCTCTGTCAGAAAACAAAAGAAATCAGTCTGCGGAGTGCGGAGAGGATTTTTGTTAAGAGTTTTCATAACATTCAGCTCCTGTCAGATGAAGAAGGGGAATTTCCATCGCTGGATACGGTTGAAGAGATGCTGGACTGGGTGCACCGCTGGAGGGAACATATTTATGAAGAGAGTCTTAGCTCATCACAGAAAAATGATATCAGTGCTTTTGCAGCGGTTATCAAGTATGTGGATGGACATATCGGGGAGGATCTTCGCTCTGAAGACGTGGCAGAACGGATAGGGATGAGCAGGAGTTATTTTAGTACAAGGTTTAAGGAGATGACGGGGGAAACATTTCACCAATATGTGATACACAGGAAAATGAAGACTGCGGCGGAATGGATAGAGGATGGAAAGAAGAGCATTACAAGGATTGCCGTAGAACTTGGATATGATAATTTTCATTATTTTGCAAAAGTATTTGCACGGGAGCATGGGTGTACGCCTTCGGAATACAGAAAAGAGAGTAAAAATGTCTGATTTTCATCGGACATTTTTTTTGTGATAAAAAATATTTGGTAAGATTAGAAACAATATCATCTAGCAGGATATGGGGGAAGAAGATAAAATAATTAAAAAAAGGAAGGGAGGTATCATGGTGTATATTAAACAAAAAGGAAGGGAGGTCCTGGAATGTATATCAAACGATTTGTGAAGCATTATTATATTATGCTGATTCCGGCACTTTTATGGCTGTTTTTCTTTAGCATTGTTCCGATGTTCGGTATTGTCATGGCATTTCAAGATTATAATCCGGGCCAGGGTATTTTGCATTCTAAGTTTGTCGGGCTTGAAAATTTTAAGTACATGTTTCAAATGAACGATGTCAAACAGGTACTGTGTAATACCGTTGTAATCGCGGTAGGAAAGATTATTGGGAATATTATTTTCCCATTGATTTTTGCACTTCTGCTTAATGAATTCTGTATTAAGCGGCTCAAGCGTCCAATCCAGACAATTGTTTACCTACCGTATTTTCTGTCGTGGGTTATTCTGGCAAAGATTGTTTTAAATATCTTTGGATATACTGGTCCAATTAATCAGCTGATGGAGGCATTTGGTAGAAATCCGATCAATTTTTTCGGGGAGCCATCATTGTTCCAGCCTTTGGTGATCGGCACAGATATCTGGAAAGGATTTGGGTACAATACGGTAGTTTATCTGGCAGCAATACTTGGGGTAGACCAGAGCCTTTATGAAGCAGCAGCGGCAGACGGAGCAGGAAGATTCAAACGTATCTGGCACATAACGCTCCCGGGAATAAGGACAACGGTAGCCCTTCTGGCAATTCTGTCACTTGGAAATGTGCTCAATGCAGGTTTTGATCAGATCTACAATTTGTATAATCCGCTTGTTTATTCCACTGGTGATATCATAGACACATGGGTATACCGTGCAGGGCTTGAGAACCTGCAGTACTCGCTGGCTACAGCAGTTGGACTGTTTAAATCGGTGATCAGCGTTATCTTAATTGTTATAGGATATAAGCTGGCAGATAAGTTTACCGGTTACAAACTATTCTAAGGAGGTGCAGTAAATGATAGAAAATAAAAGTATAGGATCAAAAGTATTCGACGTAGTAAATGTTGTGATCCTTATTTTGATCACACTGGTCTGCATCCTGCCGGTATGGTATGTCCTTTGCGTTTCCTTAAGTAGCAGGGAGGCTGTCAGTGCAGGGAAAGTTGCTCTCTGGCCGGTGGGATTTAATCTCCTGTCATATAAGAAGATCTTGGGAGAGGGGAATTTCTTTACTTCTTTTCTTGTGTCTATTAAACGCGTTGTGTTAGGTACAGGGGCCAGCATGGTGTGTATACTTTTGGCAGCATATCCGTTGTCAAGAACAAAAAAACAGTTTCCGAAGAGGGGCATCTTCATGTGGATCTTTGTATTCTGCATGCTTTTCAATGGAGGTACTGTTCCGTGGTATATCACAATGAAGAATTACGGTCTCATGGACAGCATATGGGGACTTGTCCTCGGTATGGGGCTTCAGGTTTTCAACGTCATTCTGGCAGTAAACTTTTTCAAGAATCTGCCAGTTGAACTGGAAGAGGCATGCTTTATAGACGGTGGTGGACCATGGAGGAATCTGATCTCAATTTACATTCCTTTGGCAAAACCGATGGTGGCAACGATCTCGCTTTTTACGATTGTTCAGTACTGGAACGAGTTCTTTCAGGGAATGGTTCTAAGTACAAAACAAAGCAGCTATCCGCTTCAGACATACATACAGCAGATGGTAGTAACATTGGATTATTCCAGTATGAATGTTGAACAGATCGCACAGGCAATGAAACTAAATAACCAGTCGCTGGACGCAGCGAAGATATTTATCGCCATGATCCCGGTGCTGATCATATACCCGTTTTTGCAGAAATATTTTGTATCTGGGATCACGTTGGGATCGGTAAAAGGATAGTATCCGGTCAGAAAGAGTCTGGCCAAAATAGAGAATAGTAAAAACGAAAAGGAGAAAATGGATTATGAAACTAAAAAGAATAATTGCTATAGCGTGTACGGCAGCTATGACGGTATCCTTGATTTCAGGCTGTGGTGGTGCATCAGACAAAGGGCAGAAAGAAGCGGTCAAGGAAGCAGAAGGAACAGCGAAAGAAGATCTGCCTCTGGCAAAATACCCGGAGACGGTTACGGTACATCTGGGCGGAAAAATGAATCCGAATGCAAAGATTCCGAAAGGAATGTCATTTGAAGACAACTCCTATACAAGGCTTCTGAAAGAGAACCTGAACATCCAGGTAGTATATGACTGGACTGCATCTACATCAGACTATGATGAAAAAATGAGTCTCTGTATCGGAAGTAATACCATTCCGGAAATCATGAATGTAAATGCAACCCAGTACAGGGCTCTGTTGAAATACGATATGATACAGCCACTGGATAAGTATTTTGATGATTATGCTTCAGATGCACTGAAAAGTTATGTGAAATCCGGCGGTGAAGAACTGCAGAAATGTATCACCAATGAAGATGGAGAACTGATGGCGATTCCTGCCCCGAACCTGACAGCAGGCGGTGTAAACGAAATGTGGATTCGTCAGGACTGGCTGGATGCTCTTGGGCTGGATGTACCACGCACATGGGATGAACTGGCAGAAGTGGCTAAAGCATTTGTGACAAGGGATCCAGATGGAAATGGAGAGAATGACACTATCGGTATTCTTGGACCAGGAAATTCGGACCACATGAATGCAGTAGGCGGCAACCAGTTTGGACTTGACCCATTGTTCAGCTGTTTTCAGTCATATCCGCAGTACTGGCTGAAGAGTGAGGACGGATCGGTAGAGTATGGTTCGATTCAGCCGGAGACGAAGACTGCACTGGAAAATATCTCCAAACTTTATGCGGATGGTGTTATTGATCCGGAGACACTTGTCAGAAGTGATAGCAAGGAGCCACTTCTTGCTGGAAAAGTAGGAATCTTTTTCGGACCGTGGTGGTGTGCATATACATTTGCGGATACAACTCTGTCAGGTTCAGCAGACTGGCGGGCATATTTCACACCTCTTTCTGAGGATGGAAAATATTATACGCATATGGCTGAGCCAACGACACAGTATGTCGTAGCGAGCAAGGACTGCAAAAATCCGGAAGCTGCGTTTAAGATCATTAACTACCTGATTGCAAATGAGCAGACATGGGTAGAAGAGGGCGTAACATCTACGGAGATGGGAACCGCAGATTTCTATCCTTTGTATAATGCGTATGACAATGCTGATGAGATAGAGACATCTAATGAAGCGCTGACGAAATATCTTGCAGGAGATATCAGTATGGATGATGTAGATTTTTCGACACATAAACTGCTGAAGAACGATATGGAAGCAGTTACGGAACTTAAGAAAAAGCCTTACGATGATTTCAGTCTTAAATATTGGAATCTGGATAGTGATCTGGCAAAAACAAATCTGCCTCGTCTGGTTGCAATCATGGTAGGTGACGCGCCACTTGTAAATGAGGAATATGTTCCGGTTTACAACGCTTACAACGGACAGACGGAAACAATGGAAGCGAAATGGGCAAATCTGAAGAAGATGGAGGAAGAGACTTTCGCAAAGATCATTATGGGAAAAGCAGATATCAGCGAATTCGATACTTTCGTTAAAAACTGGAAGAATCAGGGTGGTGATCAGATTCTCAAAGAAATCAACGATGAATTAAGTAAGTAAAAGAGACGGCGGCTGATGGTGTTCATTAGCCGCTGTTCCTTAATTGGAGGTATAAAATGCGGGAAAACAAAGTAATCTACGGACTGATAGGATATGGTGGAATGGGCAGATGGCATACAGAAATCCTGTCAAATGTACCGGAAATTGAAATTGGTGGTATCTATGATATCAAGGAAGAAAAGAGAATAGAAGCAAAAGAAAAAGGTTTTTCTGTGTATGGTTCGGAAGAGGAAATGTTATCAGACCCGGATATTGATGTCGTGCTGATTGCCACTCCAAATGACTGCCATAAGCCGATTGCAATCCGTGCTATGCATGCGGGGAAAAACGTGATATCAGAGAAACCGGTGACTCTGTCATCTTCTGATCTTCAGGAGATGGAAAATGTTGCCAAAGAAACCGGAAAGTTCCTGACAGTACACCAGAACAGGCGCTGGGATGATGATTTCCTGATCATACGAAAGCTTGTAGAGGAGCAGAAGCTGGGGCATGTCTTCCGGATAGAAAGCCGTGTGCATGGTTCAAGGGGTATTCCGGGTGACTGGAGAAAAGAAAAAATACATGGTGGCGGAATGGTTCTTGACTGGGGTGTACATTTGCTGGATCAGATTCTGTATCTTTACGGAGATAGAAAAATTGAAACTGTATATGCATCACTTACCCATATTACCAATCAGGAAGTGGATGATGGGTTCACCACAATCCTGACATTTGAAGGCGGAACGGAAGTCTTAGTTGAAGTAGGTACCAATAATTATATTTCCCTGCCAAGATGGTATGTACTGGGTGAAGATGGTACTGCGGTAATCAGGGACTGGCAGTTAAATGGTGAGATCATACGGAAAACAGGCATAACCGAAGAGAAAGTAGTGCCGGTAAAGACAGCAGCAGGTCTGACCAAAACCATGGCTCCGAGACGGGAAGATACAATCGTGAAAGAAGAGCTGCCACATGTGTCCGGAGATATTGCGGATTTCCATAGGAATGTAGCAGCAGTTATAAGAGATGGGGCAGAGCCGGAGATTAAGCTCTTCCAGGTGATGCGTGTAATGAAACTAATGGAAGCTATTTTCCAATCAGCAGAAACAAACCAGGTGATTGATTATAGACAGTATGAATCATAAGTATTTATGAAGGAACAGGAGAAAATAAGTATGAAACAGATAAAAATAGGAACATGCGTTCCTGGAACTAAGGCAGAAGAATGGTTAAAGGGATTTATTGGAAAAGGATTTGAGACATTTTCTCTTAATTTCCATATGTCACTGGAAGGGACTGACCTTGATAAGCTGGCATTGAGCACGGAAAAACTGTTGGCAGGTACGGATTCCGAAATCACGACAGTTGGATACTATTGCAATCCTATCCAGTATGCAGAGCATAGGAAAACTCTGGAAAATGTAATCTGCACTGCCGGAAAATTCGGAGCTACACATGTGAGTACTTTTGCAGGAGCGTGGGAAGGAAAGCCGGTAGAATCCGCATATGAAGAGTTTGGCAAGGTATTCCGGGAACTGGCTGATCTTGCAGAAGAAAAGGGAGTGAAGCTGGGAATTGAGAATTGCCTTATGGATGGAACATGGGAACATGCGACATGTAATATCGGTTTTAACCCTAAAGCGTGGGAAGTGATGTTTGAGGAAGTAAAGAATGATAACTTCGGACTGGAATGGGAGCCGACACATCAGATGGTACAGCTTATCGATCCGGTAACAGAGCTGAGAAAATGGTGCAAAAAAATAGTACATATACATGGAAAAGATGCAACAATAGACTGGGATGCTGTAAGACATAGTGGCATATCAGGCGCAGTCCCATTTGTATGGCATCGTATGCCGGGCTTTGGTGACACGAACTGGAGAGATATCATTTCTATTTTAAGAAGTAACGGATATGAGGACGATATCTGCATTGAGGGATACCATGATCCTGTATATTCCGGAGAACTGGAGATGACCGGACAGCTTCATGCACTGAATTATCTGAAATGGTGCAGGGGTGGAGATTTTACACAAACTCCATGGGAAAAATAGGGAAAACAGATACAGGAGGATTTTCTATGAAACTTGGGTTTATTACATCAATCCTTGACGGATGGACTTATGAACAAATGATGGATTTTGCTTCAGAGCAGGGATTTGAATGTGTGGAAGTGGCATGCTGGCCAGAAGAAAAAGCAGAAAGAAGATATGCGGGTGTAAGCCATATAGATGCAGAACGGGTAAACCAGGATGATGAATATGCAGCCCATATTATGGCATATGCAGAAAAAGCGGGAGTAGAAATCTCTGCACTGGCATATTATCCTAACGTAATGACGGCAGATAAAGAGAAAAGAAATGCTGCTATTGAACATCTGAAGAATGTCATACGTGCAAGTAAAAAGTTAGGTGTTGGCATGGTCACAACATTTATCGGAAGGGATCAGACCAAAAATGTACGGGAAAATCTTGAACTTGTAAAAGAAATATGGCCACCAATCATAAAACTGGCAGAGGTATGTGACGTAAAAATAGCAATTGAAAACTGCCCGATGCTTTTTGGTGAGGAACAGTGGCCCGGAGGACAGAATCTGATGACAACTCCGCCAATCTGGAGAGAGGTCTTCAAGATCCTGGACAGTGATAATCTTGGCATTAATTACGATCCATCCCACTTTATCTGGCAGATGATCGACTATATCCGCCCGCTTTATGAATTTAAGGATAAAATATTCCATGTTCATTACAAGGATATCAAGATATACAGGGATAAATTAGAGTCCTGTGGCATCATGGCTTATCCGCTGGAATATATGTCACCTAAGATTCCGGGACTTGGCGATGTGGACTGGGGAAAATACGTGTCAGCACTTACTGATATAGGATATGATGGCTGTACATGTATCGAAATAGAAGATAAAGCATTTGAGGATTCCAAGGAAAAGGTGGAGAAGTCTTTAATTCTCAGTAAAAGATATCTGGAGAAATATGTTATATAACACAGAAAAGTGCAAATAAGGAGGAAATACCATGAGAAAATTAAGAGCAGGAATCGTAGGCTGTGGAGGGATTGCTAACGGAAAACATCTCCCGGCTATGCAGAAAAGTGGTCTCTATGAGGTGGTGGCTTTTTGTGACATCATCATAGAGCGTGCGCAGGAGACAAAAGAAAAATTTGGCACAGAAGATGCAAAAGTATTTGAAGATTACCGTGAACTTCTAAAAGAAGATCTGGATGTTGTATATGTAACTACCCCAAACCGTTCCCATGCAGAAATCTCTATAGCAGCAATGGAGGCAGGAAGAGATGTCATGTGTGAGAAGCCAATGGCAAAAAATTATGCAGAAGCACAGAAGATGGTCGAAACTGCTGAAAGAACACACAGAGTTCTCAACATAGCATATCAGAACCGTTATCGTACAGATTCATTGTATCTGAAGGAAATGTGCAAAAGTGATGAATTGGGAGAAATCTATTTTGCCAAAGCACATGCACTCAGAAGAAGAGCTGTTCCGACCTGGGGTGTGTTCCTGAATGAAGAAGAACAGGGCGGCGGTCCCCTGATTGATATTGGTACACATGCACTGGATCTGACATTATGGATGATGGATAATTATGAAGTGCAGTCTGTTACGGGAGCTTCCTTCCACAAGCTGTCTGATCAGACAGACCAGGGAAATGCATTTGGTAACTGGGATCCGGATAAGTTCTGTGTAGAAGATTCTGCTTTTGGCTTTATCCGTATGAAAAATGGGGCAGTGATCGAACTGGAATCAGCCTGGGCACTGAACACACTGGAGGTTGATGAGGCAAAAACAAGCCTGTGTGGTACCAAAGCCGGAGCTGATATGAAAGATGGCCTTAGGATCAATTACATCCACCATAATGCACAGGTAGTAGAGAAACCGGAATTATCAAGCGGTGGAGTAGCATTTTTCTCAGGAAAAGAAAAGTCAGCAGCAGACTATGAACAGGAATTGTTTTACCACATCGTTGTTGATGGGGCAGAACAGGTTGTGAAGCCTGCACAGGCTGCAGTTGTCACACGTATTCTGGAAGCGGTGTACCGTTCAGCAGAGAGTGGAGAAACCATTTATTTTGATTGAGGGAAAAGAAGATTATGGAACAAAGAAAATTAAAAAAGTTGTTGTCTGAGATGTCATTGCGTGAAAAGATTGGGCAGATGATACAGCTGACTGGAATTTACTTTGATGATGATGCGGTACTTACCGGGGAGGTGGGGGAAGACCAGCCACCTCAGTGGGTGACTCAGTATGCTGGTTCTGTACTAGGTATGATCGGGGCAGAAAAGCTCAGGGGAATTCAGAAAAAATATGTGGAAGCGCATCCGCATCATATTCCATTGCTGTTTATGGCAGATGTCATACATGGGTGCAGGACCATAGCTCCGATTCCTTTGGGACAGGCTTGTTCGTTTCATCCGGAACTGGTTAGAAAGATGGCGGGACATGCCGCAGCAGAGTCTGCTTCTGAGGGGATCAGGGCTACGTTTTCTCCAATGATTGATGTATCCAGAGACCCGAGGTGGGGGCGGATAATGGAGTCTTTCGGAGAGGATCCTTTTCTGAACGGAGTTATGGGAACCGCAATGCTTAGAGGATATCAGGGCGAAGAAGGAAAAGACCCGGCAGGGAACAAAAAAATACCGGAGTCCGGTATCGCAGGCTGTTTAAAGCATTTTGCAGGTTATGGTGCAGTGAGTGCGGGAAGAGAATACAATGATGTGGAAATATCACAGAGAACCTTCCGGGAACAGTATCTCAAACCATTCCGTATGGCAATGCATGCAGATCCGGCAATGGTGATGACAGCGTTTAATGCAGTTGACCGCAGACCGGTCAGTGGAAACAAGGAACTGCTTGAAGGCACTCTCAGGGAAGAAATGGGTTTCAGTGGCACTGTGATTTCAGATTGGGGATCCATAGGGCAGTTGGAGGAACAGAATGTAGTGTCAAGCCAGAAAGAGGCCGCAGAGGCCGCAGTCCGTGCGGGAGTTGACATTGACATGATGAGTCCGGCATATATGTTCCATCTGGAAGAACTGGTTAAAGAAGGGAGTATTCCAACTTCGTTGATAGACAAAAGTGCATGGAATGTGCTGGTGATGAAGAATCGGCTTGGCTTGTTTGAAAATCCATTTGCAGGAATGCAGGGAGAAGAACCGTTGTCTGCTGAGGCAAAGAAAACCGCGCTTGCGCTGGCATGTGAGAGTTCGGTTCTTCTGAAAAATGATGATATGCTTCCTCTGAAACCGGAGAGGAAGGTATTTTGGGGCGGACCTTATGTGGAGTCAAGGGAATTGCTGAGCAGATGGGCAATTTTCGGCCGTTATGATGATGTGGAAACGATCAGAGAAGTCCTGAAAGCCCGGAAGATGCCGGTTCGTTTTCTGCCAGAATGTGAGATTCTGACAGAAGAGGAAAGGAGGCTGTGGCAGGCTGAAAACTGTAGAATTCAGGACAGCGGAGAACAGGATAAAGAGATACCTGAAATATGCGTGAATAGTGGAAAACAATATGCCACACTGGATGAAATTGAACCGGAGGATACCGTGGTACTTGTACTTGGAGAACATGAGGCACAGTCAGGTGAAGCCGCGAGCAGGGCATTTCTTGATCTGCCGGAAGGGCAGCAGAAGTTTTTTGATGCAGTAGCTGGCCGTACCTCCCATATTGTGACGGTCATTCTATCGGGCAGGCCGTTGGATATACGGAAAATAGCGGAGAAATCCCAGGCTGTCCTTTTTGTCTGGAGACCGGGAACAATGGGAGCTGAGGCTGTTGTTCGCTTGGTGTATGGAGAAGAGACCCCATCAGGAAAACTGTCTGTGAGCATACCATGGTGTGTGGGACAGGTGCCTGTCAGTTACTGGGATGTAAAGACCGGACACCGGATGGTAGAAACGAATCCGGAGAATCGCTTTACGAGCCGGTATATGGATATTCCGAATGAACCGCTTTATCCATTTGGATTCGGTCTCTCTTACACAGAGTTCACCATTACGCCCCCCATATTTGAGAAACAGGAAAGAGAGGATAAGATTGACATATCCTGCAAGGTGAAGAATGTGGGAGAAGTGCCTGGGGCAGAAGTCGTGCAGTGTTATGTGGAGACACTTTGTGCTCCTGTTGTGCGACCGGATAGAGAACTTATCCGGTTTCGGAAAATTTTTCTGTTGCCGGGTGAAGAGCAGGAAGTAAAATTTACGGTTAATCGGAAGGAACTAGCTTTTTATGGAGAGAATATGGAACTCATAGATGGAGATGTCCAGTTTCGTTTTATTGTTGGAAACAGTAGTAGGTCAGAAGCGGGGAGTATCCTTTATGCCTTTTGAGTTGACATTTGATGAATGATTCTCCGGGCATTTTGAGAATCTCAAATGTCAGGAAGAACATAATTTAAAGCAGGGGACATTGTGATGGAAAGAATCACAATGTCCCCTGAAATTTTTTCGGGATATACAAATCCCTACCCCAAAAATATGAAGAAAGTATTATGGGCAGAAAACATCAATGGACAGGAACCATTTGTAAAATCATGGATAGAATATCGGAAAAAATATAAGTGCAAAGACAGAATGTTTGTGGTATGCTAAAGACAGAAATCTGGTCGTAACGGTTTGTTGGTAAAATGGTGGATGGTTACGAATGACATTACGGAGGTGTTAGGCATGGGAAGTTATCTGAATCCGGGCTGCAAAGGCTTTGAGGAGAGCTTAAATTCCGCAATTTATGTAGATAAAACTGGGTTAATCGAAAAAATAAATGCGGTTGTTAACACACGGCAGAAATATATTTGTGTCAGCCGTCCGCGGCGATTTGGAAAATCTATGGCGACGGATATGCTGGCAGCATATTACGATCAGAGCGTCGATACGGCGCGGTTGTTTGATACTCTGCAGATTGCAAAGGCAGAGACTTATCAGAAATACCGGAATCAATATGATGTGCTGAAAGTGAATATGCAGGAATTTTTAAGCATGACGCACAGTATGGATGAAATGCTTGCGGTTTTTCAAAAACGCATGATTGCAGATCTGAAAAGAGGATATCCTGATTATGTCATGGATGGAGAAGACAGTCTGGTGTTTGCGATGAAAGACGTATATGCACATACGAAGTGCCCGTTTATCATACTGATCGACGAATGGGACTGTCTGTTCCGCGAGTACAAGCAGGACAAAGAGGCACAGAAAAAATATCTGGATTTCCTGCGGGTATGGATGAAAGATCAGGAATATGTGGCACTTGCCTACATGACCGGAATTTTACCGATAAAAAAATACGGTTCGCATTCGGCACTCAACATGTTTACGGAATATTCCATGACCAATCCACGCGAGATGGCGGAGTTTTTCGGTTTTACCGAAGAGGAAGTGCACGCATTGTGCGCAACATACAAGCGCAATTTTGAAGAAGCGCAGGCGTGGTATGATGGCTATGAACTTGTCGCAATGGACGGAGAAAACCCCAAAATCTATTCCATGTACAGCCCGAAATCAGTGGTCGATGCAATGTTAAGCGGTCTGTATGATAATTACTGGAATCAGACCGAAACATATGAGGCATTAAAAATTTATATCCAGATGAATTTTGACGGGTTAAAAGATGCCATTGTGCGGATGCTTGCCGGGGATCGTGTGGAAATCAATACAGGGACATTTTCCAATGATATGACAACATTCCAGAACCGGGATGATGTTCTGACACTCCTGGTTCATCTGGGTTATCTGAGTTATCACTGGATGGACAAAACGGTGTCGATTCCAAACAAAGAAGTGTCACAGGAATATGTAAATGCAATCAGTACCATGGACTGGCATGAGGTGATTGATTCTGTCGAAGCGTCGAAAAATCTGCTGGAATCAACTACAACAGAGAGACAAAAACGCATACGTGTGTGATTGAGCAATTAACAAAAGAAGACTGACAGGAGGAAACCAAAATGAGCAACGTATTAGAAGAAATGAAAACCAGAAGAAGCATCCGTAAATTCAAACCGGATGCCATCCCACAGGAATTTTTAGACCAGATCATTGAAGCGGGAACCTATGCGGCAAACGGCAGAGGCGCACAGAATGTCATCATCATTCAGGTGACAAACAAAGAGAAGCGCGATGAAATCGCAAAGAAAAATGCAGAAATCATGGGAAGTGAGGGTGATCCGTTTTACGGCGCACCGGCAATACTCATCGTTTTAGGAAAAAAAGACTGGCCGACACATGTCTATGACGGCAGTCTTGTGATGGGAAACCTGATGCTTGCAGCCCATGATCTGGGAATCGGCAGCTGCTGGATTCACCGCGCGAAAGAGGAATTTGAAAGCAGCTGGGGCAGGGAACTGCTTGCATCCCTTGGGATTGAGGATGAATATGAGGGAATCGGACACTGTGCGCTCGGCTATGTGGACGGGGATTATCCGGATGTTATTCCTAGAAAAGAAAACCGCGTCTTCTATTTGAAATAAAGATAAAAATTTGGGAAATAGGTGTTGTAACTGCACCTGTTTTCCAGCCACTTCCGAAAGTGGAAAATTTACAATTGTAAATATGAGTTGACGAGAACAGATAGATACGTTATTCTATATTTACAAAACTCACACCAATCAAATTCAGTCAAAAACAGGCTGGACAAATCGTTTAAAGCACAAGAAGTTCAGGTGCTTACAATACCACGAGTTTTAACAATTAAATATGGGATGGCATTTGGGAAAATGGCTTGTTTCTGCGGATGAATGATTGCTTAATTAATAGTGTATGTTATACTATAAAAAAGACTTTCATAACAATATCGATGCTCCCAGTGTCTTCTCTATTCACAAAAGGAAGAAGGAGAAGAATGATATGGCAAATGCAAAAAAGTATGATGACTTAACGTTTACAGATGATTTTATGTTCTGTAAAGTAATGACAACGAACCCGGAACTCTGTCACGAGTTGTTAGAACTTATTCTTGGAAAGAAAGTAGGTGCTTTCACCCGACTTGATCAACAGAAACCAATAGAAATGACGGCTGATGGAAAGGGCATACGATTTGATGTGTACAGCGAGGATGATTCCGGGATTGTGTATGATTGTGAAATGCAGACGAGCAAAAAAGATAATCTTCCGAAGCGTACGAGATATTATCAGGGAATGATAGATTTAAATTTACTTGAAAGGGGTGCGGATTATAAAGAACTGAAAAAGAGCTATGTGATCTTTATTTGTCCATTTGATCAATTTCAGGAGGGGTTACACAAGTACACATTTGAAAATCAATGTAAAGAGATACCAGAACTTGTATTGGGAGATGAGTCAACGAAAATATTCTTGTGTGCCGGTGGGCATGCAGATGATGTATCGGATGAAATGAAGGACTTTTTAAACTGGCTTACGACAGGACAGACAGGCAATAGCCAATTCGTGAATAAGCTTGAAAATGCTGTTCTGAAGGCAAAAAAACATGAGGAATGGAAGGTGGAATACATGACGTTACTTATGAGAGACAATGAAATGATGGAAAAGGGCCGTAATGATATGCTTTTTTCATTGGTGCAGGACGGAACACTGTCTCTTGAGATTGCAGCAACAAAGGCAGAGATGCCGGTGGAGAAGTTCGCAAAAGCCATGAAAGAAGCAGGATATTTTATAAGGGAGCTTCCATGAGAGAAGATTATCATATTTATTATGAAAATGAAGAAGAACTGTCCGTCTGGCAACCGGAAATAAAAATGTAATGGCAAATAGAAAGAAAAGGAGACAAAAAATATGCCTTGTACAACGATATTAGTAGGAAAAAATGCAACCTATGATGGTTCAACCATGATTGCAAGGAATGATGATGCGGGTGGAAATGATCACTTTACGCCAAAGAAAATGATTGTGGTGCAGCCAAAGGAGCAGCCGCGTGTATACAAAGCGGTACTTTCTTCTGTAGAAATTCCGCTTCCAGAAAATCCACTTTGCTATACAGCTATGCCAAATGCAGTGGAAGGGAAAGGAATCTGGGGTGCATGCGGAGTTAATGAAGCACGGACCGGAATGACGGCAACCGAGACAATCACATCCAATCCACGTGTACTCGGTGCAGATCCGCTGGTGGAAAACGGCATTGGAGAGGAAGATATTGTATCGTTAGTACTTCCTTATATCCACAATGCAAGAGAGGGTGTCCAGCGGCTGGGAGAACTTCTGGAAACATATGGCACTTATGAAATGAATGGAATTGCCTTTTCCGATCAGAATGAAATCTGGTGGATGGAGACCATTGGCGGACATCACTGGATTGCACGCCGTGTGCCGGATGATGCGTATGTGGTTATGCCAAATCAGCTTGGAATTGATGCATTTGATCTGGATGATGCATTTACCATGCAGGAAAATCATATGTGTTCTGCAGATATGCGGGAGTTTATTGCGAACCATCACCTGAATCTATCCATGGATGGCACTCTGAATCCGCGCGAAGCTTTTGGCAGCCATGACGATGCAGATCATGTGTACAATACACCGCGTGCGTGGTATATGCTGCGTTGCCTGAATCCACACACATACAACTGGGATGGACCGGATGCGGATTTTACACCGGAGTCCGATGATCTGCCATGGACACTGGTACCGGAGCGCAGGATTACGGTGGAAGATGTGAAATATGTGCTTTCTTCGCATTATCAGGGAACACCTTACGATCCATATGGAGCGTATGGAGATCCGGGGCAGCGCGGCATGTATCGTTCCATCGGTATCAACCGCAATGATTTTGTTGGTCTTGTGCATATCCGCCCGGAGCATGGAGAGGATGCCAATGTACTGGAGTGGGTTGCATATGGCTCCAATGCTTTTAATGCCATGGTGCCGTTTTATGCGCAGGTGGAGGAAACTCCGGAATATGTGGCCAATACGACAGCAGAAGTTTCTACAGATAATTTTTACTGGGTAAGCCGGATGATTGGTGCGATGGCAGATGCCTCTTATAAGAAATCGGTGTTCCATGTCGAGCGGTATCAGGAGAAAGTGCTGTCTAAAGGACATGAGATTATCAATCATTATGATAAGCTGCTGGAAAAAGAAACCGACGCAGGAAAGCGCATGGCACTTAAGACAGAAGCAAACAATGCGGTGGCAGATATGGTAAAAAAAGAAGCTGCCGATACACTTGATAAAGTTCTGTTTGAACTGTGTGGACAGATGAAGAATGCATTTGCCCGTTCCGATGCTTAACGCATCAGTTTCCGCCGCAGAAGCAGATACGCCGTGATCATAACCGTACCGGTCAGTACCCAGGAGATCGGATAGATAATCATAACAACCCAGAATTCATGTACGGCACGGCAGACGGTGTTGATCCAGATAAGGCGCAGCACACAGGAGCCGACCACGGTGATCAGAGCCGGTGTCAGGGAATGGCCAAAGCCACGCATGGCACCGCCGCTGATCTCGTAAGTGGAGGTCAGAAGTTCCAGTGTGGTGACGATCAGAAGGCGCTGTACGGCAAAAGTCAGGACATTCGGATCGGTCGTGTACAGGCGAAGGAAAAAGTCCCGGCCAAGTACAAAAATACCGGATAACAGACCACAGAATATCACGGAAAAAATCATGCAGAGACGGTATACTTTTTTGCACCGCTGAAAATCTCCGGCACCGTAATTCTGGCTCGTAAAAGTTACGGTAGTCTGGGCAAATGCGTTTACCATAAAATACGCAAAAAATTCAAAGTTCAGTGCAGCTGCAGATCCTGCGATAGCGTTTGATCCAAAACTGTTAATCATGCTCTGGATGCAGACGTTGGCAAGGGAAAAGACCATGCCCTGCAGGCCGGCAGGAACACCAATGATCAGAATTTTTTTCAGTTCGCCCCAGTCAATGGACAAGCCGGAGAGTTTGACACGGATTGGTTCCTGTTCATGCAGTAAAATATAAAACAGAATACCGGAACTTACAATATTAGAAACAACGGTGGCAATTGCGACACCGGATACTCCCAGATGAAATACAATGACAAGAATCAGGTTCAGTCCGGTATTGATGATTCCGGCGGCAATCAGGGCATACAGCGGGCGGCGGCTGTCACCGATGCTGCGCAGGATTGAGGAACTGAAATCATAAAGCATGATAAATGGCATGCCGAGAAAATAGATCCGTAGATATAAAACTGCCAGATCGAGAACATCTTTTGGCGTTCCCATCAGTGTCAGTACCGGTCTGGCAATGAATTGCCCCAGTACAAGCACGAAAATGCCACTGCATAAAGCGACAACGATGGCGGTGTGAATTGCCCCTTTTACATGTTCTTCGGCTTTCTGTCCGATGTAGCGGGAAATAATTACGTTGGAACCGAGCGAAATTCCGATGAACAGATTAATCATCAGTGCGATGAGCGAACTGTTGCTTCCCACGGCCGCCAATGCACGGCTGCTTGCAAAACGGCCGACCACTGCGGTATCCACAGAATTAAATAATTGCTGTAAGATGCTACTGGCAGCCAGAGGCAGAGCAAAAATCAGTAATTTATTCCACAGTGTTCCGTGGGTCATATCAATTGTATTTTTCTGCTTTATTTTCATAGTTATAAAACCTTCTTTTTATCCTGTTTACTGGCAAACACGATTATAATCCCGGGCAAAAACAAAAGTCAATAGCCAGGCAGACGGGTTTTGACCTTTTGCATAATTGGGTATATAATCAACAAGGAGACAGGGAGAGGTATATCAAAATAAAGGTAGGGTATGAAAAAGAAAAGAAGAACGAAGAAGGTAGCGTTTTCCATTCGGAGCAAGCTGCTGTTATTGCTGTCTGCATCAATGCTGCCATTTCTGCTGATTGCAGTATATCTGTTAATTTCCATAGCTAATTACAACCAGACATATCATGAGATTGTGGATCATCTTACCATTGCAAACACCTACAATATTCAATTCAAAGAACAGATGGATGAAAGTCTTTACAAAGTCGTTGTGGGATATGTTTCGATGGACAATATTGCAAATGATGAGACGCTTAAAGACCCGTATGTGCTTATCCGGAACCTGAAGAAGAGCTGTACCGGTTTGCGGGATGTGACGAGTGATTATGAAAGCCGTATGTGGCTGGATAGTCTGCTGCGCAATGTAGATACACTTAAAAACCGTGTGGATGATATTGCAGAAAATGTCAAAAAGGGTGATCGCTACGATGAGAACATCCGGCAGCTGGATGACAATATCTATATCCTGACAGAACTGATTCAGGAGGACATTCAGTACTATATTTATTATCAGACAAATTACATGGAGGCTGTGACAAACACCTTAAACCAGCAGATCCACACATTTGTTATTGTGTTTGCTGTAGTTCTTGCGGCACTGGGGATTGTTGTCGGAGGCGCAGGTTTTTTTGTTACGTCCGGAATATTACGCCCGCTGAGACAGCTTTACAATGCGACCGGAGAGATTTCGGAGGGAAATTTTGCTGTGCGGACACACGTAAAATCGCACGATGAAGTGGCGGTGCTTGCACACGGATTTAACGATATGGCGGAAAATATACAGATTCTGGTGAATAAGGTGCGTGAGGATGAACAGAAAATGCGGAAGGCAGATTTACGTCTGCTGCAGGAGCAGATTAATCCCCATTTTCTATACAACACACTGGATACGATTGTGTGGCTGATTGAGTGTAACGAGACAGAACAGGCAACGGAAATGGTTGTTACCCTGTCTGATTTTTTCAGACTTGTACTCAGTCATGGTCAGGAATTTATCAGTATCCGCATGGAGGAACAGCATGTCAGGAGTTATTTGCAGATTCAGGAGACCCGTTATCATGATATTATGGAATATCATATTTTAATAGATCCGGAACTCTATGGCTATCAGATTCCTAAAATGACATTGCAGCCAATCGTAGAAAATGCACTGTATCATGGGATCAAATGCAAGCGCTCCAAAGGACAGATCTGTATCCGTGGAGAAAAGAAACAGGATCTGCTGATACTGACGGTGACAGATGACGGCGTGGGGATGGAGGAAGCCGATCTGCAGGATTTGCAAAAAGAGATTGAAAAGCCATGCAAACAGACGGATCGTGGCTTTGGACTCGCAAACGTCAATGAACGCCTGCACATGTATTTTGGCGCGGAATATGGGGTAAAGATTGCATCCAGACCGGGGGAAGGGACGCAGGTGACGATCGTGATTCCGGCGGTGCACAACGTAACAGGGGAGGCGATAACATGAAAAAGAAAGGCAGATGGATACCGGTCATCGGGTGTTTGATGCTGGTGCTTTTTCTGGCAGGTTGTGGAAAAACGATAGATATTCAAAGTACGGCAGAGCAGGAGATTCCCAGTCAGAATCAAATTGTGGTAGGGGTGTCACAGCTTGGCAGCGAGTCTATGTGGCGTACCGCAAATTCGGCATCCATCCAACAGGCACTGTGCAAAGAAAACGGTTATTTTTTACTGTTTAACAATGCCAGGCAAAAACAGGAAAACCAGATTAAAGCAATTCGCAGTTATATTTCGCAGCGTGTGGATTATATTGTCTTTTCACCCATTGTGGAGGATGGCTGGGAAACCGTGCTGCAGGAAGCAAAAGAGGCTGATATTCCGGTGATTGTCATGGATCGGAATGTCAGCTGTGATCCATCGCTGTATACGGCGTGGGTCGGTTCCGATTTTACGGAAGAAGGAAGAAATGCCGCGCGCTGGCTGGAGGAAGACCTGAAGGGGAAGAAATTTGATCAAAAGGAAACGGTACATATCGTGGTACTGCGAGGGACTTCCAATGCATCTGCAACGTTAGGGCGCACAAAAGGGTTTGCAGAGATTGCAAAGACGCATCCGAACTGGGAAATTCTGGATTCCGATGATGCTGATTTTACCACGGCAAAAGGCAGAGAAGTGATGGAAAAATATCTGCAGAAATATAAAGATATTGATGTGGTTGTATCGCAGAATGATGATATGACGTTTGGTGCAATCGAGGCAATTCGTGCGGCCGGAAAGACGACCGGGACGGGAGGCGATATTACGCTGATTTCTTTTGACGGAACGAGGAGTGCACTTGAAAAAGTAAAGTCCGGCGTGATCAATGTGGATATTGAATGTAATCCGTTGCAGGGAACATACATACAGGAAATTATCAACCGGCTGGAAGACGGTGAGTCGGTAGACAAAATTAATTATGTAGAAGAAAAAGTGTATACACAAAAAAATGTGCTTTCTGTTTTGGGAGACAGAGTGTATTAAAGGGGATAAAACAAATGTTAAAAGTATTTTTGGTGGAAGATGAGACCGTTATCCGTGAGGGGCTGCGGGACCGGATTCCCTGGGAACAGTATGGGTATCGGTTTGTCGGGGAGGCAGCAGACGGTGAAGTTGCACTGCCGCTGATTCGAAAGACACGTCCGGATGTACTGATTACCGATATTAAGATGCCGTTTATGGACGGGCTGTCACTCAGCCGGATTGTGCGGGAGGAATTCCCGAAGACAAAGATACTCATTATCAGCGGTTATGATGATTTTGAATATGCGAGAGAAGCAATTTCCATTGGCGTGGATCAGTATATCCTGAAACCGGTTACGAGAATGAGTCTGCGCAAGGTGCTGCAGGAATTAAAAGAAAAAATCGAGGCAGAGCAGGAGCAGGAAGATTTTCAGAGCAAACTGGCAAACGAAATGCACGAATATGAGCAGTTTTCCATAAGGCATTTCTTTGAGCAGGTGTTAGAAGGCGAGCTTTGTGTAACAGAAATTTATGATGAAGCTGCCAAATGGTCGCTGGATCTGTCAGCATCGTGTTACAATCTGCTGTTTTTGTACGTGCAGCAGGAAAAAGAGAATGGTTCCGAGCGGGAGATGAATACTTTTGTGCACCTGCAGGAAGAAATTCTGCAGTATTTTCTGCGTTTTCCGCAATATATCCTGTTTCGCTGGAACGTCAACTGTTATGGGGTTTTAGTCAAATGCGATGCGGAGGAAATGGAAGATTATACACAGCGGGCGATTGCACAGATCCAGATGAACTGCGAGTCACAAAACGCCAATGCAGACTGGTATGTTGTTGTGGGAACGCCTGTGGAACGGCTGTCGATGCTGAAAGAGTGTTATGATCGTGTAAATCATTATGGTGCATATCGTTTTTTGTATCCGCAAATGCATGTACTTTCGGAAGAGACATTAAAAAGTTATCTGCCGGCGCAGGATGACACGCGGATTGCGGAAGTAGATGCGACAAAAATGTCACCGGAAATTATCTCGGAATTTCTGGCAAAAGGAAGCAGCAAAGAAGTATACAACTTTGTAGAGTCTTATCTGCAGAGCATATCCGAGGTAATACATTCCGTGATATTCCGTGACTATGTTGTGCTTAATATCCGGTTTACGGCGATTGCGTTTATGGAGCGAAACGGTGTGACAAAAGAAGAATTTCTGGCGCATATCGGCAAATACGGAACCAATGTGCATGTGCAGCAGGACGAGGTATTTGAATATTTCCTGAGTATTTTACAGACGGCAATCGATCTGCGTGATGAACAGAACACCAATCTGAGCAGTAAAACGTTAAAAAAAGCACTTGCTTATATTGATGAGCATTACACGAGTGAGAATTTATCGCTGGGTACCGTTGCGTGCGAGGTACAGGTGGGTGCTAATTATTTAAGTTCTGTCTTCAGTCAGAATATGCAGAAGACATTTACCGAATATATTTCGGAAAAACGTATGGAAAAGGCAAAAAAGCTACTGAAAAGTACGGAACTTCCGACATCGGAAATTGCCGCACAGGTGGGGTACAAAGATCCTCATTATTTCAGTTTTGTATTTAAAAAGACGCAGGGGTGCAGTCCGCGTGAATACCGCAGCAGTATTTAAAGCTTCCAGGGAATTTCTGTGGAAGAGACTAAAATCCCCTGCAGCTGGTGGAGGAGAACCCCGGCGGCGCGGCTGCCAGGCGCTTCGGCCGGGGTCAGGGAGAGAAACTCTGTGTGTCCAAAGTGGCACAGGTAGCTGTGGTCAAAGGAGGCAACCGTAATCTCCGGTGGCTGTGGCAGGTCTGAGACAGCACGGCAAAGTGCATAGGCAATGGTATCATTATAACAGACAATAGCGGTGCAGGAAGAAATGAGTTTCTGCATCGCTTTTTGTATGCCATAGTCCGGATCATTGGAAAAATACCAGCATATCAGGGAATCTTCCGGAAGTGCACCTGTGTCCCGCAGGGCATGCAGCATCCCCTGGCAGCGCAAAAGTCCGGAACGCATATCCGCAGGAAAGATCGCACCGATGCGGGTATGGCCGGTGGCGAGCAGATGCCGGGTGAGCAAAATGCCACCGCCAAAGTCATCCATGGTGACGCATGGGCAATTGGTCAGTTCCGGATAGGATTCCTGTAAAAAGAGAACAGGGCATTTCTTTTTCTGCAGTTTACGGTACAGATCCAGATTCGGGTTCGTGCGCGCAGTTTTTACACCTTCCACAAGCAGGGCGCGCGGCGGCTGGTGGAGAATCTTCTGTAAAAGAGTATGTTCTGTGGAAAAGGTGTTTTCCGTGATGTGTACAGTCGTGGAAAAGCCCTGTGCCGCAAGTGTTTTTTTGATGTCATGCAAAAGCATCGGATACAAATAAGCAGAGTCACTGGAGAGCAGAAGGTCGATCCGGTCTTCTCCGCGGCTGCGTCCCGTGATATAGGACCCGCTTCCCTGCCTTTTTTCGATTAATCCCTCCTGTTCCAGAACGGACAGTGCCTGCCGCACGGTCTGGCGGCTCACTTTATAGCGCTGGCTGATGGCAGCTTCGGTTGGAAGCCGGTGAATTCCATTGGCTGTATAATCCGGTAATTGTTCGCGCAGGTGTCCTGCCAGCCATTTATATTTGATTGCCATAAAATTTTTCCTTTCTTTGGTGGAAACAGGCGTGTAATTATTTTTTTTATCAAAGAAGATTCTACCTTTTTCAAAAACAATCCACTTTTCCAGAGAAATTTATCGTTTTCACCAATAAGATTTCAGACAGAATCTCATCAGAAATTACAGAAAATACCATAAAATCAAAAGATTTTCCACCTCAAATCAAAGATCTTTCCACATAAAAATAAATTTGTATTTTTTTTAGATGATATCATACAAAATATGTATTGTAAACATATTACAAACCGTTTAAAACAGGCATAAATCGGATTGAAACAGAAAAATACGGATGGTATAGTAAATGCACAAGCAAACAAAAGATTTCATATTGGGAGGTAAAAGGGTATGAAAAAAAGAATCTTAGCAATGTTGACAGCAACAATGATGGTACTTGGACTGGCAGCCTGCGGGGCTACCGATACAAAGGACGGAGCCGGAGATACATCAGCAGCCGGCAGTAGTTCGAGCGGAGATCTGATTAAGGTCGGAATCATTAACAATGATCCAAACGAGTCCGGATATCGTACCGCAAACGATAAAGACATGAAGAACATGTTTACAAAAGAAAACGGTTACGATGCATCATTTGCATACAGCTTAAAGAACGATGAACAGATTACAGCAGCACAGAAATTCATTCAGGATGGTGTGGATTACTTACTTCTTTCCGCAGCAGACACATCCGGATGGGATTCCGTATTAAAGGATGCACAGGATGCAGGAACACAGGTAATTCTTTTTGACCGTGTTATCGATGCAGATGAAAGCCTGTATGCAGCATCAATCGTATCTGATATGGATAAAGAAGGACAGACTGCATGTGACTGGTTAAAGGCACAGAATCTTGATGAGTATAACATCATTCACATTCAGGGTGTTATGGGATCTGCAGCACAGAAAGGAAGATCCGGAGCATTAACAGATACAGCAGCAGCTGAAGGATGGAACATTGTAAATGAGCAGACTGCAGAGTGGAATGCAGAAAAAGCACAGCAGATCGTACAGTCCGTTATCGACAGTGGAGAGAAATTCAACGTTATCTATGCAGAGAACGATGATATGGCAAAGGGTGCTGTTGCCGCTCTTGACAAAGCAAATATTTCTCACGGTGTTGGCAAAGACGTTGTCGTTATGGGATTTGACTGCAACAAGTGGGCATTACAGGAACTGTTAGATCAGAACTGGAACTATGATGGACAGTGTAATCCATTCCAGGCTTCTTACATTGCCGATGTTATCCAGAAATTACAGAACAACGAGGAAATCACAGAGAAGACCATCATCATGGATGAGAAAGGTTTTGATGCAACAACCATCACAGAGGATGATGTAAATAAATACGGTATCTAAACAAAACAGGAAACATTTGGCGCGGCGCCGCGTATGAGGAAAACGTAGCGCCGCGTTTTCTAACCAAAAAAGCAAGGGGTGAATAAGCTGGTGAAAGAAAATGTTGTATTACAAATGAAAAATATCCACAAAAACTTTACAGGGGTAAAGGCATTGCAGGCGGTTGATTTCTCCCTGCGTGAAGGAGAAATTCACGCGCTGATGGGTGAAAACGGCGCGGGAAAATCTACATTGATTAAGGTGCTGACCGGCGTATATGAAAAAGATGAGGGAGAAATTTTCCTCAAAGGAAACGACAAAGCAGTGGCAATTCATTCGCCGCAGGATGCACAGAATCTTGGAATCAGTACCGTGTATCAGGAAATTACGCTTTGCCCGAATCTGTCGGTAGCAGAAAACATGTTTATCGGACGAACAAAAGGAAGAATGCAGAACTGGAAAAAAATGAACGCCGATGCAGACAGAATTCTGCAATCACTCGATATTCCGGCAAAAGCAACACAGCAGCTGGCAAACTGTTCCATTGCAATCCAGCAGATGGTAGCCATTGCCAGGGCTGTAGACATGGATTGTAAGGTGCTTATCCTTGACGAGCCGACGTCTTCTCTTGACGATAAAGAAGTGCAGAAGCTGTTTGGGTTAATGAAAGACTTAAGAGCCAGAGGTGTAGGAATCATCTTTGTTACACACTTTCTGGATCAGGTATATGAGGTATGTGACCGTATCACCGTGCTGCGGGACGGCAAACTGGTGGGAGAATACGAGATTGAAAAACTTCCACGTGTGCAGCTTGTTGCAAAGATGCTGGGCAAAGAGCTGGACGATGAGGCGCAGATCAAAGATGAGACGCAGGTATATCATGCGGATGAAAATGTTCCACCGGTATTTGAAGTGGAACAGTTACAGAGTAACGCAGGCATCAAACCATTTGATTTCTATATAAGAAAAGGAGAAGTCAATGGATTTACCGGTCTGCTGGGATCTGGACGAAGTGAGTGTGTGCGTGCAATTTTTGGTGCGGACCGTATCATTGGTGGAAAGATCAAAAAGAACGGAAAAGAAATCAAAATTACAAAACCTATAGATGCTATGAAAAACGGAATTGCTTATCTGCCGGAAGACCGAAAGGTGGATGGTATCGTTGGAGACCTCTCCGTCCGCGATAATATCATTCTTGCAGCACAGGTGCTGCGCGGTTTCTTCCGTCCGTTCAGCAAAGCGCAGGCAAACAAATTTGCGGACGAATATATCAAGCTGCTGGAAATCAAGACGGCATCGGCGGATACACCGATTAAATCTCTCTCCGGTGGAAATCAGCAGAAAGTAATTCTTGCCCGCTGGCTTCTGACACATCCGGAATATCTGATCCTGGATGAGCCAACGCGAGGCATTGATATCGGAACAAAAATTGAAATTCAAAAGCTGGTGTTAAAGCTTGCATCCGAGGGTATGAGTGTGACCTTTATTTCTTCGGAAACAGATGAAATGCTGCGTACCTGCTCCCGTCTGATCGTTATGCGCGATCGCAGGAAAGTAGGCGAAATCTCAGGTGAAGACTTAACGCAGAGCAAGATTATGGATACCATTGCCGGAGGTGAAAAAAAGAATGGCTAAAACAAGAACATTACAAAAAAAGAACTTTATGGATATATTCAGCGGAAAGCAGATTCTGATTCCGATCGTGGCCCTGGTGCTGCTGGCGGTATTTAATCTGATCGCCGATCCATCGTTCTATAAAATAACACTGGACGTAAACAGCGCCGGAAATCATGTATTATCCGGTTATCTGATCACAATTTTGGACTACGGCTCAGAACTTGCCATTCTGGCAATCGGTATGACGTTAGTTACAGCAGCTTCTGGAGGACAGGATATTTCTGTTGGTGCAGGTATCGCGATTGCCGGTTCGGTTATCCTTCGTGTACTTTGCGGCACAAATTCCCGTCCGGATCATCTGCAGGCTCCAATCATTGTAGCCTTTCTCGTAAGCTGCGTGGTAGCTATGCTCTTTGGTGCATTTAATGGTATCCTCGTTGCCGGATTTAAGATTCAGCCGATGGTAGCAACCCTGATTCTTTATACTGCAGGGCGTTCCATTGCAGCATGGATCAACAATAACGAACTTCCGGTAATCAGTGATCCGTCGTTTGGATACTTTGGTGGTTTTATTCCGGGAATTCCAATTCCGACTCCGTTTTTTATTGCGGTAGCATGTATGATCGTTATGGGACTGGTTATGAAATTTACAAGCCTTGGTTTGTATACGCAGGCAGTCGGTATTAATGAGAGTTCTTCACGATTAAACGGATTAAATCCGGCATTTATCAAGTTTTTGAGCTTTGTTATTTTAGGACTTTGTGTGGCAGTGGCAGCACTGATCAAAGTAAGTCGTATTTCCACAATTAACTATTCTGTTATTGCAAAAGATATTGAGATGGATGCGATCCTTGCAGTAGCACTTGGAGGAAATTCATTAAGCGGTGGCAAATTTAATCTGCCGGCATCTATTCTGGGTGCATATGTCATTCAGTTTTTAACCACAACACTGTATAAGTTCAACGTAAAATCCGAAGCAATCTCTGCTTATAAGGCAATTGTTGTTATTATCCTAGTTGTCATCAGTGCTCCGGTGGTACGGGAAAAATTTGCATCTTTTTCACAGAAGATGAAAGTAAGAAATGCAAAGGAGGTAGGCTAATATGAAATCAAAATCCTTAAAAAAGGTATCACTTTCCGATGCCAACCTGCTTTTGACAATCACCATCGTTGTATTTTTCCTGATGTATATCGGCGCGATGATTTTTGAGGGCGGCGGATTTTTAAAACCACAGACATTTTTTAATATTTTAAACGCCAATGGCGCATTGATCATTACAGCATGCGGACTTAGTCTGGTTATGATTACCGGAAGCATTGATATTTCAGTCGGCGGTGTCGTTGCACTTGTAAGTATGTGCTGCGCGGTATATCTGGATTTCAAGGGCGGAAATGTGTTTGTATCTCTCCTGATTGCACTTGCCATTGGACTTGGATTTGGGCTGGTACAGGGATTTTTGGTAGCGTATCTGGATATTCAGCCATTTATCGTAACACTTGCAGGTATGTTCTTTGCAAGAGGTATGACTTCTATCGTACATACAGATCCGTTCAATGTACAAAATGAGGCATTTGTGAAATTGAAAGATACCCGTGTAATTGTTCCGGGAATGGGATCTGTCAACCGTATTGGCAAATATGTGAATGCATATGTGGAAATCGGTGTGATTGTGGCAATCCTGATCGTTGTGATTATGTTTGTCATGCTTCGCTGGACGAAGCTTGGCCGTTCGTTTTATGCGGTTGGAGGTAACCGCCAGAGTGCTCTTATGCTTGGAATTAACGTTAAAAAGACACGTTTTCTTGCGCATCTGCTGAGTGGGCTGCTCGCCGGTATTGCAGGCTATGTATATTTCCTGCATGTCGGTTCCGGTGCGGCAACACATGCAAGCGGAATGGAAATGAACGCGATTGCATCATCCATTATTGGTGGAACACTCCTGACCGGCGGTGTCGGAAACATCATTGGAACATTCTTCGGTGTACTCTCCCTCAGTACGATTCAGAATATTGTTTCCTCCGCCGGACTGGATCAGGCATGGTGGACAGGCATCACAATTGCAGCAATGCTTTGTCTGTTCCTGGTGATCCAAAGTGTCGTTCTTGCAAGAAAAAAGAGAAAATAGTTGAAAGGTGTATTGACAATTGTCGAATCAAGTGCTATGTTTTTTGTTAACGAAGAGTCATAGAGCAAATGCATAGAACAGAATACGATCACAATATACTTTTTTCCAGAGAGTTGTCGGGCGGTGCGAGACAACAGACAGATATGGTGACCATCCTCTGTGAGCTGTGGGCTGAATTCCGTCAGGACAGTAAGCTTCACCGGTATTCTACCGTTATCAGGAACCTTATTTCTGCAGAGGGGAGTCTGTTGAGATGAGAGTGAGCGGTCGTTTGATACGGCAAATAAAGTGGTAACGCGGAAGCATAAAATAAGCCTTCGTCTTTATATACTGTAACAGGTATATGGGACGGAGGCTTTTTAAATTCTTGTTCCTGTCTCTTTGCAAATATTTAAGAAGGGAGTCGCCAAATGGCGAAAAAACAATGAATGGTTTAGTTATCGTATTAATTGCAATTGTAGTACTTGGTGCCGGCTATCTGTTATACGGACGCTGGCTTGCCAGCAAATGGGGGCTGGATCCGAAAGCAAAAACTCCGGCTTATACGCATGAAGATGGACAGGATTATGTTCCTTCCTCCAAACTGACAGTGTTTGCCCATCAGTTTTCTTCCATTGCAGGTGCGGGACCTGTCACCGGACCGATCCTGGCATCCGTATTCGGCTGGGTGCCGGTATTGTTATGGCTGCTGATCGGAGGTCTGTTTTTCGGAGCCGTGCAGGATTTCGGTGCACTGTATGCTTCCGTTAAAAATGAAGGAAAATCGATGGGAATGATCATCGAGAAATATATCGGAAGAACCGGACGGAAATTATTTATGCTGTTCTGCTGGCTGTTTACCCTTCTGGTTATGGCAGCTTTTACCGATATGGTTGCCGGAACGTTTGTCGGAAAAGGTGTGGAAGGGATGACAAAGGCAACAGGCTATGCGAATTCCGCAGCAGCATCCATTTCCATGTTGTTTATCGTTGTTGCCATCATCTTTGGCCTGATTCAGAAAAAGGTCGGGAAAATGAAAGAGTGGGTTCGCGCAGTGGTTGCCATTGCCCTGTTGGTTGTCATGTTTATCATTGGTATGAAACTTCCAATGTATGCGACAAAGAGTACCTGGATCTATATTGTTATGGCATATCTGTTCCTTGCCTCTGTCATGCCGATGTGGCTGCTCATGGAGCCGCGTGATTACATGACCACTTTCATGCTGCTGGGCATGATCATTGGTGCGGTTGTCGGTGTCATTGCCGAGCATCCGACTATGAAGCTGAATGCATTTAGCGGATTTAATGTAGATGGCAGTTATCTGTTCCCTACCTTATTTGTAACGATTGCCTGTGGTGCGGTATCCGGATTCCACAGTCTGGTTTCTTCCGGAACATCATCAAAGACCATCAGTAATGAGAAAGATATGCCAATGGTCGGTTATGGTGCCATGGTGGTAGAGTCACTGCTCGGAGTCATTGCACTGGTTGTTGTTGGTGCGGTTGCCGTAAACGGAACAAAGCCGGAGGGTACTCCGTTTTCTATTTTCTCTGCTGGTGTTGCAGGATTTTTCGAAAAATTCGGTATTCCGGTACAGGTTGCTACCGTATTTATGACGATGTGTGTATCTGCACTGGCACTGACCTCTCTCGATTCTGTTGCACGGATCGGACGTATGTCGTTTCAGGAGCTGTTTTACGGGGATACTACTGACACTTCCAAGATGCCGGGCTGGCAGAAAGTTCTGACTAATAAATATTTTGCAACAATTATTACCTTATTCTTTGGTTATTTACTGACTCTTGGCGGATACAATAATATCTGGCCACTGTTTGGTTCTGCGAACCAGCTGCTTGCAGCACTTGTACTGATTGCACTTGCGGTATTCTTAAAGACAACTGGAAGAACCGGCTGGACACTTTACATACCGATGTTTGTTATGCTGGCAGTTACGTTTACCGCACTGATCCAGAAGACCATTGCACTGGTTTCCAATATTTCCGGTGGTCAGGCAACTTTCCTGGTAGACGGTCTGCAGTTTATCGTGGCTATTCTTCTGATGGTTCTCGGTGTGCTGGTTGCATTCAGCTGTCTGAAGAAACTGTTTACTGCAAAGAAGCAGGAAGCATAAGCTATTTGTTCTGTTTTCTCCATTCCCGCGGAGAAACACCATAAATATTTTTAAAAGCACGGGAAAAATGAAGCTGATTTTCGTATCCGACAGCAGAGCCGACATCTGCAATGGATAAGGAAGTCAGCTTTAATAATTCCGTAGCCTTTACCATGCGGTAGTTCATAAGAAATTCCTGTGGGGAGCGACCGGTCGAGTTGCGGAAGATTTTTCCGAAATAACTCCGGTTGATGCCACATACCGCAGCGATATCTTCAATCGAAATAGTATTCTGAAAATTCTGTTCCATATAATTGATCGCTTCTTTTATATAATAATCACTCATGCGCCCACTGGAGATCAGCGTTGCTGACTTTGCCGACTGCAGCAGATAATCCAAAAACAGATACAGATGCCCGATCAGATGGAAGGAGGATTCCTGCGGATGATTGACGATATAAAGCATTTCATCGGCAAGTTTTTCCCGTAATTCTTTGGAATGGGAATGATAAACGGGCGCGTCTTTGCACAAATCTGTGACACTTAAAGCCTCTTTTACACGTAAGCCGTCAAATTCGATCCACATATATTCCCATGGAAGCTGTTCATCGGCAATGTAAGTATTGATCTGCCCCGGGAAAATCATAAATCCCTGTCCGCTTTTTACGGAATAGGTCTGTGTATCCCCCTTTGCATTGTCTGCCATAAGCGTTCCGGTTCCGGAAAGAACATAGTGAAACAGATAGTGGTTGCGTGTTGCAGGTCCGAAAGAATGACCGGGATCACACTGTTCGTATCCAAACTGATACATGCACAGATCGATAAAATTTTCATTTGGAAAAATATTAAAAAATGTATTACTCATAAAACACTCCGTATATACCAAAATGCGATATTAGTATCTATTATAGCACAAAATATTGCATTTGGGTATAAAATTAAAAAAATGTGGGTATTTAAGGACGCATAAAGGTATGTTATAATCAGATTATCAAAAAGGCAAGCGGATATATTTAAGAAAAGGAGAGAGGAATATGGCAAAAAGGAATATTTTCCGTGGTCTTGCGGCTGTACTTGCACTTGGTATGTGTATGACAGGACTTGCTGGATGCGGAAGCGAAAAAAGGGCGGATGGAAAAACGGAGATTGAAGTGGTTTCCTACAAACCAGAAGCAGTTAAGGCATTTGAAAAAATTGAAAAGCGGTTCAATGAAACACATGATGACATTCATTTGACGATTTCATCTCCAAATGAAGCAATGACCATTTTAAAGACACGTTTTATCCGGGAGGATTATCCGGATATCATCGCAATCGGAGGTGATATCAACTACTCCAATTTTTTAGATGCAGACCTGTTTGAAGATATTTCCGGTCTGGATGAAGTCCAGACCGTAAAACAGGCATATCTGGATATGGATAAGGAACTGGAGTTTATTCCAAAGGATGGCACGTATGCACTTCCATATGTGGCAAACGCGGCAGGAATTTTATATAACAAAGATCTGTTTGAGGAAAATGGCTGGAAAGTTCCGACCACCTGGCAGGAATTTACCACACTGTGTGATGAAATAAAGCAAAGCGGAACACTTCCGCTGTATCTGGGCTTTAAAGATACCTGGACCTGTCTGGCTCCGTGGAATGCGCTGGCAGTCGGACTTACCGATTCGGACACCTGCAATCAGGTAAATATGGGAAATACCACATTTTCCGATACGTATGGACCGGTAGCAGAAAAGATGCGTGCGCTTTTGGATTACGCCGAAAAAAATCCGTATGCATACGGTTATAACGATGCTTGTACAGCATTTGCCCGCGGGGAATCTGCCATGTATCCGATCGGAAGCTATGCGATCCCGCAGATCAAATCGGTCAACCCGGACATGAATATCGGCTCTTTTACATTTCCTGCAAATGATGAGGAATCAGACAATGTATTAAATTCAGGAATTGATTTACAGTTTTCTGTGATGAAAGCATGCAAAAACAAAGAAGCAGCATATGAAGTTTTAAAATATCTGTATGACGATGAAACCATTCAGATTTATCTGGATGATCAGGGCGGAATTGCCTGCAAGGATGGGGATTTTGCAATTCCGGAAACACTCAAGGATATGCGTCCTTACATTGAAAACAACCGCATGGCAGATTATCAGGATCACCATTATCCGAGTGAGATGAGTGTGGATGCCATGATCCAGACGTTCCTGCTGGATACAAGCGATAATGCACAGGAAAAGTTTTTGAAAAAATTTGATTCCGACTGGAAGCGCTATAACCGGGATCTGATTCGGAAAGTACAGGATTATCAGAAAGAACAGGGGGATGAACAATGAAAAAGAAAATGTCAAACAGGGACAAAACATTCTGGGCGGTTGTCATACCGGTTGTGATTTTATTTTTTGCATTCAATACACTTCCAATGATTAAAGGTGTGATTTACAGCTTTACCAATTATAAAGGATATGGAACGTACGATTATGTCGGGTTCCGGAACTATGCAGATCTGTTTACGGATTCCCGCGTGGGAAAAAGCTATGTGTTTACGTTTAAATATGCACTGGCAGGAACGATACTGGTAAATGTGCTGAGTCTGATCATGGCAGTTGGATTAAACAGTAAGATCCGTTGCAAAAGTGCACTGCGCGGTATTTATTTTGTGCCGAATATTTTAGGCGGACTTGTCATCGGTTATATTTTTAGTTTTATTTTTACTTACATTCTCCCAACTGTGGGAAATGTGTTCCATATTGGATTTTTGCAGAACAGTATTCTTGCAAGTGAAAAATACGCATGGATTGGTGTGCTGATTGTTGGTGTATGGCAGGCAGTTGCCATGAATACCATTATTTATATTTCCGGTCTGCAGACCGTCCCGGAGGAAGTTTACGAGGCGAGTATGCTTGATGGAGCAAGTAAATGGAAACAGTTCTGGAAAGTAACATTTCCACTGGTTATGCCGTTTGTAACAATCAATCTAGTATTGAGCACAAAGAATTTTCTCATGGTATTCGACCAGATCATGTCTTTGACCAAGGGAGGTCCGGCACAGAGCACCGAATCGATCTCTTACCTGATTTATAAAAATGGTATGGATGGCGGACAGTTTGGATTCCAGAGTGCAAATGCAGTTATTTTCTTTATTGTGATTGTGGCAATTTCACTTTTCCAGATGACAGTCATGAATAAGAAGGAGGAGCAGTTATGATGAAAGAAAAACAGAAAACAAACCGGGTACTTACGATTGTTCTGATTTTGGGTACGGTTACCGTATTTTTTCCACTGTATATGGCAGCGATCATTGCGTTTAAGAAACCAAGTGAGATGACAAACGATGTGGCGGGTGCACTTTCTTTCCCGAAACAATGGAGTTTTGAAAACTTCCGTCAGGCAATGGAAGTGACCGATTTCTGGCGTTCTCTTGGAAACAGTTTACTGATCACTCTGGTAACGATCGTACTGGCAATTCTGATCCACTCGATTGCAGGCTATGTGATCGGGCGGGGCATGGCAAGAAGAAAAAGTTTCCGTTTTATCTATCTGTATATTGTCAGTGGTATGTTTGTTCCATTTTCCATCTTAATGATGCCTCTGGTAAAACAGACGGCACACATGGGACTTGGAAACCGTGCCGGTGTCATCGTGTTGTATCTGGTATTTTACATGCCAATGAATGTCCTGCTTTACAGTGGATATTTAAAAAATATTCCGGTAGCATTGGAGGAGGCTGCAGATATCGATGGCGCAAGCACCTGGACAACTTATTGGAAAGTCGTTTTTCCGATGATGAAACCGATGCATGCAACGGTTGCGATTCTGACTGCACTTGGAACGTGGAATGATGTAATGACACCACTTGTTATCATGTCCGGAACCGGACAGAATACGCTGCCGCTTGCACAGCTTAACTTCCAGACACAGTTTGGAACCAATTACAATCTGGCGTTTGCCTCCTATATTCTGGCACTGATCCCGATCCTGATCTTTTATATGATCTGTCAGAAACAGATTTTGAATGGTGTGGCAAACGGTGCAGTCAAAGGATAAAAAATAAAACGAGGTGGCTTCTATGGCAATTATATACAATCCAAATAAAAAAATCTTTACCCTGCATACAGCGCATACAACCTATCAGATGCAGGTCGACCCATTGGGATATCTGCTGCATCTGTACTATGGGGAAAAAACAAACAGTTCCATGGATTATGTCTTAACCTATGCAGACCGCGGATTTTCCGGAAATCCTTATGCAGCGGGCATGGACCGCACCTATTCGCTGGATGCGCTGCCACAGGAGTATCCGTCCCTTGGCACAGGGGATTACCGCAATATCGCGCTGAATATCAAAAATGAAAAAGGGGTGGAAAGTGCAGATCTGCTTTTTAAGAGCTATGAGATCCGAAGCGGCAAGTATCAGTTACAGGGACTTCCGGCTGTCTGGGCAGATGAAAACGAAGCACAGACACTGGAAATAGTCCTTGCAGATGAAAACGCACAGGTTGAAGTGCATCTGCTGTATGGCGTTTTAGAAGAAACCGATATCATTACAAGGAGTGTCCGGATTAAAAATATGGGAACCGGACAGATTACGATCGAAAAGGCAGCGGCAGCCTGTCTGGATTTTGTACAGGGAGAGTTTGATGTCCTGCGGTTTTATGGAAAGCATGCCATGGAGCGCAATCTGGAGCGCACCCCGCTGGGACATGGAACGATTGCGTTTGGCAGCCGCAGGGGAACATCCAGCCATCAGTATAATCCGGCAGTAATTCTGGCAGAAAAAGGGACAACAGAGACGGCAGGCAGCTGCTATGGCATGCTGTTTGTATACAGCGGCAATTTCTCCTGTGAGGCGGAAAAAGACCAGTTCAACCAGACGCGCCTGCTTCTTGGATTAAATGAAGAACTGTTTTCCTACCCGCTCGCGGCTGGAGAAACCTTTACGGTGCCGGAAGTCATTTTATCCTATTCGGCAGATGGATTGTCTGCATTGTCGCAGCAGTATCATAACTGCATCCGTAACCATGTGTGCCGCAGCAAATATGTCCATATGCAGCGTCCGGTGCTGATCAACAGCTGGGAGGCAGCCTATTTCGATTTTACGGGAGATACGATTGTGGATCTGGCAAAAGAAGCCGCTTCCCTTGGGATTGATATGGTAGTGATGGATGACGGTTGGTTCGGGAAAAGAAATGATGACAATTCTTCCCTTGGGGACTGGCAGGTCAACGAAAAGAAACTGGGGGGCAGTCTGGCAGATCTTATTACCCGTGTGCATGAGCAGGGCGTGAAATTTGGCATCTGGATTGAGCCGGAGATGGTCAATGAAGACAGTGATCTGTACCGGGCGCATCCGGACTGGGCGATCCGGATTCCGGGGAAAAAGCCGGTGCGCTCGAGAAACCAGCTACTGCTTGATTTTTCCAGAAAAGAAGTGCGCGACTGTGTATTTGACCAGATCTGTGCCGTGCTCGATCAGGGAAAAATTGATTATGTCAAGTGGGATATGAACCGCAGCATGGCAGATGTCTATGCTGGAAATCTTTCCTATGATTATGTACTTGGTGTTTATGA
Source organism: Roseburia faecis (assembly GCF_001406815.1). Taxonomy (GTDB): domain Bacteria; phylum Bacillota; class Clostridia; order Lachnospirales; family Lachnospiraceae; genus Roseburia; species Roseburia faecis. Next base: position 37,882 of record NZ_CVRR01000004.1, on the reverse strand, counting down.
TTTCCTCGAACGTCTGACGAACCGTTACCCGGATTTGCTGCTGGAAGGATGCAGCGGCGGAGGTGGCAGATTTGATGCAGGAATGCTTTATTATTCTCCGCAGATCTGGTGCAGTGACAATACGGATGCGATTAACCGCACAAGGATTCAGTACGGAACCTCCTTTTTTTATCCGGTTTCTGCTGTGGGGGCACATGTTTCCGCAGTGCCGAATCACCAGACAGGAAGATTGACAAGTCTGCATACCCGTGGAGTGACGGCGATGGCAGGAACTTTCGGTTACGAATTAAACCCGGCGCTTTTATCGGATGAGGAAAAACAGCAGATCCGGGAGCAGATCAAAACGTACAAGAAGTATGAAACGCTCATTAACGAGGGAACGTACTGGCGGCTGTCGGATCCGTTTACGGATGAAATTGCGGCATGGATGTCCGTCTCAGAGCAACAGGATCATGCACTGGTAAGCGTAGTGCGTCTTATGGCAGAGGCAAATCAGGCGACCGTTTATGTCCGCCTGCGTGGGTTAAAACCGGATGCCGTGTATCTGGAAGAACAGAGCGGCAGGCAGTATTCCGGTGCAGCACTGATGCATGCGGGAATTCCGCTTCCGCCGTTTACCGGAGAATATGAGGCATATCAGTTTTCTCTTACAGAGCTGAAAGAGGCTGGAACATTATATGAAAAAGTGCAGAAATGGTGTGACAGGAATGCCAAAAATCGAGTGGTCATCAGCCTTTACGGTGGTTCCGGTTCCGGAAAAACAACACTCGCAACGGCATTGCAGCAGTACTTTTTAAATGACGGAACTGGTTGTTATCTGCTCTCGGGCGATGATTATCCACACCGGATTCCAAAACGCAATGATGAAGAACGGATGCGTGTGTATAAAGAAACGGGGGAAGATGGACTGCGTGGATATCTCGGAACAAAGAAAGAGATTGACTTCGACCGGATCAATGAAGTGCTTGCGGCATTTCATGAGGGAAAAGATACGATCACATTGCGGCATATGGGACGGGAAGATGGCGAGATTTCATCGGAAGAAACCGATTTTTCCGGAATATCCGTATTACTTCTGGAGTGGACACACGGAGGCAGTGACGATTTACATGGTGTGGATCTGCCCGTCTTTCTGGAAAGTTCCCCAGAGGAGACCAGGGAGCGGCGTATCCGCAGAAACCGCGATGAGAATGCCGCAAGCCCGTTTATCTGCCGCGTGGTAGAACTGGAACAGGAAAAACTTGAAGTGCAGCGCAAAAATGCAGGATTAATCGTGGGAAAGGACGGAAGAGTTTATGAACCATAAACCGATGCTCAATGCATATCCCGACAGTCTTGGAGGAAATCTGGGAGATATTGTAACATTGCTAAAAACTGAGGCAATGCAGGATGTATTTTCTTCCTTTTACATTCTGCCGAGCCTGTATCATTCCGATCTCGACCGGGGATTTTCCGTGATCGACTATGACCTGAATGAGCAGCTTGCCAACCGGGAAGACCTTGACCAGTTAAAGAATATGGGGATTGACCTGAAACTGGATTTTATTTTAAACCATGCTTCCGCACAGTCCCCACAGTTTCAGGATCTTGTGGAAAAAGGGGAGGCTTCTGCGTACCGCGATTTTTTCATCGACTGGAACCGCTTCTGGGAAGGGCATGGAACCATGACGGAGGAAGGCTATATCCAGCCGGAGGAAAGCTGCCTGAAGCAGATGTTTTTCCGCAAACCCGGGCTGCCGATCCTGATGGTGGAATTTCCAGATGGAAAAAAGGTGCCGTACTGGAATACCTTTTATCAGGAAGTGCATGGCAGACACTATCTTGGACAGATGGATGTAAACATCCAGTCGCCAAAGGTGTGGGAGTTTTATCGTGAAACACTGGAGAAAATAGCTTCTTATGGAGCGGCGATCGTGCGGCTGGATGCCTTTGCCTATGCGCCGAAGACACCGGGAAAGAAAAACTTCCTCAATGATCCGGAGACATGGGAACTTTTACAGAAGATTCATGCGCTGGCAGAACCTTTGGGACTTACGCTTTTGCCGGAGATCCACGCAGCGTATGACGAAAAAATATACCAGACGCTTGCAGAAAAAGGCTATGCGACCTACGACTTTTTCCTGCCGGGACTGGTCATTGATGCGATTGAGAACAGGCGCGGAACATACCTTGCAGCATGGGCGAAGGAAATTGTGGAAAAGAAGATCTCCACGGTCAACATGCTTGGCTGTCACGACGGTATCCCGCTTCTGGATTTAAAGGGACTGCTTCCAAAAGAGGAGATCCAGTCGTTAATTGACCGGATTGTATCCCGTGGGGGCATGGTCAAAAATTTACATGGACAAAAGAATCTGTATTATCAGGTAAATGCCACGTACTACAGTGCATTGGGAGAGTCGGATGAAAAAATGCTTCTGGCGCGGGCCATCCAGATGTTTATGCCGGGCAAACCGCAGATCTGGTATCTGGATCTGTTTGCCGGAAAAAATGACCATGAAGCGGTGCAGCGTGCAGGGGAATCCGGACATAAGGAAATCAATCGGACAAATATTTCCGTTGATCAGATCGCGGAAGGACTGAAAAAAGATGTGGTTCAAAAACAGCTTGCGCTAATCCGTATGAGAAATACCCATAAGGCATTTTCGGAAGGTGCAGAGGTGACAATCTCCGGAGAGGAGAGTTCTCTGGAAATCCGCTGGGAATATGACGGGGCATATGCCGAATTGCATGTAAATTTTGAAGAGGGGACTTATACAATAGAAAGTAATTGAGAACAGAACGATATTACATGTAAAAAATAACATGAAAGCAAGAAGGAGATGCAGGAATACCGGTATCTCCTTCTTATGGGTTTAAATCCATAAGCTCATTGCCATGTTCCCGTAACCATTTGCGGGAAACCTTATAGTCTGGAAGCACACGCTCCACCTGTGCCCAGAAGCGTGGTGAATGGTTCATCTCCAGCCGGTGGCACAGCTCATGGACAACCACGTAATCCAGCACTTCCGGCGGTGCTTTCATCAGCAGGCAGTTAAAGTTAAGATTGCCCTTTGCACTGCAGCTTCCCCAGCGTGTACGCTGGTTTCGTATGGTGATCCTGCCATAGGTCACGCCGACAACCGGGGCATAAAACCGTACCCGTTCCGGAATTACGCGCAGTGCTTCATCTGCAAGCACCTGCAATTCCCCGGGAGTTAAAGGTGCGGCTTTCGGGCGTGCAGCTTCCAATTTTTGTTTTTGTTCCATTTCCCGGAGATGGGCATACAGCCAGTCTGATTTTTCATCGACAAATTTACGGATCTGCCAGTCTGCCATCCAGTAAGGTGCCCTTACCAGAACCGATAAATCCGGACGGATTTCCAGTGCAACGGTTTTTCTTTTGCTTCGGATTATTCGAATCTGTGCTTTTTCCATTTCATTTCCATTTCCAACAATATATGTAAAACAGATGTTTTGTGTTATGTCATCATTGTACCATCATTTTATTGGAATGCAAAGGGGACAAACCAGGGGGGAATTTCTGAGTGTGGAAAAAGATAAAATTTGCATATTTTCGACAAAAACATTGCAGTGGGAGGAAAAAAAGCGTATGATAAAACAAATATTTTAAAGCGGAATAAAGAAAGGAACAGAGAAAATGGCAGGACGAAAAAATATAGAAGAGTTTTACCGAAAACTGAAGGTAGGAACGAAGTTGAAGTATGCATTTACTACAGTCATTGTAACGCTTGCTATTGCTGTGGTTGTTTCGCTTGTTTCCATTGTAAAGATGAATGTGGATACTTATAAGTTTTACAAGGAAGCATATGCAAACAGCACATTGCAGATGGAAATCCGTAAAGATATACAGCTTGTGGGAAAATATATTTTGTGGTCGATGACAACCGATGATGCAAGTTCCACACAGAGTTATTCTAATTTGGCACAGAAGTATGCAGATCAGGTTGGAAAAAATGTTACCGCACTGGAGAAGTCTTATAATGATAAAAAGAAAGTTGCGGAATTAAAAGATGCGATAGAAGAACTGAAAAAACAGCGGGCAGCGGTCGTGGAACTGGCGAAGCGGAATAAAAATGACGAAGCTCTGGCACTGTTTAATTCCGATTATAATGATGCAACAGAGAAAATTCAGGATATATTGGTTGATATCGGAAAAGTGGCATCCGCAGAGGCAAAGAGTCAGTATACATCTGCCAGGGTAACGGGACTTGTGAGCATTATTCTGATGATTCTCATAGGAGCAGGAACAGTGGCTTTCTCCACTGTCATCCGGACCACCATTACCGGAATTATGCTAAAGCCAATTCAGGAACTGGAAAGTGCAGCTGAGAAACTGAAAGCAGGACAGCTTGATGTGGAAATAAATTATGAATCTCCAGACGAACTCGGAAAACTTGCCGGTAATTTCCGGCAGGCATGCAAAACTCTGGAGGTGATTGTGCAGGATACCAGTTATCTTCTGGGAGAAATGGCAGAAGGAAATTTCAATGTATCCAGTAATAATCCACAGATTTATATTGGAAATTTCAAACAGCAGTATGAGTCCATGAGCAAATTAAAACATGAACTGAGTGATACCATGACACAGATTAATGAAGCATCTGAGCAGGTTGCATCCGGTTCCGGGCAGCTGGCAGGCGGGGCACAGGCTTTGGCAGAAGGTGCCACCGATCAGGCAGGTGCAGTAGAAGAACTGACAGCAACGGTAGAGAGTGTCAGCGGAATTGCAGAATCCAGCGCAGAGAGCGCTTCCGGGGCTTACCAGATGGTACGCACTGCCGTAGAACAGGCAGATCAAAGCAGAGAAGAATTACAGGCATTGACCAATGCCATGGAGCGGATCAGCAGTACCTCACAGGAAATCCAAAACATCATCGGTTCCATCGAGGAGATTGCAAGTCAGACCAACCTGTTGTCCCTGAATGCTTCCATTGAGGCAGCACGTGCCGGGGAAGCCGGAAAAGGTTTTGCGGTTGTGGCAGATCAGATCGGAAAACTGGCGGGTGACAGTGCACAGGCGGCAGTCAATACTCGCGATCTGATTGAAAAATCTCTGCAGGAAATTGAAAACGGAAACCAGATTACAGAAAAGACGGTTGCTGCATTAAATAAGATTCTTGAATCCATGAATGATTTTGCGAATGCGGTAAAGGGTGCCAGCGAGAGTTCTACCGAGCAGGCAAATATGTTAAAGCAGATCGAGCAGGGAATCGAGCAGATTTCCAGTGTCGTACAGAGCAACTCCGCAGCTGCAGAAGAAACTTCTGCGACAAGCCAGGAGCTTTCCGCACAGTCGGAAGGACTGAAGAATCTGGTTGGCAGGTTTAAGCTGGCAGAGTAGGAGAACATAATAAAAAGGAATCCTGTCCGGAAAGATATCCGGACAGGGTTCCTTTTTTTGTAACCTTTCCGATTTTTCGTTTGTATTATTAGTGAAAGGCCTTTGGAAATGAAACATAAAGGAGCGGCTCATGAGACAATCCGTATAGGGTAAACGCATTTTTCCGGGTGGTCAGAATTCCTTCGTCCCGCATTTTGCCAAGCTCTTTGGAAAGCGCACTGCGGTCGACGTTCAGATAGTCTGCCAGCCCCTGCCGGTCAAACGGAATCTTAAAATAATTGCTGCCGGCTTTTGCCGCCTGGTTTGACAGATAGACAAGCAGCCGCCCGCGGATCGTTTTCGGGGTTGTACAGAAAATCCGCTGGGAGAGCGCGAGATTTTTGCGCAGGGAGATCTGTAGCAGATTCCGGATAAATTTTGGCTGCCAGGTGCTTGCGGGATGCGGCGTGTGGACAAGAATATCCAGATTCCAGAATAGAATATCGGTCTGCTGGGCAGCAACCGCATCGACCATCAGTGTTTCGCGGAAAAATGCATAGGTTTCCCCGAAAACCTGTCCGGCACCGATGTTGCTCAAAATGCTTTTGCTGCCCCACAGGTCGAGATTTTCAATATTAACGCTTCCGGACAGCACCAGCCCGATCTCGTGCGTGGTGCATCCGGCAGACAAAATCACTTCATTTTTTTCAAAATGTTTCTGGCGCATACCGCCCAGAGCGAGCATTTCTTTATATTCTGATTCTTCCATGCCAAGGCACAGGGGATTTTTTAAATAGATCATGGGTTTCTCCTGATGTTATTTGATAAAATAAGTATATGCAAATTTGTGTCACAGGGCAAGAAAAAGTGAACCGCCCAATGGAGATTCTACTGTGAAAAATGAGGATGGAACGTATACATATATCGTGTATTGTCCTGTGAACATGAAATAAGAACAATAAATAATAATGAAAATTATAAAGAAAATAATACATTTTTTATATTGATTCTTGGCTTGTTCCTGCATATAATATAAGTGAAATTAAACAATGGAGGTGTCTGTTATGGCAATTGCATCTGATTTTTTACAGAGTCTTGTTCCAATTTCACAATTTAACAAAGGGCAGGCTGCAAAGATATTTGATAGACTTCGTTCCGAAAAAGAACTGATTGTTTTAAAAAATAACCAGCCTTCTGCAATTATTCTGTCACCCGAAGAGTATACAAGATTAACGGAGATTGAGGAAGATTATTTTCTTTTGTTGGAAGCAAATAAACGTTTGGATGATAACGGGAATAAAGAGACCGTTTCATATGATTCAGTGATGAAACATTTGGGCATCAGTGAAGCAGAACTTTTGGAAGCGGAGGATGCAGATATCGAATGATATGGAGTATTGAGTTTTTAGAGGAAGCGGAAAAGGATATGAAAAAACTTGACCATTCAGCTCAGATACAGGTGTTAAAAGGAATTAAAAAAGTCAGCCAGAATCCGTTGTCATTGAGGGAAGGTGGATATGGGAAACCATTCCGGGCAGACATTTCATGTCCGGTGCAGAAAATACGGCAGTTCTCGCTTTATGTCGTGGTTTTTGCCGGAAAAAACAGGTATTGTAATCTGCGAAAGGAGGAGCAGATTTACATGGATGGAAAGCAAGAGGAGATTTCATTATGGATCAGAAAAAGACAGGTTATTTTTTAAAACAACTGCGCAATGAAAAGAAGCTGACGCAGGAGCAGCTTGCGGAAAAATTTCAGATCACAAGCCGCACGGTGTCACGCTGGGAGACGGGAAGCAATATGCCCGATATCAGCATGCTGTTGGAACTTGCAGATTTTTATGAAGTTGATATCCGGGAAATCATTGATGGAGAAAGGAAAAGCGAGCAGATGAATGAGGAATTAAAGGAAACCGTAATCAAAGTAACGGATTATACAGAGACAAACAACGCAAGGCTCTTAAAACGGGTACGGATCATAGGAATTACCGGTGTGATCACAATACTGATTGCAATGGTCATGGACGCAGGTGGACTGGCAGTGTCTCCGTTTTGGGAAAGTGTGAAGCGGGATCTGTATGCGTGGACGCTTGGCACGCTTATTGCAAACATACTGTATACAACGGGATGGCTCAAACGGATAAGTGAGAAAAAAGATGTCAGCAGAACGATGCGGATAAGCGGTGTGGTATGTGCGGTCATTGTGATTATGTCACTGATTTTGCAGGCTGTTTTATAGAAAAACACATGACGGGAGGCAAAAGCCTCCCGTTTTTTATATCACACGCCCATTTTCTTCTGAAACAGGAAATGGTCGGACATCAGAAGATAATGAAGTGATTCTTTCATAAAATAAAAAGTTTCCTTTGTTAGTATTCTAATTATTAGAAGCCTAATAAATAATATTACATAAAGTGAGAAATGTCAAATACAGGTTTTTCCACAAAAACAAATGCACAATATTGTTCAACATAACTAAAATTGTTTAAAGAAATCTAAAATAGTTGCATTTTATGTTCATCCTCTATATAATTTTAAATATAAATAAAATAATTTATAAAATTATAAAATATAGTGGAGAAAACATATGGATAAGAGACTGAAATTTAATGAACCTTGGATTCTGCAGAGAGCAGATCCGTATGTGTATGAAAAGGATGGCTGGTATTATTTTACGGCATCGGTTCCGGCATATGACAGCATTGTACTGCGCCGGGCAAAAAAATTGGCAGATCTTCCACAGGCAGAGGAAGTGGTCATTTGGAAAAAGCATGAGAGTGGTCCGATGAGCAAGCATATCTGGGCACCGGAACTGCACTATCTGGAAGGAAAATGGTACATCTATTTTGCCGGTGGTGAAGAAGAGGATATCTGGAAAATCCGTCCATATGTGCTGGAATGTCAGGGGCAGGACCCATTGGCAGATGCATGGGTGGAAAAAGGCAAAATGCAGCGTGCAGATGGGGATGAATTCTCGTTTGAAGCATTCTCCCTGGACGCAACCGTATTTGAGGATGCCGGAGATTATTACTACGTGTGGGCAGAAAAGGTTGGAGTAGGCAAGCAGATTTCCAATCTTTATATTGCAAAAATGGAGTCTCCGTGCAAGCTGGCAACGGTGCAGGTGCTTCTTACAACACCGGATTATGATTGGGAACGTGTGGGATTCTGGGTAAATGAGGGACCGGCAGTGATTCATCACGGGGATAAACTGTACCTGACATATTCGGCGAGTGACACAGGGGTTGCCTATTGTGTCGGTATGCTTACTGCAACCAGCGGAACGGATCTGCTGGATCCGTTAAATTGGAGAAAGGAGCGTCATCCGGTATTACAAAGCAGTTATGAAAAAGGAATTTACGGACCGGGACATAATTCTTTTACCAAAGATGAAGATGGAAATGATATCATGGTATACCATGCACGCACAGAAACAGAGATAGAGGGAAATCCTCTCTATAATCCAAACCGTCATGCACATCTGATGCAGGTTCAATGGGATGAAAACGGAAAGCCGGTGTTTGCGTATGATTAAGAAAAAAATAGTTCGTGTGTTGACCGTTGCAGGGCTTCTGGCATGCCTTGCATCCGGTTGCGCCTCCGGCGGTTCTTCCGTTGGGAAGGAGGCCGCAGCAGATGAGATAAAAAAAGGCGGATTTACGGTTGCAGCATCCTGTCACGATCCGCAGATCATCAGGGAAGGCGATACATATTATATGTTCGGCAGTCATATGGTAGGGGCAAAGTGTCAGGACCTGCGTAAATGGAATTATTTTGCAAATGGTGTTGATGCAGCGAATACACTGTTTGACAATTTGCTGACAGAGCCGTACGCTGCCTTTGATTTTGTCGGAAAAAACACAGATAATGGGTATTCTGTCTGGGCATCAAATGTAATTTACAATGAGACAATGAAGAAATATGTCATGTATTTCTGTACGACATCTTCTTATGTGAAATCGACTCTCTGTTTTGCAACTGCAGACAATATAGAGGGACCGTATACTTATGTGGATACGATTTTATATTCCGGATATGGAAAAAGCAATATCAGCGAAACGAATTTGTACGATGTACTCGGAAAAAATGCAGATATTTCCAGATATCTGGAATATGGTGGATACAACAATAAGGAGTGGCCAAACTGTATTGATCCGGCGATTTTTACCGATGCAGACGGGCGGATGTGGATGAATTATGGCTCATGGTCAGGTGGTATCTTTCTGCTGGAGATTGATCCCACCACTGGATACCCGATTTATCCGGTGGATGACAAGGATGCCGATCCGTATTATGGATATCGGCTGATTGGTGGTGGACATCACTCTGCTGAGGGTCCATATATCCAGTATGACGCAGAAAACGGCTATTATTATCTGTTTGTTTCTTATGGAGACCTGCAGAGTGATGGTGGGTATCAGATTCGGCAGTTTCGCAGTGAAAAGCCAACGGGACCATATGTGGATGTGGCAGGAAATACACTGGAAGATCAGGACGATCATTTCAATTATGGTTTAAAAATGATGGGGAATTATACATTCCCGAGTTTAAATTATACCTATATGGCACCGGGCGGTCAGTCCACATTTCAGGATGATGACGGGAAATATTACATTACATATCATCAGCGGTTTGACGATGGCACAGAGTATCATGAACCGCGTGTACATCAGATGTACACAAATGAGGATGGGTGGTTTGTTGCAGCACCATTTGCCACAATGGGAGAAACTCTCTCGGAAAAGGGGTACAAAAAATCGGATGTATCCGGTACATTTTATGTAGTAAACCATGGAACAGATATCAGCAGTAAGATTCGCGAAGCGGAGGCATATACGTTTGCGGATGGAAAAGTAACCGGTGGAGAAAAAAGCGGTACATATGAGGTAAGGGAAGGCACAAATTACATTACCATTACACTGGACGGTGTCGTTTATAAAGGGGTATTAATGGAAATGACCGATGAAGCGGAAAATCCGGTGTTTTGTTTTTCGGCTGCAGGAGACAACGAGGAAACTCTCTGGGGCGTACAATATATCCAAAAGGAGTAAAGAGATATGGCAAAGTTAATGATCAACAGAAATAAAAAAGAAGGTACCATTGCACCAGAGATCTACGGGCATTTTTCGGAACACCTGGGCAGATGCATCTATGAAGGACTCTATGTGGGTGAGAACTCTGAAATTCCAAATGTCAATGGGATGCGTACAGATGTGGTGGAAGCACTCAAAGAGATTAAGATTCCGGTATTGCGCTGGCCGGGGGGATGTTTTGCGGACGAGTATCACTGGAAAGACGGAATCGGACCGAAAGAGAACCGGAAGAAAATGGTTAATACCCATTGGGGTGGTGTGGTAGAGGACAACAGTTTCGGAACGCATGAGTTCTTTGAACTTTGCCGTCAGCTTGGATGTAAAACCTACATTAACGGAAATCTTGGAAGCGGAACCGTGCAGGAGATGTCGGAATGGGTTGAATATATGACATTTAACGGGGTGTCCCCGATGGCAGATCTGCGCAAAAAAAATGGACATGAGGAGCCGTGGACCATTGATTATTTTGGTGTTGGAAATGAAAACTGGGGATGTGGGGGAAATATGAGACCGCAGTATTATGCAGATGAGTACCGCAGATATCAGACCTATGTGCGCAATTATGATCCGCAGAAACCGATCCAAAAGATCTGTGGCGGAGCAAATGTGGATGATTATGACTGGACAAGGAAGGTATTAGAGACAACCCATGATCACACCGTTCCTGAATTTCATGGATTTATGGATGGGCTTTCCCTGCATTATTATGTGCATCCGGAAGGCTGGGAAATCAAGGGAAGTGCAACGGATTTTGATGAAGAAGTGTGGTATAAGACATTAAAAAAAGCACTTTATATGGAAACTCTTGTGGAACGCCACGGAAAGATTATGGATCAGTACGATCCGGATAAAAAAATCGGAATGATCGTGGATGAGTGGGGCTGTTGGTTTACAGTTGAACCGGGAACCAATCCGGGCTTTTTATATCAGCAGAACACGATAAGGGATGCGTTGGTTGCAGGGATCACCCTGAATATCTTTAATAAGCACTGTGATCGCGTGAAGATGGCAAATCTTGCACAGATGGTAAATGTATTGCAGTCTGTCATTCTCACAGAAGGACCAAAGATGATTAAGACACCGACGTATCATGTATTCCATATGTACCGGCACCATCAGGGTGCAACGCTTTTGAACAGTACACTGACAGGAGTGGGCGAAACCGGTATAGGAGAATGGAAAGTTCCGGAGGTGACGGAATCCGTATCCGAGGATGCGGAGCATATCATTACGGTTACATTAAACAATCTTTCTGCGGATGAGGAAAAGGAAATAGAGATTGCGTTTGCCGGAGATGAACACGTATATTCAGTGAAAGAAGCAAAGGTTGTCTCGGCAGAGATGCACGCACATAATACGTTTGATGTTCCGGAACTTGTAAAAGAAGAAGAATTTACTGCATATAAAAAGTGTGGAAATGGGATAAAAGTCATGCTTCCTCCATGCAGTGTGGTGGAGCTGCGCCTGCAATAATGCAAAATGGACAGGATCATATGGAAGAATCAGAACGGTATTGCAGAAAATGCGAACTGGCAAAACAATACGGGGGCGGTCTGGAGGAATATCTTTTGCGGTACCTTGCACAGCTTACGCCGGAAGAACAGGCAGAAGATGTGACGTATGCAAGGCGTCTGGCATGTTGTGGGAAATGCACATGGTATGGGGAGCATATGTGCCGTGCCTGCGGATGCTATGTGCAGCTTCGTGCTGCGGTAAAAGGACAGAACTGTCCCTATGAAAAATGGGAACAAGAAGGAGAGACGCATGATACACGATCCGGCAATATTTTATGATGAGGTTAGTGGAAATTATTATACATACAGTACAGGTGCTATATGCCAGAAATCAAAAGATCTGGTGCACTGGCAGGAAATCGGAAAAGTTGTGGAACGTCCGCCGCAGGAGTCGGTGGAATGGACCGGCAGTGAAGATATCTGGGCACCGGATATCGTAAAGGTGGGAAAAGAATATCGTCTGTACTGCTCCAATTCCAGCTGGGGTGTGCGCCAGTCCTGTATCTTTCTGGCAGTGGCAGACTGCCCGGAAGGTCCGTTCGAACCCAAAGGGTGTGTGCTTAAAACTACAGAAAAATTTCCGCAGAGTGTTACCAATGCAATTGATGCAAATATTATCGAGGATGCAAAAACAGGGGAGCAGTATATGCTTTATGGCTCTTTCTGGGGTGGCTGCCATGTATTAAAACTGAACAAGACTACAGGTTTTGCCGAAGAAGAAGGAATCGGGGTATGCATTGCACGACGCCCGAAGTGGCAGAGCGGCAGTATGGAAGGCCCGTATATGGTATACAATGCGCAGAATAATTATTATTATCTGTTTGTGTCCTACGGATCTTTAAAATCCGATTATAATATCCGGGTGGGAAGAAGCCGGAGTATCTGCGGACCATTTATTGATTTCCACGGAAAGGATCTGATTGCAGATGAGGATGAGGATAACAGCACAGGATTACTCGCCATGTGTGGATATCAATGGAATGAAGGGCAGGCATATATGGGTCCCGGACATAATTCAGTGTTACATGATGTAAACGGACGGTGGTATCTTGTATGTCATATCCGCAGGAAAAACTTTACACAACAGGAAGAACCGTCTGAGATGCAGATACGTGAAATTTTCTGGAGTGAGGATGGGTGGCCGTTTGTGGCAGCACAGCCCCTTGCGAAGACAGATACAGGAGACGGGATAAAGCCGGTAACGAAAGAACAGATATGCGGTTTTTATGAGCGGATCACGCTTGCGCCGGCACTGCCGCAGGGAATTACCTGTTCTGTGCCAATGAAACTTGCACCGGATGGATATTATGAGAACTGTTCTGTTCAGGGAAAATGGGAGTATACTGCAGACCACAGGGGCATGATTGCATATGGACCTTATACGGAGGAGGTGCGGGTTTATTGTGGCTGGGATGCACAGCGGAAGTGTGAAACAATTCTGTTGTGCGGACTGCGCAGTGATGGTGTTGCATTCTGGGCGAAAAGAATCGGAAATCTGGTATAATGGATGCTGGTTAAAAAGGCTTTTGCATGGAGAAATAACATGCAAAGGCCTTTTTTAATAAAATTATTCTTCAATTGGTGCGTAATTAATGCTGACTTTAATATCCTGTCCATAATTACCGAAAGATTTACCGAAAATCGTGAGTCCTCCAACGTGCTCTGCATTGTCATTGACTGCCATGCGCAGCTTCATGCTGCTGCGATAGTCCAGATTAAAGTCCCGGATGGTGACATCTGAAATCTGCAATCCGTCAATGAAAGTTCCCTTTTTATTGATCACAAGCATTTTTAACAATCCATACTGGTTCCAGTTCGGAAACCACCAGTCCGGAGTGAAAATACCGCGGACATCTCCGAAATCTCCCGGGGATGTCCAGGTGCCGATGCAGACATCATTTAAATAAAAACTGATATCGGATGGCCAGACATTATTGATTCCCGGGGCTTCGGAACTGAGCTCGGCAGAGATTAAAATCTGCGTGATTTTCTGGGAACCTGGAATAAAGTTTGGAATTTCATATTCCACAAATCCTTTGGAAAACCAGAGAATATCTGCATTGTAGCGATCAGGATGTGCAAAGTAGCGCGTATCATCCACTTCACCGATCAGATGGGAAGCGGTAGCCAGCCCGCAGGTCGGATAGACTTCATAATTGCAGTAATGTCCGACCTGAAGTTCTGCATTGTAAACATTCTGCGCTTCTTCCGGTGCGTCCAGATCAATGAGAATTTTATCCAGATGCAGAGTACAGATTTTCTGGTTTCCGTGCCCGCTGGAATCATTGGAGGTATTGACAATTCCGCATGCCTCCAGTTTTTTTATATGTCCCGTCAGAGCACCGTTCGTAATGTTCAGTTTTGCTGCCAGTTCGTTCATGTTCATTTCTTTGTTTTCAATCAACAGTTTTATAATTTCAATCCGAACATCGGAGCCAAGTGCTTTAAAAATGTCCAGTCCATCATCCAGTGAAGTGATGTGAAGCATAAATTACCCCCTTTTGATTTGTTTCATTTCTGTTTTATAAATTATAGTATCATTTCCGGAATGCGTCAACGCATGAGTGAAAGAAAAGGAATAAAAACGAAAATAATTTAAAAAACGCTAAATAACAACAATTAAATAAAATATTTTAGAAAAATCTAAAAAACATGTTGACATACCTATTGGACAATTATATAATGTAACCAATAAGACCTGATAAATTTCAAAATATTAGTTAATCTGCCGAATGATTTTCAAAGGCGCGTCGGAATCAGATGGTCAGAATAATGAACAGGGGAGCTTATATTTTATTTCATTATGATCAAAGTGGTAAAAAGGAGAGGAAACTATGAAGAAAAAAATCATATCAACATTGCTTTGTACAGCAATGCTCGCAACGATGGTGGCAGGATGCGGAGTTGAAAAGAGCGATGGGGGATCAGACACAGAAAGCTCGGCAAGCTCCGTTGCAGAGATGAAAGGAACCGGTGATAATGAGATCAATATTCTTATTTATGCACAGGATCACGAAAAAGCCGTTTATCAGGAACTAATTGATAAATTTACAAAAGAGCATGCAGATGAGATTTCTACAGTAAACTTTGAGGTAACAACACAGGATGAATACGCAACGAAGATGACAGCTGCCATGACAGCGGGAGAACTTCCGGACATTTTCTATGTGGGACCGGAAGCAGTCAGAAGTTATGTAGATAACGGATATGTACAGCCGTTGGATGATCTCGTAGATGCTACTGCGGTTGACAATCTGTGGCCGGCGATCAAGAGCGCATATATGTATGATGGATCTAATATTGGTTCAGGATCGTTATACTGCCTGCCAAAAGATTTATCCTGCTTTGCATTTGCCTACAACAAAGATCTTTTTGATGAAGCAGGACTGGAGTATCCGGATCCGGAAAATCCATACACATGGGAAGAATTTGCAGATGTGTGCCAGAAACTGACAAAGGATAAAGACGGTGATGGCGAAATTGATCAGTGGGGTGTTGCAAATGCAAATGCATTTGGTTTTACTCCTTATGTATACGGCAATGGCGGTCAGTTCTTAAATGATGATCAGACAAAGGTAGTCATTGATGAAAATCAGAATTTTAAGGATGCTTTCCAGTATTATACGGATCTGACATTAAAGTATAAAGTAACGCCAACGGTAGAACAGGATACTGCGCTTGGCGGATACCAGAGATGGCTGGACGGACAGGTTGCTTTTTATGCATGTGGTACATGGGATGTCGCAGCATTTATGGATGATGCAACATTCCCATACAATTGGGATTTATGTGGATGGCCGGTAGGACCAAACGGAGACGGAAAGTCCACAGCATGGCTCGGAACCGTTGGTTTCGCAGTTTCTTCACAGGCAAAGAACCCGGATTTATGTGCAGAGTTAATACAGTCCTTATCAACAGATCTGGACGGACAGAAAGAACTTTGCGGCGAGACATCCGGTAAGTCTTTACAGATTCCAAACATTATGGATTATGCACAGACAACATTTAAAGACAAAGTAAATGATGGAACAATTCCATATGCAAGCAATGTAGATGTTATTTTCGGATATATTGAGGGAAGTGACAAATATAAAGGAATCTTTACGGAAACAACCTACACTTACAACAGTGAATGGTGGGATACTTTCCTGGAAGGAATGCCGAATGTTCTGACCGGAGAAGTTTCCGTAGATGATTATTGTAAACAGGTAGCGCCAAAGATGCAGGAAGCACTGGACAACGCGATCGAATTACAGAACGCAGCAACTAATAATTAAGATTAAAACGGATTGCCCCTGTCATGGGGCAGTCCGTAGGAAAAGAGTGGGCATATGAGCGGAAAAACAAAACAACCGAAACATAAGATGTCGGCAATGGCGAAGAAAGAAGAAAGAACTGCGTGGCTGTTCATCGCCCTGCCTTTCCTTGGATTTTTACTTTTTATGGCTTATCCGATCTGCTTTGCAGTGTTTGCAAGTATGAGCAAGTGGACGGGAATGAATTCTCTGGTGGATAATTTCTGTGGATTGCAGAATTACATCAATATTTTTCATGATGAAAAATTCTGGAAATCTCTGCTTACAACCATTATTTATCTGATCGGTATTCCAATCGGAATGATCCTTGGACTGCTTCTGGCAATGGGAATGAACCGTAAGATTCCGGGAATCCGGCTGCTTCGGACAATGTATTATGTACCAGTAGTATCTTCACTGGTTGCCGTGTCTATTTTGTGGGCATGGGTTTATAATTACGATTATGGATTATTTAATTCAATCATCAAACTTTTGACCGGACATCATGGTCCAAACTGGCTGGGAGATGAGTTCTGGGTAAAAGTAGCTTTAATCATCTTCATGGTATGGAAAGGATTGGGAACTTCTATTATTCTTTATCTTGCCGGATTGCAAAACATTCCGCGTAACTACTATGAAGCTGCTTCCATTGATGGAGCAAATGGATGGCAGAAATTTCGTCATATTACCGTTCCACTGGTCTCGCCGGTTACGTTCTATATTTTAATTACCAGCCTGATTGGCGGTTTCCAGGTGTTCGTGGAAGTACAGGTTATGACGAATAAAGGTGGAACAAACTATAGTGCAGCAACCGTTGTTTATTATTTGTATGATAAAGCATTTTCAAACGGACAGTTAGGCTACGGATGTGCACTGGCAGTTATTCTTGCAATCATCATCTTCATTATCACGGCTCTTAATTTCGCGGGTCAGGATAGATGGGTGAAGACCATGGACTAGGAGGGAGTCATATGAGTTCAAAAAAAGATTTGGCAAGCTCCCGGCTTGTATCAAAAAAAGAGAAAATTTTTAACTGGATTATCTTTGTATTACTTCTTCTTGGTGCAGTTGTAATGGTTTTCCCGTTAATTTACATGATTGCGACATCATTCATGACAAAAAATCAGATTTTGTCCGGTACATTAACAATTCTTCCGGATCCGATTCTGATAGGAAAATATTCTGAAGTATTAAAAAAGGGACAGTTCATAAACGGTATATTTAATTCTCTGAAGGTTGCAATTCCGGTATTGATTATTGGCGGATTTACCTCCTCCCTCGCCGCATTCGGATTTGCAAAAATGAGATTTCGTGGCAAAAATGCATTGTTTCTGGCATTGCTGGCAACCATTATGATTCCGTTTGCGGTTGTCATGATTCCACAGTATGTCATGTTTACCAAACTGGGCTGGACCAATACTCTGCTTCCACTTATTATTCCGGGATGCTTTGGAAATGTCAGTATTATCTTTTTCCTTCGACAGAACCTGATCGGAATTCCGGATGATCTGATGGAAGCAGCAAAATTGGATGGATGTGGATATTTCCGTACGTTTCTTCAGATTTTTATGCCATTGATGAAGGGGGCTCTGGCAACGCAGCTGATGTTGTGGTTTATGGGAATCTGGAATGATTATCTTGCACCTACTATTTTCTTGAGAAGCGAAAAGAACTGGACATTGCAGGTGGTTATCCGTTCCTTCAATTCCTATTATGCAATTCAGAGTGATTATGCTTTGATCATGGCAGCATCCGTAATTGCAATGATTCCGACAATGGCATTGTTCTTTATTTTCCAGAGAATGATCATTGAGTCCATTGCAATCAGCGGTATCAAATAAGTAACAAATTATAAAATTCATCTTTTTCAATCCTCAACAAAATATAAGAAAGCAGTTCGTATAAAAATCGCTTGCGCGATGCGGACTGCTTTTGTAGTATTATAACGAACAGACATTTATACATGGTAAAGGGGGGCAGCGTATGCCAAAAGAAAATCCGGTGATTGCTTTTTTAAATAAGATGGCAGATTTGATTTTACTGAATCTGATTTTTCTGCTGTGCTGTATTCCGGTTGTGACGATCGGACCGGCAATTACAGCATTGTATGCAGTTTCATTGCGATCGGTACGCTATGGAGATGGGTATGTTATACAGACTTTTTTCCGGTCGTTTAAGCAGAATTTTAAACAGTCTTTTGTGGTGGGAATGATAGGCTTACTTTTTGTGTGCCTGCTTGTTATTGATTTGTTTTTCTGGCGCAATGTGGGACCTGCTTTCATGTCCGTATTTATGACAGTGGTGAGTGTATGCGTAGGCTATTTGGTTTTTATTGTGTTCTTATGGCTGTTTCCGGTGATTGCAAAACTGGAAAATCCTTTGCGTGTGCAGATAAAAAATGCAGCCGCCATGGCGGTTGCCCATTTTTTCCCATATACGCTGTTTGTAAGTGTGATAGTACTGGCGGCAGGCTATATGGCATATACCAGTATCATTACGGATGTGCTGCTGCTTCTGATGGGATTTGCTTTACTTGCATATGTATGTTCATTCTTTTTTTATAAAGTGTTTGCAAAATATATAGACGAGGAACCGGTGGGAGAGGATGACCCATTATATGGAAGCAGAGAGTAAAAAATATGAATTGAAATTTCCTACCTTTAATGGTAGAATAAATGCATAGTTGCAGGCACACAACGGTCGATTTTTTGTGCAATATGTCTAGTGATAAAGGCAGAACAGTGGAAGACGGGCGTTGAAATTTTCATTGTGGAAAGCACCGGAAACAACCGTGAAAGCCGAAATGATTTACATAGTATATGGAGGTTTTTTATATGGCAAGATTTACATTACCGAGAGATTTATACCATGGAAAGGGAGCACTCGAAGCCCTGAAAACATTCAAGGGAAAGAAAGCGATCATCTGCGTGGGCGGCGGCTCGATGAAACGGTTTGGTTTCCTTCAGAAGGCGGAAGATTATTTAAAGGAAGCCGGGATGGAAGTAAAACTTTTCGAGGGCATTGAGCCGGATCCGTCTGTTGAGACTGTTATGAAAGGTGCGGCAGTGATGCAGGAGTTTGAGCCGGACTGGATTGTAGCCATGGGTGGTGGTTCTCCGATTGATGCGGCAAAAGCAATGTGGATCAAGTATGAGTATCCGGATATTACTTTTGAGGATATGTGCAAAGTATTTGGTATTCCGGCGCTGCGCAACAAGGCACATTTCTGTGCAATTTCATCAACTTCCGGAACTGCAACAGAAGTTACTGCGTTTTCCATCATTACAGATTATGAGAAGGGAATCAAGTATCCGATTGCGGATTTTGAGATTACACCAGATGTTGCAATCGTAGATCCGGATCTGGCAGAGACAATGCCACAGAAACTGGTAGCGCATACCGGAATGGATGCAATGACACATGCAATTGAGGCATATGTTTCTACCGCAAATTGCGATTTTACCGATCCACTTGCACTGCATGCGATTAAGATGATCCAGAGTGACCTGATCCCGTCTTACAACGGGGATATGGAAAAGAGAGATTCCATGCACAATGCACAGTGTCTGGCTGGTATGGCATTTTCCAATGCACTCCTTGGCATTGTACATTCCATGGCACATAAGACAGGTGCAGCGTTTGCGGATTATGGCGCACACATCATCCACGGCGCAGCCAATGCAATGTATCTGCCGAAGGTTATCGCATTTAATGCAAAGGATGAGACGGCAAAGAAACGTTACGGTGAGATTGCGGATTTCATGAAACTTGGCGGAAACACACTGGATGAAAAGGTGGAGCTTCTGATCGCACATCTGCGCAGGATGAACGATGATCTGAACATTCCGCACTGCATTAAAAACTATGGTGCAGACAGCTTCCCGACCGAGCAGGGATTTGTACCGGAGGAGGTATTCTTAGAGAGACTTCCGGAGATTGCGGCCAATGCAATTCTTGACGCATGCACAGGTTCCAATCCAAGACAGCCAAGTCAGGAGGAGATGGAGAAACTCTTAAAGTGCTGCTACTACGATACGGATGTCGATTTTTAAAAGAAACTAAGCAAGAAAAGCCCTGCGGTTTTTGTATACCGCAGGGCTTTTCTTTTTTGCAACAGGTGCTTCAATGAACAAATATGAGTGCTGACCGGGCTAAAGTACATTGAGTATATCAAAAACAGAACAAATATGGTAGAATATACGATATGTAATCTGAAAACAGATAGGTAAGAAGATGACAAAAAGGGTCTGGAAATGAAAAAGAAGAATCCGAAGTTATATCGCCGGTAGGGAGGAAAATATTATCATGAGTGGATATCTGATCAAAGACACGACAAAGGAAGAAAGGATTGCACTGATTCGTTCCTGGCAGGAGCCGGACGACTGCGTGGGAGGAAGCGGCATGGATCTGTTTGATATGTATGATGCCTATATCCGTGGGGAGAAAGAGATTGCAGAGATTAATGGGGAATTTCAGGCATCCTATGTAAAAGACACTGAAGACTTAGAACAGCCGGAAGAAGCAAAATCCACTTCCGGAGAACTGACGCAGCTGACAAAGCTTCATGCGGAAGGTGCGCTTACGGATGAAGAGTTTGCGGCCGCAAAGAAAAAAGTGCTTGGACTGTAGCACACAATAATTTTATTATAAAAATGCAGGGCAGTATTTTTGTGCAATTCTTTTAGTGACATATGAAAAAACCTGTGTTACACTGACCGTACAAGTAAACATACATGATACAACTTTAGTAGAGAAGTCCGGACAGGCTGTATCTGCTTTTTTAAGAGGGAATATACATTATGGAGAGTATCACAGGAGGAAACACACCAAAATATCAGGAACTGACCGAACAGCTGCGTTTACAGATCGTCTCCGGGGAGATTGCACCGGGGCAGAAACTGCCATCGGAAAATACGCTTTCCGCACAGTATCAGGTCAGCCGTCAGACGGTGCGCAAGGCATTGGCGATTTTGCAGAATGAAGGATATATATACGCAGAGCACGGGCGCGGTACATTCTGTTCGGAAATGATGCGGCACGCACATCCGTCCAAGAATATTGCTGTCGTAACAACCTATCTGTCAGACTATATTTTTCCCCGTGTGATACAGGGAATTGATGATGTGCTGACCGGTGCAGGATATAGCATTGTCCTAAAAAATACAAAAAATTCCCGGACCCGGGAAGCGGAATGCCTGCAGGAAATTTTAAGCAAGGATATTGACGGGGTTATCATTGAACCGAGTAAAAGCCAGATTTTCTGCCGGCATATGAATTTGTACGAACAACTGGAAAAATCGCATATTCCATACGTGTTTATCCAGGGATGTTTCCCACAGATGAAAGACAAACCGCATGTGCTGCTGGATGATTTTCAGGGGGGATATATGATCACAAAGTATCTGACGGATCACGGGCACAAAAATATCGTGGGAGTATTTAAGGCGGATGACATGCAGGGACAGAACCGTCATAAAGGGTATGTCCGGGCACTGCAGGAGGCGGAAATTTTGTATGATCCGGATAAAGTGGTGTGGTTTCATACGGAGGACCGCAAAATCCATCCCTATGAAGCAATCCGTGAAATGGCAGGAAAAACGCTTCGTGGGCGGATGGATGCGGTCGTTTGTTATAACGATCAGACGGCACAGCTTGTCATCCGTGCATTACAGGAGGAAGGACTGCGTATTCCGGAAGATGTTTCGGTGACCGGTTATGATAATTCTTCGCTGGCGAACAAGCAGGGGCTTCGGCTGACAACCATTGATCATCCGCAGGAAAAGCTTGGCGCCATGGCAGCAGAACTGCTCCTTTCCATGATTCAGAACGGAGAAAAAGAGGAAGGGGAGAGTGTTCTCATCCAGCCAATGCTTATTGAGGGAAATTCCTGCATGGAATACCGGTGACAGCTTGTGCAATCTGACCAAAACAATGCCGGATTAAAACGAAAAAAGACAACAATTTTGTTGATTTTTTGCATGAAAAACAACTTGTAAATACATGCATACAAGTTATAAACTTAGAGTATAAAAACGAACGATATAAAGCATTGATTCTAAGGAGGAACGAGTATGCTGTTAAATAAGGATTACAAATTTTGGTTTTGCACAGGATCACAGGATCTGTATGGAGAGGAATGTCTGGCAAAGGTAGCCCGGCATTCCAAACAGATTGTAGATGAGTTAAACAAGACAGGCGTTTTGCCATATGAAATCGTATGGAAACCGACACTCATTACCAATGAGCTGATCCGCAAGACATTCAACGAGGCTAACAACGATGAGACATGTGCCGGTGTAATCACCTGGATGCACACGTTCTCCCCTGCAAAGTCCTGGATTCTTGGACTGCAGGAGTATCGCAAACCTCTGATGCATTTACATACACAGTTCAATGAGGAACTTCCATATGATACCATTGATATGGATTTCATGAATGAAAACCAGTCGGCACACGGAGACAGAGAGTATGGTCATATCGTGAGCCGTATGCGTATGGAGCGTAAGGTCGTTGTCGGACACTGGAGTGATCCGGTAGTCGTTGACAAGATCGCAAGCTGGATGCGCACCGCAGTCGGCATCGTAGAGAGCAGCCACATCCGTGTCATGCGTGTCGCAGACAACATGAGAAACGTAGCAGTTACCGAGGGCGATAAGGTAGAAGCACAGATCAAGTTCGGCTGGGAAGTAGACGCTTATCCGGTAAACGAGATCGCAGAGTCTGTTGCAGCCGTATCCCAGTCCGATACAAACGCACTTGTAGATGAATACTACGACAAATATGAGATTTTACTCGAGGGAAGAGATCCGGAAGAGTTTAAGAAACATGTAGCCGTACAGGCACAGATTGAACTTGGATTTGAGCGTTTCCTGCAGGAGAAGAATTATCAGGCAATTGTTACCCATTTTGGAGATCTGGGTGCATTAAAACAGCTTCCGGGACTTGCCATCCAGAGACTGATGGAAAAAGGTTATGGCTTTGGCGCAGAAGGTGACTGGAAAGTTGCAGCTATGGTACGTCTCATGAAAGTGATGACCGCAGGCATGAAGGATGCAAAGGGAACATCCATGCTCGAGGATTACACCTACAATTTAGTAAAAGGAAAAGAAGGAATTCTTGAAGCACACATGCTTGAGATCTGCCCGTCCATCGCAGACGGTCCGATCAGCATCAAGTGCCAGCCTCTTTCCATGGGAGACAGAGAAGATCCGGCAAGACTTGTATTTACATCCAAGGAAGGACACGGAATCGCGACATCCCTCATCGATCTGGGCAACCGTTTCCGTCTCATTATCAATGATGTAGAGTGCAAGAAGACAGAAAAGCCAATGCCAAAACTTCCGACCGCAACCAACTTCTGGACTCCGGAACCGGATATCTACACTGGAGCGGAAGCATGGATTCTTGCAGGCGGCGCACACCATACTGCATTTACCTATGACCTGACGGCAGAGCAGATGGGCGACTGGGCAGCAGCCATGGGCATTGAGGCTGTATACATTGACAAAGATACTAGGATTCGTGATTTCAAGCGTGATCTGATGCTTGGAGAGGTATTTTACAGATAAAAGATAGGTAACATCTGCTTTTGTAAAATGCAAAGGCAGGTGTTTATGACAGAAAGAGAGGTAGAAACAGTGGAAAGAAAAGACGAGATTGTGTCCGGGAAAACATTTCTCGGAATTGAATTTGGCTCTACACGTATCAAGGCGGTACTGACCGATGCAGACCATACACCGATCGCATCCGGCAGTCATGAATGGGAAAACCGCCTGGATCACGGAATTTGGACCTATACCATGGATGACATCTGGGGCGGTCTGCAGGATTGCTACCGGGATTTAAAAAAGGACGTAAAAGAACAGTATGGTGTGACACTGACAAAGATCCGTGCGATTGGATTTTCCGCTATGATGCACGGATATCTTGCATTTGACAAGGCTGGGGAGCTTCTCGTGCCGTTCCGCACATGGCGTAATACCATCACAGAGGAAGCAGCAGCCGCACTGACCAAGGAATTTTCCTATAACATTCCGCAGCGTTGGAGCATTGCCCATCTGTATCAGGCAATGTTAAACAAAGAGGAGCATGTGAAAGATATCGCATTTTTCACCACGCTTGCAGGATTTATCCATTGGAAACTGACTGGGGAAAAGGTACTCGGCGTGGGGGATGCATCCGGAATGTTCCCAATCGACAGTAATACAAAAGATTATGATGCAGCAATGCTCGATAAGTTCGATGCGCTGGCAGAACCATACGGCTTTGACTGGTCACTCCGTGACATTCTGCCAAAAGTTCTTGTTGCCGGAGAAAATGCTGGAACGCTGACCGCAGAGGGCGCAAGGCTTCTCGATACCGATGGCGAACTGGAAGCAGGAATTCCGGTATGTCCGCCGGAAGGTGATGCCGGAACCGGCATGGCAGCGACCAACAGTGTAGCTGTCCGCACCGGAAACGTATCCGCAGGTACTTCCGTATTTGCTATGATTGTACTGGAAAAGGCATTAAAGAATGTGCACACAGAGATCGATCTGGTGACCACGCCATCCGGAGAAGCAGTTGCCATGGCACACTGCAACAACTGCACATCCGATCTGAATGCATGGGTCAACCTGTTTGAAGAGTTTGCAAACAGCTTTGGCATGAAGATTGACAAGAATGAGCTGTTTTCCGTTTTATACAACAAAGCACTCGAAGGTGACGCAGATTGTGGCGGTCTTTTAGCATACAACTATTTTTCAGGAGAAGGAATTACCGCATTTGATGAAGGAAGACCTCTGTTTGCCCGCACACCGGATGCAAAATTCAATCTTGCAAATTTCATGCGCGTGCATTTGTTTACGGCGCTGGGCGCATTGAAAGATGGTCTGGATATCCTGCTCAAAGAGGAAGGCGTACAGATCGACAAGATGTACGGCCATGGCGGTCTGTTTAAGACTCCGGTAGTCGGACAGCGCATCATGGCAGCAGCCATTGATACACCGGTTTCCGTTATGGAGACGGCAGGTGAGGGCGGCGCATGGGGTATCGCACTTCTTGCAGCTTACATGGCTCAGAAAGAAGAGGGCGAGAGCCTTGCCGATTATCTGAGCAAGAGAGTCTTTGGCGGTCAGGAGGGCGTGACGGAAGATCCGGTTCCTGCCGATGTGGAAGGCTTTGACCAGTTTTTAAAACGCTACAACGAAGGGCTTGCAATTGAGCGTGCAGCAGTCGAACATTTATAAAATAATAGTTACAGATAAGAAACAGGCAGAATCCGTCGTTTACAGCGGCGGATTTTGTGGATATAGAAAGGACAGAAAGCATGTTAGAAGAATTAAAAAAACAGGTTTACGAAGCAAACATGGAATTGCCGCGCAGAGGGTTGATTACTTATACATGGGGCAATGTCAGCGGGATTGACCGTGAGAGCGGCTACTTTGTCATCAAGCCAAGCGGTGTGGATTACGATAAACTGACACCAGACGATATGGTCGTTATGGATTTAGAGGGAAATAAAATCGAGGGTGATTTGAAGCCATCATCCGACACACCAACCCATCTCGAACTGTACAAAAAGTATCCGGATATCGGCGGTATCGTACATACCCATTCTCCGGAGGCTACTTCTTGGGCACAGGCAGGAAGGGATATTCCGCTTTACGGAACGACTCATGCGGATTATTTCTTTGGACCGATCCCATGTGCACGCAGTCTCACACCGGAAGAGATTGACGAGGCATACGAGACCAACACCGGAAAAGTCATTATTGAAACCTTGGAGACAAGAGGGATCAACCCGGTTTACACACCTGGCGTGCTCTGCACGAACCATGGTCCATTTACGTGGGGCAAGGATGCGGCAGAGGCAGTGCACAATGCCGTTGTCTTAGAGGAAGTTGCAAAGATGGCAACCCGTACCGAACTGATCAATCCGAAGGTGCAGCCGGCACCGGATTGTATCCGCGATAAGCATTTCTTCCGCAAGCATGGTGCGAATGCTTATTATGGACAGAATTAAACAATATTTTTATGGTAATATTCTCAAGAAAAGAGAGGGATACTTTTTTAGAAAAGCCCCTCTCCTTTTTCTGTGTAAAATAGACGATTGCGAAAATGTATAGAGAAAATATAATGACATGTGTTGATGAAAAACGAATCTTTCAGTATACTATATTTAATTGGATGTATTGGGTAAATAAAAGCAGGAGAGAAAGCGTATGCCAGTAGCAGAAAAATATTCACACACAACGGAAGAAATTTATGCATTGCCGGAAGGAAAACGTGCAGAACTGATCGATGGACAGATTTATGATATGGCACCTCCGGGCAGAATTCATCAGGAATTGGTGCAGCAGTTGAGCCGTACGATCGGAAATTATATTGCGGATCATAAAGGAACCTGTAAAGTATATCCGGCACCGTTTGCGGTGTTTTTAAATCAGGATGATAAAACATATGTGGAACCGGATATTTCTGTGATCTGTGATAACGGAAAGCTGGATGACAGGGGCTGTAATGGGGCACCGGACTGGGTGATTGAGATTGTATCACAAAGCAGTCAGAGGATGGATTATCTGACAAAATTGTTCAAATACCGTACTGCAGGGGTGAGGGAATATTGGATCGTAAATCCTATGAAACGTACGGTACTGGTATATTTGTTTGGAGAAAATGAGGACAGCACGCAGTATTTATTTGAAGATGAAATTCCGGTGGGAATCTATCCGGATTTTACAATGAGAATTTCAGAATTTGTGTGAACAGTATCCGTAATAAGCATTTCTTCCGCAAGCACGGTGCGAATGCTTATTACGGACAGCAGTGAAAAATTTATGATGGGGAATGCCTGATCCCGGTAATTGTGGGATTTGAAGGCTCTTGAAGTATGAAATGTAAATCAGGTAAAAACAGGGGAAAAAGAAATGCCTGTCTCTTTTTGGGGATTTTGTCGCTGGTTACGGTAGTATTGTGTCTTTCGGTATCATGTAATGCCGATAGAAGGAAGGCACAAAAATACGAGTATGGAGTATTCTTAAATGCAGACCGTACAGCAGTTCCAAAATTAAAAAATTACGAAACTGTTGTGATTGATGCACAGTATTTTTCGAAGAAAGATATCAGAAAATTACATGCAGGCGGTACAAAAGTTTACAGCTATCTTAATATTGGCTCTGTCGAAAATTTTCGGCCATATTATAAAACATACGAGCATCTGGCAATCGGGGATTATGAAAACTGGGAAGAGGAAAAATGGGTTAATGTTGCGGATAAAGACTGGCAGGAATTTATGGATACATTAGCCGGAAAATTAAAGAAAAAGGGAGTGGATGGCTTTTTTATTGATAACTGTGATGTATATGATTATGCCCATAAAAAGGATATTTTTGATGGGCTGACGGTGATTTTAAAGAAAATCCGGGCAATGGGGAAGCCGGTAGTGGTCAATGGAGGAGATATCTATGTGACGGCATATCAGTCCCGTTTTGGTTCTGCTGCGGATATTATGACGGGTGTAAACCAGGAGTCGGTGTGGAGCAGGATTGATTTTACAACCAAAACATTCCATACGCAGAAAAAACGGAGCGGGAGTATTTCTGCCAGTATCTGCAGGCATGCAAAGCGGATGGAATGGATGTTTATCTGCTGGAATACACGACAGACCATAAACTGATCCGCAGGATTAAGAAGTATTGCAGGAAAAAGAAATATGATTACTATATTGCGGATTCGCTGGAGCTGGGTATTTAATACAATGTGTTTTTAAATTTGACTTTAAAAAGTAGATATCATACAATTACATTGTTGAAAAAATGCTGCTGGTACAGCTGGAAGAACTTCATAAAGTTGTCACCGCGGTTCCAGTGAAATAACAGGAGGATTAGAACCATGGGAGTACATTCCATAGATGCAGAGGATGATCAGTTTGCGTATCGTTATGATACACAGTTACTGATCGACAGAAGAGACAGGGATCTTGACGAGGATGAGATCGCAGATTACATCACGGAAAATTTTGAGGGAAACAGTCTGATTGCGGCTGGAGATGAGGATCTGGTCAAGATTCATTTCCACACCAATGAGCCGTGGAAAATTCTGGAATACTGCAATACGGTTGGAGAAATTTATGACATCGTGGTCGAGGATATGATCCGGCAGGCAGCAGGGCAGCAGGGATAAAAGGCAGAGCGTCCGATACAGAATACTATAGTGTAACGCTGGAAATGAAAAGAGGTGCTGTCGCATCAGTAAATGATTGATATTTACTGGGCGGCAACACCTGTTTTCTTTTGATGCCATGAAGTATAGAAGGCCTTCCTTAAATGAACTTTAAAAGTTTTAGACTATTTAGAAAAACTTTATTTGTCCCTGTAATACAGCTGCGTTACAATAAATATATACAAAGGGCGGATGGAGGAAATGATATGGCAAATACAACCAAGCTTGCACTTGAAGCATCTTTAAAAGAACTCCTGCGGACAAAACCGATTGACAGGATCACGATCAATGATCTGACGGAACATTGTGGCATCAGCCGTATGACGTTTTATTATCACTTTAAGGATATTTATGATCTGGTGGAGTGGGCATGTGTGGAGGACGGAAAGCGTGCGTTGCAGGGCAAAAAGACATACGATACGTGGCTTGAGGGAATTGCGCAGATATTTGAGGCAGTATTGGAAAACAAGCCATTTATTATGAATGTATACCATGCGGTTGCCCACGAAAAAGTGGAGCAGTATCTGTATAAGCTGACGTATGAACTGATCGTAAATGTCGTGGAAGAAAAATGCAAAGGTATTGCGATTGCAGACGGGGATAAACGCTTTATTGCAGATTTTTATAAATATGGATTTGTGGGAATTATGCTTGACTGGATCGACAAGGGCATGCAGGAGGATTACCATAAGATCGTTATGATGATGGGGACAGCACTCGATGGGAATATTGCGCGGTCGATTGAGAATTTTAAACAGAAATAAAAATTAATCAAAATGCCTGAAATGATAAAAATTTTATCATTTCAGGCATTTTGTAAATGGTATCTTTTCACAGAGATGGTAAGATAACCATATCGTATTTGTTCCACAAATGATCTGTCGTGTTACAGGTTTTATGATTTTATGGGAATTGGTTTTGAAATGAATCAGAAACCTGTAACGAAGAAACACTAAATGAGAAGTATCCCAGAAATCAGAAAGGAGATTTTTCTATGTCAAATAAAAATAAGAAATTAGGACTTGGAATTGCAGCAGTTGCAGCAGCCGGTGCAGGACTTGTATATGCTGCACAGAAAACCAGCCAGCAGAAAGTAAAGAAGATTGCAAAGGCAGCACCACCGGTTGATTACCGCAACACCGAGCGCGGAAAATATGAAAAAAACAGCAAAGGCATTTATTACACCAATGGAAACTATGAGGCATTTGCCCGGCCAAAGAAACCGGAAGGTGTCGATGACAAAAATGCATACATTGTAGGAAGTGGACTTGCAGCACTTGCAACGGCATGTTTTCTCGTAAGAGACGGGCAGATGCCAGGTTCCCATATTCATATTTTAGAGGCAATGGATGTGGCAGGTGGTGCCTGTGACGGTATCTTTGATCCGACCCGCGGCTATGTGATGCGCGGTGGCCGTGAGATGGAAAATCATTTTGAATGTCTGTGGGATCTGTTCCACAGCATTCCATCACTGGAAATCGAAGGGGCATCCGTGCTGGACGAGTATTACTGGCTGAACAAAGAAGATCCAAACTATTCACTTTGCCGTGCAACCGAAAACCGTGGTGAGGATGCACATACCGATGGTAAATTTAATCTGAGTCAGAAGGGCTGCATGGAAATCATGAAGCTGTTTATGACAAAGGATGAAGATCTGTATGATAAGACCATCGAGGATGTGTTTGATGAGGAAGTTTTTGACTCGACCTTCTGGCTATATTGGCGCACGATGTTTGCCTTTGAAAACTGGCACAGTGCACTGGAAATGAAACTGTATTTCCAGCGGTTTATCCACCATATTTCCGGACTGCCGGATTTCTCTGCACTGAAATTTACACGCTATAACCAGTACGAATCCCTGATTCTTCCGATGAAGAAATATCTTGAGGATGCCGGTGTGGAGTTTCAGTTCAATACCGAAGTAACGAACGTTATTTTTGATATCAAAGATGGAAAGAAAGTGGCAAAAGCCATTGACTGCAAAGTAAAAGGTGTAGAGACCGGAATCGTCCTGACGGAAAACGATCTGGTATTTGTCACAAACGGAAGCTGTACCGAAGGTACGATTTACGGCGATCAGAACCATGCACCAAACGGTGATGCCGAAGTGCGGACCAGTGGCTGCTGGAGCCTGTGGAAGAACATTGCAAAACAGGATCCGGCGTTCGGACATCCGGAAAAATTCTGTTCCGATATTACAAAGACCAATTGGGAGTCGGCAACCGTTACCACATTGGATGACAAGATTCTTCCATATATTGAGAAGATCTGCCAGCGTGATCCGCGCAGCGGAAAGACGGTTACCGGAGGTATCGTAAGCTGCAAGGATTCCAGCTGGCTGTTAAGCTGGACGATCAACCGTCAGGGACAGTTCAAGGAGCAGGACAAAGATAAAGTCTGCGTATGGGTATATGGTTTGTTTACCGATGTACCGGGTGATTACATCAAGAAGCCAATGAAAGAGTGTACCGGTAAAGAGATTACAGAAGAGTGGCTGTATCATCTGGGTGTGCCGGAAGATCAGATTGAAGATCTGGCAGAGCACAGTGCTGTCTGCGTACCGACCATGATGCCGTATATCACCGCATTTTTCATGCCAAGAACAAAGGGAGACCGCCCGGATGTCATTCCGGATGGCTGTGTCAACTTTGCATTCCTCGGACAGTTTACCGAGACGCCGAGAGATACCGTATTTACAACCGAGTATTCGGTGCGTACCGCTATGGAAGCCGTTTATGGACTGCTTGGTGTGGATCGTGGTGTGCCGGAAGTCTGGGGCAGCGTCTACGATGTGCGTGAGCTTCTCGACAGCAGCGTAAAGCTGATGGATGGCAAGTCCCCTCTGCAGATGAATCTTGGACCGCTTAATGTGATCAAGAAACCGCTTCTTAGCAAGATCAAAGGAACGGTGATTGAGAAGCTGCTGCGGGATCATGATGTGCTGCGGGATGGTATGATTTAAAATATTTCTGAATAGTTACAACATTTCATAAAAGAAAAACCGTCTGAGAATTTTGCATAATGCAGATTCTCAGACGGTTTTGGTTATTCATAAATTCCATTTACAGTTACTTTAAATGTTGCTTCTTTCCCATTCAATTCATCGTTACCATAGTTCTCCGGGAAGGTAACTTTCACTTCTACTTTATCCCCCGGATGGGCACCGATCAACTGATCCTCAAAATCATCAATGTAGGATCCGGAACCAATGGTCAGATCGGTTCCTTGTCCCTGCGTATCTCCACCGAATAATCCGCTTCCGAATCGCTTCTGGAAAAAGATGGACATTTCTACGGAAGCACTTGAAGCCAGGAATGCACTCTTCTGTGCAATGATTTCCTGTCCCGGTGCGATTTCAAATGCACGAATAGATCCCGGAAAACTGGATGCGAATGCAATCAGTCCGTTTCCGTTTCTTGCTGTGTAACGGTTGACAAACATGCTCTCGCCGGAAAAAGCGCGGCCAAACATTTTGCCGATTCCACCTCGAAATCCGCAAATTTTCTGCGTTTTCGCAGCAAATTGCTACTTTCTCGGTGTAGTGCGGGTCACTAAGGTATACATCGAATTGCATGCAAGCATGCATCGATGATACCTTTTGACCCTTTAATCATCATTTAATATATATAGCAAACAGAATAAACAGTTATGTTACCTGATTTTGCACTTACGTGAACCTGATCCAGTTTTCCAGAGAAATCACTGGTACCGAATGCAGATACACAATTGTCATAAGAGCATTTGATGTAACGGTGTCCGTTTGCGGAACCGGATTCGCTGATGGAAACCTTTGCCCAGGATGCACCGCCAGACCAGCTCTGTAAGATTAACTCTAAATCATCTTTGTTACCATCATATTCTACGTAGAAGCAGCCGCCTTTTTTCACGTCACTGCCATTGAAGCTTCCACCATTTTTAGAAGTCATAACAGATACTGCCTGATTCCAGTTGCTGGAAGACTTAGAACCCCAGAACAGAGACTTATAGTTTGAAGAACTGCTGCTTGAGCTCGAAGAGCTTGAGGAGCTGGAACCTGAAGAACTGGAAGATCCAGAACTTGAGGAACTGCTGGAAGAAGCTTTCTCTAAGTACCATAACTGGTTCTTTCCACCTAAGTATGACCACTGGCTTACGTTCGCACCGTTTGCTTTACTCTTTGCATAAACATCAAGGCAGGAGTAGCAATTGGACATTTTTGTTTTAATGATGTATGCATCACCGGATTTTACGAACTGGAACTTCTGGCAATCACCACCGTGGTAAGACCACTGTTGGATGTTAGTTCCATTTGATGTTCCCCAGCCGCTGACATCCACACCGCTCTTGTATTTGGAGCATGCAGTAAGGATAGAGTAATATCCATTGCCGTCATTTACTAATTTGAACTTCTGGGCATTTGAGCCATTGTACTGATACTGCTGTACATTTGTACCATCAGAGGAAGAACCGTTTACGATATCGAGGTATTTTCCGCTGTTTGCATTCTTAATATAGTACACACCATCTAATCCGCTGGTGTTGTAATCGGTACTGCTGGAGCTTCCAGAACCTGAACCGGATGAACTTGAACCAGAAGAGCTGCTTCCAGAGGAGGAGCTTCCGGAAGAACTGCTGGAAGAACCGGTAAATACGGTACATGTCTTGGCAGTTTTGCTGATACCGTTATCGCCATAGAATAAAGTGTTTCCCCAATCAGAGAGACTGGAGCCGTCGAAAGAATTTGCAAGATCCAGGTACTTCCATGTATCGCCATTTCCTTTCCATGACCATCCCATGTATCCGACACCTTTCTGCTGGCTGTACTGCATGATTGTGTATTCGTCGACATCACCATTGGTATGTTTAAAACCAAACTCACCGATTGTCAGAGGAGCACCGGTTGCAAGTGCGTTATCGATATTGGTGCGGACAGTATTTGCATCGCTTCCGGCATATTCATACATATGAATCGAAAACATAATATTGTTATCAGAATCTGCCTGGATAACGGATTTTCCATAATCTTTGATGGAATCCGGATACTGGCCCCATCCGGCACAGTCAACCATTAATAAGTTATGGATTCCGGCATTACGCATATTTTTGATTGCGGTTTTGTAACCGGATGCCCAGGCACTTCCGTTCCATGTGCCGTACCATTCGTTTGCAATGTTTACGATCACATATTTCTTATTTGCAGATAAGATGGATTTCATTTCTTTCCAGTAATCAACTGCTGCATTCAGATCCGATGTACTGTCAGAACCGGTTGCATCATGGACTTCTACGATGCAGACAACTTTGTTCTGTTTACATACATCAATGATGTGCTGTAATTCGGAAGCAGATGTCTTTGTGTACTGTTTTCCGTTCGAACATACAATTCGTACACAGTTGGCACCTTTGCTTGCGGCTGCCTTAATGGAAGTATCGGTCTCGCTGGTGTACCAGGCGTGAGCGATGTTGACACCTCTCATAACAAATTTGTTGCCATTGGCATCATACACACTGGTTCCGCTTATATAGAAGCCATCAGATGCTGCTTTCACTGTCTGTGGAGCCAGTGGAATTAATGTGCAGATCATCACGAGTGTCAGTAGAAACCCCATAAGTTTCTTTGTCAGTTGTTTTTGCTTTCTCATACTACACCTTTTCCTTTCATGATTAAAATTTTTAGTTTTTAACACCTTGATTTAGCTTAATTATAGGCACTGAAAAATTAATATTCAAGTTAAATAAAGACTAAAAAATATCTTCGTGAATTTGTGCTGAAACAGGTCATCGAAAATTGGAGAAAATGATTATTGAGAAAAAATGGGATGGTAAAACCGACACAAAAAACAGGAAAGCGGTTGTGCAAAATGCACAACCGCTTTCCTGTTTTTTGAGAAAAACCGTCTGAGAATTTTGCATAATGCAGATTCTCAGACGGTTTTGGTTATTCATAAATTCCATTTACAGTTACTTTAAATGTTGCTTCTTTCCCATTCAATTCATCGTTACCATAGTTCTCCGGGAAGGTAACTTTCACTTCTACTTTATCCCCCGGATGGGCACCGATCAACTGATCCTCAAAATCATCAATGTAGGATCCGGAACCAATGGTCAGATCGGTTCCTTGTCCCTGCGTATCTCCACCGTCAAAAGCCTTGCCATCAATATAACCGACATAATCAATGTTTACCTTGTCACCGTCTTTTACCGTCAGGCTGGAGTCTGTGCTGTAATCCGTTTCCGTGGAACTGCTGGAGGATTCGGAGGAATCCGATGCAGAGGTTTCCGTGGAAGTGCTGTCTGCTTCGGTGGAACCGGTCAGGGAAGCGGATGAATTTTCCGTGGTTGTCTCGTTTTTGTTGTCTGATTTTTTGGACGAAGAGGATGCCACACAGATTGCGATTGCCAGAATTGCCACACAGGCAATTGCCACACCGCAGCCAATCATCTTTTTCGATGGAGCTTCTTTTATTGACGGGTGTGTCTTTTCATAGAGGGCTTTGGTCAGTTTGGCAAGCATCTTTTTATCTTCAATCTGCATCAGGCTGCCGCGACGGTTTTTACTGTATTTGTTTTCTTTGATGCGTTCCTCCAACCGGTCAATGACGGTTTTTCCGGAAGCATTTTTCACATACAGGTCAAAGCCGCTGGCGGAAAGATAATCCAGTTTTTTCTCACAGTCCGCAGATATGGCAGCAAGAAAATACAGCTGCACCAGATCCGTGCCGGACATCGTACCGGCAGGAATTTCTTTTACTGTTTTTAATACATCCAGAGAATATTGTGCAAGTTCCGGATAGCGTTCTTTTACCTTCTTTTGTTCAATTAAAATATGCAGCATACTGATGCAGCCACATGCGCATGCAAGTGTAAAAAGTGTATTGCAGACATCATCATCCTGAAGCAGAAACTGTTTTCGGAATTTTGTCAGGCACTGGTTGACAAATACTTTGCTTTGTGAAGAGTCGGACTGATTACAGAAAATTTCCGGATCAAGGAAATTTTCCTGCCTGGCAACAGACTGCAGGATCTCCATATTCTGCAGAGAAACCAGCTGCTGATAGGTAGCAGTTTTTTCATCTTCCGGAATATCTTTTAAAATACCGTGCTGGATCAGATATAAAACTTCTTCGCGCTGATAGGTGCGGATGGCACGGTTTAAGTTTTCTAAAGTAAGTTCCGGCTTTTCTTTTTTATTTTTTCCCATAGGTAATAACCTCCGTTTCAATCTGGAGATATTTTCGTATGAAGTTGTGTCTATTTGATGAAAATTGCGGGGAGGACACAAAAAGTTCACGAATCGACAGAAAATCAGATGTTACATGGAAGCCTGAAACCGGAATTCCCCATGATCTGCAAAGAATCCATAGACACCATGGTATTTTTCGACAACAGAGATCATGCTCTGTACGCCGATGCCGTGGTTGACGGAACGGGATATCGGAATATCATCTGCAAAAACGACAGGTTGTTCATAACTGTTTTTTATCTGGATACATAACTGTGTATTTTTCTCATATACCTTAAGTGAAATATAGCGTTGGGACTGCGGGTTCATCTGCTGGCAGGCATGAAGTGCGTTTTCAAGTGCATTGGCAAATAAACTGCACAGATCTGTAATCTGAAAGCGGGAAAATTCGGTCGCAGTAATGGAAATCTGCATTGGAATGTGGTTTACGGCAGCCTGATTGGCGTAGGAGGACACAATCAGATTGACCGATTCGTTGACACAGTAGCGAATGACAGAACTGTGTTCAAGATTGGTACAGATTTCGTGGATGTAGGAAGTCGCTTCTTTTGGGTTATTTTGATCCAGACAACTCTGGATGAAATTCATATGGTGTCGCAGGTCATGCCGGTAAATGGCTGCCTGCTGCTGGGAAGCGGAAAGCTGGGCAATTTCTTTCTGTGCCTGTGTGGCAGCCGTAGTAAGCAGAATATTTTCCCGTTCTGCTTTATTTTTTTCACTTGAAAATTTAAGCGAGAGAACAGACAGAATAAAAAAGGATACGACAAGAAAACTGTCCATAAAGTCAATAACGACTGCACCGCCCGTGTAGAGCAGATCCGTGTAGACAGTAAACGTGTATTCCAGGACATAGTATACCAGCGGAAGCAGGAAAAACAAAAGCAGTGTCGTGCGGCTTTCATATTTCAGCCGGATGATATACGGTGAGACAAACCGGATCACAAGAACAAGAAGCGGAATGGTAATAATGATGGAGGCAATGTTCGATACAACGGGATTTCTGTCAAAAAAGAAAGCAACAAAGGTGCCAAACCATTTGCGTGGCGTGCACAGCAGATATGCAGACAAAACGGAGATGGCAGAGATTGACAGATTCCGGTGAAACCGCAGGAAAATTAAGGCAATCAAAGGGATATGGATCAGAAACGGATAGCATTTGTAAAGCACCGACTCCCCCATGATCAGATAAAAAAGAAGCTGGGCAATACCAAAGAAAAAAAGCGTCAGGACATAGACACGCTTATGATCGCAAAAACCGATGTCGGCAAGATACAGTGCCGCCACGATGCCGAAAAATAATACAAAAGCATAATTAACTAAAGAAAAAACGGATGAAAGTTCAGGCATAATCATTCCTCCATCTGGAAAGCGAGATAATGTTTTTTGATATCGGCAACCCTGCGCTGTGCAAGCGGAATGTTTGTGCCGTTGTGAAGACACATATCCATTGTGCCGATCGAGCGGATATAGTTCATATTTACAAGGAACGAGCGGTGTACCTGAATAAATTCCCGGTGTTGCAGCAGGCTGTTGCATACGGACGAGAACAGTTCTGTGCAGACAATCTGTTCCCTTCCACTCGTATAGTAGATAACTTTGCGGTTCTGGGCTTCTACATAGATCAGTTCGGACAGGGGAACTTTATGTACGCCAATCCGGCTTTTTAGTACAAGAAAATGCCCCTGTTCCTGTGTTTTTACCCGTAGGATGTCATCCATGGCAGCAAAGAAAGCGTTGGAGGATACCGGCTTCATCAGATAATTGGTGGCCTTTACCGTATAACTTTCCACCGCAAAATCCGATGAGGTTGTAAGAAAAATAATATCGGCAGCATGGTCGAAAGTACGGATTTCGCGTGCAAGCTGCATGCCGGTCATATGTGGCATGAGGATGTCTAGCAGATAAATGTCGAATCGTTCCTTTGATGCCTGCAGGGCAAGTTCACAGCTGCTGTGATATTCTTGATAGGTAAACGGAATATTGTGAGTTTTCTGATAACTGTCCAAAAGCGACCGTATGTTGGACAATTCCTTCTCATCGTCATCACATAAGGCAATTTTCATAGGGAATCTCCTTCGTTTTCAATACATTTATTATACCGTAGCATCGGACAAATTACTATAGAAATCTGCTGTCATTCACGTAGAGAGAAAAAAGGGGGCTGTAAAATAAGTCCCTAATATAAGAAACGCCAATTCCGGCAAATGTCGGTTTTGGCGTTTCTTTGTATTAACTTTT
>NZ_CVRR01000003.1 GCF_001406815.1 Roseburia faecis | reverse complement strand
TTGGTTTCCACTGCTTTTTTATTTAGGAAAAGAAAAACTGCGTCACAGCCTTGGCAGGCCATCGCGCAGCGATTTTGTTCAACCGTAATTTATACATCCAATGATCTATGGAAAAGTTGGAGCAAGGTGCAAAATTCTGTACAGAAAGCGACATAATTTTTATCATTTTTTCATAATAATTGCATATCAGATACAAAACGCTGCATATAATGGCACAATTTTTTTACGATCTTCAAATGCAAAATTCTTTGCAGAAAGTTTGATCGCATAATCCGGCTCATAAGTATCCATATAAACCTTTAAACTTTTCGCTCTTGTATTGTCGGCAGATTTTACTTCAATCGGAATCAGTTTTCCCTCCCGCTGAATCACAAAATCAATTTCCGCACCGCGCGCAGATTCCCAATAATATGTGTGGTATCCATTGATGGATAACTGTACATTGACATAATTTTCTGCCATACCGCCTTTAAAATCATCCAGTTCTTTCACCATATAGAGTATATCGTTTGCCAACAATTCTTTTTTTGCACAGAGCAGTCCCAGATCCGACACATAAATTTTAAATGCATCAATATCCCGATAGTTTTCCAATGGCTTTTTTACCTGTTCTACCTTGTATACCTGTGATACAATCCCCGACAGGCAGAGCCACTCAATTGCATTCTCAAATTCGGAAGCCCGCCCGCCTTTTTTGATCAGCTTATATTGAAATCTTGTATTTTTCTTTGAAAGCTGAACGGTAATATTATCATAAGCCAGACGTGTTTTTTTTATTTCGCTCAGGTTATTATATTTACTCATATCATTGAGGTAACTTGCCAGAATTGTATTTTGTGTATTCCGTACAAGAATATAATCCTTTGTCTGTATAAATTGCATAACACATTCCGGCATTCCCCCCACAACCAGATACTGCCGATAAAGCTGCATGGCTGCATCATGTAGAGCTGCAGGCATCGGAGTGTCTGTCTGAAAACACTTTTTAATCAATTCCACAAGCTGCTCTTCACCCATGGCAAGCATAAATTCTTCCATATCCATAGGATACAACGTTTTCATATCTACCTTGCCGACCGGAAAAGAAAACCTGGTCCTGTTGACTGCCACACCGAGCAGACTTCCTGCCACAATAATGTGATATTCCGGAGCATCCTCACAAAAATATTTCAATGAAGTCAGGGCTCTTTCACAAAGCTGTACCTCATCAAATACAATCAATGTTTTTTCTCTTATAATCGTCTGTCCAGCAATATGGGATAAAATCGGAATCAAATAATCCGGACTGATATTTTCTGCAAAAGTTTCATTTAATTTTGGATTGGTTTCAAAATTAAAATACGCTACATTTTCATAACAGGTACGTCCAAACTCCAGAATGGAATATGTTTTTCCCACCTGTCTTGCCCCCTGCAAAATAAGAGGTTTGCGATGTTCACTACTCTTCCATTTCTTCAAATAATCCATTATTTTTCTATACATCACTTCACCTCCATGAAATGTTTACCTTTAGCATATCAATTATTCGTGTAAAAATCAACGTATTTTTCATTTGTTTTTACACTAAATCGCATGAATTATTTCTAAAATTATACATTATTTAACATGAATCCCGTATTACGATCAAATAATTAAAAAAGAAGCCGGACATCCACTTCCATGAATCTCCGGCTTCCACCATTTCTGTTTAAAATTTAAATACTGCTACTCCGTAAGGCGGCAGCTTATATCCGATCGAATAATCCCGTCCATCACAAGGCTTCTTTTCTGCCTTGTAAGACAGCGGACGCTTCGTATCTTCTGTGTCGGTTCCACCAAACTGCGGATCTGCACTGTTTAATACCAGCTTATAGGTATGTCTGCCCGGCACACC
Source organism: Roseburia faecis (assembly GCF_001406815.1). Classification (GTDB taxonomy): domain Bacteria; phylum Bacillota; class Clostridia; order Lachnospirales; family Lachnospiraceae; genus Roseburia; species Roseburia faecis. The sequence goes on along the minus strand of NZ_CVRR01000003.1, from coordinate 106,640 downwards.
TACCCGATAATCGTCACGCTCTACTGGTGTGAAACTGATCACGAAGAGCAGGTTATTCTTTCCATCCTTACTCTTTCGCACAAAGCTGAAAATACTGCGTTCATAGTCGTTGGCATTCATCCACTCAAATCCTGCCCAGGTCGTATCCTGCTCGTACAGGCATGGATTCTTACGGTACAAATGAAGCAATGCCTTTACCCAATCCTGCATATGTTTGTGTTTCGGATCATCCAGCAGGAACCAGTCCAGTTCGCGCTTCTCGCTCCACTCACGCTCCTGCGCGAATTCCTGTCCCATAAACAGAAGTTTTTTGCCGGAATGTCCCATCATGAATGCATAGCCAGCCATAAGGTTTTTAAACTTATCCCCTTCGAGTCCGGGCATCTTGTTGAGCATGGAACATTTCAGATGTACGACCTCATCATGGGATAATACCAGAATGTACTTCTCACTCTCATTGTAACTCATGGCAAAGGTCATCTTATTGTGATTGTCCTTTCGGAAATATGGGTCAAGCTTCATATAGTCAAGGAAATCATGCATCCAGCCCATGTTCCACTTGTAGCTGAAATTAAGTCCGTCATCCTCTACCGTACCCGTCACTTTCGGCCATGCCGTTGATTCCTCTGCAATCATCACAGAACCCGGATTTCTTCCGAGAATCAGCGTATTGATGTGCTTGAAAAACTCAATGGCTTCCAGATTTTTATTTCCACCATAAATATTCGGAACCCACTGTCCATCTTCCTTCCCGTAATCCAGATACAGCATGGATGCAACTGCATCCACACGAAGTCCGTCTACGTGATAATTCTCAATCCACATCAGCGCACTTCCGATCAGGAAGTTCTTGACCTCATTCTTTCCGTAATCAAAGATTTTGGTTCCCCAGTCCGGATGCTCTCCTTTGCGCGGGTCTGCATATTCATAAGTTGCAGTACCATCAAACTCTGCCAATCCATGTGCATCTTTTGGGAAATGTGCCGGCACCCAGTCAAGGATCACGCCAATCTTGTTCTTATGGCATTCGTTGACCAGATGTGCAAAATCCTCCGGTGTTCCATAACGGGAAGTCGGTGCATAATATCCCGTTACCTGATATCCCCAGGAACCATCATACGGATACTCGGAAATCCCCATCAGCTCAATGTGGGTATACCCCATCTCCCTGACATAAGGAATCAATGTCTTTGCCAGATCGCGGTAGGAATAAAATCCATCATCGTCCCGCCCCGGATGGCGCATCCAGGAACCCGGATGTACCTCATAAATCGCCATCGGCTGCTCATATACTTCCTCTTTGGAAAGTTTTTTTCTGGCATTCATCCATTCCGTATCGGACCAGAGAAAATTGGAAATATCTGTGACAATGGAAGCGGTCTCCGGACGCAGCTGTGCATAGTTTGCATAAGGATCTGCTTTGTACAGCTTTCTTCCGTCCTGTGCGATAATCAGGAACTTATACATACAGCCAATCTGGACACCCGGTACGAACAGTTCGTATACCCCCATCGTCTCCGGTGTCACACGTTTCATCTCATGGGACGTTTCATTCCAGCCGTTAAATTCCCCAATCACGTATACACGGTCCGCATGCGGTGCCCAGACATCGAAGCATACTCCCTCTTCTCCTTCAATTGTCATTTTGTGAGCACCCATTTTGCGATAAATATCATAATGTGTTGCCTGTCCAAACAGGTAACAATCCATCTCTGTAAAATTACTCATAAATACCCTCCCTGTCTTCTCTTATCTATCTTACTCGAAATCCTTTTCCGTTAGTACAATTCTGTCATCATCCGTATAACGGCTGGCGGTCAGAATACTGATAGCTTTCTTTAACCCTCCATGTGCCTCCCGATGAATTGCTTCATCCACAATGTCTTTCACCTCTGTCAGGGTTGTAGCCTGATCCAGTCTCTGAATATTGCTGATCCGGTTATACAATGCCAGAACCGCCATATCATCAATTTTGTATCCAAGTTCCCTGGAATAAGAACGTGCAAACGTGACCAGCTCATCATTTGTAAAAATCGGAACTGAGATCTGTTCACTGAATTTTTTGGCAAATGTTTCATTCTGCGCAAATAATCTCTTGATGCCCTTGGATGTGTCTTCGAGTATAACGAAAAGACCACTCTCATCTGCGTCCAGCAATCCGGATAACTCCGACACGGTCTTTTTCTCCATATCTCCTGCCTGTTCAATAATCAGGCATCCTCCTGCCACCTTATCCAGCAGCCCGCCGACATTTTTCTGGTTCAATGCTTCCGCATGGATCTTTCCAATCTTTCCATCCAAAACCCCGGTCTCCTGCTGCAGGACTTTGATCATGCTGGTGGCAAGTGTTGTTTTTCCACTTCCCTGTCCGCCTTTAATTACGAGATTCCCCCTCGATGCAGTTTCCTTATTTTTCAGATGGGACGAAGCAACTGTCAACGCTTTGCAGAGCTGATCCTCCATGCCCTTCACCGGCATAAAATACGAAAAAATCGCTTTCTGTTCATCGGTCAGTTCTACAAGCGGGATATTCTGTTTTTCCTCTTTTCCCAGATCCACCGGTGTGTCTACCTGTGGAATATGTACTGTTTTTCCTTTCCAGGAAGAGCGATCTGTTTTTCTTCTTACAAAAGCAAACTCTTCTTCCCTCTCCTGTGCAAGTGTTGGTTTCTGTGGCAGATCCTCGATCGGAACCTCCTCAAAATCCTTTTTCTTTGTTGTATCTGATTCTGTCTTTGTTTCCATTTCTTCTACACCACGATTCTCATTTAAGTTTTTGTCATCTTCTGTCACATCGGATGTCTCTTCTGCCGGTTTCTGTGCGGCAGCTTCCGTCTTTTTTTTCTGCTGGGAACGTACCATTTCTTCTAAAGATACTCCCTCTGGCCAAAGTTCTTCGGCATCTGTATCCCTGGCAGGCTGTTCCTCTTTTTTGTTCTCTTCCTCTTCTTCCTTTCGTTCTTCCGGCTCATTCGTTGCCGGCGGTGTTTCCCTTTCCGGCGTCTGTGGCGGTGTTTCCGTCGTTTCCTCCACAATATCCGCCTTCTCTGCCAGTACCGCATCCAGTTTTGGCAATACTCCTGTCAGGCGGTCCATAATATCGCCTGCCTCCTGCAGTGCACGCGCTTTGGCGGATTCGAGTTTCCGCTTTCTGGCATCTTCTAATGCAGCTTCCGCAGCCTTGCGCATTTTCTCCCACTCACTCAGCACTTCCTCAATTGTCATCTGGCCTGTGATCTGATGCTCAATCATGTTTTTCTCATTTGTCATCATGCTCATCTGACCATCGGAGTCTTCTCCCAACAACTCTTTGAAATTTGTCTTGAGTGAACCATCAATCTCCTCATCTGTCTCAATGTGCCGTGTATTCTGTTCCGGCTGTGCCTCAGGCTTTTCTTCCTCCATCTGCATTTTCAGATAAGGAACATCTTCCACCATACGATTGATATTGTCCAGCGTATCCGTGACCGTCTCTTTTTCGGTTGCATCCATGATCTGCTGCATACCCTTTGCAATTTCCGCCTGAAGATTGACGGTATTAAACCGTTCTGTGTTTACTTCTACTTTTGGAATTGCGACCGGATCATGCACGGTCTCCCCGGCACGCGCCATCTCCTCCACATCAATGTGTGTCAAACCTGCTCTGTCATCTTTTGCCTGACAAAACGACCGATACTTTTCTTCCTGTGTTTTCGTCAATGGCTGATACAGCATTTTCAGTTCCAATGCACGCTCTACATATGGCCCATCTCCAAACCAGAGAACCAGCTCATCACATGCATCAATACACTTCTCACTCATCCCTGCTTTGTGATACAGATAAGCAAGCTCATATGCCCACTCTTCCGTATATTCCTGCTCCTTGAGTTCTTCAAGAATCGGTATCAGTTCTTCATAAGAAGCCCCCTGTGCTTTCTGTATATCATAGCGAAGTACATATTTAAGGGTGTCATGAGGCGCAATCTCCACAAACTCATCATAATAATCCTGTGCCGCCTGAAAATCTTTCATCTTGACCGCCACTTCCGCAAGACGGTAAATAATCATTCTTCCGATTGGCGAGCGATCATATGCCATCAGCAAAACTTCCCGGCTCTCCTCATAACGCTGTACTTTTTCGTACACTTCCCCAGCTTTTACCAGACCATTTACATTTTTAACCTTATTCCAATTGATAGTATCTGCAATATCTGCTGCCTCATCGTATTTCTCTTCCGCATAGCGGGATTTCATCTGATCAAGCTTCAGATTATATTCGTATTTGTCCAATTGTTATCTCCTTAAAATATCCCCAAACAGGTCTATCTGTCTATTTTCAAGTATACCATAGGCGGCAATTAGTGTCAAAAAATAATCCGAAAAAAAGAGCTGCACACAAACGCGTACAGCCCTTGAAATTACTGGTTTTTCTTTGTTTCGTCTTTCTTTCCGGAATCTTTTAAAGTTCTCTTTTTCTTTTGTTTTTCCCCGTAATATATGATCGCACCGGTTGCCTCATCTACACCGGCTGCCTCCACATATGCCTCCGTTACGGTTGTAAGGTTTTTCTTCCGTATGCTGTGGTTTACCAGTCTGCGGATAATATAGTAAATCATCGCAAACACCGGAACCCCAAGCAGCATTCCCAGAAATCCAAACAGTCCGCCTCCGATCAGAATCGAAAACATTACCCAGAACGCGGATAATCCGGTGGAATCACCTAAAATCTTCGGTCCGATAATATTTCCATCCACCTGCTGCAGAACGATAATAAATATCAGCAGATACAACGCATGCAGCGGACTCTGGATCACAACCAGAAGAAGTGACGGAATCGCACCGATAAACGGTCCAAACACCGGAATGACATTGGTTACTCCAATGATAACCGCAACCAGTATCGTATCTGGGATATGCAGAATCAGACATCCAAAATAACAGATCACACCGATGATGGCAGAATCTATAATCTTTCCAATGATGAAACCACCAAATACTTCATCTGCCTTGTGGAAAACTTCGATAATAATGTTTCCATGTTTCGATTTAAAGATCGCATACACAATCTTTTTGCTCTGTCCCACCAGGCTTTCTTTAATGGATAAGACATAAACAACGACAATGATCCCAATGATGAAGTTTAATATGGATTTGACCATCGTGATTACGCCGGAAGTAATCTGCAGCAGATATTGCTGCATCTGTGGCAGCAGATCCTTCGTTGCCCAGTTTTCCACCTGATCCGTCAGTTTTGTCAGCATATCACTGATGGTATCTGTCACTCCATAGGCTCCGAGTTTTCCACTTTTCACCATATGGATCAGGCTCTCCACATTACCAGGCAGTGCTTCCACCAGCCCGGTAACACTTGATACCACCGAAGGAACAATTGCCGCAATCAAAAGTACCAGAATCACCAGAAGAAACAGGATTGCCCCGGCAATGGACAATCCACGTGCCACTTTAGCCGCTGATTTTTCTGATTTCATTTTCTTTTTCAGAAACGGCAGCCAGTGCCGCTCCTGAAATTTCATAACCGGGTTAAGCAGATAAGCAAGTCCCAGTCCGATAATAATCGGCTGCAATGCACCTGTAATCAGATGCCAGGTATCTGCAACCCCCTTGTACCGGAGCACCAGGAAGAAAAATACGGTACAACAGGCAAAGGTGAGAAATACCATCAATCCGATTTTAATCAGAAGAACCGTCTGACGCATGCCATCCTCACTCTGTTTGATCTGTTCCATCTGTTTTTGTTTTTCCACGTCTGTCATACAAGATCTCCTATCCACGGTAATAATTGATCAGGCAGCCTTTGAGAATAATATCTTTCTCATCCGGTGTCAGTTCTCCCATACGCAGGGTAAATGGCTTTAAAGCACCATCCTTTACCACATATGCCTCAAATTCTGTTTTTCCGTCTGCGATCGCCTCACGGATCTTTGGAACAAACAGGTAATCCAGATTGTGGAACGGAAGCTCTCCCTGATCAATAACAAACGGGATCATACCCCAGTTAATCAGGTTGGAACGGTATCTCTTGGTCGCATATTCATTTGCAATGTTTGCCCATCCGCCAAGTACCTTCTGGCAGGAAGCCGCCTGCTCACGCGCAGAACCGTCTCCCGGTTTTACTGCAAAAATCGTACTTCCAAAACCAACGTTTGAGCGGTTGACATCGGAGAACGTTGCACGGATGGTATCCATAACCGGATGAATCTCCGGAAGTGCATCTCCCGGACAGGTATCTGCCTCGACAGCCTTCTGTGCCTTCTGTACTTCCTTGGCACGTCCAACATATTCCGGATCCTTTCTGGAAAGTGCAAACTCTGCCAGTCCCAGTGGGTTGGAACGGAAAGAGGATGTCTCTCCGGAAGGAATCAGCTCGTCCGTTGTGGTCACCGGATCGTGAATCTCGGAAACAACTTTCAGCACAAGATTCTCTGGAAGCGGGCTCATAGCCGGCCAGTCCTTGATATTTGGCCCAAACTGAATCTCTACGTCCGGATCTGCCACACCCTTGCTGTCAAATACACGATTTTCATAAATGGTCTTATCAAAGAAGTATTTCGGCTTGCTGTAGTTTACATCAATATCGGTAGCTGCGGTAAGGAATCCCTTATTTGCAGCGGTTGCAGCGATAGAACGCGCATCCATCAGTGCTACGGAAGCAACCTGTCCGTTCTGTACCTTAGATCCCTCACGATTCGGGAAGTTACGTGTAGAATGACGGATAGAAAATGCATTGTTCGCAGGCGTATCTCCGGCACCAAAGCATGGTCCGCAGAATGCAGTCTTGACAATAGCACCTGTCTCTAACAGATTGGCAACGGCACCGTTCTTAACCAGTTCCATATAAATCGGAGTAGACGCCGGGTATACACTCAACGTAAACTCGTCCGCTCCAATGGAAGAACCCTTTAAGATATCTGCTGCGTCGCAGATATTTTCAAATCCACCACCGGCACATCCGGCAATGATACCCTGATCTACATACAGTTTTCCGTTCTTTACTTTGCTCTTTAAGTCAAGGTCTACTTTTCCATCAAAACTTACCTGTGCACGCTTCTCGCAGTCATCAAGAATATCCATCAGGTTTGCATTTAATTCCTCGATCGTGTATGTATTGCTTGGATGGAACGGCATCGCGATCATTGGCTTAATCTCGCTTAAATCAAGTTCGATAAAACTGTCATAGTATGCAGTTTCTCCCGGATTCAGTTCCTCGAAATCTCCGGTTCTTCCGTGAATCTCATAGAATTCCTTCACCTGGTCATCAGTTCTCCAGATGGAAGACAGACAGGTTGTTTCTGTTGTCATAACATCGACACCGATACGGTAATCAACACTCAGATTGGACACGCCCGGTCCGACAAACTCCATCACTTTATTCTTTACAAATCCGTTGGCAAATACTTCACCGATAATGGCAAGTGCGATATCCTGCGGACCGACACCTTTCTGCGGGGTACCTGTCAGGTAAATGCCGACAACTCCCGGCATATCAATATCGTAAGTCTTATTCAAAAGCTGCTTTACAAGCTCCGGACCACCTTCTCCAATTGCCATGGTTCCCAGTGCTCCGTAACGGGTATGGGAGTCTGATCCAAGGATCATCTTTCCGCCGCCTGCAAGCATTTCTCTTGCGAACTGGTGAATAACTGCCTGATGAGGAGGAACATAGATTCCACCGTATTTCTTTGCACATGTCAGTCCAAACATATGGTCATCTTCGTTGATGGTTCCACCGACTGCACACAGACTGTTGTGACAGTTGGTGAGTACATAAGGAATCGGGAACTTCTCAAGACCTGATGCTCTGGCGGTCTGAATGATGCCGACAAATGTAATATCATGGGAAGTCAGCTTATCAAATTTGATCTGCAGTTTTTCCATGTTGCCGGATGTATTGTGGTTCTTTAAAATTCCGTATGCAATGGTTTGTTTCTTTGCATCTTCCGGTGTAACAGTCTTTCCTGTCTTTGCCTGGACAGCAGATGCCGCTTCCGGTGAATTAATGACAACATCCCTGCCGTTGACCAGGTATGCGCCGTTCTCATATAACTTCATAGTTTCCTCCTTGTTTTCGAAATCATGGTTAATGGTAATTATATAATAAAATGTATTTTTATGCAACGACTGCAAACGTAATGGATGCCGCAAACAGATCGCCATCTACCAGGATTGCAAACTCACCGCCCATCAGCTGTGTAAGATTCTTTGCAATGGACAGTCCAAGACCGCTTCCCTCTGTCGTGCGGGATTCCTCTCCCCTCACAAAACGCTCCGTCAGGTCTTTCCTCGCCGCTCCCTGTTCCGGCAGCGGATTTTTCGAAATATTTTTGATACGGAAAACCGCATTGTTCTCCTCTACTTCCAGATCTACATAAACCCGGGTATTTTCGAGTGCATATTTTGCCGCATTGGTATACAGATTTTCAATTGCACGGTAGAGCTGCCGTCCGTCTGCCCGGATCATCACCGAATTGTGCGGCAGTTTCGTCACAATGGTCAGCCCCCGTGCCTCAAAACGTTCATTGAACTCACCACCCGTCTGGTACAGCAGTTCTACCAGATCGATGGTCTGCATATCCAGCTGGATATTTCCGGAACTGATCTTTGATGCTTCGACCAGATCCTCCGTCAGCTGTTTCAGCCGCTGGGATTTTTCATCCAGAACCCGGATATAATTACGTGCATTTTCGTTTTCCAGGTTTTCACGTTTGAGCAGATCCACATAATTGACAATGGAAGTAAGCGGTGTTTTGATATCATGGGAAACATTCGTGATCAGGTCTGCCTTCATCCGTTCATTCCGGATCCGCTCCTGAATGGCTTCGCTCAGCCCTGCACGGATATTATTCACAGAAGCTGCAATGCCTCTTTCCTGTCCGTGAAACTGCTCCACATCCAGTGTTGTATCCAGTGCCCCTGCCGCAATTTTTTCAATTGCATGCTGGATCTCATATCTTTCGCGCGCCTTACGCGTACACAGTCTGGGATTCTGTCCGGAGATAAACACCCGTCTAAGGAAGCTTCCTGCCTGATAGATCAGACTGTGTGTCAGAAGGGTATTGTTTTTGACCCGCCGGACAATGCTCATATAAAACAGCAGGAATACAACATCGACCAGATACCCGACTGTTCCGACCGCTACCATCAGTCCGGACAGTTCAAACTGGATGTCATGGAGATTTCTCCCCAAAAAAAGCACAAGATAAATGAATGCCACAAAAAGCACCATCTGGATATCCGTATAAATTTTATCGATCCAGGTCAGGTAAATGGTTGCATCCTCCTCCGACCGGCGCCCTGCAACACCTGTCAGATAGGCAAGGAATACAAAGCTTCCGACCATGCCGATCACCATAAACAGGCTGAGAATACCCAGCCCTCCGATATGTCTGCGCAGATTGTATCCGATCCCATAGATTCCGCAAAGCATCATAATCAGAAACATCTGATGCATGACAATGGCTGCGCCCTTTTTTCCGCTGGAGAATTCTTTCATAGACAGCTACGCCCCCGCTTCGATTTTATAGCCGACACCCCAGACCACTTTCAGATACCGCGGTTCTTTCGGATTGATTTCGATTTTTTCCCGGATATGCCGGATGTGGACAGCAACTGTATTGTCTGCGCCAATTGCTTCTTCATTCCAGATTTCCTCATAAATCTGACTGATGGAAAATACTTTTCCTTTATTTTTCATGAGAAGCAGAAGAATGTTGTATTCGATCGGAGTCAGTTTGACCTCTTCCCCATCTACCGTAACTTTTTTTAATTCATCGTTAATAACCAGGCCGCCGGCTTCATAAACGGCATCACCGGAAGGGGTGCTCGAAAGTGTGGTATAACGCCGCAGCTGTGACTTCACACGGGCAACCAGTTCCAGCGGATTAAACGGCTTGGTCACATAATCGTCCGCCCCCACGTTCAGCCCCAGAATCTTATCCGCATCTTCTGTCTTGGCAGACAGGATGATAATGGGAATGCTGCTTGTTTTACGTGCCTGGAATGTCGCACGGATTCCATCCAGTTTCGGCATCATCACATCGATCACCATCAAATCAATTTTCTTTGTGCGAAGCATATCCAGAGCCTGTTCCCCATCATATGCTTTTACTACCTGGTATCCTTCCTGAATCAGGTAAATCTCAATTGCGTCTACAATTTCCTTGTCATCATCACACACCAGAATCGTCATGCGGATGTCCTCCTATCAGGTTCTTGATCTTGTTCTGAAAGCCGGCGGATTTTTCTTTTTCTTCTGCTGCTTCCTGTTCTTCCTGTTCATCTTTCCACTTAAAATAATCAGCATCCAGATTCACACGCAGTTGTTCTTCCAGCTGCTTTAACTCTTCATCGTCATCTTCTACCGTAACCGGTGCCGGAATCTCCGGCTTCGGCGACAGCTTCTTTGGTTTTTCCACCGGCTTTTCCACTGGCTTTTCTACTGGTTCTTCCGCAAGGTCTTCTACCGGTTCTTCCGGTACGGAAAGTCCCAGCTTATCCAGATATTCCTGGTTAATCTTAATATCGGTCTGCCGGTTTGCGTAAATTGCTTTTTCTTCCCGCTTCTCCTGCTCGTACTCCGGTCTTCCTTCCATCTTTTCCTTCTCAATCTCGCGGTTTCGCTCCTCGATGATCTTTAAGTACTTTTCGGTATCAACCAGATCCTGCAGCTGTCCTTTGAGTTCGGATTTGTTGGTTCTTAATTCCTGTTCTTCTTTTTCCATCTGTTCTTTAATTTCCTGATAGATGGCACCGACCTTTTTGTCCGCCTCCTGCATAATATCCTGCATACGGTTTAACGTTTCATCCATATACATGACAGATGCCGCATAAATGTCCTCTGCCTTACGGCTTGCATCCCAGATGATCTGATCTCCCTTTTTATGGAAATCGCGCTCTGCCTTGTCACGGCTTCGAATGGTCAGCTCGTATTCATCCATAATCTGATAAATACAGGTATTTAATTCTGCCAGCAGATCAATCACCTGCTGCTTATCTATGATAACTTTACTCGGCTCTTTCGGATACGGCTCACTCTTCGACAGCAAAACGTGAAGACTGCGCAGTACCTTTTCCGTATTGTCCTGTGCTCCCATGTGTCCTGATTCCTTCCATAATAGATAATTCCGTACTTTCTATTATAATCAATCCCCCTATAATACGCAATATTTTAGATTCTTAGGTTTTTCTAAATTTTATTACACAAAACTTTATTTTTTACAGACACAAGGTTATAATAATTTTTTGAAAATGAACCTGTTTAATAAAGGATATATACTATGAATATCGTCAAAACTTACGGAAATTATATTAAAAAATATGCCGGCACCCACCCGGCAGTTTCCCGCAAAATGATTGACATCGGATTACATCTCGAACAGTTTCGGACTGAACATTTTGCAGAAAAAACAATGCCGAAAGCATATCAGAAGCTGAATACGCTCGGCGTAAAAAATACGCTTCATGCGCTGGAATACCCGGAATCCACGGTCTGGTGCAATCTGTTTGCACCCGTGGAAATTTTCCAGTGCTTCGGACTCAGTGCGCTTTCCATGGAATGTCTTTCCTCGTTTCTCTCAGGATTTACGTGTGAAGACTATTTTATCGACCGCGCAGAAAGCCGGGGAATTGCCTCCACGCTCTGTTCCTATCACAAAGATTTTATCGGTGCCGTAGACTCCGGAATTATTTCACCTGCCAGACTCGGTGTGACAACTTCCATGATTTGTGACGGCAATATTAACACATTCCGCTATGTCAGCCGGCACACGGATCTTGACACTTATGTGATCGATGTGCCGATCAGCTGTTCTCCGGAAGCCGTGGAATATGTGACCATGCAGCTGAAAGAACTGATTCAGAAACTGGAAGCACTGACCGGAAAACGTCTGTCCATGGATGACCTGTCGGAAACACTTGCCCGCGAAAACCAGTCGAAAGCTTATTACAAAGAGTTTTTAAAACTGCAGGCAGAGCGCTATTATCCATCGACACTGACTCTGCAGATGTACATGCTTTTTGCCACCCACTTAAACATCGGAACACCGGAAACCCTTGATCTGTTCCGCAGTTTTGCCGAGGATATCAAACAATATCCGAAATATGACGGCACCCGGATTGTGTGGGTACATCTGCTTCCTTTTTATCAGGAAACACTCAAACACTATTTTAACCTGAACAGAGATTACCAGGTCCAGTGTACCGAAATGAACCTGGATTACATGGACGAACTGGATACCACCCACCCACTGGAAGCACTTGCCACTAAAATGCTAAACAATCTCTATAACGGTCCATACGAAAAAAAAGCAAATATGGTCGTAAAACTGGCAAAAGAAATGCATGCCGATGGCGTCATTAACTTCTGCCACTGGGGCTGTAAGCAATCTGCCGGCGGAGTATTCCAGCTTCGCGAAACACTCAAGGCCGCGGATATTCCACTGCTCGTTCTGGATGGCGATGCCATGGACCGCCGGAACAGCCATAACGGACAGATCAAAACCCGTCTGGAAGCTTTTCTGGAAATTCTGGATAAAGAGAGGAATTCATCATGTTAGGTTATGTATGTAAATATACCCCCATGGAATTATTTGAAGCCATGGACACGGAAATCACACGTCTGGAACCATCCGTTACGGATTTTAACCACGCGGACACCCTGATGCACGCCAACATCTGTTCCTATACCAAGGCCGTGCTGGAAGATGTGATGGAACATGACTATGAGGGTGTCATTCTGACTACCTGCTGCGACAGTATCCGGCGTCTGTATGACACATTAAAAAGCCAGTTCCCGGATAAATTTTTCTTTTTGCTGGATATTCCCCGCAAATTTAATGATTTCGCAGTAGCACTCTATGAGCGCCAGTTAAAACAAATGCTCACGGAGTACGAGGCTTTCTCCGGAAAAACACTGGATCTGAAACGTTTTGTTTCCATGATGCAGAACAAAGCGGCCTTGAAAAAACAGGAAAACACCCGCATGTCTGCCAGCGCAGCGTCCGAAAAAGGAAACGGACAGAAACTCAATATTGGTATCATGGGTGCCCGATGCAACAATGAAATCCGTCAGCTGCTTGTCGACCGCGGTGCCAATCTGCTGTTTGATTTAACATGCACCGGACTTGCACGTGATTTTTCCATTACAGAGGATCAGATCCTGCATTCTTATGCTGCCGCGCTGCTAAACCAGATTCCATGCATGCGCATGTTAAAAGCAGCGAACCGTGAACATTTTCTTGACGGTTTTACCGACCGCCTGGATGGAATTATATATCATACCGTCAAATTCTGTGACTCTTATTCTTACGAGTATGCGGATTTCCGCCAGCGGCTGGATCTACCGATTCTGCTGGTAGAAACCGATTCCACCAGACAATGTGCCGGACAGGTTCGGACCCGTGTGGAAGCCTTTATGGAAGAATTGAAAGTGAAAAAAGGATTGTCCTTGACCGGGGAAAAACAAATGATAAAAAGAAAGGGTGACACTGTGTATACATTAGGAATTGACAGCGGCTCTACCTCTACAAACGCCGTAATCTTAGACGAAAACAGACAGATCAAAGCATTTTCAGTTGTCCGCACCGGAGCCAAATCTTCCCAGAGTGCAGATGCCGCACTGGCAGACGTTCTGAAAAAGGCCGGACTTAACCGGGAAGATATTTCCCTGATTGTATCCACCGGTTATGGTCGTGTCAGCATTCCATTTGCGGACAAAAATGTAACCGAAATCAGCTGCCACGGAAAAGGTGCGCATCTTCTCTTCCCGGACGTTCACACGATCCTCGATATCGGCGGTCAGGATAGCAAAGCCATCCGGCTGAATGACAATGGAGAAGTTGCCGATTTTGTCATGAATGATAAATGTGCTGCCGGAACCGGCCGCTTTCTGGAAATGATGGCGCGCTCCCTCGAAATCAGTATCGACGAACTTGGCCCGGTATCCCTGCAGTCCAAAGAAAATATTGAAATCAGCAGCATGTGCAGTGTTTTTGCTGAATCGGAAGTTATCTCCCTGATCGCACAGAACAAAGAGATTGCCGATATTGCACATGGAATTCACAAGGCAATTGCCGGGAAAGCAATGTCCCTCCTGAAACGTGTCGGTCTGAATCCGGGATATATGATGACTGGCGGTGTTGCCAAGAATCCGGGTGTCGTTGCCGTGCTGGAGGAGCAGCTTGGAGAAAAACTACATATCTATGAGGAACCAGAGATTGTCGGTGCACTGGGTGCGGCATTGTATGGGCTTGAGGAGATCCTATAAACCAGAAAATAATTTTACAACAACAATCGTGATACGATTTATTTTCCAATCGTATCGCAATTGTTGTTTTTGTGTTACTGTTATAAATCATTTGACTTCTGTCCGAAAATACGATATTCTGTTTTTACTGGATTTATAAAATTATATACCACAATTACTTATGCGATACATCGCCATTGTACCGCAATCACCACTCATGGAGAGCATTTCGCTCATAAATTTCCATTAGAACCACAATTTCATAGAACTGGTCATAACAGCTCTGTTTTTTATACTTTCTATATTGTAAAAGCAGATGCTTATGATATATACTAAAGGAAAGGTAGGACACTACATGGGGAACACTGACATTTTGACAACTTCGTTGCCAAATGCCGACACAGAAAACACAACAGATCACAGCACGATTTTCGACGATGTATTCCGAACCATCGCGCAAAAAATGCCGCAGCTTCTCATCCCGCTGATCAACGAAGTTTTCCATACTTCTTACAGCGAAGAGGAACAGTTTGAACAATTGCGAAACGAACATTACGAAAAGTACGGAACCGTGATCACGGACTCCATTATCCGGATTGGTGGACATATATACCATCTGGAATGCCAGTCCTCTAAGGACAGGACAATGGTTATCCGGATGTTCGAGTACGACATTTCGATTGCACTTGAACATGCTTCTTTGGGGGAACATGCAATTTGGGAGATTGCGTTTCCTCAATCGTGCGTGCTTTATATCCGCAATCACCGTTCGCTTCCAGATTATCATGAGGCAATCGTAACGTTTGCAGATGGTCAGAAAGTACGTTACCGCGTTCCGGTTTTGCAGGCGAAAAGATACACGGTGGATCGGATTTTTGAAAAACGGCTGCTGATTCTGCTTCCGTATCATATCTTACGGTATGAACATTTTTTGAAGCACAATGGAACGAATTCGAAAAAAGTGAAGCATCTGCTGGACGATTTCCGGGAGATCAACCGAAGGTTAGAGGACGCGTCCGAAAAAGAACAAAAGTCACATCTTTATATGGATATGATTGTTTTAATTGAGAAAATCGCGGATTATATTATCCCAGAGGATAATGCTATCAGGAAAGGATTGGGTGAGATTATGGGTGGTAAGATTTTGAAGTTACGGTCTGAAGAATTGCTGGAACAGGGCGAAGCCAGAGGAGAGGCCAGAGGCAGAATCGATGCAATTCAAAATATGATTGATCTTGGTTTAACCAAAGAACAAATTTTAAAAAAATATTCTCCAGAAGAATATGAAAAAGCATTAAATTCTATGCCAGTGAAAGCATAAACACACCAAAAGGGATTCCGAGGAATCCCTTTTGATGTGTAATGACCATATTTACTTTTACTGTAACAGAGAAAGTACACCCTGATTAGACTGATTAGCCTGTGCGAGCATAGACTGTCCAGCCTGTGCAAGAATGTTGTTCTTGCTGTAGTTTACCATCTCTTTTGCCATATCTGTATCACGGATACGAGACTCAGCAGAAGATGTATTCTCGGAAATATTATCCAGGTTGTCGATGGTGTGCTCTAATCTGTTCTGTACAGCACCAAGTGCAGATCTCTGGGAAGAAACCTTAGAG
The DNA here is from genome assembly GCF_001406815.1 of Roseburia faecis. Lineage (GTDB taxonomy): Bacteria > Bacillota > Clostridia > Lachnospirales > Lachnospiraceae > Roseburia > Roseburia faecis. The sequence continues at coordinate 90,782 of NZ_CVRR01000003.1, read as the reverse complement.
ATTGCATCGGAAATAGCATCGATTGCGTAGGTTGCTGCTGTACCGTTCTTGTCCGTTACGTTTAAGCCCTTGATTCCAAGGTTTGCAGAGTTCATGGTGTCAATATCAACTGTGATCTTGTTTGTCATGTCAGCATCTGCACCTACATGGAGGCTGAAACTTAATGTGTTGGCAACTTTTGCAGTTCCTGTATGAATTTCAATTGTATTAGTTGCATTTGCAAGTGTCATTGCAGTATAGTTTTTATCAATACCCACTTTTGCCTGATTCTGAGTATCACCAATCTGGTTTGCTTTCAATAATTCAGCTGCTGCAAGACTATATGCTTTTTCTTTACTGATTACATTTTTGTTGTTATCATCAACTCCATCACCATCATTATCTGCAATAAGGGACAGTTCCTTTGTACCTACTTTAACAGTTCCAGATGTTACCTTTGTACTAAATTCAGCTGCATCCGCATAATCTGCATCTGCTACAATTCCGGTACCAGTATCCGCTGGTACAACTCCGTCTTTATACCATCCAGCTGCATTTCCATCTGCCTTTGTACCAGTTGTAACTGCTGCTTTTGCAGCCACATATTTATAAGTATCTCCATTTACCACAACATCCTGGTGCTTTGTATCAATATCAGCAGTTGTCAACATGTCCTTTAATTCTTTTGTAGATGCTCCAATGGAAAACGTCTGGCCTCCGATTGAAACTTTATCTCCAGCCTTCAATGCATCCATTTTAAATGTAGCTGTTCCATCACCATTATCGGTCAGAGTTCCCTTTAATCCGGCATCATGTGCCTTCATATTAATTGTCTTCTCACCGTCATCACCCTTTAACAGGTAAATCTCATTGAATTTGGTTGTCTCAGCAACACGGTCGATCTCTGTATTTAACTGATCAATCTCGTCCTGGATAGCCTTACGGTCTGTATCCTTGGAATTTGTACCGTTTGCTGCCTGAACTGCAAGTTCATTCATACGCTGTAACATGCTGTGAACTTCTGTTAAAGCACCTTCAGCAGTCTGTACAGATGATACACCATCCTGTGCATTGGAAGATGCCTTGTCCAGTCCGCGGATCTGCTTTCTCATCTTCTCGGAAATGGTAAGTCCTGCTGCATCATCTGCTGCACGGTTGATCTTGTAACCGGAAGATAACTTCTCGGTTGACTTAGCCTGTGCTCCGGATGTGATACCAAGCATTCTGTTTGCGTTTGCTGCCTGCATGTTGTGTTGTACTACCATACTCATAATAGAATCCTCCTTGAACTCCCGCTATGCGGGGTATTATGTGTTTTCCTCTGGAAATCCTTTTCCTAAGGTGTTCTTATTGCGTCACTTTGCAGTAACGCGTCACAAGCATCTTTTGATGCTTTGCGACCTTGTATCAAATAAGCGAAGCGTCCCGGGTGTGCCCCGCCTATTACCAGAATTTAAAACAGATCAGGAGTTAAATTTATCTTTCAAACTCTCTGCATCTTTCTTTGCCTCTGCCTTCATCCTCTCGTTCCACAGGATTCTCTTAATTTCCTGCTGTGCCTCTCTGGAAATGCCCGGCTCTGCATAATAGGTTTCTCTCTTTCGTGCCGGATTTTCTTCCGTGGTACTTCTGGCAATATTGAGTTCTCTCGGGGCATCAATGAGCAGCCTTGCGTGATTACCCGAACCACCTACATAGACCACACGGATGTCATCCCCGATATTTACGTATTGTCCCTGTTTCAATGAAAGTTTCAGCATTTTTTTACCTCCATGCACGCAAAACCTTTTTTTGCTACGTTTTGTATCTTTTATATCGTCCGTTCGCTACGGTTTGTTAACCTCTATTTTTTATAATTGCTACATTTTGTTACTTTTTATCTAATTTTTCCATTCTCATTCGTTTAAAAACCGTTTATTTTTGTGCATATTTTACATTTTTATGCAACATTCTGTAACTATATGACTATTTTTTCGCTTCCTACAATAAATTAACTTCTGTTTTATCAATAGCTACTATCTGTAACATTTCATGATATGTGAAAAAATAGACTAATTTTAAGAAAAGGTGGTATTTTATTATGAGTGAAAAAAAACTTCCTCAGAAATTGAAAGAACTGAGAAAGGTAAATAATTACACGCAGGATTATGTAGCCGCGGTGCTTGGTATTGTCCGCCAGACATACAGCCATTATGAAACTGGCAGACGGACACCGGATGCCGAAGCATTATACAAATTGGCGGGTCTATACAACATTTCGATTGACGATCTCATGCATCTGACCGTTGATATTGACCGTGAAGTTTCCTATGATGCACCGGTTCCTTCCCAGTCCAGCGAAGACTTATCTGAGTTTCTTGAATTTTTTAATGATCCCGCGAATAAAAAAAAGTACATGTTTCATACGAATCTGGAAAAAGAATTGCTTTTTTATTTTAATAAGATATCCGAAGAGGATAAGAAAGAAATTATTGAATTTACAAAAATTAAGGCCCGCAAGCCTTTATAACAGAAAAATTGCTTCTCCAGATACTGTTTTTAATGGTATCTAAAGAAGCAATTTTTAATACTATGGAAATTACAATTTCACTACATGCACTTTATTCCGGCTTCCGCAAGCCTCTTGTATTCTTTTCCACAAGCTTACGTGTCACCATCATCTGATGTCCACAGCCAGTGCATTTCAGGCGGAAATCCGCGCCCACGCGCAAAATCTCCCATTCATGGCTGCCACACGGATGTGGCTTTTTTAATTTCACAATATCTCCCACTTCATACTGGTACTGATTCATAGCTGGTCTCCTTCTTTTTCTCCCCTTACAGACAATTGTAAAACCCGCGGTGGCAGGAGCCGCAATTGTCTATTATTTTTTCCGGCTAACACTCGATCTGTGAAAAGACATTTCCAAGTCCATCCTGGATAAGAAGATCCGCCCGCGCATCCATTGGAGTTGCACTCTTATTAATCAAAACAAGCTTATTTCCCCTATAATAATCAATCAGGCCGGCTGCCGGATATACGGCAAGCGAAGTTCCTCCCACAATCAGCATATCCGCATGGCTGATATAAAATACCGCATCCTGCAGTGTTTTCTGGTTCAGCCCTTCTTCATAAAGAACTACGTCAGGCTTCACCGGACCACCACAGACAGGACAGACCGGAACTCCTTCCGAGTGGAGAATATCTTCCGCGCTGACAAACTGTCCACAGCGTTCGCAGTAATTGCGCAATACGCTTCCGTGCAATTCCATGACGTTTTTACTTCCGGCTTTCTGATGCAGACCATCGATATTCTGGGTCACGACCCCTTTCAGTTTTCCTGCTTTTTCCAGCTCTGCCAGCTTGAAATGGGTGATATTTGGCTGCGCATCCAGACAGAGCATTTTGTTCCGGTAAAACCGGTAGAACTCTTCCGGATTCTGCCGGTAAAAACTATGGCTTAAAATAGTCTCCGGCGGATACTTATACTGTTGATTATACAAACCGTCCACACTACGGAAATCCGGGATTCCGCTCTCGGTCGATACCCCTGCTCCACCAAAAAATACAATGTTGCCCGATTCCTCCACCCATTGCAAAAACTGTTCCGTTGCTTCCATTTTTTCTCCTTTCTCCGAAAACAGGGAAAAAAGAGGCTGTCACCGTGTGACAACCCCTGTCTGATTTTCTGTGCTATATGGCAAATTGATATTTTTAATATTCTTATAATAAGGATGCCAGTTGCTACTATACAGCCTCTGTATTATAAAATACATCTTTCTTCATCTCTCCGGCAATTTGCTTTGCATTCTCCAGGTCATCCAGAATCTGGTATATCGGTGTTGTTGCATCTTTTAAATTTTCACGGAGTTCTGCCAGTCTCTGTGCATCCTGTTGCTGCTGCTCACACTGCTGCTGGATATGGTTCGCCTGATTTGCCATCTCATCCATGGAACTTGAAATCTCTTCGCTGACAGCTGCCAGGGAACTGATGGAATCGGAAATCTTTCCCACACTCTTCTGGTTCGCATCATTGATCTCCCATGCAGAATTAATCTTCTCGCTCATATCCCCAAGTGCCTCCACCGCGGTATTTGCACTGTCTGAACTCTTTGCTGATGCTTCTTTGATACGCTCCACGAACTCACTCATGTTGGCTGTCATGTTCTGGGTCTGTTCTGCAAGTTTACGGATCTCTTCCGCAACTACTGCAAATCCTTTTCCGGCTTCTCCTGCGCGGGCTGCCTCGATAGATGCATTCAGCGCCAGCAGATTGGTCTGGCTGGAAATGGAGTTGATCCCTTCAATGACTTCATTCATATTACTGATAATGTCAAAAAGCTTCTCCATATTCTGTTTCATGGTACTTGATTCACTGATCGTCTTATCGGACAGATCGCGGATAGCCGTCAGTTCCTGCTGTCCCTCTTCGATGTTTTTGTAAATCGCTGCGGATTCTTCCGATGCAGACAATATCGTATTGGTCAGTTCCTCATGCTGGTTGGAAACCTCCCCTGCCACGCGCGAACTTTCTGACGCAGACTGCGTAGCGTCCTCCGATGCCTGCGCAATCTCCTGTGAAACAGATTCCATCTTGGAATTATACTCTTTTACGGCATCCACAACCTCTGCGATCTGTAACGATGCGGATGCATTCTTTGCCAGGATCTGACCAAACTGGCTGCGTCCGTTCACCAGACGGGTATACAGCTGCTGTATCTCCGGATCTTTTGAATAATCTACATTTTTCAATTCCAGAACGGCCTGCAGACCGGCTCTGTCTGTCTTTTTTCCAAATGCCATATTATATACTTCCTCTCTGTTGTAACATACAAATCTCTGTATCTTCTGCTTTTTATTCTGAACTAAAATATGTTTAAAGTCAACATATTTCTATCATAATCCGGATATTTTTTGACAATTTTGCTGCTACACACAGGTTGCCATGCGAACAATAACACTATTCTTACAACTTCAGGTTTTCCACACAAGAAATACACTTGCCACAATTCCGGCAGTGGTTGCAAAAAGGGCTCCCGGAAGTGTATATCTTGTCTTTTTTACTTTTACCGACATAAAATAAACCGACATGGTATAAAAAATAGTCTCTGTGCTGCTGAGCATAACCGATGCCGCACGTCCCAGCATCGAATCTGCACCATGTGTTTTGTAGATATCCAGTAAAAGTCCCGTTGCTGCAGAGGAAGAAAACATTTTTACCACAGCAACCGGGATCAGCTCGGTCGGAAATCCTGTCGCCGCCATTACTTTCCCAAGCCACCCGGAAATAAAATCCAAAAAACCCGAAGCCCGCAAAATACCTACTGCTGCCATCAGTCCGATTAGTGTCGGCATAATCTCCACTGCTGTGCGGATTCCGCTTTTTGCCCCTTCCAGGAAATCCTCATATACATGCTGCCGGTGCATCAGGCCATTTCCCACAATGAGCAATACCAGAATCGGAATGACTGCCTCGGATAAGTACAGAATCAAATTCATTTTTCCACCCTCCCAAATGCCTGCCGGAGCTTGATGAAAATGACAGCTGCCAACGTGGAAATACTAGTGGCAATGATGGCCGGTCCTACAATTGCAGCCGGACTTACGGCTCCATACTGGCTGCGATATGCAATGATATTCACAGGTATCAGCTGCAGGGAAGAAATATTAATGATAAGAAAATCACACATCGCGTCTGTCGCCTGATTTGACATTTTCTGCAGCCGCTTTAACTCTTTCATGGCAGAAATCCCTGCCGGGGTTGCCGCCCAGCCCAGCCCCAGAAAATTGGACACCATATTCGTTGCCATATATCTGCCTGCTGTGGAATTTTCCGGAACTGACGGAAACAAAAAACGTAGTATCGGTCCCATTGCAGATGCCGCACGGTTTACCATCCCCCCTTTTTCCGCAATCTTCATAAGTCCTACCCAGAATGCCATGGCACCTGTCATTGTCAGGCAAAGGCTTACCGCTTCCTTTGCCGAAGCAAGTGCCTGGTCGGTCACTGCTCCAAGATTTCCAGTCATTGCAGCATACACCACCCCGACAAGAATCATTCCACCCCATAAATAGTTCATCCGCGCCTCCTGTTTGCGTTCTTAAATCATTGTATGGGCTTTGCTTTTTTCATATTCCTTTTGCAATTACCGGATAAACCCAAAAGGGAAGGCATAGCCCAGGCTTTCCCTGCATAAATTTTCTTAAGTTTTCTTACAGGAGTTTCTGGTATGAAACATCTTTTGAAAAAACACCGGATGCTTTCCGTGGGTATTTTTCTGGCTGCGGTGCTCTCCATTATTTATGCAGCCATCCTCTCCCCTGCCGGAAAAAGTACCGGTTCTTTTTCTGAATTTTGTACCACGCTTTTTCGCGAAGAGATGAAATCCAACACCATGAATCTGCACTTTACGCTAAAAGATCCAAAAGCTGCCGGCATTGACTCTTATGAGATCACGCTTGGCAGTCTGTCCGGTGACAGTCCTCATAACCAGGCCAGACAGCTCAAAAAACTTTCGGAAGAACTCAAAAAATATTCTCACCGCTCTCTCAAAGGAAAAGACCGCCTGACCTGCCGGCTGCTTTCCGATTATATTTCACGCCAGCAGAACCTTGCTGCCTATCCCTATTACGATGAACCTCTGACCCCTTCCGGTGGTGTCACCTCACAGCTGCCTGTGCTTCTGGCAGAGTATACTTTCCGCAATACCAGAGATATTAAAGATTATCTCGGACTGTTGTCGCAGATGGATACTTATTTTTTAGGGATTTTAGATTATGAACAAAAGAAAGCCGATGCAGGACTTTTCATGTCCGATGAAGCCTGCTTAAAAGTCATTGAAGGGTGTGAAGTTTTCACCGAACATCCCGATGACAATTTTCTGATCGATACGTTTTCCAATCGGTTAAATGCCATGGATGGGCTTACGGATACCCAAAAGAATGCTTATTTGAAGCAACATTCCAAAGTTCTGAGTGATCATGTCATTCCGGCTTACAGCCAGATGATCAAAGGACTTACCATGCTGCTGGGACGGGGACATAACAACTGGGGGCTTTGTAACTTCCCGGAAGGAAAAGCCTATTACGAGGCGGTCGTGTCTGCAGATACGGGCTGTGATGACAGCGTGGAAGATCTGTTTTCCCAGATTGCCAAAGCCCGGCGGGAAGATCTCACGTTCTGTCAGAATCTTTTGGAAAAAAATCCGAAACTTGCTTCCCAGTCTCCGAAACCCGATGCTGCCTTGAAAGAGGAAAATGCCATGCTTTCCCGGCTGCAAAAAGAAATCCTTACTGACTTCCCGGCACCACCACAGACAGAAGTGGAAATCTGCCACGTTGATCCGGCACTCAGTGAGTACTTGGCTCCCGCCTTTTATATTACGGCTCCGATTGATGATATTTCACATAACCGGATCTACATAAACGATGCTAAAAATGATACGGATATCTATTACTTTACAACGCTTGCGCATGAAGGATATCCCGGTCATCTGTACCAGACCATCTGCACCTCCTCCTATGGTGCTCCGGAAGTCCGCTCCCTCCTCAACTATCCTGGTTACACCGAAGGCTGGGCAACCTACACCGAAATGCAGGCTTTTTATTATGCCGGACTTAACCCGGATCTTGCCTCCCTGTTACAGCACAACCAGGCTGCAACACTCAGTCTCTATGCCACAGCGGATATCGGGATTCATTATTTTGGATGGGAAAAAGAAAAAACCGCCGCATTCTGGAGCGAATACGGCGTAGATGATACTGCCACGGTAAACAAAATCACGGATCTGATCCTCGAAGAACCGGGAAACTACCTAAAATATTATGTTGGCTATCTGAAATTCCGCCAGATGCGTGAACAGCTTGCGCTCGAAAACAAAAGCTTTTCGGTGTCTGCATTTCACGAAGCAATCCTTCGCACCGGTCCTTCACCTTTTTCCGTTCTCGAAGAAACCGTGCGGGATCAGTTAAAATAAAGTCCATTGATCTTTTTTATTTTAACAGTGCCTGATAGATATCGCGCTTGCTGACCCCACGGTCTTTTGCAACACGTTTCATGGCTTCCTTGCGGTCAATCCCCTGGGACTCGTAATGCGCCATGTGTTCCTCCAGGGAAAGTGCTTCCCATCCGGCCTGTTCCTCCTTTTTCATCTCTTCGCGGGAGCGGCCGGCAATGATAAGCACATACTCCCCACGTGGCTCATTGACTTCGTAATAGGATAAACTGTCCGCAAGCGTCATCTGCAGCTTTTCTTCATGCCGCTTGGTCAGTTCCCGGCAGATGGTAAGCCTGCGGTCTCCGCCGAGGGCATCCGAAAGTTCCTGCAAAGTGCGCACAAGGTGGTGTGGTGCTTCGTAGATAATAATCGTACGTGTCTCGGTCTTTAATTCTTCAAGCACCGCCTGATGCTCCTTTTTATCCTTGGGAAGAAACGCCTCAAATGCAAACCGGCGTGTCGGAAGTCCCGACATGGTCAGTGCGGTGATACAGGCGGCTGCGCCCGGCAGCGAAGTGACCGGAATCCCTTCTTCATAGCAGATGCGCACAATATCCTCCCCGGGATCGGAAATGCCCGGTGTCCCTGCATCTGTAATTAATGCAATGTTTTTACCCTCACGCATTTTTGCGACAAGCTGGTAGGCCTTATCGATTTTGTTGTATTCGTGATAGCTGGTCATCGGTGTCTTAATCTCGAAATGATTGAGCAGCCGGATGGAGTTTCTCGTATCCTCTGCTGCGATCAGATCCACTTCCTTGAGTGTCCGCAGTACACGGTATGTAATATCCTCAAGATTACCGATCGGGGTGGCACACAGATAGAGTGTGCCGGTTTTATGTTGTTCCATGGGAGTTCCTTCCTCTTCGTTTCTATACAGGCGATTGCGAAACAGGTACGAACGTTATGCGCTGCACCGGTTTCGCAATTGCCTGTATTTAAGAATAGGATGAAACTATCATACTTGTCAAGTCGCAAAATTATAACTGACTCCGCACCGCACACCGGGCAATGCAATCATTAATCGAATACTCCCTTTCCCATTGAAAAATATCGTGCTAAAATATATCTGGAAGTAAGAAAAGAGGATTTCATTTATGCACGATAACACACAGCATTTATATAACAATTTGGACTTACGAAAGCTGCTGATCCCGATTATTGTGGAACAACTGCTTTCTTCTTTAATGGGGACCGCCGATACCATGATGGTCAGCAATGTCGGCTCTGCCGCAATTTCTGCCGTTTCCCTGGTGGACTCCATCAATATTCTTGTCATTCAGGCACTGTCTGCCTTATCTGCCGGGGGCGCGATCCTGTGCTCCCAGTATCTCGGCAGCCAGAACAAAAAAAATGCCAACCGTTCTGCTCGGCAGGTTTTGTTTGTCATGGTCATTCTGTCTGTAACTTTATCCGTTTTCTGTCTGATATTCCGTGATCCGCTGCTTCATGTAATCTTTGGGAAAGTAGAACGCGATGTCATGACCAATTCCCGGATTTATTTCTTCTTTACTCTGTTATCGTTTCCGTTTATCGGACTGTACGATGCCGGTGCTTCGATTATGCGCTCCCAGAACAACAGCCGCAATCCGATGATCATCTCGGTTATTTCCAATTTTATGAACATTGGCGGAAATGCGATTTTGATCTTTGTACTTGGCATGGGCGTCGAAGGTGCGGCGATATCCACTCTGGTATCACGTATTTTCTGTGCCATCGTCGTTATCTGGCAGCTGCGCAATGACAATGCCCCGATCTGTATCCGCAATTATTTTTCCATCCGCCCCGACTGGTATCTGATTAAAAAAATCCTGTTTATCGGAATTCCGTCCGGTATTGAAAACAGTATGTTCCAGTTCGGTAAACTTGCCATCCAGTCTACGGTTTCCACACTTGGAACCGTAGCGATTGCCGCGCAGGCAATGACCAATATTCTGGAAAACTTAAACGGTATTGCTGCCATAGGCATCGGAATCGGACTGATGACCGTGGTCGGTCAGTGCCTGGGTGCAGGGCGCAAAGATGAGGCCATCTATTATATTAAGAAATTGTCCTGGCTGTCAGAGGCAGTCATCATCGCAAGCTGCCTGCTCGTTTTTGCACTGACCAAACCGATTACCATGCTTGCCGGAATGGAACCTGCCAGCGCGAAACTGTGCTTTTTCATGATAAGCTTCATCACGATCGTAAAGCCAGTTTCCTGGGTACTTTCCTTTATCCCACCCTATGGCATGCGCGCTGCAGGTGACGTAAAATTCTCCATGATTACCTCCTGCTGCACCATGTGGCTGTGCCGGGTAAGCCTGTGCATTTATCTCTGCCGGGTATGGGGATTTGGTCCGATTGCTGTCTGGATCGGTATGTTTTCCGACTGGACGCTGCGCGCGATCATTTTCTCCATCCGTTTCCACTCCCGGAAATGGTTAAATCATCGCGTCATTGAAAAATGATGATATTCCGTTTTGTGATCTTCCTTTGCATATTTTTCTTCGATGCTGTTTTTCATTTTATCGTATGCGGCAGCCATTCTGTTTACATGCTGGTCAAAACTGTCTGATTTTACGGCATCTGCATTACCATCTTTTTCATATACTTCTGACACTTCACTCTCAAAGCGGTTCACGTAGTCCTGATAACTGACCGAGGATAGCTGGTTGTAACTGTCCATTCCTGCCTGCGACAAAAAAAGATTGTCCGCGTACGATTTCATCTCCGTCCCGTTCATCTGCTCCTGCAGCCGTGCCACTGCCTCTTTCCTTGCTTTTTCACTTTTTGCTTTCTGTTTTTCATGGATTTTATCAGCCCAGGTGTCTTTCTTATCCTTGTCCAGTTTGGTGCTGTTTCGCGTCTGCCCGCCATCATCATCTTCCGCAATTGACCAGCCACCGACACTGCCATCCGCATTGATGACCGTTCCTGCCGCTTTTATATGGTAGCCCATACCTCCCTGGCTCATTTTTCCGCTGTATACCAGCTGCGCACAATCATAAATCAAAGCCTCATATTCCACACGTTTGTCGGGATCATTTTGCATCTGCACCAGAATATTCGGTGCGATCTGAATATTGTTTGTGCCTTTCTGTGAAAAGTTCTGTGTGTTTGTTGTAAAATTCACGCCCGGATACCGGTCCGAAAGCGCTTTTAGCGATACGGACGTGCCGCTGCCGGATTTTGCTTTCGCATATGTCAGTGCCATTTCCGACACCCAACTGTTTCCTACTTTTACTGCCATAATCTTATCTCTCCTTTTCACCCCAAAATATATTATCTGTAAAACAGTTTGTTAATTTTTGCACTCCAGTCCGCACCAATCCCCAGATCCACCGGGTAATCCTGAAACGAGGAAACTTTCTGCCGCTGCATATTTTTTTCATCCACTGCATTGTGCCACGATTCCATTACTTTCTTCTGCAGTTCATCTATAAAACCTTCCCCGTAATTTCCACCATGAAAGGTCTCGTCGATCTCTGCCATAACTTTTGCAGATGCAGCCGCAAATTCCGCTCTGGAGTTGTACGCCTTGTTTAAAGCGTCGATACGATCCTGTTTTGTTTCCTCCACAAGTGTTCCGTCCTCCTGTCTGATCCAGGTCGGGTCCCGGTCCGGATCGGAAAATTCTTCATCAATACGGTCATAAATGACCTGATAGGCTTTCGCCATGACGGTAAGAAATTCCTCCTGCGACCGCGAATGATCACCAAGTCCATTTTCTTTCTGGATCTGGTCTGCAACTTCCCCGAGTTCACAGTTGAACATACTTGCCGTGTCGATATTGTTTACCGTATTCAGTTCCTTATAAAGTTCCTCTTTTGGATTTACACCTGTGTGGGATATATTTTCATTGTCTTTTGTGTATTCTCGCCAGTCCTTCGCCTTTGCAAGACCTTCGTCGGAAATTGTTACAGTATCCACTCCGGTTGCTTCTTTTACTGATTTTCCAGGTGTACTTGCCGTGTATTTCTGCGTATCCAGCAAATTTGGTATTTCCGGTCTTTTGTAGTGATAACGTCCTGCGTAAATTTGTGAACTAGAAATATTCAGTGCCATTTTTTCCTCCCATCATGCTCTCTGTGAATATGTCAATATTTTCTTCGTATATATCTGTCACGTTTCTTCGTTCCTGCGCCCGTTTTAATGCTGTTTTCTGTTGTCTTTTCATCAGTTCTTTCATTCTTTTCTGACGCTTACTCCACCATGATTCGTCCTTTTTCCCAGACTTTTTCGGGCTTTCCGTATTCATTGGAATCCCTTCTCCATGATGTTCCTCGATCGATGCGCCGAATTTTTCTACGTTCAGAAATGATGCCTGAAACGGAAAGTGCACCGAACGGTTTTCTATCGTATAGCCAAGCACCCAGGCTTCATACTCCGGGTCATTTTTCATCTGCTCCCAGCCATCTTCGGTGATTGACCACATTTCCTTACAGTTTGCCTGTGAACTGTCAAAAGAGACGCCATCCATCAGGTTCTTAAAAAAAGCTTTATACTCATCCATTGTCATATCGCTTCTGGATATCTCATCGCCACCGCAGTTTTTCATATAGTTTTTGCCTGCCTGGACCTGCTGGTTCACATGAGATGCGGAATCCGGATGCTTCTGCTTATACTCTTTGACAACATTTTTGTATTCCTTTTGCGTCTGCTTCTCACAAGTATTCTCATTCGAAACATCCTTCTTTTGGGATACGCCTGTTTTTATATTTGTATAAGTATAACCCATAGCTGCTGTTGCACTTATATTCATTTCACAACCATCTCCTTTGCCATATTTTACTAATGTTTATATCGCCCTTTTTCTTTTTTTCTTCCAATCAAATGTAACGAATCGCCCTTTTCATGTAACGAAAAAATCAGCGGGCATATTGTACCCGCTGATTTGCTGATTTCTGTTTCTTATCTGCAATCTATATTCATCAATTCACGCAACTGAAAAGCATTTCATTTACATTTTTGCTGCATCATCTTATTTTGAAAACACCGCATCATTTTTGGAAAGAAGATATACACAATACTGATTCATGCTGATTCCTTCTCTCTGGGAATGTTCTGCCAACGATCTGTGCAGACTTCGTGGAATTCTCAATTTGAATTGCCCGGAATAATCCTCCAGACTATCTGGCTCATGAATCTCTACACCATCTTCTAATGCAGCTTCAAGCCATGCCTTTTTTGCATCTAACGCATTTTCTACTGCACTTTCTACAGTTTCTCCACAGGTAATGCACCCTGGCAGATCCGGATAAGAAACCACAAATCCACCCTCATCCTTATCTTCTATAATTTCCATACGATAGGACATTGCCATATAATCATTCAGCGTCTTCATCATTCTCCGCCTCGCTTTCTACAATCTGCCTTACCATTTCTACATATACTTTTTTGATCGGTTCATGTTTTGGTATTGTGATAGGCGCACATCCCTGCTTTCTGAACGTGTAATGACTGCTTCCACTTCTTGGTGCATTCATTTCGTACCCGCAGCTTTCCAATACTTTCCGTAACTCATCAAACCGGAGGTCTTTTGATAAATTGCATATACGTGTTATGAGTTTATCCCATTTTGACATTGTTATACCCTCCTGCTTATATTATACATGGTATCGTATATGGTGTCAATTATTCTATTCGTTCCTGAAGCATAACCGCCAGTTCAAACTCATCCTCCCGAACGGTAACTTCCGTTTTTCCATAATATTTTTCCGCACAAACTTCAATATTCCGAAGCCCCAATCCATGATTTTTGGAATCCGGTTTTGTCGTGAGCAGTCTGCCATCGCTCCGGCTTCTGACAAGTTTCCCGTCAAAACTGTTTTTAACGATAATAAAAAACATATTCTGGCGCCGGTACGCACTCAGTTCGATAAATTTTCTGCCCTCTTTTTGCCGCCTGCAGGCCTCTAACGCATTATTCAAAGCATTGTTTATGATAATGCTCAGGTCAAAAGCATCCATATTCATACTGGAAGGGAAAAGAAAGTCCGCCTGAAACGCAATGTCATAGTTTTTTGCCAGCTGCACATATCTTTGCATAATGACATCGGTCACCGGATTGCCGGTATTGTATTTCATATCCAGCTGTTCCACGGATGCCTGCAGGGAATCCAGATACTGCCGGAACGCAGTGGGGTTTCCTGTTTCCTCCTGCATCAATGCCTCCATATCCGCGATATAATTTTTCATGTCATGTTTCATCCCGCGGATTCCGGCATAAAGGTTTTCGATATCTCCGATATGCTGCTCCATTTCCCGGATCCGTTCCTGATAAATACTGATTTCGATTTTCTGGTTGCTTTCAACGATTAGTTTGTGCAGCATTTTTGCGGTAAAAATAATCATCACAATACACAACAGGGAAGTACATGGAACCATAAGATTCATCTCCGGCCGGCTGTCAAACAGCGAATGAATATCATTGTCCTCCATCGAGAACATCATGCTGCGGATCATCAGACATAACAATAGTCCGGTCACGCTTGGAAATAACACAAAAATCAATTGTGAATTTTCATAGTTTTCTTTCATTTCAAGGTACTTTTTCATCCAGACAATGATCCTGTATGTGAAGACAAGAAGCACCAGAACGTAGCTCAGATTCCAGAACATTTCAATTCCGGAATTCACTTCAAAAAACATGGTTTCTCCATACATCTGCCTGTCCAGAAATAAATATTGATTCAGATCTACCAGCTTTGTAAGCAGCCACAGAAAAAGAGGATAAATGGCAAATTTTAAGAGTTCCATTACGGAATAAAAGGTCACAACATAGTAAATGATTTTGAGTCTGCTTTCGTTGAACAAAAAAATGCCTGCCACACAGGTAACCAGCATGCTGATCAGTACCGGCAGGATACTCTGGCGGCTGTTATTCATGACCATGCTTTTCCCATAGAGCAGACTTTTTATAAAGACAGAATAGTGCAGAAAAATCTGGACTGCCACATACTGTCCCAGCAGTATCGCAGCACTATGATATTTTTTGAATGGAAAACGTGGCTGTGTTTCTTTCAACAAATTAACCAGCAACATTCCCTGCACAAAATAGCTTATGATATCGAAAACGTTGTACACAATATCTCTCATTGCAGTTTATGCCTTTCTCAGATAATTCATATAGGCAGTTACAAAATCGTTATATTTTTGTTTTGCCAGAAACACTCTATCGCCATTTTTCAGTTCAATATTGGCATTGTCATAGCGGACCACTTCCTGCAGATTCACCAAAAATCCCCGGTGCGATCGGAAAAAATGATCTCCCAGTTTCTGCTCTAACACTTCCATTTTTTCGTAAAAACTGTAGGTTTCTTCCTTCATGTTTTTCGTGTGCAGAACGATTTTTCTCGCTTCATTTTCCGCATAAATAATATTGTTGACCGGTATCTTAATGTAATTGCCATCCATTCGGATAATGAGCGGCTGTGTATTCTTTTCCTTTTTGATCTGACTGATCGCCTTGTCCATGACTTCCATGAATTTCTGTTCATCGACCGGCTTTAAGAGATAATGAAATGCCCCTACATCATAGCCTTCAAACACATATTCCTTTAAGGCAGTCACAAAAATAATGATCACATCGGAGGTTTCCCTGATTTTCTTTGCGACTTCCATGCCGTTTGGTTTGCCACTGTCCGGCTTCCGATTCAGGGAAATATCAAGCAGAATGATATCATATACGGTCGGATCGGATAACAACTCTTCCCCATTTGCAAAGACATGGACCTGTGCATCCGTGCATTTCTCTGTCAGTTTTTTTAGGTAATCTCTAATTGGCTGTTCATCATCACATATTGCAATTTTCAGCATGCTTTCATTATTCAAAATCTACGACCTCTTTCTTACCATAAAGAAATGTCCGACAACAGATTCTGAATGGATACATTATTTTCCTGCCCATTCTTTACAAACTTATCCCGAAACATCGCCCCTGCTTTGATCACATTCTCTGAAAAATGTTCTGGCAGATTTTCCGGATTTTCTTTTTTCTTATCCTGCGCCGCTAAAAACTGCTGAGCCCTCTGACTTGAATTTTTCCAGACAGAACTTCTTCTAATCGCATCCTCAAGCATCTGTGCGGACTGATCCTGCTGCTTTGTTCTCCCTTCCAATGATTTCGCATGATCTTCAAAAGATTCCGTAAGTTTTTGCAATGCTTCCCTGCTTATATTGTATCGGCGCCTATCGTATATTTCTTTAACATCTATTATTTGAATCTCTTTAGCCTGCAGATCTGGTTGTATGATCCTTATTGATTTTATTTTAAAATCGGATCGTTTATGATCTGGACTTAGTTTCATGTAACGAAATGTCTTTTTTATGTAACGAATTTTTTTGCACAAGCTCAATATTCACCCGATATTCATTATTTTTAGACAATAAGCCATAAAAACAGCCATGCATATTCCCCAAAATACACATGGCTGATTTACTCTACAAAAGCAAATTTCACAGATACCGTCCCGTAACGCTATCTTCATTTCCCACAATCTCCTCCGGTGTCCCAGTTGCAATCACCCGGCCGCCGTCATCTCCGCCGCCCGGCCCCATATCAATGATATAATCGGCGTTGCGGATCACATCGAGATCGTGCTCAATGACCAGCACCGTCGCCCCATTGTCAACCAGCGCATCAAACACGCTAAGCAGCGTCTGCACATCCAGCGGATGCAGCCCGATCGTCGGCTCATCAAACACAAACACCGAATCCGACTGTCCTTTTCCCATTTCGCTGGCAAGTTTCAGCCGCTGTGCCTCTCCGCCGGAAAGGCTCGGCGTTTCCTCGCCCAGCGTCAGATAGCCCAGTCCCAGATTTTTGAGCACTTCCAGCCGCTGATGCACAACCTTTAAATCCGCGGTTGCCTGCAAAGCGGTATTTACATCCATCTCCATCAATTCCGGCAGGGAATAGCGGTTTCCCTGTTTGTTTTCATAGCCGATCTCCCATGCCTCTTTTGCATACCGAGAACCATTGCACTCTGGACACGGCACATCCACATCCGGCAGAAACTGCACATCGAGGCTGATCTGTCCGGTTCCGTCACAGACCGGACACTTTAATTTTCCGGTATTATAGGAAAAATCGCCCGCCTTGTATTTCCGGTTTTTCGCATCCGCGGTCCGGGCAAAAATCTTCCGGAGTTCGTCGTGTACATTCGCATAGGTTGCGACCGTGGAACGGACATTGATTCCAATCGGTGACGCATCAATCAGCTTCACATGGGCGATGCCCTCTGCCGAAAGATCTTTCACATGTTTCGGCAGATGCTCTCCGTTCAGTTGCGCCTGCAGCCCCGGAATCAGGCTTTCGAGAACCATCGTGGTCTTTCCGGAACCGGATACCCCGGTCACCACGGTAAGCCTGCCCTTAGGGATGTCCACCTCCAGCGGCTTTACCGTATGGATGCGGTCGGTGGAAAGATGCAGTTTTCCAAGGGCAAACAGTTCCTCCGGTGCGATCGGCTGACGGATGCGCAGATCCTTTGTCTTTGCGAGAAATGGTCCGATCATGGAGTTTTTATTGGCAATGATCTGTGGAATACTGCCCTCTGCGATCACATATCCACCGCCCGCTCCGGCTTCCGGTCCCATCTCAATCACCCAGTCCGCCTCCGATAAAATCTGCGTATCGTGATCGACCAAAAGCACTGAGTTTCCATCTTTGATCAGATCATGCATCACGGCATTCAGTCCCACGATATTTGACGGGTGCAGACCGATCGACGGCTCATCGAGCACATACAACACGCCTGTCGTGCGGTTCCGCACCGCCCGCGCAAGCTGCATGCGCTGCCGTTCCCCGGTTGAAAGCGTTGCCGCCGCCCGGTCGAGGGAAAGATAAGAAAGTCCCAGATCCATGAGCCTTTTTGCAACGGTCTTAAACGACTCGCAGATGGATTCCGCCATCGGACGCATCTCTTTCGGCAGGGATTCCGGCACATGCGCCACCCATTCGACCAGCTCTTTCAGCGTCATTTTGCAGGCTTCCGCCAGTCCGATCCCACAAAGTTTCGGTGCACGGGCTGCCTCCGACAGCCTGCTTCCGCCGCACTCCGGGCAGACTTCCTCCTTCAAAAACTTCTCCACCCGCTTCATGCCCTTTTCGTCTTTTACTTTTGCCAGAGCATTTTCTACGGTGTATACCGCATTGTAATAGGTAAAATCCAACTCTCCTGCCTGATTGGATTTCTTTGCTTTGTAAAAAATATGCTTTTTCTCCGCCGGACCGTGATAGACGATATCCTTTTCTTCATCGGTCAGATCTTTAAACGGAATGTCGGTGCGCACGCCCATCTCCCGGCAGACGTCAGTCATTAACGACCACATCAGGCTGTTCCACGGTGCAACCGCACCCTCATCAATACTGATCGAATCGTCCGGTACAAGCGAATCCAGATCCACCGTCCGGACACTTCCCGTACCGCCACACTTCGGGCAGGCTCCCTGTGAATTAAAGGCAAGCTGCTCCGCACTCGGCGCATGGACACGTTCGCCACACTCCGGACAGATGATCTCCTGTTCTGCCGCAACTTTCAGTGTCGGCGGAACATAATGCCCGTTCGGGCACCGGTGCGACGCGAGCCGCGAATACATCAGCCGCAGGCTGTTTAACAGTTCGGTTCCCGTTCCAAACGTGCTGCGGATGCCCGGAATGCCCGGACGCTGATGCAGGGCCAGCGCCGCCGGGACATACAGCACTTCGTCGACCTGTGCTTTTGCCGCTCTGGTCATGCGCCTTCTGGTGTAAGTCGAAAGCGACTCCAGATACCGTCTGGAGCCTTCTGCATACAACACGCCAAGTGCTAACGACGATTTTCCGGAGCCGGATACGCCTGCAATCCCGACAATCTGATGCAGAGGGACATTTACATTTACGTTTTTTAAGTTGTGGACACACGCGCCCCTTACTTCTATGTATTTTGGTTCGTTGTGACTGTTTTCCATAAAGACATTACCCGTGTATGAATTATCTTGCGTATTATCTTGCGTACTTTCTTCCTCAATTATACAGAAAAACATGCGAAATTCCAATAGTGTTCCAGACAGAAAAAAGCCGGTGCATCCCAGACGATGCACCGGTTTTTCCGTTTACTATATAAAATACTCCCTTGTATCGGCTGTTAAGTCAGCCACCCTTTTAAGCTTTCAGATCCAGTGAACGGATCTCCTGCCGAACCTTTAAAATCATGGACGGGCTGACAGAAAGCTCATCATATCCCATACTAAGAAATGTCTCGGTCAGTGTCGTGTCTGCCCCAAGCTCGCCACAGATACCAACCCAGCAGCCACCCTTATGACCGTTGTCCACAATCATCTTAAGCATCTTAAGGATTGCCGGATGATGGGAATCATAAATGTTGTCAAGCTTTGGATTCTGCCGGTCGATCGCCAGTGTATACTGTGTCAGATCATTCGTTCCGACAGAGAAGAAATCCACTTCCTGTGCCAGTTCTTCGGACATCATGACAGCTGCCGGAGTCTCGATCATAATACCAAGCTCGACATCCTTGTACGGAATCTTTTCCTCATCCAGTTCTTTTTTCACTTCCTCGATGATCTTCTTTATGGTCTGTACCTCTGTGACAGAAATGATCATCGGGAACATGATGGCGATGGTTCCGTAATAGCTTGCCCGATACAGTGCACGAAGCTGTGTCTTGAATACCTCGCGGCGGTCAAGACAGATACGGATCGCACGGTAACCCATTGCCGGATTATCTTCTTTGTCGAGTCCGAAATAATCCACCTGCTTGTCCGCACCGATATCGAGTGTACGGATGATGACTTTCTTTCCTGCCATTGCCTCGGCTACCTTGCGGTATGCTGCAAACTGTTCTTCCTCGGTTGGATAATCCCTGCTCTCCAGATAAAGGAATTCGCTTCGGAACAGTCCGATGCCGCCGGCATCATTTGCCAGTACCGATGCCACATCCCCAACGCTTCCGATATTTGCATACAGGTTGATCTTTGTTCCGTCCTTTGTGATATTCTCCTTGCCCTTGAGTTCCTGCAGCAGACGTTTTTTCTCTTCATCCTCTGCTTTCTTCTTCTGGTAAGCTTCCATAACGGAGACCGGTGGATCAATGATGATCTTACCCTCGTATCCATCGACGATACCCATTTTTCCATCGACATCTTCCGGAAAATCGACACCGATCAGTGCCGGGATATTCATGGTACGGGCCAGAATCGCGGTATGGGAATTGGTGGAACCGTGACGGGTGACAAAGGAAAGCACCTTCGATTTATCAAGCTGTACGGTCTCACTTGGTGCCAGATCATCGGCAAGTAAAATCACCGGCTCATCGGCATTCAGGTCATTTCCTCCGTTGCCCTGCAGGATGGAAACTACGCGGTTTGACACATCCCTGACATCGGCTGCACGCTCACGCATATAATCATCATCCATTGCCGCAAACATCTCGGAAAATGTATCTCCGGTCGTTGCCACGGCATATTCGGCATTCACCTGCTGGCCTTCAATCATATTTGTGATGGATTCGATATAATCAAGGTCATTCAGCATCATCTGATGTACTTCAAAGATTGCTGCATTGACTTCACCGACTTCTTTTAATGCCTTATCATAAAGCCCGGCAAGCTGCTGTTTTGCGGTATCTTTGGCATCTTCAAACCGTTTTACCTCTTTTGCGGTATCTGCGATTTTCTCCCGCTTTACCTGATTTTCTGATTTGCGGTATATGGCAAGGCGGCCGATGGCCACCCCGCTGTATACGCTTTTACCCTGAATTGTCATAGCGTCACCTCATCCTTTTGCTGATTCATTCTCCGTAAACGGTTGCCGGAACGGTTTCTTACAGTTTCTCCTCTAAGAATTTGCCAAGTGCTGCGATTGCTTCCTCTTCCTGATCTCCATCCGTCTTTAATACAATTTCCTGTCCGCATTTAACACCAAGACCCATAACTCCGAGGATTCTCTTTGCGTCTACTTCCTTGCCATCCTTGCTGATGGTTACTTTACATGGATATGCAGCGGCTGCTTTTACCAGCTCGCCTGCCGGTCTTGCGTGGATTCCCTGCTCGTCTTTGATGGTATAAGTAATTTCTTTCATGATCATTCTCCTTTTCAAATTTTGTTTCTTTACCAATGTTACTGTTTACAAATTTTATTTAACATCCTTTTTGATCAGTCCGAGCAATACGGCTGTAATGACAGCGCCGACTGCCCATGCAAGGATGTATAAAAGCGGATGTCCTACGGTTGCAAATACGAAGATTCCACCGTGAGGAGCCATCAGTGTGCACTTAAACAGTGCGGATAAAAATCCTGCAACTCCGGCACCAATTAAGGTACATGGAATTACGTGAAGCGGATCTGCTGCTGCAAACGGGATCGCACCCTCGGTGATGAAGGAAGCACCCATTACAAAGTTGGATACCTTGGATCCACGTTCTTCCTTTGTAAATTTCTTCGGGAAGAACTGGCAGGCAAGCGCGATTCCGATCGGAGGAACCATACCACCGACCATGATCGCTGCCATGGCAATGTAACATGCCTGAACAGCCGGGTCGCCTGGCTGTGCACCTTTTTCAATCATCTGGCTTGCAGTTGCCAGTACACCGGTACCAAATACATAAGCGGCTTTGTTGATTGGACCACCCATGTCGATCGCCATCATTGCTCCGAGGATCAGTCCGAGTACGGTGATGTATCCCGCATCAGAGATTGCGGTCAGTCCGTTGCTCAGTCCGGTATTGATCAGTCCGATCAATGGGTTAAAGATGAAGCACATTAAAATACTGATAATTAAAATTCCAAGCAACGGATAAATCAGAGTCGGCTTGATTCCGTCTAAGGAAGCCGGCAGTTTTGAAAACGCTTTTTTCAGGAACAGTACAATAAATCCGGCAAGGAATCCGGCTAAGATTCCGCCAAGGAAACCGGAAACGGTGTTACCACCGTTGGCACCCTGGAATGCAAAGTCTGCGATAAATTTCTGGAAACCGGTTGTGGAATCCGCCCAGTTGTAACCGGTAACTAATGCGTTACCACTCGAGGCTAACAAACCGCCCGTAAAACCAACTGCAAGTCCCGGCCGGTCTGCAATCGAGTATGCAATGTAACCTGCAAGCACCGGAACCATCAGTCCCATTGCCAGTCCTCCGGCATACTTGAAGAATGCCGATAACGGCGTACAGGAACCAAATGCCGATCCACCGGTCGCACCATAGCCCATCAGGGTATCGATCAGAAATGCAATCGCTGTCATGATGCCGCCGCCGATAACGAACGGAAGCATGTGGGATACCCCACTCATCAGGTGCGTGTAAATCATGTGTGCAGTGGAGCCACCCTCTGCTTTTTCTTCTTTTCTGCTGCCCTCTGCCGCATGGTAGACAGGTGCATCCCCGGCCACGGCACGGTTTAACAGCTGCTCTGCCTTGTTGATGCCGTCTGCAACCTTGCACTCGATGACTTTCTTTCCATCGAAGCGGTCCATCGGAACTTTGGTGTCGGCTGCAACGATGATTGCGGTCGCTCCTGCGATCTCTTCATCGGTAAGCACATGCTTGGCTCCGCCGGAACCTCTGGTCTCTACCTTAATCGTGATTTCCATCTCAGCTGCATGCTTCTCTAAGCTTTCCGCTGCCATATAAGTATGTGCGATTCCGGTCGGGCATCCGGTTACGGCAAGTACCTTGTATTTTGCCCCAGTTTCGTCTTCTTTTTCGTCCTCATCTTTTGCGCTTTCCGCATCATCGATGACTTTTAAGAATTCGTCTACGGTCTTTGCATTTTTCAGTCCGTTGGTAAAATTCTCGTCCATCAGAAGTACGGAAAGTTTGCTGAGCACCTCCAGATGTACATTATCCTCGGTGTTTGGAGCTGCAATCAGAAACAGTAAATTGACTGGTGCTCCATCTAACGCGTCAAACTCTACACCATCCTTTACTACCATAGCTGCCAGTCCCGGTGCTTTCACAGCATCTGACTTGCAGTGTGGGATCGCAATTCCTTCTCCGATTCCGGTTGTTCCTTCTTCTTCTCTTGCAAAAACCCCCTTGCGGTAAGTTTCCACATCGCGGATTTTTCCGCTTTTTGCCATGAGATCAACCATTTTGTTTAAAACATCCTGTTTTCCGGCTGCAGAACCGTTCAGTTCAATGCTCTCGGCTGCAAGCAAATCTCTGATTCTCATAGTATACCCTCCTTAAAATAATTTTTGATTTGCATCCATCAATGCAATTACTTCCTTTTTTGTTGCCAGTTCTTCGGAAAAAGCGCTGGCACTTCCGGTACATACACCATAGCGGAATGCATCTGCATAGCTGCCACCATTTAAATATCCATATATAAAACCAGCCACCATGGAATCTCCGGCGCCTACCGAATTGACGAGCTTTCCTTTCGGTGCCTCAGCCCGGAACTCCTGACCGTCTTCCGTCACAAGGACGGCCCCGTCACCTGCCATGGAAACAAGAACATTTCTTGCACCTTTTTCCTGCATGCGTTTTGCATATGTGACAACATCATCCTTATCATTGATTACCGTGTGGAAAATCTCTCCCAGCTCATGATTGTTTGGTTTGATCAAAAACGGATGATAAGCAAGTACATTCATCAGCAGATCTCTGGTCGCGTCTACTACAATATTGAGTTTCTTGTTCTGCAGATGCTCCATGATATCCATATACATGGATTCCGGCATTGTGTCCGGGATGCTTCCGGCAAGTACCAGTGTATCGCCATCCTGCAATGCATCCAGTTTTCCGTAAAGCTTCCGAATATCTTCTGATGCAATCTTTGGTCCCTGTCCGTTGATTTCCGTCTCGGTCTGTGCCCGGAGTTTTACGTTGATACGGGACAATCCTTCGGTAACGTGAATAAAATCTGCAGTAACACCTTTCTCCTGAAGAAGCCGTGTGATGGCATCTCCGGTAAATCCTGCCATAAATCCAAGTGCTGTGCTTTCTTCCCCAAGATTTTTCAGTACCATTGAAACATTGATTCCTTTCCCACCCGGAAAAATAATTTCCTTGCTGGTACGGTTGACCACACCGGTCATAAAGTTGTCCACATTTACAATGTAATCAATGGATGGGTTAAATGTTACGGTATAGATCATTCTTTCACCTCCACAATATTTTTGTATTTTTTAAGTGCCGGCTTGTGCAGCTCCGTTGTTAAGATGGTTGCCTGTTCAAAATCAGCAAATTTCACACTGGAAAGCTGGTCAAACTTGCTGGCATCTGCCAGAATATAGCAGCGTTTGCAATTCTTCATGGAATATTTCTTTACCATGGCTTCCTTGATCTCCGGGGTGGAATATCCTTTGCTGACGCTGATTCCATTCGTTCCCCAGAATCCTTTGGTAAAATTATACTTGGAAAGCATCTCCATGGCTTCCTCCCCGACGATCGCCTCTGTCTGGGATTTGAATTCGCCTCCCAGCAGATAAACACGGCAGCCCTTTTCCGCCAGAAGCTTTGCATGGCTGATGGCATTTGTCACAAACACCGCCTGTGTCTCCTTAATAAAAGGGATCATCGCCTCGGTGGATGTTCCGGCATCCAAATAAACAAAATCATCCGGGCGGATGAGGGATGCTGCATACTTTGCAATTGCATTCTTTTGTTCCGCATTCATCGTCTTACGGTTTCTGACATCCTCATCATGTGTACTCACACTCGGCCGTCTGGCGATTGCACCGCCATGTACCTTGGTCAGAAGACCATTCTCATCCATTGTGATTAAGTCCCGGCGGACGGTTGATTCTGAAGCGTCAAGTGCAGTCATAAGTTCCTGTATTGTGGCACTTCCCTCCGCTTCTATTATGGACAGTATCCTTGAAAATCGTTCTTCTGCAAGCATATGCCTCACTCCTTTGTTTTCTTTTTCGTTCACAATCTTTCAAAATCGTTCATTTGACGGTTCTTATTATAGTTACATTTTCTGTCATCGTCAATCACTTTCCGTCAAAATCATTCACAAAAACAGAACTGGGATTTTGTGCATAATGTCATGTTATTGAACAAGGCGGCTATGGCTCGAAAGGACAGGGGAGGGGGGACACCAATGGCAATCCGGCTCATGCTCCTTGCAATTAAGAGGCTGTAGGAATTTTTATTTCAATTATTATCAGGCGGACGCAACCGGTGGTCATTCGCCTTCCGGGCTCAGTGACCACCTGCCTCGTACATCCATGTACGAGGCTTGCTGAAAATCGAAAAAATTCCAACAGCCTCTAAAATGCAGGAGAAATCGCCGGGTTGCCATTGGTGTCCCCCTCCCCTCCCCTGTTCTTTCTACCTAGCAGTTTACAGTACAATTGTTTCACACCATGTCAAAAGCCTATTATGTTTTGTAAAAAGAACAGCATACTTATTGAGAGTATGTGTATTATTTGCTACAATATCCCCGGAATATGACAAAACAGGTTTTTCTGTGAGTTTCTTGGTATTATCTTATAGAAATGCAGAAAATTTTATTTTACAATGATCCATTACAAACACAAGGAGGAATTATCATGAGAGGCGTCGAAACCCGAATTCAGGAAATCCGTCACAAAATTTTTACAGAAGTAGCCCGTATGGCTTATCATACCGAATGGCCTGTAAAGGAACGTATGGAAGAACTTCCATATAAGATTATTCCGGGAGAAACCGGAAATTTCAGAAACGATGTATTTTTGGAGCGTGCAATTGTAGGCGAACGCCTGCGTCTGGCAATGGGTCTGCCAAACCGCAGTGCTGCAGAGCATGCCCCGGTATCCGATGGCATTGAAGCTGCTGACCAGGCAGAAACTTACTATACTCCGCCTCTCATTAATGTCATTAAATTTGCCTGCAATGCCTGTCCCACAAAACGTGTGCACGTAACAGACGGCTGTCAGGGATGTCTGGCACATCCCTGTATGGAAGTATGCCCGAAAGGAGCTGTTTCCTTAGACCGTACCACCGGCAGATCTATCATTGACCAGGAGAAATGTATCAAGTGCGGCCGCTGTGCAAGTGTCTGCTCCTATAACGCCATTATCATTCAGGAACGTCCATGTGCCAAAGCATGCGGTATGGATGCCATTACTTCAGATGAAAACGGCAAAGCCAATATCGATTATGACAAGTGTGTTTCCTGCGGTCAGTGTCTGGTAAACTGCCCGTTCGGTGCCATTGCTGACAAATCCCAGATTTTCCAGACAATCCGTGCCATCCAGTCCGGTGAAAAGGTTTATGCAGCTGTCGCTCCTGCATTTGTCGGTCAGTTCGGACCAAAGGTTACCCCTGGCAAGCTGCGTGCTGCCATGAAAGAACTCGGGTTTGCAGACGTTTTTGAGGTAGCAATCGGTGCGGATCTGTGTGCAAAGCAGGAAGCAGAAGATTTCTTAAAAGAAGTGCCGGATGAACTTCCATTCATGGCAACTTCCTGCTGTCCGGCATGGTCTGTTATGGCAAAGAAATTATTCCCGGATCACGCCAACTGTATTTCCATGGCACTGACTCCGATGACATTAACTGCACGTCTTATCAAAAAGCATAACCCAAATGCAAAGGTTGTCTTTATTGGACCATGTGCGGCTAAAAAACTCGAAGCAATGCGCCGCAGCGTCCGCAGTGAAGTAGATTTCGTGCTCACCTTTGAAGAAATGGCCGGTATTTTTGATGCAAAACATGTGGATCTGGAAAACATGGAAGAAGATCCGGATGGTGTAAGTGACGCTTCCACCGACGGAAGAAACTTTGCCGTTGCCGGTGGCGTTGCTCAGGCTGTCGTAGATGTCATCAAACGGGATCATCCGGAACAGGAGATCAAGGTGGCAAATGCCGAGGGATTAAAGGAATGCCGTCAGCTTTTAAAACTTGCCACATTAGGCAAATATCCGGGCTATCTGCTCGAAGGCATGGCCTGTCCTGGTGGATGCGTCGCCGGAGCCGGAACCATGCAGGCAATCAAGAAATCCCAAACAGCGGTCGGTCTGTATGCCAAGAAAGCAAACCATCAGTTCTCAAGCGAAACCGAATACATCAAAGAACTGGATAAACTGGTGGATTAAGTATCTGCCATATAAAAAAGCCCTGCGCTTTCGGAAATTCCGAAAACGCAGGGCTTTTTATCTGTTCTTTTATTCTACTTCAATTCCCGTATCAAAGGTCCATTTCCACTGACCAAAGGAAGATGTGTATCTGCTGGTTCCTGCAATATCATTATCAATCATGATTCCGCTGCATGTAGAATGAATCCGCCAGTACCTACTGTTTCCATACTTATGCACAATCGTGCGGCCACTGTAACTGTACTTATCTCCTGCAGATCTCTTAATCGTTCCTTTCGCATAGACACCAATATCTTCCAGATAATCCTTTACCGCTTCCATCGAAGAAAATTCTCCGAAATATATGGCTATATGGGAGGAAGAACCGCCCTTGCCATAAACAACAACATCTCCAAGTTCCAACTGGGAAAGGCTTTTCCCACTGCTTTTTCTTCCAATAGACTTCTTTGTGCCGGAATTCCACTGGATCGCACCCTTTGTTGCAACCCCTGTTGTATACGAAATACTCGATCCGCTTACCCAGTCTCTGGTACAATGTGCTCCAACACTGACATTTTTCAGTGCAGTCCCTTTCCGTCCCTTACTCTCCAGACGATTCAGAGCTGCCCGTGTGTAACCACTGCAGTCACAGCGGATTCCATCAACCACACTGCCATAACTCTTTCCCAGAAATCCCTTACACAATGTTTTCCGGTAATTATCCTGTGCCACAACCGCGGTACTTTTCTTTCCTGCTGCTTCTGCCGGTGCTGCAGTACCCCCTACTACAACTGCCGCCAGCAAAATACCTGCGATCAGCTTCTTACCCCATGTAACCTTAAACTTCAATGCCTATCCTCCAATTTGTTACAACTTTGTTACTTAACTATAACATATAGTAACAAAAATCAGAGGCTTTTTCAAGAAAAATGTGCAAAAAAGTTTCATTTTTATCTCATTTTTTATGTATTTTTAATATTTTTTGGTCTCAATCTCCTGGAAATCATTTTTCATATCATACGAAATAAGTGAAAAATCATCCCGTTCCACATGAAGCACATAAAAACAGTCACCCGAAGAAAGTCCCCTCATCTGTTCTGCACCAGTCCACGTATCCATTTTCTGCTGTGTTTTCTTTAAGGAAATTTTCTTTACAAAAGACGTTCCATCCCACTGAAACAGCATATACCTGTTATAATTGGTTTTGGTCCAGGTCTCTGTCGCAAATCCGACCAGTCCACGTCCGGTATCTACAAATGCACACTTGTAATTCTCTGCGGCACTGCAGAAATCTTCGTTTATCGTCACAGAATCCAAAATCCTGAGGTTTATCGGATCGGAGATATCAAACATTGTCAGTTTTACCCCTGTCTTCTCGCTTGTCTTAGCATCGGTTTCATAGCCGATGCCAAGCAACAGTCCATCTCCAAACGGGTGCAGATAATCGGAATATCCTGTCATCTTCACATTTCCCAGCGGCTTCGGATGTGCCGGATCGGAAATATCTACTGCAAACAACGGGTCGGTATTATGATAAGTAATGAAATATGCTATATTTCCCAGATACCGTGCCGCATAAATCTCTTCTCCCTTTGCAATATTTTCCAGCAATCCCTCTTTTTTCAGGTCCGCATCCAGCAGATACAGGCGGTTTTCGGATAAAGAATTTTGGGAATCTGTTGTCAGAATACGAAGTTCTCCCCCACTTTCTGAAATAGCAAACGTATCCCAGATCGCCCCCTTTACGGTTGTTTCTGCAATTGCTGAAAACATTCCATTCTTATAAGAAAACTTGGCGATCTTTGTCTTTTCTCCACGCTCATATTCCATCTGATACAGATAGATTGCATCCGTTCCCATATAAACCTGTCGTCCGCTGTCGAGAAGCACCATATGGTCTGCAGCCTTCGATGGCTCTTTAAGATTTACAGATGCCATAATGACTTCTGTTGTCCCATTCTTCTGCACATAAAAACATCCGGCATCTGCTTTTTTCCCGGCAATCTCCGGAATGACCTGAGCCTTCCAGTTCTTTCCGTCTCTGGACACCCAACGGTCAGTAAACAGATAAATAAAATTTCCAACCTTACGGGAACTCTGGTATGCTCCATCCATTTTCATGGTTGCACTTAATACCGGATTTGCGCGTTCGGAAATGTCATACGTCAAAAGAACTGTACTCACATTTCCGTCCGGTTCATAAGCGATATCTTTGTAACATCTGATAAAACCGGAATCATTGTCAGCCTCCGTGCTGTCGGACTGAATCTCCTCCTGTTGTGTTTCCCATCCCTGCTTGATAACATACAGCCGGTCATTATCCACGTATAGCTGCAAAAGGATGTCATTTTCCGTCAGTTCCGGCCGTATTTCCGACAGCTTACGCATATTTTTGTCCCGAATATCCACAATGGTCACCCGGTCATCATTCAGCACATACAGATAATTTCCGTCATTTTTGACGATGTCCCCCTCGTCCACACCGTTTACCTGCAAATTGGTGTCAGAATGGGTACCGGATGACTCTTTTTTCGCCTCGGCAGAACCGGTATCTTCCACGAAAAACGAATCATCCACTGTGCCTTCTGCCAACTCCTTTTGTGAATTGGATTTTTTCTGTACCGCTGCATATACATCCTGGTAACTTTTTGCCAGAGTAAATGCACCGATTTGTTCTTTCTTTTCTGTATCCTGCGTACTGTCGACAGTTTCTGTTACGGAAAGAGCAGCCTTTTTCGGTTGCGCATCATCGGTTCCATACTTATTCCATCCATAGGTTCCGACCGCAATCACCAGCACCGCAACTGCCGCAGCAATTCCGGCAAATCTCCGGTAATGTCTGTGTTCTTTCCTGCCTGCGGATGTCCGGTTTTTCCGCTCCTCCAGCATCTGCTGCACAGCCCCGGGTGTCAGAGTATCCGGCACGGTAATCTGCTCTGCGGATCTGTCTATTTTCTCTTTCCATTCTTCCAGGTTCTGTTCCTGCATATTCTCACCTCAATCCCTTCAGCTGTTTTTCCATCCGCTGCAACGCCCGATGTTCTCTCGACCGCACAGTATTCTCATTCATTGCAAGAATCTGTGCAATCTCCCGCGTCTTATATCCACCGAAGACATGCATTCCCACAATCATGCGGTCCTCCTCATCCATCGTAAGAAATGCACGCCGGACTTCTATATATTCCTCACGGGTATCACCCCATACATAGCCGTCCCAGCCACCGTTTTCTTCCGTCAGTTCTTCTCCCCGTTGATAGTATTCCCGCATTTTCTGTTTGCACATATTTGCCACGATACGATACATCCAGGCGGAAAAAGCATCTTCCTTCCGCAATTTCCCGATATTTTCAAATGCTTCCATCACAGCGGCACTGACCACATCCTCCGCATCCTGTGTATTTCCAAGCGTATACAGCGCAAACTGATACAGCCTCTTATAAATTGTCCCATACAATTCGGCAAACGCTGCGGTATCCCCGCGCTTTGCCCTTTTTACTAATAAACGTTCATCCATGGAAGGCCCTCCTATCTATACAGTGTATCGGAGGTGTATTTTTGTTGCAAGAAAATAAAAAAAGCCCTCCCGTCAAATAGGAGGGCTGTTTCGTTCCTCGATCAGGAATCTTTTTTCGCCTTATCAATCATATAAAGAATATCTGCAAGCTCATCTTCCGGAATTTTGACATAATCCGCAAGTTCTTTCTGCGTTGGCTGTGCACCGTTCTGTTTTTTCAGATAGTTCACCGCTTCACTTACCAGCGCTACTTTTCCAACCACGGAATTTTCATTCTCATCCTCACCGGTCTGTTCCCGGATGCAGGATTTCATCGCTTCTTCCACCGCGGTAAGAAGTTCCTCTTCCACATCCACTTTTTCGTGGCTGCCGCACAGCTCGCTCAGGCGCAGGAAAAGTGCCATATTTCCTTCCTGCACAATATCCTCAAATCCTTCCGTGGAAACCGCCAGTTTCTTTGCTACTTCCAGTACGTTGCGCAGCCATGCATTGGATATCGCGTGTACCATGCTCTCTTCCCCTGCCAGCAGCTTCTTATACATATCAATCTGCTGCTCCTTGGTATACTCCGGGATATCTTTCAGTTCCTCCAGATACATCTGAAACATGGGAGAAGTGGAAATGTTGTCTGTGACGGAATCTTTTGCGGATTCCTTTTTCGCAGAAGATTCTTTGGTTTCTTCTTTCTCTGCGGTCTCCTCATATTCCGCTTCCTTTGTTTCCGGTTCGTTCTCTTCCGGCTGCGGATCATCATGTGGTGTTGACAGAAACTCTAACACCATCTCTTCCTGCTGTGCATTCAAATCCATATCCTTAAAATAGGAAAGGATCTCCTCTCTTGTCATCGGCTCCGCCGAAGTGCGGATAATATCCTGTACCGCACGTATGGTTTCTGTAAATGTATTCTGGTCTAACATATCAGGTCTCCTGTTCCTCATCATAACATTCGCTTCTGATCCGCGAACTGATCTCCTGCAGACATTCTATGAGGATCGGATTAAACTGTCCGCATTCCCCATGCAGGATCATTTCCAGTACCTTTTCATGCGGTACTGCTTTCTTATAAACACGCTCACTCGCCAGCGCATCGTACACATCCGCTACAGAAACTACCTGTGCGGAAATCGGGATTTCATCTCCCACAAGTCCATCCGGATAGCCTTTTCCATCGTAGCGCTCATGATGCCAGCGGCAGATCTGGTGTGCGATCTTTACCAGTGGCTCGTTCTGATAAATGCCAAGCTGTTCCAGCATTTCTGCACCGATGACGGTATGCGTTTTCATAATCTCAAATTCTTCTTTTGTCAGTTTTCCCGGTTTATTCAGGATTTTTTCATCCACACCGATTTTTCCGATATCATGCAAAGAAGAAGCAAGTGCGATCATGGCTCTGGTATCCCCATCCAGATGATACTTTTCGGTTTTCTGCGCCAGTCTCTCCAGAAGCATCTCCGTAAGTTTGTGAATGTGAAGCACATGGCTTCCGCTCTCTCCGTTTCTAAACTCCACAATATGACTGAGAATATGAATCAGCATCTCGCTGTTTTTCTCTTTTTCGTTGATCTGCGCAGTAATCAGGGAAGTCAGCCGACGCTGCTTCGCATATAATTTCATGGTGTTCGTCACACGCTGATAAACGATCTGTGCATCGCATGGCTTGCTGACAAAATCCACTGCACCAAGTGCATATGCCCGCTTCACAGCCTCCGGGGCATCGGCTCCGGACATCATAATAACCGGAATATCCTCAATCCAGTGATTTTTATTCATATATGTCAGGACATCAAATCCATCCATCTTCGGCAATACCACATCCAGCAGAACCAAAGAAATACTATTGACCTGCTGTTCCAGTATTTCTATGCATTTTTCTCCGCTCTCCGCCTGCAGGACATGATAATCCTTGGAAAAAATCATATCCAGAAGCGTCCGGTTGACCTCCTCATCATCCACTACAAGGATCTCCGGAATCATCTTTTCCGGTTGCTTCTGTGCGTGTATCTTTCCCTCATGATCAATCATGTTATTCTCGGTGATGGCCATGTTTTTCTTATTTTTTGCCTGATACATCAGTTTATCTGCGCGAAGCATTGCATGCTCAACAGATTCGTTCTGCGAAATCACGGCACCCATACTGACAGAAATCTGAATATTGGAATACCCCGGAATCACTGTATTCTGGATCTTTTCCTGAATCTCCTGCAGTTTTTCTACCAGACCATCTTCCTTTATCTCCGGCAGCACAAGAACAAATTCATCTCCACCATAGCGCACAAGCGTATCCTCTCTGCGGATACAACGCCAGATCACACCAGCAACCGCCGCAAGTGCCATATCTCCGGTCAGATGTCCGTATGTATCATTGCAAAGCTTGAAATCATCCACATCAATCACAACAATTCCGGCATTTCCCGTCCACATTTTTATCTCTTCCTCAAAATACAGACGATTATAAACTCCGGTCAGGACATCCTTATATAATTTTTCATTATATCCGGTCAGTTTATTGATCAGCTTTTCTCTGCAGGATATGTCGATTAAGGTGTCGTCCTCCAGATGATTGATCAATTCCATGACGTATGGCTGTCCATCAATTTCCATATACCGGGAGATTACCTGATAGACTTCTGATTCAAGGAATTCCAGCTTAATCATCTGCTTCTTTTCCCGCAGCGCTTTATAGGAACTGCAGTTTTCGCACTTACCATTTTTCTTCCAGAAACTGTAGCACGGACATCCATCCTGCACATTTTCGCACGTTCCTTTCCCTTGCTGGTAAAATGTCCGCTCAACATCCTCTCCTTTTAACAGACGTACTACCTGAAAAATCTTCTGATAATATTTGATTTCCTGTTCTGCTTCCTGCATGGTCATCCCGTTACCGGATTGCATTACACCTCATCCTCCTGGCATTAGAAATTCAAGTCAATTTTAATCCCCTTCAGATCCTCGTTTACGAGATTGTTCTTTTTAAGAATCGTCTGGATGTGCTGCTGCGCCTCCTCCAGCTTACTCGTACCAGTCTGATCCACCGTTACATCTGCCTCCAGCCTGTCTGCCTCGACAGAACCCTCAATCATCTTCTCCTGCTGCTGTTTTTCCTCTTTCTTTTCGTCAATCTTTTCCTGCTGCTCGTCGCGCTTCTCCTGCGCTTCCTCTGCTTTCTCTTTCTCTTCTTCCTGTTTCTCGTCGATGTGATCTACCGCATCCTGTATCAGCATGCCAAAAGCATCTTTATCGGAAGCATCCAGCAGTTCATCCGCTGCATCCTGCGCTTTTTGCATATCCTGTGATTTCAGCTGGTCGAGCTTTGCATCTGCCGCTGCCTCAGTCAGAGAAGTCACGTTACGCTGCGCCCGGTCTTTCTTGTTCAGAATGACATCCCTTTGTGCATTCAGCTGTAATGCCCTGGTCTGATAATCGGTCAGAGGGGTATTCTGCAGTTCTTTCAAACGGTCTATCTCTTCCTTGGAAAAGTCATCCGTCTGCACACCTTTCTGATAATCCTGATATTTTTCCAGCAGTTCTAAGTCTTTCTGCTCCTGGGAATCCGAATCCACCCCATAACTCTGCCGCGCGATTTCTTTACTCTCGCGAATCTGTTTCAATTCCTCATTACACTCACGGACTTCTTTGAGTTTTTCCTCTTTCTGCTGTGCTATCTGATCTCGCTGGCTTACCGCCTTGTTATCACTGTCCCATGCATCCCGGATCAGCTTCATCGCCTGTTTCCGGGCGCTCTGTTTCTTGTCGCTTGCAGCATTGCCAGTGGTCTGGGCAAACTGCAGATCTCCGGCATATATGGTTCCTTTGTCGGATACTTTGTTTTTGCGCGTTTCATCGTCTCCGATTTCGTATGCATTCATGTTAGCATGTGGTGCCTGAATCGTCAATGACATATGATAATTCCCCCTTTATTTTTACATAATATCATCTTATATATCGGACATTTTCTGGAATTTCTCCATATATCCGGCTAAATATTGTTAATAGGAACTGCTGTCTTTATACTGCTGCTCATCCACCAGATTCTGTTTTAATGTCTTAAATGCCTCATCCCAGGTCTGCCCTGATTCATTTTTTCTGTTAAATTCGTTTTCTTTATCCCTGACATAGTTTTGTATCGGCAGATCGATCCGGTAAACCTTTTGTTCAAACGCCCAGTAATCGTCCTCCGAAGCAAAACCCGAGAGCAGTTTTTCTTTTTGCTCCTTTGTCCAGATACCATCCAGATTCTGTTTTAATTCCTCTACATATGCTTTTACCTGTTCATCGGTTACCTGATATCCATTCTGCATTGCCGCAACATACAGTGCGTTGCGTTCCTTGGCATAAGCAATTGCTTTCTTTTCCGACAATGTCTTATCATATGTAATTTCATAAAACTTCGTATACATCTGTACCTGTTCCCGGGTTACAATCGTATGATTTCCAATGGCACAGATTTCCTCTTTGTCGATACTCTTTGTCACACGCTCTTTGTCGGAAGACGCAAAATAATATACCGAAGCATCCGACTTCTGCAGTGTTTTCAGATAATCGCCAATCTCTTCACAGACATCTTCCACCACCTGTTCAAATGCATCCAGATCCGTCTGCTTTGCACCGCTTTCATATGCCTCCTGTTTGATTTCTTCCTCCGTCTGCGTTCCTGTCTGGCTGTCTATATACTTGCGCACCGCAAGATTCTGACGAATAACCGGCTCCATATTCTTCCAGTAAGCACTCTCGCCACCGAATCCCGCATAAAAATCGCGGATTTCTTTCCGGTTCTCCGCTTTGTTCATCTGTGTCTTCAGCAGTTTTGCATAATCATCATATTCCTGATCCGACACAGTACATCCGTTCTTTTTTGCAAGTACATACAACGTCTTTTTTGTAATAATATCTTTTATAACCTCTTTTTTTGCGGTTTTTACCGTTTCTCCGTTTTCCACACGCAATGCCACTCCTGCCTGGATTTCCTGCTGTGTTACCGGAATTCCCTGGATACGGTAAACCACCTTTGCAGCCTTCCCCGTAAATCTGGAAACAATTGTTCCAAGCCGGAAAAAGGAAGTTCCTCCCCCTACGGACACACCGACTCCCGCCAAAACAAGCATGGCAAGAACTGCTACAGCTGCTCTCCATTTAAAAGAAGCCTTTCTTTGGTGCATGTCATGTTTTGGCTTATATGTATACGCTTCCTCTATAATGTCATCACTGATTTCACCGATTGCATCGGATAATTTTTCGGATTTTCTCATAACACTACACCCTCCTTCTCCAGTTTCTTTCTCAGCTTTTTGCGCAGACGCATCAGTTTTACGGACACACTGTTTTCTTTCATCCCAAACGTTTCCGCAATCTGTGCGACAGACTCCGCATACCAGTACCGTTTGACGAACATCACGCGGCTGCCGGTATCCAGTTCCCGTAAAAAGCGTTCCAGGACTTTCGTCACCTCCTGTTCTTCCCACGGCTCCTGCTCCTGCGCTGCCGGAATACATTCTTCCAGTTCCGCAAGCGATACATCGTAATAGCTGTTGCGCTTTGCCGCCATGTTATGCCGCAGCCTTTTGACGGACAGATTGCGGGTAATCCTGCAGACATAGGAGACCAGCGGATTCGGGGTCTGCGGTGGGATACTGTTCCACACACCAAGCCACGTATCATTAACACATTCTTTTGCATCCTCTTCGTTATTTAAGATCCGGCGGGACAGGCTCTGACAGAGTTTTCCGTATTTCTGCGACAATTCGGCAATTGCCTGCTGTGACCGCTCCTGAAATAAGCGGATGATTGCAGTATCTTCCATGATGATTCCTCCCTTCTGTTGGATGCCAGTCCTTTTAAAGCCACCTGCGGCGGGGACTGGAGCATCTCTTATCTGTATACTACCGGTTTCTGGCGGGATGTGACGGGCAGATGTGTTTTTGTAAAAAAAATAGCATCTAACATTTCTGTTAAATGCTATTTGGACACCAATTTAAATTATATATTACACTGACTTCTTTTTTACAATCTGTAATTCATACCCGAGAGCATCTAAGATACGACTAAATGCCCGAATTGTCGGGATACTTTCTTTCCTTTCAATCCTTGATATAACCTGTTGTTTATTCCCTGTCAGCAAAGCTAATTCCTTTTGTGTAATTTTTTTCTTTTTACGTAAAGAAATCATTTCACCAATCAATCTATACTCTGCACGGGACTCATCCCATATTTTTTTAAACTCCGGATCGTTCTCTCTTTGCTTTTGAATTTCCTGCTCTACATTTACTTGCAAAAAAGGCATATTGACCACTCCCTCTAAATAAACTTCCTGCCTAACATATTTCCTAATTCTTTTGCCCGCTTCCGTACTATATTTGCATCCTTTTTTTCTGTTTTATTTTTCTGTTTTCGACAGGAATGGAGCAGATATATATTTTCCTTATCTACTGTAATATAGAATACACGGTTATTTTTCTGAAAATATACCTCATACACTTTCTTTTCCCATCTTTTAAAAAGAATTTTATCAAATTCTCCTTTTTCCATATGCTGCAGTACGGTATAACCATCAATTTTTTCAGCTTCCGGAAGACTATTAATGTATTCATATATTAAATCTCTTCCCGAATTCGAAAGATAATTGTGTAATATCATATGCTGTCTCCACTTTTGTTTTGTAATTACAAAATACAGCATATATGTTGTATTGTCAAGAGTTATTCTCTGTCTTATATATCTTTTTCACTTAATCTACTACGGTTCATCATTTCTCCTTCGAACAGTTATTCCTAATCAAGTCCTTCCCCAAGAAGTCCCAGCCCCTTGCGGTCCGCAAGACTCTGTGCGCCTTCTTTGACTTCCTCCTTCGAATAATCGTGCTCTTCAAGAAATTCCTCCGGAAGTTCATTCAGATAATCGTAAAATCCGAGTGCTACTTCAAATGTGCCCTCTTCATCTCTTTCTAATTCTTCATACAAGCGATTTTCCGCTTCATTGATTTTTCCTGCATCGACCAGCGCAATCAGCCGGGCATATAAACTGTCCGTTGCTGTATGACGATCCTCTTCCTTATATTCATAGGTCGCGGTGTTTTTCCCAAATAAAATTTTTGCAAGCATGCGGGTCATGTCACGTACCTGCCGCATAATAATATCATTCTCGTATGCCATGATTGTTGATTTCCTTTCTTTTTTGCTGTTGTGCTTCCGGTTATTGTGCCTTTTTAGTAGCTGTATATTTTTCAGAAAACAGCACCTTTTCTATCGCTATATCTTTTGGGCTATTATAAGTTTCCTGTAATTATAAAATTCACGATGTTTGTGCTGGCAAATGGCAAATATGTTTTTTGCTGGTTGATTATGTCCTGCTTTTACTGGCTGGTGGGACATATAGCCTTTTGCTAGTTCCCTATGCCCCGCATAGTCTGATCGGTGGGACATATAGCTTTTTACTGACTTCCTATGTCCCACATAGTCTGGTCGATAGGACATATAGCTTTTTTCTAGCCTACTATGTCCCACCCACACTGCCTCATGGGACTTTTCGCGCCACTTTTCTTGCATATGTCCCTCTCGCACTGTATCATGGGACTTTTTGCAACACTTTTTCTGCATATGTCCTGCTCTTGCTACCTCGAGGGACTTTTCGCGCCACTTTTCCTATATATATCCCACACCCCTCATATTCTTGAAAACCCGGCTTTGATAACCACACTTATTCACTCTTTCTCATCTTATTATACACACTCTCTATATATTATCAATCATCCTACATACTTTGATCTATATATTTATACTGTTGTCCCAATCATATAGAAAAAACACTTTTAATCTTTACAAAAAATATGACCCACCTATTTATGTGAAGCCCAGCAAAAGAGATTTTTTTGCAAAAACCGATACAGTTCCTCATCGCTCCGTATATTTACCCGTTCTGCCCGCAGATACTCCGGCAGACTGTTTTCCTCCGGATACATCCCACAAATATCCACTCCGATCACATCATATTCCGTAACCAGCGTTTTTAATATCTGTTCCAGCATTCCCATTGACATTTTTCCCTGGTCCCAGTTTGTCACTGCATATTTTTCGTCCAGCACATCCTTGTCAATGGAAATATAAACAGGAACTTCATCCGGCAGTTCTTTTATTTTTTCATGTGCCTTTCCGTTTTTTAATTCCTCGTAACTGATTTCAACAAGCTTTCCATCTGTCTCCTGCTGTCTGGCTCCGGACTGTAACTTATCAAGCATTTTCTTCTCCTGCCCGATCAAAACCAGCCTTTGCAGATACGGATTTTCCTGCAATACCTTTTTCGCCCAGTTTCCGCAACTTAAGATATCTCCGCCCAGACTTGCATCCTGCATATCCGTGTGATGGTCAATTAACACCAGCGTAAACGGCTCCTTGATAAAATCCGTCATAATTTTGGAAATATAATGATAATCCCCCGAATCTATAAAATGAATTCCGGATACTCCAGCCGGCGCAATCAGCGCTTTTATTTTTTTTCCCGCATCTCTGCTGCAATACAGACGGCTGCCTCCGATCGCACTGCAGTCATGCCACTCCAGTCCCGGTTCTTTTCGCTTTGGATAACATTGTGTAAAATCAAAGACCATGTTTCGGTTTTTCAAACTTTTATCCTCCCTTTTTCACAGACATTGCAAAACACGTGCGGCACATGCGCATTCTTTGCAATGGCCTGCGATATATTATAAGAAAAAGGGGGGACAGCCTCTCGACTGTCCCCCCTTCTGAATAATTAGCCTTCAATAGAAATATACTTCTTTTCTTCTACCTTCGGTGCTTCCTCTTTCTTTGGAACTTCCAATGTCAGAACACCGTTTTCAAATTTTGCCTTCACGTCATCCTGCGTTACTGCATCGCCGACATAAAAGCTTCGGCTGCAGCTTCCGCTGTAACGTTCCTTGCGGATGTACTTGCCATCCTTATCCTTCTCATCGTTATTCTTACTGGTGGTTGCGGTTACGGTTAAATAACCATCCTTTACCTCACCTTTGATATCTTCCTTCTGGTATCCCGGAAGATTCATTGTTACTTTGTATCCTTTATCTGTCTCAGACACATCCGTCTGCATTGTTCCGTTTGATTTGTATGGGAAACCACCAAAGAAATCATTCATAAAATCGTTACCAAAAATACTAGGCATTAACATAAGTCATCTCTCCTTCCAAATCTTAATCATCTATTTTATTATCAAAGTTTCAAGAGATTATTCATTTCTCTCAACCTCTTTTCCCTTTGTTCATGATATGTTATACCACCGTTTTTAGCACTCGTCAAGTAGGACTGCTAACAATTTTTGTGAAGATTTTGTGAATTTTCTAAATTATTCTGAAAATTATATTATTTTAGCAGAAAGAGCCATCGTTTTCATAGCTCATTTTCATGTAAAATATGCTACATTTATGTTACATTATATAAATATATGAAAAAAATAAAAAATGCTGTAACGAAACACCGTATTTTTACATCAATAAATGTAACCCATATAAATTCCAGAAAAAAGGAGGTCGCACATGCAGGATATGGACGCAGTCTACCGTCAGCATTTTCGCATGGTGTATCAGTACCTGATGTCACTGACACACCAGCCGGATGTTGCGGAAGAACTGGCACAGGAAACTTTCTGCCAGGCTGTCAGCAGTATCCACCGCTATGACGGAAGCTGCAAGATCACCACATGGCTTTGTGCCATTGCCAAAAATCAATATCTGTCCTATCTGCGAAAACACCCACTGCACGAGGATCTGACAGACACCGAAGCGGAACTTCCGCACACACCGTCTGCAGAGCAGGAGGCGCTTTCCTCCGCCGTAAAAATGGAATTGCTGCAATGCCTGCACCAATTCCAGGAACCTTACCGGGAAGTGATCTATCTGCGGGTATTTGGAAATCTCTCGTTCCGGGAAATCGGACAAATTATGGGACAGAGTGAAAACTGGGCGCGCGTGATGTTTTATCGCGGCAAGGAGCGCCTGCGAAAGGAGCTGAACAAACATGAAAAATGATTTGACCTGTGAGGTCGTACAGGATCTGCTGCCAAGCTATGTCGATCACCTGACGAGTGACGTCACAAATACGGCGATCGAAACACATATCCGGGAGTGTACCGACTGTCGCCGGATACTTTCCGATATGCAGACTCCGGAACCCGTGCCCGCAGAAACGGCAACGGATGCTTCAACTATCGACTTTTTAAAAAAGAGCAACAAAAGGAACAAACGTCGGATTCTTGCCGCCATCCTGATCGTGACACTGTTGCTCGGCAGCATCTGGGGATATCGGACGTATTTCTACCCTGCACCGCTGAAAAATACCGCACTGATCGACTATGCGGTTACCGTAAAAGACAATAAAACCATTCAGATCAAAGGATCTTTAACCGATCAGACACTTGGT
The DNA here is from genome assembly GCF_001406815.1 of Roseburia faecis. GTDB lineage: Bacteria > Bacillota > Clostridia > Lachnospirales > Lachnospiraceae > Roseburia > Roseburia faecis. Next base: position 49,929 of record NZ_CVRR01000003.1, on the reverse strand, counting down.
GTTGCCGGAATCGACTACTCCTGTGATCCGGATCACCCGGAAACCGTCACAATCAATGTCAGAACCAACCGCATATCGGCAGCCGGGCACAATACATTTTCCGATAAAAAGACAGAAACCCATGCCGTAAAAAAAGTATATGTGAACGATCAGATTGCATGGGAGGACGGCACCTCTATTCTGCCGAAAGCAGCACAGATTTATGCCACGATCCATCCATACATCGGTGATATGTCTGCCAATGAAAAAACACTTGCGGCACTTGGCATCTCCAATGTATTTTCGATTGCAAACTTCAAACTGCAGACCACGGAAACCCCTTACGGCTGGACCATATATCTGGATGACGCATTTACAAAAAAACAGCAGACCACAGTTGAAAAAACCATGAAAAACTATGCCATGGTCATTCTCGCCTGCACCAAAAATCTGGGAAGTGTAACGTTTTCCTACACATTGGATGGAAAAACGACAGATTTTACTTATACGAAAGAACAGGGAGAAAATGAATTTCTTGGCACCTGTAACTACTTCCGCAGTTCTGCCACAGAGTTTCAGACACTGCTTGCAAAAACCGGCATCTTAAGCGATCCCGTCTTTTCCAGACTGTCCGGAAACCAGGGATACCGCCTGACGGAGCAGCTCAACAATGTTCCGGATGCGGAAATTACCGGGACGATTCAAAACGAAAAACAAAATATTATTAAGCAATATGAAAGTTATCTGCCGACCAACAGCTGGTCGCCGGGATCAATCAACAAATCATTTTCTTCCGAAAAAGATGCACTCGCTTATATCGGATACAAAAATCTGCGGTCATTTGCCCTCCCACAGAAAGCAGACAGCATTTCCGTCAACGCAACCGCGGATAAAAAAGGAAACATCTGCTACATCTCGCTTTCCGAACTATACAGTTGTGCAGACGGACAGATCAATGTGACGGCCGCCGCCGATCTCTATACAGAATCGTCCAACACCGGTTCCTATATCGATATGGACTACCCATCGTATGAGGAAACGCCGGATGCCGTATCCACCAACGAACTGTACACCACGGTTTCCGGCGATACCTGGCAACTGATTACGACCACCTCTCAGGGTGATGATTTCAATGATTCCATAGACGCTTACCGGACCGAAGACACGATTTTATATGGCATTCACATCAGTTACCCGTCGAACCTGAAAGAAAGCGCACAGGCAGAACTGAAAAAAATTTTAGAAAACGGCATCGGCCAGAACTAAGGGATTTATAAAAAATTAAGAAACCTTTTTCAAAAAGGTATTGAGCCAGAAGAAAATGTTCATTATAATCCATTATAAAACAATAAGGTGAATACCCCGGCCGTATCCGGGAGAAAGGAAACATCCCATCCAGTCTGACTGGATGGGATGAACATTGATAAACATGAAATGGATGATAGCATCTGATATCCACGGCTCTGCATACTACTGCAGACAGCTGTTAAATGCATACAACCGGGAACAGGCCGACCGTCTGCTGCTCCTTGGTGATCTTTTATACCACGGTCCGCGCAATGATCTGCCGGAAGAATATGATCCAAAACAGGTGATTGAACTGCTCAACGCAAAAAAACAACATATTCTCTGTGTCCGGGGCAACTGCGATGCCGAAGTCGACCAGATGGTACTCCAATTTCCCATTATGGCAGATTACTGCGCCATTGCAGACAGTGATACGCTGATTTATGCCACCCACGGCCATACGTATAATGAACAGAACCTGCCTCCACTGCATCGCGGGGACATTCTGCTGCACGGACATACCCACGTCCCGGCATGCGTCCCACACGACACATATACCTGCATGAATCCCGGATCTGTTGCTATTCCAAAATCCGGAAACTGGCATGGCTACATGATTATGGAAAATGGCCGTTTCCAGTGGAAAACAATGACTAACGAAGTTAAAATGGAGTTTGCAGACGGAAAACGCATTCTCTAAACAAACTCTTTTACGGAAGCATAAATGCCTTCTGCATTCAGACCATACTTCTCAAGCAGTGCCACTGCCGGACCGGACTCGCCGAAGCAGTCCTGTACACCGATGTTCTTTACCGGTGTCGGTGCCTTTCTCGAAAGTGTCTCGCATACGGCGGAACCGAGTCCTCCGATGACGGAGTGTTCCTCAACAGTCACGACTTTCCCGCATTCTTTTGCTGCGGCAACGACAAGATCCTCATCGAGCGGCTTGATCGTATGGATGTTGATCACTTTTGCATCAATGCCGTCTGCTGCAAGTTTTTCTGCGGCTGCGAGCGACTCGGACACACATAAACCGGTCGCAATGATTGCCACATCTTTGCCTTCCCGCAAGGTGACACCTTTACCGATCTCAAATTTGTAATCCGGACGGTCATTGATGATCGGAACTGCCAGACGGCCAAAACGCATGTAAACCGGGCCTTCGTGTTCATATGCGGCTTTTACTGCTGCTTTTGCCTCGATATCATCACTCGGATTTAAGATGACCATGCCCGGGATGGTGCGCATGAGCGCAATATCCTCATTACACTGGTGCGTTGCACCGTCTTCACCGACGGAAATTCCGGCATGGGTTGCACCGATTTTTACATTCAGGTGCGGATAACCGACCGAGTTTCGCACCTGCTCGAATGCACGTCCTGCTGCAAACATGGCAAACGAACTTGCAAACGGAACTTTACCGGTTGCGGCAAGGCCTGCTGCAATGCCGATCATGTTACATTCTGCGATACCACAGTCAATGTGGCGCTCCGGAAATTCCTTTTTGAAGATTGCAGTCTGTGTTGCCGCTGCAAGATCTGCGTCTAAAACATATACATCATCATGCTCCTTTGCCAGCTCTACGAGAGCGTTTCCGTAGCTGACACGGGTTGCGATTTTTGTTACTTCTGACATAATGCTTCACCTTCTTTCTTCAGATCTTCCATTGCGATCGCATATTCTTCATCGTTCGGCGCTTTTCCGTGCCATCCTACCTGATTTTCCATGAAAGAGACACCCTTTCCTTTGACCGTATGCGCAATGATTGCGGTCGGCTGTCCCTTGGTGTTTCTTGCCTCTGCAAATGCAGCGGCGATCTGATCCATGTCATTGCCGTCTGCAAGGTCAACCACATGAAAATTGAATGCTTTGAATTTCTCGTTGATCGGGTACGGAGAGCATACCTGATCCACCGGTCCGTCGATCTGCAGTCCGTTGTTATCCACGATCACAACGAGGTTATCCAGTTTGCGGAATCCGGCAAACATGGCAGCTTCCCATACCTGTCCTTCCTGAATCTCTCCATCTCCGAGCAGTGTATACACACGGTAATCGTCCCCGGAAAGTTTGGCGGACAATGCCATGCCGACTGCTGCGGAAATTCCCTGTCCTAAGGAACCGCTCGACATATCCACACCCGGAATGTGCTTCATGTCCGGATGTCCCTGCAGATACGAACCGAGGTGACGCAGTGTCTTTAAATCCTCGACCGGGAAATAGCCGCGCAGTGCCAGTGCGGAATACAGTCCCGGTGCAGTATGGCCTTTGGACAGTACAAAACGGTCTCTGTCCGGTTTCTTCGGATCTTTTGGATCGATATTTAATTCTTCAAAATATAAATAAGTAAAAATATCAGCTGCGGAAAGCGATCCGCCCGGATGTCCGGCTTTGGCTGCATGGACGGCAGTCACAATGCCTTTGCGTACTTCATTTGCCTTCAGCTGAAGCTCCTGTTTGTTCATGTTCGTTCCTCCGTATGCGTGAACATCAGCCCATGAAAATTGCCTGCGGCAATGGGCTGACGCTACATTTCAGATTTTCTTCGAAAATCTGAAATATTACTCCCCAAAAACTGCCTTATAGTCTGCCTGGAATTTTTCGATTCCCTGATCGGTAAGCGGATGCTTTGTCATCTGCTCGATTACCTTGTAAGGGATGGTCGCAATATCGGCACCTGCAAGTGCGCAGTCTGTTACATGGATCGGGTTACGGATGGATGCTGCAATGATCTCTGTGTCATATCCGTAAATATCAAAGATCTCTGCGATCTGGCGGATCAGTTCGATACCTGGCTGGCTGATGTCATCTAATCTGCCAAGGAATGGGGATACATAAGTAGCTCCTGCGTTTGCTGCAAGGATTGCCTGATTTGCGCTGAAAATCAGGGTAACGTTTGTCTTGATGCCCTCGGAAGAAAGTACCTTTACGGCTTTAAGTCCCTCTACGGTCATAGGAATCTTTACAACCATGTTTGGATGGATGGCTGCAATCTCACGTCCCTCTTTGATCATGCCCTCTGCATCTACCGTTGTTGCCTTTACCTCGCCGCTGATCGGTCCGTCAACGATGGATGTAATTTCTTTGATGACTTCTGTAAAATCTCTTCCCTCTTTTGCGATCAGGGATGGGTTTGTGGTAACTCCACAGATAACACCCATATCATTTGCTTTCTTAATATCCTCTACATTTGCTGTATCCACGAAAAACTTCATAATAAAATACCTCCATTTTTATTTACGTTTGTTTTTATCTGTCAGCCTTAATATAGCACAGTTCAAAAGCAAACGCAAGTATAAAACAAAAGAGAATAAAAGTTAGTGCAAATAAATAAAAGGCACGGATACGGTTCTCTGCCTTTTGACAGAAAACGTATCTGTGCCTTTTTATATCAAAACAGCTTTCTTTATGATGGAAACCTTTTATATTCCAAGCACTCCTGCAGCACTGCGCAGTTCCTCGGCTGCCCGCTGCAGCTCAGCCGCCTGCTCTTCGGACACATTTCCCGGCTTTGTACGGCTGACCAGTTTCTTTACATAAGAAAGGCTGCTCTTGATCTGGTGACGCGCACCACTGTCGATGGTCTTTTTCTTCTCTTTATAAGCTACTTCCACCTGACGGATCAACGTGTCGGCCTCGCTTCGCGCATCAATATAAGCTTTTCTCTGCCCGTCTGTTGCTTCATATTCCGCGGCTTCTCTTATCGCGCGGTCAATCTCTGCGTCTGACAAATTAGAACTTGCCGTGATTGTGATCTCCTGATGCCGTCCGGTTCCCAGATCCTTTGCGGAAACCTGTACAATACCGTTCGCATCAATATCAAACGTTACCTCTATCTGCGGCACACCCGCCGGCGCCGGTTTAATGCCCCGCAGCTGGAACCGCCCAAGCAGCTTGTTGTCTCTGGCAAACTGACGCTCGCCCTGCAGTACTTTGATATCCACAGATGTCTGGAAATTTCCGGCAGTTGTAAACACTTTACTGAACCGTGTCGGAATCGTGGTATTCCGGTCAATCAGCTTCGTTGAAACACCTCCTACCGTCTCAATGGAAAGCGAAAGTGGTGTGACATCCATCAGGATAATCTCTGCCGCCTGTGATCCTGCCATCAGCGCACCGCCAAGTTTTCCACCCTGCACAGCCGCTCCCAGTGCCACACATTCATCCGGGTTTAAGTTGCGTGAAGGTTCTTTTCCTGTCAGTCTGCGCACTTCCTCGAACACCGCCGGTACACGGGTAGACCCGCCTACGAGAAGCACCATGCCAAGGTCTGCCGCCGTGATTCCGGCATCCGAAAGCGCCTGCTGCACCGGCCCTGCCGTGCGCTCAATGAGATCCATCGTCAGTTCCTCAAATTTTGCACGCGTCAGGGTCATTTCCATGTGCTTTGGCTCACCCTTTACGGTCGCAATAAACGGCAGGTTGATGCCCGTTGTGGAAGAGGAGGACAATACCTTTTTTGCCTTTTCCGCCTCCTCACGCACACGCTGCATGGCCGTCGCATCTTTCCGCAGATCCACACGCTCCGTGCGCTGGAATTCCGATACCAGATACTCCGTGATGCGCGCATCGAAATCATCCCCACCGAGGTGATTGTCTCCCGCGGTGGCAAGTACTTCGATGAGGTTGTCCCCGATTTCAATAACCGATACGTCAAATGTGCCGCCACCAAGATCATACACCAGAATTTTCTGTGGCTCCCCGTGATCCAGTCCGTATGCCAGTGCCGCAGATGTCGGCTCGTTGATAATCCGAAGAACATTTAATCCGGCAATCTTTCCGGCATCCTTTGTCGCCTGTCGCTGGGAATCACTGAAATATGCCGGTACGGTAATCACCGCATCCGAAACTGTTTCCCCCAGATATTCCTCCGCATCTTTTTTGAGTTTGCGCAGGATCATCGCGGAAATCTCCTGCGGCGTATACTGTTTGCCATCTATTTTTGCCCGGAACGCACTTCCCATCTCACGCTTAATGGAGAAAAATGTCCGGTCTACATTGACAGCTGCCTGTCGTCTGGCAGCATCTCCCACCAGACGCTCTCCGTTTTTGGTAAATGCCACAACCGATGGTGTGGTCCGCGAGCCTTCCGCGTTTGTGATCACAACCGGCTGATCATTTTCCAAAACAGCGACACAGCTGTTTGTGGTTCCTAAATCAATCCCAATTACCTTACCCAAGGTCTCTTCCTCCCTACACTTCGTGATATATACAACTGTAAGGCTGGAAATGCCATGCGTCAAGGTTTCCGGCAGATATTTCACTTATTGTTTATACTTTTCATAATTCCTTCTGAATTACCACATCTCCGTGATACATCAGGAAGCGAAGCCCCACGGTCTTTTTGAGATCTCCATGTCCATGGTGCTTCATGTTTCCTGCCACAACTGCAATATTGGCATCTCCCTCTGTATTTGTACGGTCAAATGTAAACAGCGTGGAATTATGGTATTCCACCACCTCCGTATCCACTCCCAGATAATCCGACAATTCCGCACGCGCCCCGATCCGCAGGATATGTCCTCCTGCAATTGCGACACCCCCGTCAATTTCTTTTTTGCTCTGTGGGATTACCACACCGTCGCAGAGTATGATCATTTCTGCATCCATAGATTCGCCTCCTTTTTGACTCTTTTTTCGTTATATAAAAGAAGAGCTTCCTCTTATCCGAGAAAGCTCCTTTGCTAATCACCTGTTCTGTTTACGCCTACTGTAGCAGAAAACGATTGGAAACGCAAGTACACTCCCGTACCTTTTTCATACTACAAAAATACCAACTGCCAGTATTCTTCCTGTATACTCTCTGTTCCCGGCAATCTTTGGTACAAACCTGAGTGCATACTTTTTATCTTTTATTTGTGCAATAGCCTCATCCGGTGTATGATCTACCTTTAATTCCAGAATCATACAATCAGCAGTTTTATCACTTCTGTGTTATGGGCAAATTCAAGTATTTTTTCCATCACCTGAATCCGGTATCTTTTGAAAAAAAGAGCTGATCATGTTCGCCATAATTGTCTTTCCGAATCTGCGTGGTCTGGTGATACAGATATGACGATTTCCCGCACTTACATACGGAAACAGTTCCCTGAGCATAAGTGTTTTATCCACAAAATACGCGCTTAAGCACTCACTTTTATACAAAGTATATGGAGTTATGCTGTTCAAATATGTTCCCATAGTGTTGGCTCCTTTTCAACATAATTATCTTTTTCTGTATATTTTATTATACATGATGGCAGATATTTTTACGAGCCAATTACAAAATTTACTGCAACTGAATATGTCCACTCTTCATCCAATATACCTCATCACACAGTGAATACCCAGTCAGTCTCTTCCGTCACTACTTTATGGTATGTGACTGTACATGCTTCTTTTACCTATAACGGAACTTTACAGTAAAAAGAAAGCCGTGATGCATCCTGATATGCACCACGGTTTTTCATACCCGTAAATATCATAAATCTCCGGCATATAATTTTATTGTGTCAGGCACCACATGTTTCACAACTTTTCGATGTCCGTAACCAGCATATCAACCTCGTCCTCCGTTGTTGCCCAGCTCGTACAGAAACGCTGCGTATCACCTTCGTCTTCAAAATAATACTTTTGCGCAAGCTCCTGCTTCTGCTGCTCCGTCAGAATAACAAACTGCTGGTTGGTAAAGCTCTCCACCGCAAACGGAACACCCTTGTCCTCAAACGCTTTCTTAATCTGCATCGCAAGCACATCGGCGCGCTTCGCAGCCTCAAAATACTCGCCGCTCTCCAGCATCGTTGCAAACTGCAGTCCCATCAGCCAGCCTTTCGCAAGTACTGCACCATTCTGCTTCATGTAGGCCTTAAAGCGATACTTCAGATCCTGCGCAGTAATAATGAGCGCCTCGCCGAACAAAGCGCCACACTTTGTTCCGCCAATATAAAATACATCCGTCAATTCCGCAAAATCCTTCAAAGTAAGATCATTTTTCTCCGATCCAAGTCCATATCCCATGCGCGCGCCATCCACGAAAAGATACATCCCATATTTTGTGCACACATCATGGATCTCCTTAATTTCCTTCTTCGAATAAAGTGTACCTTTTTCTGTCGGGAAAGACAGATATACCATCTTCGGTTCGGTCAGATACTCCGGCTCGTCCTGATCGTAATACGCCTTGGCGCAAGCGGCGATCTGCTGCGCGGTAATCTTGCCATCTGTATTCGGAAGTTCCAGAATCTTGTGTCCGGTGTTCTCGATGGACGCCGCCTCGTGACAATTGATATGTCCGGTATCTGCAGCGATCACGCTTTGCACCGAAGATAATGCAGCAGCGATCACGACATAATTCGCCTGCGTGGCTCCCGGAATGAATTTGATCAATGCATCGTCATTATCGACCAGCTTCTTTATGATGGTTTCCGCTTTATCGCACCACTCATCTTCCCCGTATCCGGCGTAGCTTGTGCTGTTCGTTGCGCCAAGTTCCTTCAATATGGATGCAAATGCTCCATGGTTGTAATCGTTATTAAATCTTATCATTTCTTACATACTCCTGTTCAATTAGAAAAGGCATCAAATAAAATGGTTTCAGTAACAAGTTTTCTTCCTTTCCAACATCCTTCTGCGACAATAAATATATATCATGCACATTTTTCGAAAACTTTTTATCGAATACCTTTATCGACTCATGTTTTCCAGATCCAGATGATTTAATTTCGAAAGCGTTCACTTTGCTTCCTTCCGAGATCAGGAAATCCACTTCATAATAATGCGTACTGCCTGACTTTTCCCATGTGTGATAGAAAAGCTCTCTGCCAGATGCCGCGATCATTTGTGCAACCAGATTTTCATATAAGAATCCGAGATTAGCCGGTAATTTGTCAGAAAGCAGCTTTGCGTACACATCATTTTCTGTCACCGGTCGATCCATAAACATCAATGTAACAAACAATCCTGTATCTGCGAGGTAGAGTTTGTAACTGTCAAAATCCTTTGTGTCTGCTAAACTCACACGTGGATCGGTTGAATTATAACACGGCAAAATTGTTTTTGAATCAATCAGCTCATATAATAATTCCTCTGTTTTTGCTTTACTCTTCTTCCCGATTGCTGTTGAAATCCGATATTTTTTTGAATCTTTGGCGAGCTGCGCCGGAATCGAATGATACAATGCAGAAATTCTTCCAGACGCATCAATTTTCTTAAAATCATCTTCATACAATGATATGATCTGTCTCTTGACCATATCAATTTCCGAGAAATTCTTACCTTCCGTGTATGCTTCTACCGCCTGCGGCATTCCCCCAACAGCCATATAAATACGCAGATCTCGCATTAATTTTCGATTCGTTGCCTGTCCGATTGCAGATCCTGTACCATAAATCTGGCGCAAGAGTTCATAATTACCTCCTGTGGCATCACAAAATTCTTCATAGTCCATCGGATATACCTGTATCTTCATCTCCTCCGACGGAATCAAAATGTCTTTTACATTTTTCTTAATCGAGATTAGAGATCCCGTTTCCAGATAACTATATCTGCCATCTGCCACCAGATGCTTGATAGCCTGCCTTGCCTGTGGAAAAAGCTGTACTTCATCAAATATGATCAATGATTCATGTTCGTATAAAGTCACTCCTGTTTCGGCCTGAAGACGCAAAAAGAACATATTTAAATTTCCCACATCCTCAAAACAACTGCGTATATTGTCCGTTGTCTTTGAGAAATCAATCAAAAGATAAGACTTGTATTCATTTTGCCCAAAAGACTCCGCGATCGTTGATTTACCGACTCGTTTGGCCCCCTCTAGCAAAGCCGCATATTTGTCTGAGTATTTTGCTTTCCATTCTAACAATCTGTCATATGCTTTCCGTTTAAAATACATCATTACCTCCCAAATATATCCTTGTTATAACATGAACCGGGCATTTCTTCAAGATTATATTTTGCGTTTTTGTCCGTTTCTTCAAGATTTTCATCAAAAAAAGCACCCTTGTCTGATATGATACCTCTAAAGTAGACAGATTAAATATTTATTGTGTCAGGCACCTCTGATTTCTGATTTCAGGTGCTTATTACCTGAAAATGAATATTTTTTAAAAAGTGGGAATAGAATAATGACAGAAGATACAGATTGTGTTAATATTTGTTTGAAAATTATATTACCGAAAAATAGAAAAAATTCGAAAAGTGGGAATAGGGGATGGCACCATGCAGCTTATAGTAAGAAAAAAGTATTTAGATGAACTGATTGAATTGTATGGGACACCAGATATAAAAGTTATCACGGGGATCAGACGAAGCGGCAAATCCGTATTGCTGCAAGAGTTTGTTACATACTTGCAGTCATTAGAGGAACCGATAAATATTGTAATGATAAACCTTCAGGAATTAGAGTTTGATTATTTGTTAGAATATCACGCACTGCATAAGTACATTCTCGATCAATACAAAGAGGGAATGACGAATGTTTTATTGATAGATGAGGTTCAGTTGTGCCCTCAGTTTGAGCTTGCAATCAATAGTATTTACGCCAAAGGAATCTATGATATTTACATTACCGGTTCAAATGCATTTTTGCTGAGTTCAGATTTGGCAACACTTTTTACCGGAAGAACGATGGAAATAAAGGTATATCCATTTTCTTTCATGGAATATCTAACTTATTATGAAATTACAGATGGATATGACGATGCATTTGATCAGTATGTCCGAACTGGTGGCATGCCGGGGGCTTATGTATATAAGACTGAGGATAGACAGTATGACTATGTTAGAGATGTGTATTCAACCATTCTTGTCAGAGACTTGGTAGAAAAGTATAAGATAAGAAATAAATCAGAGTTTACCAATATATCAGAATTTATGATGGATAATATTGGTAACTTACTTTCTCCAAATAATATCAGCAAAACCTTAAACAATGACCGAAGTGAGATAACCCGAAAGACGGTATCGAAATATATTGGTTATTTGGAAAATGCTTTTCTGTTCTATGAGGCAAAACGGTATGATTTAAAGGGGAAAAAATACCTAGCGAACAATAGCAAGTATTATCTTTGCGATTCATCATTCCGTTATGCAGTCAATGGTACACGAAACATGGATTTTGGAAGAGTTTATGAGAATATTGTTTATCTAGAGTTACGCAGAAGAGGATATGAGGTATATGTTGGCAAACTCTATAAAAGAGAAGTGGACTTTGTAGCTAAGAAACGTGAGGCACAAATATATATTCAGGTAAGCGATAATATTTCGGATGAAAAAACATTTGAAAGAGAACATTCACCACTGCTTGCAATAAGGGATGCATATCCTAAGATGATAATTGCAAGGACGCATCATGAAACCTATGATTATCAAGGTGTGCAAGTTGTTGATATTTGCAGATGGTTACGGGAATAATATCATTTCCTAGCGGAACAGCGCTCCGCTCATGCGGAGCGAGTGCTCTGTTTTTGCGGAATATGCAGCTATCGAACAAAACTTCGAACAACTGGCTTAATGGCATTGCCTCTGACAACAATGTGATCATTTCTGCACCATAGATTCGCCTCCCTGATCCTTTATGATTTATACAGCAAAAAGAGCTTTCTCTTATCCCGAGAAAGCTCCTTTGCTAATCATCTGTTCTGTATAAGCCTACTGTAGCAGAAAACGATTGGAAACACAAGTACACTCCAATACCTTTTTCATACTACAAAAATATGCCATTTCTTATTCTTTTTCTGATAACTTTGACATCATTTATTTTCCTTCGACGGTAAAACATGTCCATTCTTCATCCAATATACCTCATCACACAGTGATTGGATATCCTCCGGATAATGGGATGCAATAAGAACCAGCTTTCCACGCTTCTTTTCCTCCAAAATGCGCTTGCGGGCCTCCTGCACCGAATCTGCATCCAGCGCGCTGAGCGGTTCATCCAGTATCAATACTTTCGGATCTTCCAGAAAAGCCATGGAAAGTGCAAGCTTTTGCTTCATACCGAGCGAATACTTCCCCACCGCCTTCTTATCCGACGGGTCTAAGCCAAACATCTCCAATACCGTGCGAATGCGCTGATCATCTGCGACTTTCCGATAGGCCGCAATGATTTCCAGATTCTTTTTTGCTGAATAATATGGTATGTACTCCGGACGCTCAATGATGAAACCAACATCCTGCATCAGATCCTTCTGTTCCCTGCCATCTACCAGAATGGTCCCGGAAGTCTTGTGCATCAGTCCCAATAATACCTTGAACAATACCGTTTTTCCACTGCCATTATCTCCGACAAATCCATAGATATGACCGGATTCCAGTGCCAGGTTAATGTCTGTCAGAAGCGATACACCCTTTATTGTTTTGTTAATATTATTCATCTCGATCCTCATCGCCCAAATCCCCTTTCCTGTAATAAAGCATAATTCCTGCTCCGGTGATGACACATAAAAGAATGCCCGCAATAATACCATAGCGCATCCATGGCATAAATTCATCCGATTTTAGACAGGTTGTAAACAATGGTGTTATGGTAGCCTTTGATATACGAATATAACTGCGTTTATTTCCAATCGGATGTGCTGAATTCCAATAAGTAAATACATCATTCATATATAGTTTTACATAGCCTGCAATCGCTGCCAAAAGAATAACAATCCCCATTCCATTGCGCGTTTTACCAGTAATTAATGTTACCAGTAAAGCCAGCAATCCCAGAAAAATAAACCCAATCGTACTTCGCAAACAGATTAATCCTGCTACAAGCAGTGTTGGATATTTGCCTGCTCCAACCGGTATATTAATCCATGTAATTGTAGATAATCCATTGGCTGCAAGCTGTCTTTGCTGGATATCCATAAATTTAGGCCATGCCAATGAAAAGTCATGAAACCAGATCCCCCCAACAAGGATGGTAAGCATTACAAACCAAATAACATAAAGAATCGAAAAGGCTATAATTTTTCCTATGGCATACTTTGCCGCCCGCATACGGGACTGACACCGCATCATGGTCTGCCTTTCTATAAATGCATCCTTAACGATATCTGGAATCAATAATATATATCCAACAAAAAAGACTGAAAGATAAAATGAAAAATAACTGAATGTATGCATTAACAATAAAATAACCGTCATTCTTCCCACTTGTTGCCCGGATGACTGAATATAGTTATTGGATACCTGTTCAATCAACGAAACAACGAAAAGTAGCGAAATAGCAATTAATTTTATTCGAAACACCGGTTTGCGAACAACCGCCCCTATAGTTTCTCTCATACCTGTCTGATCTCCTCTCCGAGATAATACCGAACTACTTTAGATTCCATCCCTTTTCCAATACATAGCATTAAAATAATCAAAAAGATCACAATGCACCGGCTTAATAAGTTTCCAAATGAAATATATGCTCCTGTTATGTTATAAAAATATGCCAGCACATTTGCGGCAACAGAATCTCTTCCAAACAACAGGGAAATTGCATAAAGTCCCCCACACCCGGTCTCCATAATGATCATTGGCATTGCATATACAAGAACCCGTGCATCTGATACAAATGCAATTATCGCTCCTAACAACCCAAACAAACATCCCGTCAAAAAGAAGCTGACCATTCCCAACAATACAAGTTCAACGTGTCCTGCTGATTTTGTAAGAATATGGATGCCAAAATAAACCGTCTCGCTTTCCGATCCAAATTCGGGTGTAAGATACACTTGCATTGCATCTTTCCATAATGGATTTTGTCCTATCCCAATGTCTGTCAACAGATATAAGCTTATCAGAATAGCTACCGCAAGAAGTCCCCCAAGCAGTCCACTTGCGACAAAATGACTCCAGTAATAGGAATGAAACCCTCTTTTTTGTATAATCTGATAACAATATCCGTCTTTTCGCTCATCTATTATCGTTCCAGCATATGCTATTACTCCAATAAATGGGAAAAAAGTAATAAACAGATCCATTGATAAAATACCGATACGAACAGCAAATGGAGCCATCGAAATTGAGTCCAATTTCCAGTCAAACGTTCCATATCCATTATAATATTTTTGTAATGGATATATGATGTCAAGTGTAAGAAACACTACAAAAACAATTGTAACTACCCCAACAATGCCCCAAAACCGCTTACTGCAAAATCCCCTACGGATATCCAGCCACAGCATAGAAGCAGTGGAACCTTCTTTTTTCATTATTATTCTCCTGTGTTTGAATATTTAATTACTTGTTACATTTTCACGTTAGCATATTCGATTGTGTATGTCAACTATATTTTAGTTTTTCTATATATTGACTTATTATCTTATTTAATTTACAATACACTCAAAATAAGGAAAAGCCTATGAACAACAAAAGTAACTTCCGGCGCGGTTCCGTCGAATTGTTAATTTTGCATCTGCTCAGCCAGCAGGACTATTATGGTTATGAAATATCCACCCTGATCCGGGAACAGACCGATGGATACCTGAATATTCCAGTTGGTTCTTTGTATCCCGCCCTCTACAAATTAATAGATGCCGGATATATTTCAGACTACAAAAAACAGGTGGGACGCCGTCAGGTGAATGTTTATTATCATCTGGAAGACAGTGGCCGCACGCATCTGCAACAACTTTTGGAGGATTATTACGCGACTGCCAATGCAATCCAACAGGTATTGAAATATACGGTTACACAGTAGAAAAAAGGGGGATACAATGACCAAGGATAAAATTACGGATGAATATATAAAGGCTGTGCAGAAACAGTTTAAGCACTACCATGCCGCAGACACAAGATTTATTTCTGATTTGAAAGACGCTGTCATTTCTTATGCAGCGCAACAGGATTCTCTCGATTATGAACAGCTTGTCTCACAGTTTGGAGATCCACAGGAACTGGTAAACGATTATTTTTCGGAGCAATCAATTGATAAGCAAAAAAGAAGCCTGCGCTTTTCACGAAATGTCAAAATAACCTGTACCATTGTAATTTTGATTGTCTTGGGGTGTACTGGCATTTTCTTTTATACTCTCAATCATTTAGCCCAAGAAGAGAGAAATGCTTTTATTCACCGAGAAATCATTATTTTAAAGGAGGATGATACCCAATGAAAAACCAGTTAAATTCTTCATCTCTTTATTACGTTCTCCTGCCAACAAAAAACCGTGATGCATCCTGATATGCACCACGGTTTTTCATACCTGCAAATTATAAATATCTGGCATATATCCCCCCCCGGCTCTGATTTCATATCCCTGAGACAATGGAATCATGGCTCCATGCATATTCTACCGATAGATATACCTTTTCCCCTTTATATTCATAAAATTTTTGTTCTTTTCCATCCAGAAACAATCTGTCATAGTCTGTATCAGCTGCACCGCTTGAACCTCTGATAATTCCCATATCACTGATTCCCTCAATTGCACGGGCCGTAAAAGCATGCGCATACACTTTCTTATTTGACGCATCAAAAATTCTGCAGTCATTATAATCCGTACTGTTTTTTATATAAACAGCTAATTCATATTCTCCATCATTATCCCAGTCTGCCACCAGAAATTCTGCCCACTGGGGCCGATACCCTTCTTTTGTCAATGTTTTTATAAAAGAATTCTTATCATATTCTTTTCCTTTTTCCACATCAAAGAATGTTTGATTATCTGAAAAAATTTTCTGTATCTTCTGCGGAAGTTTTTCCAGATCCTTTTGTGTAGAATGAACCTGTTTCCAATCCTCTTCCTGTGTTTCCGTAGATAAGACAGCTGTTTCTGTATTATTTTTCTGTTCTTGATCTGCAGGAGCTTTGCAACCCGCAAATAATAAACAGACCGTTATAATAATTACCGGTAATGCTTTCTTTGACATTATTTATCCCTTCAAATCCAATTAAAAATTTTTTAGAGCATCATATATTTTTTTTGAATATGCTCGTCTTTGTGCATATTCTTTTTGTTTTGGCTTCTCTACATTACCTAAAAATGCATCTGACACTTTATTATCATATGTACTTAAATATTTTAGAATTTGAAGCTTTTGGCCCACTCAATCATATCTTCCTTTGTATAGTTCCGAGTATTCAACGCTAATATATATCCTGTTTTTTTATTTTCCTTTACTAAATAAAGTACCCAATACTGCCCAGTCTGATCAATTTCTAAAATATTTGTTCCGTTATTTTTTTCCTTTTCCAACGCGGCAGCTGAATATAAATCATAATCTACTTTAATTAAATATCCCGGAGCACACAGTCCATCAACTTGCCCATAATCTTCTACATTTGAATGATTATTGAAATATACCTGTTGTATCTTCCCATCTTTTATCTTTCCCCAATCATCTGATGTGTTGAACTTTTGAATATATCCTGCTGAAATCATATATTTAGCACAAGTCGCCTCTGAGCCAACCTTATATGCATTTGGTGTAAAAAACAAAGTATTATCCACCTTATTTTCAACCCAACCGTCTAACAATTGATATTCAAAATCAGATTTTTGATCACTTGTTTTACCACAACCACAAAGACATAAACTTAATAATAGTCCAAGTATAAATAATTTATGTTTATTTTTCATCATCGTTCTCCAACGTTCAATATCTTATATTGCATCCTTTTGATCCTTATGCTACCTTATATCCTACCACAGCTATTATCTTTCGCCCTTTCTTAATAAATGCAATCTTCTTTCCTTCATTCTGTAAATCTTCAACCGCTATTTTTATATTTTTCTCTAACTCATGGATTTGTTTATATTTTTCGACGTAATAACCATTCGTTGCTGCATTTACATTGTTAATTTCATTAACAAATATAGTTTCCAACTGTTCCAAGTCAATTTTCTGCTTTGGTACATAAGAAAAAATATCTAATACACTATATTCTTCCATTCATCCTCCAAGATATCATCATTGCTTGTTATGTTTTCACGTTAGCATATTCAATTATCTATGTCAACTATATTTTAGTTTTTCTATACATTGTTTTATTATCTTGTTTGTTTTATAATACGTTTATCTAATTAGATAAGGAGAAACCTATGAACAACAAAAGTAACTTCCGGCGCGGTTCCGTCGAATTGTTAATTTTGCATCTGCTTAGCCAGCAGGACTATTATGGTTATGAAATATCCACCCTGATCCGGGAACAGACCGATGGATACCTGAATATTCCAGTTGGTTCTTTGTATCCCGCCCTCTACAAATTAATAGATGCCGGATATATTTCAGACTACAAAAAACAGGTTGGACGCCGTCAGGTGAATGTTTATTATCACCTGGAAGACAGTGGCCGCACGCATCTTCAACAACTTTTGGAGGATTATTACGCGACTGCCAATGCGATCCAACAGGTATTGAAATATACGGTTACACAGGAGGAAGAAGGGGGAGACAATGACCAAGGATAAAATTACGGATAAATATATAAAGGCTGTGCAGAAGCAGTTTAAACACTACCATACCACAGACGCAAGATTTATTTCTGATTTGAAAGACGCTGTCATTTCTTATGCAGCGCAACAGGATTCTCTCGATTATGAACAGCTTGTCTCACAGTTTGGAGATCCACAGGAACTGGTAAACGATTATTTTTCGGAGCAATCTATTGATAAGCAAAAGAAAAATGTGTGTTTTACATGGAATATAAAAACGATCTGTATCATCATTACCGTTTTCGTTTTGATATTCTCATCCATATATATCTACAACATAAATGTACAACACAAAAAGGAATTAGATACTTTTATACAAAAAGAAGTAACTATATTAAAGGAGGACCCTCAATGATAAAATCAGGTAAATTTATTTCTGCTTTATTACTTTCTTCTGCACTTATATGTGCCACAATACCCAGTCAGTCTCTTTAGGCTCAAACCGTCACAGTTACAAAAGAAGCCATTTCCGATGATCTCTACTGTGTGACAGAAATTGTTGAAACGTCAGGTTCTGGAATTCAGCCTTTTTCAGCTACCCAGACCAAAAGTGGAAGTAAAACACAACGTTATGTAAATTCTTCCGGCACTACTTTATGGTATGTGACGGTACATGCTTTTTTTACCTATAACGGAAGCACTTCTTCCTGCACAAGCGCTGATGTTACCGCAGAAAGTAATTCTTCGGCATGGAAAGTTACCAATAAATCGAGTTGGAAATCCGGGAATACCGGATATGCTTCTGCAACAGGCTCCCATATCCTTTCCAATTCCGAAATCACTTCAACTACGCGTACTGTTTCCATTTCCTGTACCAAAAACGGAACTTTACAGTAAAAAGAAAACCGTGATGCATCCTGATATGTACCACGGTTTCTCTACATAATTATCTAAAATTTTTAATCACACAGGAATGTTTCTTTGTCTTGGTGCTATAATTGATTCCAACCAGAAGAACCTCCCCATCATATCCCAATTTTTTCACCAACTGCGTATAATTCTTTTCTTTGATCTGTGTAATCGCTTTTTCTGCAGATTTGTCCCATTTCAACTCGATCAGTAATGCAGGTTTATTGTTGCCTTCAACAAATGATCTGACAGCTGAATTGCTTTCACCAGTTCCTGACGTCTGCCGTTTTTGATTGCACGAATAAACTCTTCCCTGATTTCTTCGTTTGGAATATACACCTCTTTATTGTCTGCATCATATCCCAGATATCCCAGATGCACCAGTAAAGTAAGTACATCATCCCGGCTTTTCATGGAAGTCATGTCATTCTGAAACGACCCGATATCGACCCGGCAACGCTTTCCTCCAAGCATATCGACCAGACATTCCTTCAGACCATCAAAATTTAAATCTATATAAATTCGCAGTGATTCATAAGTTTCTGTCTGTGTCCAGTAATTACTGTATTTTCCGCAAAAAACTGCCTTTATCACCGAATTTGGATTATACACATGCCCGATCTCATCAAAATAATACCCATCGTACCATCTGCGCATTTCCTCATAATCCATGTGATGACCGGTACACAGCTTTTTTACCTCATCCTCTGTAAAACCAACATAGGGTGCCAGCGGTCCCGGCTCAAGCATCGTAAATTCGGTAAAATCGGTAAGGGCCGACTGCGTTCCATATTTTTTGATCGGTAAAATTCCCGTCATATAAGCTCCACACAAAAAACGGGAAACCTGAATTCCCTTGAACAATGCGCGCAACAACTGAATATATGTCTTTTGCAGTTCTGTATTTTCCGGCGCTTCACGGAACAACGCATCCCACTCGTCAATAATAATCAAAAATTTATGCCCGGTTTTTACACTGATTGTAAGTAATATTTCCGGCAAAGAAACGACTTCCTCTGTCACACAATCCGGAAAGGCTTCCCGTAATTCCTTTCCAATGTCACGCTGCAGATTCAAAATTGTATCCTCTATATTCTGTGCATTGGAAATAAACCACGCCATATCCCAAAACAGGACGTCACAATTATTACGATATTTATTGTACCACTCTTTCTCTTTCTCCTTTGTCTCCTCCGGCGGATTGGCTACGCGCAAATGTGCAAACAGTTCCCCCGCATCTGCTCCCTTAGAATAAAATGCGGAAAGCATCTGTGCAGCATAAGATTTTCCAAATCTTCGTGGTCTGCTTGAACACAGCATATTTCTGGAAGAGTTTAATACCGCATTCATATAGGTAATCAATCCGGTTTTATCCACATAATCTCCGGTTTTCATAATGGATGCAAATCCATCCGCAGATGGATTCAGATAAATTCCCATACCACGCACTCCTTCCTAATATCCGTAAATATCATAAATCTCCGGCATATATACCCCCGGCTCTTTGTATACAATGAGTGGTTTTTCCACCGTCAGACGGGATTTGCCGCCCCGCAGCCCCTCTATCAGCACCATATTCGGCTCCTTATCCACAAACGGATAGACCAGCCGCATGCGCTTCGGCTCGATATGATATGCCACCATCTTACTGAAAATTTCCGCAAGGCGGAAGGGTCTGTGTACCATGTAAAATCGTCCGCCCTGCTTTAACATCTTTGCGCTTTCACGCAGGATATCATCCAGATCGCAGAGAACCTCATGCCTTGCAATCGTCTTGGCATTGGCATCATTCTGGATTCCATGCTGCCCGATCATATACGGCGGATTCGTTGTGATTACTTCAAACGATCCGGCTCCGAAACGCGCAGAAGCCTCCTTGATATCTCCGGTCACAATCGTAATTTTCTCTTCCAGATGATTGTAGGCGACGCTTCGCGCCGCCATATCTGCACTCTCCGGCTGAATTTCCAGCCCGGTAAAATGTTCCCCTTTGGTCTTTGCCTCCAGCAGAATTGGTATGATCCCGGTTCCGGTACCCAGATCCAGTGCCCGTTCCCCGGGCTTTACTTTTGCAAAGCCGGACAGCAGCACTGCATCCATGCCAAAACAGAACCGTCCCGGATCCTGAATGATCCAGTATCCGTTTCTATGAAGTTCATCCAGTCGTTCATGACTGTGGATTGTCACCTCGTTTTTGTTCTCCACGTTCGTTGTTTCCACCCTGATAATTCTTTCTGTCGTAGTTTCGATGCCGCCGGAAATTCCGCTCTCCGCGGTATTCGCGTTTTTCTCCGCCCTCGCCACTATTTTCACGGTCGGCATTCTCTCTGCGGTCACGATTATAGTTTCTGCCACGGTAATTGCTGCGTTCCCGGTACTCGCGTTTCTCACCGTTGTCATTCCGGTCTCGGTATTCGCGCTTTTTGCCGCGATAGTTACTGCGGTCACGATACTCGCGTTTCTCGCCGCTATCGTTTTTCTCACGATTCTCACGGCTTTCGCTTCCGACATCCGTCTCCGGTGACGCATCGTTTTGCTCTCTGCGGTATTTGCCACGGTTGTTTTCCCTGCGGTTCTCCCGCTGCGGACGTTCGTTTTCTTCCTCCGTGCTTCCGTTATCCTCAAGCCCTTCCAGCTCTTTCATTTCCTCATCCGTTACACGGACATCCCTGCGGCGCCGCGGTGTAAACTTCAGATCATCTACTGCATATTCCTGCAGTTCTTTTTCTTCTCCGTTATCCACAACAACCTTAACCAGCTGACGCAGTACATTAACACCGGACACTTCTCCATGCATTCCGGTCGGTGTGATTACCGAATCTCCCACCGACGGCAGACGGCTGTTTAAGTATTCGTATGTTTCCTGCTCGTTCTTCAGACAACACATGAGTCTGCCGCATACACCCGAAATTTTTGTCGGATTTAAGGACAGATTCTGTTCCTTTGCCATCTTGATGGATACCGGTACAAAATCGGTCAGATAAGATCTGCAGCACAGTTCCCTCCCACAGATTCCGATACCGCCAAGCATCTTTGTCTCATCGCGCACACCAATCTGCCGCAATTCGATACGGGTGCGGAACACCGAAGCCAGATCCTTGACCAGCTCACGGAAATCAATTCGTCCGTCTGCCGTAAAGTAGAACAAAAGCTTATTGTTGTCAAATGTATATTCCGCTGCAACCAGTTTCATATCCAGCCCGTGCTTTGCAATTTTTTCCTTGCAGATCACGTAGGCTTCCGCTTCTTTTTCTTTATTTTTTTCTATAACTTTTTCGTCATCGTCTGTCGCAATACGGATCACCGGTTTCAAAGGCTGGACAACCTTATCGTCATCCACCTCTTTGGGTGGGATCAACACTGTTCCCATCTCTATGCCACGTGCCGTTTCCACGATGACGTGCATCGCCGTCTCCAGATCATAGTCCAGCGGGTCAAAATAATAAATCTTTCCCGCACGCTGAAAACGGATTCCTACCACTTTTATCATATTAATTCTCCTTAATTGTCAGTAACAGCAGCTCAATCACAAGATCGAAATTTACATTTGCCGAAATCCGGACTTTCGCTGTCTCGAGTGCACGGATGATCGTCTCAATTCCCTGATACGACCGCTTTGCTGCCTGTTTTTTTATGTCATAAACCTCATCCTTAAAAATGAGTCCGTTTACATCATTGGTTGCTTTCATGTAAAGTACATCGCGGAACCAGATCATCATGAGGTCAAAATAATCATTGACCGTCAGCTTATACTCTGCAATCTGCTTTACTGCTGCTGTCATTTCATACAGATCAATATCTTCCAGACGCTTCATCAGCTGCAGCACCGATGCTTTCAGTTCCCCAAATTCTTCGGAAGATGCCAGCTGAATGGCTTTCCCTACATTTCCCTGGGAAAATGCGGCACAGACATCTGCCTGGTAATCCGGAATGTGATACGTTTTCATCAGGTAAGATTTGATCACATCTTCTTTTACCACTTTGAGATTCAGTGTAATGCAGCGCGATAAAATCGTTGGCAGAAAACTGTCCGCATTTGTGGTCAGAAGCAGGATGACCGCATATGCCGGCGGTTCCTCGATTGTTTTCAGCAATGCATTCTGTGCCTGCTGGTTCATTTTTTCCGCCTCATCCACAATATACACTTTGTAGCGGCTGCTGTATGGTTTTATCACAATATCGTTATTGATCTGGGTACGGATATCGTCCACCCCGATGGTATTCGGCTTTTCGTGGGATACATAGATGATATCGGGCTGATTATGATCCACCGCCTGTTTGCAGGAGCGGCATAAAAGGCATGGTCTTGTCCCTTCTCCCTCACATTGCAGTGCCATGGCAAAAGCCTCTGCAAGCATCATTTTTCCGGAAAGCTTTGGTCCGTTAAAAATATATGCATGGCTGACTTTGTCGAGGGCAATTGCATTCTTCAAATGCCCGATGATCTGTTCATGTCCAATGATGTCTGAAAATCCTGCCATAGCCATCCCCTCCTTGTATCTGTCTAGGTCAAAATATCAAGCAAAAGTCCTTTAATTTCCCCAATACGGTCCAGAATCGAAATATGATCCTTTTCGTCTGCCACCAGTTCGCCTGCCAGTTCATCCAGATTCTTATCGATCAGGCGGATAATGCCATATACCCGGTGGCGTCCCCTGCGGTCAAGAAAATTTTCCCTTGAAAACCGGTGGGAACGGTAAACTACTTCATTCAGAAAGTCTTTTATCAGTCCACGGTACTTTTTCATATCCCGGATGTCCATGTGCTCCGCAAGACGGTTTCCCTGCGCCGTAATATCACTGAGCAGTTCATCCACTTTTGCCTGCAGATCCGCATCTGTGATCGCACTTGCAAGTGTAAACTTGAACGAGCCGTCGCCTTCTACTGTTTTTGTGGCCTCCGGTACCTGATTGACCGCGGATATATCGTTTACTTTTATCGCCATATAGAAATCCTCTTATCCTGTTTCTCCATCCCGGACATATCCCGCCGGATATATTCCGTGATCTCCCGGATGGTTCCTTCCATATCCTTATTTATAAACCGTCGTGTGATGCCTGCCTCTGTCAGTTTTTCCTCGGAAAAATCGGCTGCATCCGCAAGAAATCTCCGGCACATTTCCTCATACTGCGGAGTTTTCTGCTGCCGCTCCCTGGCAATCGCCCGAAGCAGCCGCTCGCCATCCTCCACTTCTATATAAATCGGCACTACCTGTGAGCTTCCAAAGTATCTTTGTATTTTCTGATACCCTTCCAGTGTCACAATATACAGATAACTGTGCGCCGACAGGTCAATTCTTCCATCATCTACCGTAAAATATTTCCAGATCCCATAGACCGTGTGATATGCCCGCAGCTCGATCACCTTGCCTGCGCTTTCCAGCTGCTGTACATGTGCCTCATCCGTAAACACATATTCCCGTCCATCCGTCTCTCCCTCCCTGCGGGGGCGGGTGGTATACGGTACAATGCGTAAAAGTGCAGGATTCCCCTGCTGCATAATCCGGCTGTAGATACTGTCTTTTCCGGAAGAACTCTTTCCC
Organism: Roseburia faecis; assembly: GCF_001406815.1. Taxonomy (GTDB): domain Bacteria; phylum Bacillota; class Clostridia; order Lachnospirales; family Lachnospiraceae; genus Roseburia; species Roseburia faecis. The sequence goes on along the minus strand of NZ_CVRR01000003.1, from coordinate 25,887 downwards.
ATGACACAATAAATTTTGCCCATTGATCTCTTTCCTCTAGTATAATATATTTGCCGTCATTTCACAACGTTTATACACGTCAAATCCGGCAGTCCCTCTACCTCAAGGCCCAGCCGGATACAATGCCGGATCGTTTCTGCGGTCTGCACGTCAATCGCTTCGCCAGGCACAAGAATCGGAATTCCGGGTGGATACAGATACACATAATCCCCGCTCACCGCTCCTGTGGCTTCCTCCAGCCGGACCGTTTTTTGTTCTGCGTCCAGTGCCTGATCAATCGTCATGACGGTTTTTTGTTCCCGATAGATCTCCCGCGGTGAAATCACTCCGGTCTCTTCCTTCTTACGGACCGTTCCGTCAATACATTCCAGTGCATCCGAAAGCCGCGCAAACCCTTCGTCCGTATCCATAATGGAAGTCATGGCAACTACATAGTTTCCGCTTGCCATCTCCATCTGCAGACCATATTCCCGTAACAATATTTCCTGAAGGGCCTGTCCGCTCATGCTGTTTCCGGTCAGAATCAGAAGTTTTCCCGGATCAAATGAGAACGCCTCCTGTTTTGAAAAATCGGAGGGCTGTAATACCTGCAGTGTTTTCAGATTTTTGGCCTTATCCCGAAACTCTGCAAGCCTTCTGCTGTATGCAGCAAACAGCATTTCCCGGTCTTTTTCTATGATCTGCAGACTTTTTTCAATCCCCGCCATCAGAAGGTATGACGGAGAACTTGTCTCATAAATCCCCAGAAATTGTGCGACCTTTTTCTCCGCGATCCGGTCGGAACACAGATGCAGCAATGCGGTCTGTGTAAATGCGGGAAGTGTTTTGTGTACACTCATAATCACGGCATCCGCGCCAAGCCTTGTGGCATTTTCCGGAAACTCCGGGGAAAACCCGAAATGTGCTCCATGCGCTTCATCCACGATCAGCGGAATCCCATATGCATGCACGATATCCGCAATGTTTTTGATATCCGATACGACCCCGTCATATGTCGGGGAAGTAATGACAACGGCCCGGATATCCGGTGTCTGTTTTAGCTGCTTTTGCACCATCTGTGGTGTTACCTGCCCCTGGATGCCGTAGGCGGTATCTTCCGGATACAGATAAACAGGAACCAGCTGCCGCAGATACATCGCGTGATATACCGCTTTGTGACAGTTTCTCGCCACAAGGATTTTTCCACCCCTCGGAACTGCTGCGCTGATCGCCGCAAGAAGCCCGCAGGTGCTTCCGTTTACCAGATAATACGTTTTTTGTGCACCATACAGATCTGCCGCTTTCTGCTGCGCCTCCTGCAGGATTCCAGTTGCATGGTGAAGATTATCAAATCCTTCAATTTCCGTAATATCAATGGCATAGGGATTGGCAAAAGGCAGGAATGCACGTTTATGCCCTGGCATATGAAACGGATAGATGTCCGATTGTTCCAGTTCATTCAGTTTTTGTTCCAGCATATTTCCTCCACTATCCTAAGAACCGGCCAAGTTCCGGCATCCAGTCATCAAAAAAGATCTCATTGCGGCAAAGACTCTCCCAGATCGGGGACACAAACACCAGAATCAGATCGATTGCGTCTTCCCAGGGAACCTCTGCCAGCCCATGGTTACGCAGATACTTTTCCCAGCGCTTGCGCATATATGTGTAAGCCCGGTATCCGTCCAGCTGCTTTAATCTCTGCTCTTTTCGCATCTTCGGGGATGCAGCGGTAAGCACCGTCAGTTCCTCCAGCACATAACGCCCGCTGAGCGGCTGTGTCCGGAGCAGCCGGTATGCATCATAATAACTTCCCATGCTGCCGATCAGTTCCAGCTTGTCCATGATCGCAAACAGATCATAGCTCAGTTCACTCTCCGGCGAATACACCAGATAGGAAATTGTTCTGCCTCCGCCCACTGCAATCAGTTCTTCTTCTCTTGTTCCCGGAATCTGGCTGACCGCACCAAAACTGTAGATCTCAATATTTAGCGGAACTTTCATATCAAAATACCCGGCGATCATGCTAAGCCGGATTCCGCCGCTCAATGCCGTTACCGTACCTTCCCAATGGATTTTCTGTGCATTTTCTTTTGCAAAAAGTGTTGTTTTGATGTGTTCGCCCATTGCGATGGATAATCGCTGACCGGGCTGCAGTTTGTCCGGCGTGAGTTCTTCCTCACTTCCTTTATAAAAAAAGCGGATGCGCTTCTTGGCGCGCTGCCGGTATGCTTCTTCTCCCAGAAGCGGCAGGCTCATCAGCCATAAAAATTCACGGTATGCAGACGTACTGACACGCAGCATCAGATCTTCCACCGCATATCCCCACAGGAGATCCGCAAATGGAATGGAGAGCATTTCGCTTCTCTTTTTCAGTTCTGTTGCCTCACATACACCGACTTTCATTACAGCCACACTCCGATCAGACTCTGTACCTTTCCTGTTACTTTTCGCGCTCTGGCATATTCCATCAGCATGGAAATGTCTTTATCATTGTCCCGGATATAGGACTGGATCGCCTCCCGGAAAATCGCCCGGTCAAGCTTTGCCTCATATTTCAGGCAGTCACAGATCATCCGTTCCTTATCATAAATCTGAAACGTCAGTCCATTCTGCTCAATCGTTGTGGAACCAAGTTCCAAAGCGTCCGGCTCTGTATAGTATGGGATTACTTTCGGATAATCCATCTTAAACCGCGACTTGGATGTATTTTTATCCACCGCTAAGTGCCATCCGTAAGGCTTTTCCCGGATATATCCATACGCATAGAGTGCACTTTCCATGCACAGACGCGCATCCGGAAACAGCCGTGCGATCAGTTCTTCCTCGGAAAAGCGGTCGATCCGGTCGGTATAATAACCGTTTTTTATCCGCACCAGTGTCCCGGCTTCCACAAATTCCAGAATCTTGCGGTAATCCACATCAAGTGCCGCAAATTCTTCCTTTTTTACGATGCCGCCTTTTTCATTAATGAAAGCGCGCAGTTTTTCCAATGTTTCTTCTGATGATTTACTCTTTTTTGTATTTGTCGACATTTTCCGCTCCATAAAAATTAACGTGGTATTTCACTTCGTATTCTACCTTTTCCTGTGGAATTCGTCAAGAAAATAGTATATAGTAAAGATAATCTGAAACTGTAACAAAGGAGATCCCATTTTGAATCAGAAAAACCAGCTGCGCAAAAATCCTTCTCGCGAGACATGCGAAAGCATCATTCGCCGGATTCTCATGACCGAACTTACCCAAAACGGAAAAAACCGGCACTTTCGAAAAGCTACCGATTTTATGAGTTATTTTGAATCTCTGTATCCGGCATCGGATGCCCTGACCAAACAGGTGCAGCGCGCCGTCCAGTCTTTGCATATGCCGAAGGATGCCGATGGATTTTTTATTGTGGACAAGACAGCTGCACAAGTGGAACAGGAACAATGCCTTGGGAAATTATTTGCAGATGCAAATGTCTCCCTCCATCCAATGGAACAGGTAGAGACCGTTTTCCTGTCCGTACCCTCCCATATGCAGGAACTTCTGCTGCATACATTCGAACAGAGTGATCTCTTTGCCGGACAGATTCTTACCATCGTTCGCACCAGTAATGGTCTGTTAATTTACACCGAAGACAAAAAACAGCTGCTTTCATTATTAAATCGTCTGATAAATCAGCAATAATTTTGTAATGTCGTTTATGTGTCAATTTTATAGTTTAATGCCTTTAATTTGTCTTTATTTCGGTTTAGTGTATTTATTTTTGTCTTTTTGTACATTTCTGTCCTTTATGGGTTAATGTAAAGCATGCCGGATGATCCACTGTTCCTCCGCGGATAACCGGAACAAATCCATGATTCTGCAATCCAGCCGTTTCTGGCAAGTCTCTGCTGCCTCTTTTCCCATTCCACAAATCAGCGGCTCGGTCATCGCTATAATTTCATTCTGTATCGCTTTCCCAACACGCGGAATCGGAATATGCTCCATATGCGCCCGCAATACTTTTATGGAATGGAATTCCTTCTGATAAACAAACTGAGAAACACTGGAATTTAAAATTGCCAGAATATATTTGATCTGCATTCCCTCGATCTTTGGGATCACAATGTTGCAGCTATTCAAAGAAAGCATCTGCCGGTCATCATAAGCCACCACCAGCTGATTGCTAATAAAACGGTACAACAGTTTTTCCGGTGCCCGGTATATCTCCAGAGGTGCAACCTGCTGAAACTGTTCCGGTTCAAACCGCAGATACTGTTTTGCCGGATTTATGTGGTATTTGCAAATATCTGTACCTTTCAGTACCATCTCCGAATGTTGCGTTTTCTCTGCGGAGAGAAACTTTTTGTTGTTTCCGGTAACAATGCCAAGTGCAAAATCTGCATGATCGGCCAGATAACAGACGGGAATGGAATTTTTTATTTTCTCCAGCACACGATACTCTTCATCTGTCATCCGAAAACTGAAATTTTCCGGCACTACCGTCCGCTCCATAGCAATGGTATATGTACGTGTCCGGTCTTCTATCATCATGCCTGCCGTTGACAAAGGCTTTCCGGTCGCAATAAGCTGCAACAGGATGCAGGGACACTGTACCCCGTCAAACATATCTCCCAGAAACGTAAGGGATTTTACAGAACTTCTCTGAAGCAGAATTGTGCGGATACGCATATGTGCCTTTACATTTAAGACCGCTTCCGGCAGCACAAACGCCAGCGTTCCATCCGGAACAAGAATCTCCAGAGCCCGTTCGATAAAAACATCATAGGACTCGGTATTTCTTCCGGAAGCCGTGGCATATCTGGCCTTTAACACTGCTTTGTCTTCATTGGAAAAAGCATAGCCCCACGGCGGATTTCCAATGATGGTATCAAATCCTGTTCTGTCATATTCTGTGAGAAAATTCTTCTCTGTAATATGTTCGCAGATCTCCTCAACATCCGCGTCCGGATATTTCAGAGCCATATTGAGTCGTGCGATACGGATACTCACCGCATCGGTATCCGTGCCATAAATATCTGCCAGATCCACACTTTCCGGCAGCTGAAGCAGGAAATTTCCGGTGCCGCAACACGGATCTAACACTTTTCCCATATGTTCGATATCCAGATGGGAAATCAGTTTTTTTACAACTTTTGTGGGTGTATAGTATGAACCATGCGCTTTCCGGCTTCCCATATTTTTACAGGAAAGATATATAAGTCCCAGAATGTCTTCTCCCGGCTCCCAGATGTATTCATGTGCAAAAAATGCCGGATATTTCTGACAGAAATCCATTGCCCTTTGTCTGTCACCAATCAATGCATCCAGTAAGATGTCATATTTCCCTATAGAAATTTTTCCCTGCAGATATTGGAAAAACAATGGTTTCTGCCCGAATAACTGCAACGCACAGTCTGCCACAAAATAGGATATCACATCCGTGGTCAGCAGAATTTGTTCCCATGTTATCTCGGAGAGCAGTTTCTGCAAAACGGTAAGGTTCTTGCAGTTTTGGGAAACATAAGAACGATATAACGCATTTCCGGAAACATATTTTTTATTTCTGCGGCTTTTTAATGCCACATTTTTTCCTGACCGGATTTCATTTTCTATGATTGCAATATGCTTTTCATCAAAATAGGGCACCCCGTTTTTTATATATTGGGGAGTTATCTTTCCAAGTTTTACCCAGTTACGACCGGTAGCAATTGATATGGATAACTGCTCACATAACTCTTTTAACGATTTGTCATGCAATTTCAAATTCTCCTGGTTACCTGCTTTTTAAAAATGCCCGGCAGTAGGAACCTGCCGGGCATTTTCTTATGTACTCTATAATTTCTATCTTGGGTCCGGACGATGCTTCATATCACGGATCGGAATATTAGCAACAAGTGCCGGTACCGTTCCGTTATTGGAATCGGACTCTGTCTCGGTGATTTTTACATCAAGCGCCTCCGCATCAATATCCATGTAACGTGAGATCACTTCAATAATGTCATTCTTCATCATCTCCATCATCTCGGAAGAACAGTTGGCACGGTCAGAAACCAGCACCAGCTTCAGGCGGTCCTTTGCAACGTTGCCGGAAGTCTTCTTCTTAAATAAATCCATTATTCCCACAATAAGTACCCCCTCTAATTCTTCTTAAAAATGTCCTTCAGCTTCTCAAGTACTCCCTGCTTCTCATTCAGATTCAGGAATGGAACTTCTTCTCCCATAATACGGTGGCAAATATTGGAATATGCCTTTCCTGCCAGACAGTTGGTTCCAACCAGTGGCTCACCACGGTTTGTGGAAATAACAATCTGCTCATCATCCGGTACGGCACCGATCAGGTTTACTGCCAGAATATCGGTTACATCATCTACCGTCATCATCTCACCGCGTTTTACCATATCCACACGCAGACGGTTTACAATCAGATCGATCCGTTTCATCTCGTTTGCCTCAAGGAGTCCTACGATACGATCCGCATCACGGATCGCAGATACTTCCGGTGTCGTAACAACCAGTGCACGGTCCGCACCTGCTACCGCATTCTTAAATCCCTGCTCGATACCGGCCGGGCAGTCCAATAAAATATAATCAAACTCTTCGCGAAGCTCATTGATCAGCGCAACCATCTGCTCCGGTGTGACAGCATCCTTATCTCTGGTCTGTGCGGAAGGAAGCAGGCATAATTCCGGATATCTCTTATCCTTGATCAAAGCCTGACGGATACGGCACTTTCCTTCTATAACATCTACCAGATTATATACAATACGATTTTCCAGACCCATAACCACATCCAGGTTACGCAGTCCGATATCGGTATCAATCATTACAACTTTCTTGTTTAACTGTGCAAGACCTGTACCAATGTTTGCTGTGGTTGTGGTCTTACCTACACCACCCTTTCCTGATGTGATAACGATTACTTCGCTCATGAAACTTATTCCTCCTACGTCCCTAAATGTTATTTAATATATTTTTGGTGATTGGCTCAATATAGATATTTCCATCTCTTGCAATGGCGATCTGTGCTTCCACTTCCGGTGTCTTTGACCGACGGAGTGTACGACGTTTCGGTTCCGGCTTGTCCGGACTCTTTGCGATCAGATCCCCAATCTGAATCTGAATCGGCTGCATATCCAGCGCAAAAATAAAACAGTTACGATCCCCCATACATCCTGCCTGTGCGTTACCTTTTAATGCCCCAAGAATCACAATGTTTCCCTGGGAAATAATTTTGGCTCCCGGATTGACATCGCCAATGATCGTGACACTCGATTCACTCGAAATCACCTGTCCCGACCTTAAAGTGCCACGATAAAACTGCTCCGGCCCGTTTCCTGCTGCGGCATTCTCATACTGCTGCTGTACGGCATCGTAAAACGCCTCGACCTGTTCTTTCATGACAGCTTCCTGTCTTGTTCCATTTTCAACGATACACAGGATTTCAATCGATGTGTTGCTTTCAATTGCTGAGATGATCTGCTGTTCTTCCTCTTCCGAAAGTTTTCTTCCTTCAAAGGACAATGCCAGTTTTGCATTTTTAAAAAATGTACTGGATGCTTTGAACTTTTCGACAACATCCTTCAATAACTCATCAAACCCAATCTCCGGGTCTAAGACAAGATTAATTCCGTATTTATTACTTTTTATCGTAACAGATTGTGACATGGTAACCTCCAATTTCATTATTAAAATGAAATTCATCAATTGTAATTATACCTGTTTGCGGCAAATACGCAAGCATTTTCGCTTTATTTGAACGATTTAAAAAAACCTGTCCTTCCTGCGATTGTATTTCTTTCGTTTCTTCTCACGAAAACGCATTTTATCATTTTTTTTCGTTTTTCTCTGATGACGGATCACATAAAAATTATCATATGCCCGTTTTGCCAGAAACAACAGAACCACTGCTGCGACAATAACCACTCCCGCAACAATGAGCCATGCAGGATCGATCCGTATGACACGTTCATTTTTCTTCTGCCCGCTATCGGTATTGACGTAATAATTATCTTTTACCTTTGCTCCGGTTTTTACTATATCCACACTGCCGACCTCATGACCGGCATATGTGTATGCAAGCCTTGCAACTTTCTTTTTTCCTTTTGCAGATTCTGTCTTTTTATAGGATACATCGGAAAACTGTGCTCCTTTTGGCATAATGATATAAGCATCCTCGTCCAGCTTTACATAAGGTTCACTGTTGTTCAAAACCCCGTAATTTTTTCCGTTGTCCTTTGCCAGACCCGCATCGTTTTCCGAAATATTCAGCGCCTGGAAATTTTCAAAGCAGTAATCAAATAATTTTCTGGTATCCGTATAATGATCCGGTGTTGCCGCATCCATCACCACACACACCAGAGTAATTCCGTCTTTCTCCGCAAAAGACACCAGGGTATTATTCGCCACTGTCGTGTAGCCGGTTTTTCCGCCAGTACAGTATTTGTACAAATGAGAGCTGTCCCCGCGAAACGGGTAGATCATTTTATGGTGATTGTGACACGGATATTCTGCCTTGCATTTATTGGTCTTCGGAAGTGTATAGCTTGGACTGCCTGCGATCATCCGGAACGTCTCGTTTTTGTATGCCTCTGCGGAAATCAGTGCCATATCATACGCGCTGACCCAGTGATCTTCATCCGGCAGACCATTACAGTTATTGAAATGCGTATCCGTACATCCCAGTTCCTTTGCGCGCTTATTCATCAGATCGATAAACGTCCGGTAATCACCACCCAGTTTCTGCCCCACATGCTCCGCAACCGCATAAGCACATTCATTGGCAGACTCCAGCATAACCGCATACAGACACTGCTCCATCGTCAGTTTTTCTCCAAGATTCCGGGCAATATGGGAAGTATCTCCCTCATTTTTAAATACCGCATCCGCAGAAAACGTAACGACCTCATCCATATCACAGTTTTCGATTGCCAGAAGAACCGTCATGATCTTTGTGATACTCGCCGGATAATGTTTCTCGTGACTCTTCTTTTCATATAAAACGGTGCCGGTATTGACTTCCATCACAATGGCACTTTTGGACTGCGTTTTTACCCCGTCCGGCCAGTACTCATCTGCACGCACAGACAACGGTAACATGAGTAAAACCGTGCATACGGCAAGAAAAAATGCTGTTACACGGGTGTATTTTTTTATTTTCATAAGGCTCCCCAATTCTTCATTTTCTTATATTTATAATACCATTATTTCCATAATCGTTCAATTTTTATTTGCCGAACGGACGAAATTTGTATATAGTAATAGTATTCTTACAGTTAGCAAAACTGAATTTATCTTTTCCAAGGAGAAATTACTATGAGACTAAGAAATATACCGGGCGCCAATGAAGCTGTGGCAGCCAGCCCATATTGTATACAGAATGCAGCAGAACACCGCGGACAATGGCATGCCTTTTTTGAAAATGACCATCCGATCCATATCGAAATCGGCATGGGAAAAGGCAGATTTCTGATGGATCTTGCTGCGTTACATCCCGAAATCAATTATATCGGCATCGAACGTTACACCAGTGTACTGCTGCGCGCAGTCCAGAAAATGGATACCCTGCAGCTTCCAAATGTTCATTTTCTGTGTGAAGACGCCGCAAAACTTCCGGAAATTTTTGCACCGGAAGAAGTTGACCGGATCTATCTGAATTTTTCCGACCCGTGGCCAAAGGACCGCCATGCCAGACGACGACTGACTTCCCATGAATTTTTAGACCGCTATGACCAGTTTCTTACAGCCGACGGACGGCTGGAATTTAAAACAGACAATCCGGACCTGTTTACGTTTTCTCTCGAGGAAATCGAAACTTCCGACCGCTGGCATCTTAATGCCTCCACCCGTGATCTGCACCATGATCCATCCATGAATGAAGGAAATATCATGACCGAATACGAAGAAAAATTTTCTTCTAAGGGTAACCCGATATGTAAACTGATCGCCTCCCGCTAAGGAGGCGGTTTTTCCGTTATCCTACTTTCCCAAAATCCGCCGGTTTCTGTACTTCCGGTACAGCCGGTAACAAAACCGTGCTTCTTCCTGTGAGATCTCTTCTTCGGAAAAGACCGCTTTCTGCACAATGCACAGATACTTCTTCCAATCCTCCGCCGGAACGGACGGATAGGTTGTCATCAGCTTTTCCAGATAGTCCCCATCCGTCTTCATGCCAAAACTTCGCGGATGTAATCCCCGGTAAATCCGCTGGTTAATCCGGCATACCGCATGACGATTCTGCCGGTTGCGCAGTTCCATAAGCAATTGTTCCCGGTAAATGCGCAACCATTTTGTCACCAGAACCAGCATCAGAACAACAGCAAGCAGCGTCAGACTCACCGCAGAAAATACTTGCAGATTTCGCCTGTTGTTCTTTTTCTCATTATTTTTTACCGGCCGCTTTGTCTCCTTCTCCGTCATCTGACTTTCTGTCTTCTGCTGTGTTTCCATCTGTGTTTCTGACGGCGATTCGTTTTTCGTCTGCATTTGCGTCTGCGGATTCTGCTCCGCCGCATCTTTGTGCTCTTCATGCCGCTGTTTCCACGTATCGCGCAATTCCGGAGTCGTCGGCAGCTTTGCACTGTCATTCGTATAGCCCGGGGTCATTTCCACCGGCACCCATCCGATATTTTCCAGATAAATTTCCACCCATGCATGCGCATTGTAGTCCGGCACATCTGCCTGATAGCCTTTCTTTTCTTTATGAAATGCCGACGGTTCCACCACATATCCCGATGCATAACGCGCTGGAACTCCCAGACTTTGTAAAATCAGCGCACCCGCGCTGGCAAAATGCATACAATATCCCTCATGTCCGGTTTCCAGAAAATAAGCAATGGTATCTTTCCCCTGTGGGATGTGATTCAGATATAAGTTATAGGTATTTTCGTTCCCCAGCCAGTTGGCAACCTGTGTCGCAAGATTCTGCCGGATGTTGTTGGTTGTTATCTGTCTTTCTGCCCGTCCGGAATTGTTTCCATCCGTATCCGCCAGCCAATCCTCATCGTATAACCCGCCTGTTTCCATCTGATCCGCCACATAGGTGCCGTTTTCCTCATACACGCCATATCCGATACTTTCCAGAGCCAGCCTTCGTGTAATAAAATCTCCCACTGCCGGAACATCCGTGGCAAACTTACGGTATCTACTGTCAGCATAGGCATCATACCATTGCTGCAGATCCGTATCTGTTTCTCCGTGGACCATACAAAACCTGTCAAAAACATCGCGCAGATCCGTATTTTCATTCAGTCCCTCAAAAGAAACCTTTCCCGTTGCCCTCTTTTTACCTACCACCGTATCATCCCTGAGCCAGACCTTCCCACCGGCTGTCTGCGAATCTGAAAAATACGGCATATACGCGTTTTTTAACCCCAGTGCCCGATAGGAAATCTGATACGAAACCGTCTGTGTTTCATCCTCTGCCAGCTCACTCGAACGGATGTATTTTACAAGTTCACCGGCATTCTGCTGCATTAACATTGCAACATCACTGCGATGGTATCCCGCCTTATCCACTTCGTGCGCAAACGTTTTCCCTTCATTTACCCATGTACCGTTCTGATATGTGCCACTGGCAAATGATTTCAGATACAGTTTGCCCGCCGGGGCTTTCGATGCTTCTATCGAAAATACGGTTTTTCCGGTATAGTCCGGTGTTGTATTATCCACATGTTCCCGCGATCCCTGCAAAGTTATCCCCGAAAACGTCAGGTTTTTCACACGTTCTTCCACCTGTCTCTGAAACGCATAAAACTTCGGTGACTTTTTCGGAATCTGCTTTGCCACACCAGAAAACGCATAGCTGCTCACCGAGACAAGAATCACGGCAAACACACCGGCTGCAGCATAGGACAGTAGCTGCATCCATACATGGGTACGACCGTCAGCCACCCTTACATCCATGTGCGTCCATGGTGCCGCAGACACCAGCACGGTTCCCACGAAAAAGAGTGCAATTCCACTCCAGCCCAGTCTGGCATTGACCAGAAGAGCAACCGACAACGCTGTTATATCCGGAAGCAGCAAAACCAGCCGCACACCGGTCACATATCGAAACATCAGACTTAACAGCACAACAACTGCCAATAAAAACGCCAGCATATAAGTATACCGCATCTCCGTCCCGGCCCCGGTCATATAATTTGTTCCATACTGTTTATTCCAATATGACAGATATGCCTGAAACAGCATTTTTCCGCTCTCTGTCAGTTTTCTCCGATGAAAAATTCCAAACAGTACGAGTGCCGCCGGATATCCGATTTCAAGCACAACCTTGCAGACCCTCTGATATTTTCCGGTCGCAGGAACTCCCACGATAAACAGCACAAGACTTACCAGCATGGCCACCTGCAGTTTACCAAGCGCACGGATCGGCAGCTGCCATCCGAATGCACTCCGGAAAATCGCAAGCATTGCATAAAGCAGTAGTTCCACAGCAACCGCCTCACAGATCAGCCGGATACCGGTATTGCCAGACAAATATGTGGTTTTATTCCCTCTCCTGTCCTTCCTGTTCACAATACCAGCTCCATTTCTTCCAGCTTCTGTCTCCAGTTATCTCCACCAAAATCCGCAAGTGTCTGTCCATCCAGCACAAGAAAAAGCTCCGGTGTCAGTTCCAGCCTGTGTACCGGGTGCTCGCAACGATACTGCTGCTCATATCTCTGTCGCAGTGAACCGGCCGTTTCCTTCTGACATTCCATAAACTGCATCAAAAACAGATACACGCTTTCCTCATCCTCGACGCGCAACCGTTTGATTTCTGTTTCCTCCTGCCATGCCACATAATGCGGGCAGCCGGCATCCATCATCGAATACACCAGATCTGCCGCAATTGTGAGAAAGGTTTCCGCATAGGCTTCCCTGCTGCGCCTCATATGCCGGCCTTTTCCTGACATCTGTGGCAGCATGTCCAGCAAAAATACCACCGCACAGGCAAGCGGCTGACTGTCCTCCCGCACCAGAAGCCCGTCCGATTTGGCGGAGAGTTTCCAGTGTATGCGCTGCAGGCGATCCCCCGGACGATATTCCCGCACATCAAAGATCTGGCTGACATCTGTTCCCGGCTGAAAATCATCGTAGCTTTCCGCTTCTCCGAAATATCTGCGTACCCGCTCCGACACCTGTACTGCCACCGCATCCAGTTCCGGCAGCACCTGTATATCTGCAAACCTCTTTATTTTTTTATGCACATAAAACAGACCGGTCAGATCATAAATCCGTACTTTTACAAGCTCATACTCATAACTTCCCACATGAGAAAGCACGACACGCTTTTCCATGCACTGCATTCCGCGCATCAGTCCGGCACCGTTCCACCAGAAATTTCTGGCATACCCGGCAAATGTATTTCTACAGCGCACACGGTAACGCACTTTTGCTGCCGGAAACAACATGGTCTGATCCACGGTAAGCTGTACCGTAACTTTTTTCCCTTTTTCCGCCACGGTAAGCGGAATCCTGATATCTGCCGTGATATGTCTGCAATAAATCAGCAGATACAAACATGCAAGCAGCATCAGTACCAGTTCCGCAAACCCAATCAGCCCAATCGCAATGTTTCCATAGATCAGCGCAATATAAAATGTGACAAGCGTCACCCCTGTTCCAATCAGAAAACTGCCCACGTTTATCCCCTAAGTCTTTTGTATGTTGTTGGTTTGTCCACATCCGACAGAATTTCCTGCAGGGTGGCATCGACTGTCACATGTCCGATCCGTGCCTTTGTGTTGAGCACAATACGGTGTTTTGCCACATCCGCAAAAATATCCGTCACATCATCCGGAATCACATAATTTCTTCCCTGCAAAAATGCCCATGCTTTTGCCAGCCGCACGCATGCGATCGTGCCACGGGGACTTACCCCCAGCTCAATGTAAGCATTTTTTCTGGTAGCCTCCATCAGCTGTACGATATATTTTGCAACATGATCATGCACATAAATCTGTTCCACATACTGCTGCATCTCCCACAGCTGCTCTGGAAGAAGAACCGGCTGCAGATCCTCCGCTTTCGTCATCGTTTTTCCCTGGGCAATTTCCATCTCACTCTGCAGATCCGGGTACCCCATGCTCATGCAGGTCATGAACCGATCCAGCTGTGATTCCGGAAGAAGCTGCGTTCCCGCACTGCCTTTGGGATTCTGTGTTGCAATGACAACAAACGGCTGCGGCACTTTTCGACTCACACCATCCACCGTTACTTTGCCCTCCTCCATCACCTCAAGAAGCGCGGACTGTGTCTTTGGCGAAGTCCGGTTGATCTCATCCGCAAGAAACAGATTACACATGATCGTTCCCGGATGGTACACAAACTGTCCCGTCTCTTTCTGGTACATGTTAAATCCTACAATATCTGCCGGAAGCACGTCCGGTGTAAACTGTACACGGTGATCCAAAAGTCCCATGACGCGCGAAAAGGCGATGGCAAGTGTTGTCTTTCCCACTCCCGGCACATCCTCAATCAGAATATGCCCTCCTGCAAGAATTGTAGCAAAAGCTTTGGTAATACAGGCATCCTTCCCCGCAATCGCGCGTTTGACCTCTGCCAGAACCGCGGCTGCATACTCATATACTTTCTCCATATTTCCCCCTATGGTTTCTTTCTATAATTATTTGCATTTTATATAATAAAAAAACCCCCAACGAATCACATTGTTCGTCAAGAGTTCTTTTGCCATTTGATTCAATCAAAATAAGCTTTGCGAGTGCGCGATCAGGGGTTCGAACCCTGGACACCCTGATTAAGAGTCAGGTGCTCTGCCAGCTGAGCTAATCGCGCATTTTTAAGTTGTTTGTTTTTTGTCTTTCCTTAAGACAAGAGTTATTATATAATAGGAGTATTAAAAAAGCAAGCACTTTTTTTATTTTTTTTAAATTTTTTTAAAAGCATATTTGAAAGGAACAATTTAACATGAAAGTAGAAGAAAGATTACTAAAATATGTCAGCTATTGGACAACCTCCGATGAATCCTGCAGTGACATTCCAAGCAGTGAGCGTGAGTTCACGCTTGCAAAAGCCTTAAAGCAGGAACTGGAAACTCTCGGTCTTACCAATATACTCCTCACCGATCACTGCTATGTATATGCCAAGCTTCCTGCCACACCGGGCATGGAAAACTGTAAATCCATCGGCTTTATCGCTCATATGGATACCGCCCCGGATTTTTCCGGAAAAGATGTCAGACCACAGATCATTCCCGACTATGATGGCGGGGATATCTTATTAAAAGGAAGTCAGGACGTCTTAAAGGTAAGTGATTTTCCATCCCTGGCCTCTTTAAAAGGAAGAACCCTGATCACGACAGACGGTACCACACTTCTGGGCGCTGATGACAAGGCAGGTGTTGCCGAAATCATGACAGCCGTGGAAGAACTGATTGCAGAAGGTACACCACACGGGGAACTCTGGATCGGATTTACGCCGGACGAAGAAGTCGGTGCAGGTGCAAATCTGTTTGATCTTGCTATCTTTCAGGCAGATTATGCATACACGGTGGACGGCGATTACGAAGGCGAAGTGGCTTACGAAAATTTTAATGCCGCAAGTGCCATCTTTCATATTAAAGGTGTAAATGTTCATCCGGGCGAAGCAAAAGACATTATGGTCAATGCGGCACTGGTGGGATGTGAAATTGTTTCCCGGCTTCCGGAAGCGGAAACGCCGGCACACACCAGCGGCCGGGAAGGATTCTATCATCTGACCGATATGTCCGGAGATGTGGCTTCCGCCACCCTTTCCTTTATCATTCGTGACCATGATAAAACCACATTTAAGAAACGTCTGCAGAATCTGCGTGACCTTGCACAATCCATGAATCAGAAATATGGACCGGAAACCGTCACGCTCGACATCGAACATTCGTATGAGAATATGCTCTCTGTCATTGAAGATAAAATGGAAATCGTGGATCTGGCAAAACAGGCAATTGCCTCCGAAGGTCTGACACCGCTCTCCCGTCCGATCCGTGGCGGTACAGATGGCGCAAGACTGTCCTTTATGGGATTGCCGTGCCCGAATCTCGGCACTGGTGGCTATGGTTTTCACGGACCATACGAACACATCTCTGTGGAAGGCATGCAGACAGCTGTCCGCATTTTAAAACATATTGCCACCCATCCCATTCGCAAATAAATGAATCTGCAAAAAACCGTCCGCAGTCTGATGAATCTCAGATTTCGGACGGTTTTGTTATTATTTATGAAGTTTTAGTTTCCCTGCATATTTGCGGATTTTGCCAGTGCAGGTTTCTGAAACATCCGAAACAGACCAATCTGTTCCAGCGCCTTCGTAATAGCGAAAAAGATCACCGAATCTATCGGCCACATAATCAGATTCTTCAGTGCACGCGCCGGAAGAATCACCATAAATGCCTGTCCATATAACACGGTCAGACAAAGCGTTGTCAGAATCACATTACAGATCAGCATAACTACAAATTTCGCTGCCAATACGCGCCATATGGTAAGCTTTTTCTTGTAAAAAAAGCAGCCATACAGGATTCCTGCCAAAATGACAACCAGTGTCAACTGCGGGCAAAATGGTCCGGTCGGTTTCATCATATACTTGATGATATCCAACGCACCATGAAAGATTCCTCCAACTACCGGTCCAAACAGATAATCAATGATACCATTTGGAATACCAGAAAAGCCGATACGGATAAACTGTCCATATTCAATGGAGAAAAATCCTAGAATCACAGCAACTGCGGCAAGCATTGCCATGGTAGTGATGGTTCTTACCGCTTTTAATTCACGGAAAGAATCGGTGAACAAAGTAACGAATTTTTTCATAAAAAAATTACCTCCTTTGCAGACCTCACCGTACTACAACTGGAGATAATATTATCTTCGGATGCAGCGGGATGCGACTCATGTACCGCAAGATTCTCTTTTCGTCCGGGTGACAACTCCCTGTTCATCCGGCACTTAACGCACATGTGTCTACTCTGCTTTAAACTATTAAATTGCAACGACCTAAGTATAACACAATGGAAAAAAAATGCAACTATTTTTTTTCATTGTATGGCATTTTTATAGCAAAACGCCATCTGTCACACGTTTTTACGTGGAACAGATGGCGTCCGTTGCCTGTTATTTTATTCTTTTCAGGTTCCCATACTTGCAAACAGGGCAGCTATCTCATCCGGGCTTAATGCCTTATTGGGATCTGCCGGTTCTTCCGGCTGAAGAGGTGCTTCTTTTACTGCTTCCGGCTCTTCAATCGGCTCGGGAATATCCTCCGGTTCCACCGTTTCTTCGACAGGTTCCCCGGCTTTATCCGCATTGTCGTCATTGCCCATATTTGCAAACAGGGCAGCTATTTCATCCGGGCTCATGGCGCGGTTTGGATCGGACAGATCCGGCATCGGCGAAAGTTCTTCCTCCGGCAGGTTCTCATCATTCGCTTCCTCAACAATCGCATCCTCCGGAATCGGGTCCGGTTCTACCAGTTCTTCTGCTTCCTCAATGGATTCTTCCGGGTCCGGCGGGATAATCTCATCCGCTGCCATGACCGGAGGCTCTTCCTCCGGCTCAAAACTCTCTTCTTCCGGTATATCCGGCAGAATCTCCGGGTCCGGCTCCATACTTTCTTCCGGCTCCGGTGAAATCTCCGGCTCCGGTTCCATACTTTCTTCCGGCTCCGGTGAGATCTCAGGCTCCGGCTCCATACTTTCTTCCAGATCCGGCGAAATCTCAGGCTCCGGCTCCATACTTTCTTCCGGCTCTGGTGAGATCTCCGGCTCTACCGGTGTTTCTTCCACATGATTCTGCGGTGCCGGCTGTGGCTCTACAGGTGTTGCCACAGGTACAGAAACCTGCGGCTGGGAAACAACCACTTTCTGACTGTTCATAATGGTCTGATTCAGGCGCAGTTCCATATCTTTCATTGCAATAATGATTTCCTGCAGCTTTGCGGCTATCTCTTTATCCTGTGAATGTTCCTGTTCTTTTCCATCCTTCTGCACCGAAGAAATTTCATCCTTACAGACTGAAAGAATCTCGTCCTTATAAGCACCCGCAACTGTACCGAACCCATCCATTCCTTTCTGGAACGTATCAAACCGGTCGATCAGCTGTTCGTATGAATTCATCAATGCATCGGTATTCTCATGGGACCGCTTGATAATTACTTTCGCTATTCCCTTCTGTGCATTGACAATTTCCTCTGTCGGAATCTTAGATGCCTCTTCCATATATGCAAGCTTCACCGATATTTCCTCAAAATATTTTTTCAGCATGAGATATGATGCCTTTTCCGACTTGAAAATACTCTCATACTGTTCCTCTCTCCGGGCATATTTTGTCTCATATACTGAAATCACGCCTCTGATTGCAACATACAGGCATATCAGATCTGCTGCTGCCAAAACAACCAGAACAATAAACATCTTCGGGAAATTGACTATGGCATACAACTCTGCCATAAAAATAAACGCAAACAAAAGTATCCCGAAAATCATCTGCATCCTTGCTTTCGAATCTTTATTCTTCATATGATACCGCTCCTTCCATGAGCCCGCTATTCTAACCACTATGCAAAATAAGCTCTAGTATGTTATATTTTACCATATTGTGTCGATTCTCACAAGGTTTGTTGTTTATTTCTGCCTTCTATAATACGTCATTTACAATCTGCTCTGCTGTCAGATGATTCTCTTTTAATACCTCATTTACATCATACCGGTCAAGGAATTCTTTTTTCAATCCGTAATTATAGACTTTCATATCACTGCTTCCATAAAATCTTGCGATTTTTTCTCCGAAACCACCATTCAGGATGCCATCTTCCAGTGTAACTACCGTGTCATGGTCTGCCTTCAGCTTCTCCAGCAGTCCCTTATCCAGTCCGGTAATATAATACGGGTTGATTACCGTTGCATGAATACCTTTTTTCTCCAGCATTTCTGCGGTCTGCAGTGCCAGGGAATAAAATGTTCCGAGTCCGATCAGTGCAATTTTGCTTCCCTTTTCCGTTACCTCATAGGTGTTGAGCTGGCTCCAGTCTTTTGTGACTTCTCTGCCATCCGAAATCATGTCTCCGCCCGGAAGTTTGATCGCAACCGGCATTTCCTTCTGCTCCACACTCCAGTCAAGCATTGACAGATATTCTTCCTTTGTTGTCGGTGCCAGATAAACCAGTCCCGGAATATTAGAAAGCATCGGAATATCCTGCAGTCCCAGATGGGTAACATCCGTCATGCCAAATACCGATCCCGTATACACAACAATCGTTGCCGGATTCCCGTCAATACACAGATCCTGTGAAATCTGGTCATACGTCCTCTGGATAAAGCTGGAATACACACCATATACCGGCTTTCCGCCACCTTTGGCAATTCCGGAAGCAAGTGCTACCGCTGTCTCCTCCGCGATTCCCACATCTACAAACTGCCGGCCGGCCTGTTTCCTTTTCTCCTGCGTAAATCCGAGAATCGTCGGGGTTCCGGATGTAATTGTAACAACTGTCGGATCCTTTTTCATCTTTTCAATCAGATATTCACAGGTCACCGAAGAATAATCTTCCACTTCCGGAAAATGGGATTTTCCGGTCTCAATATCAAATGGAAGATGCCAGTGCCATTCTTCCTTATGCTCTTCTGCCGGTTTATAACCTTTTCCCTTTAATGTATTAATGTGGACAACAACCGGTTTCTTACTGTCTTTTACCTGTTTGAAAGCCCCGATCAGTTCCCTTAAGTCATTTCCATGATCCACATAGACATAATCAAGTCCCATGGCTTTAAATAAATTGCACTCTGCCTGTCCGTTTGTCTCGCGGAGTAATTTCAGATTTGAATAAAGTCCTCCATGGTTTTCTGCAATTGACATATCATTGTCATTTACTACAATGATCATGTTGCTGTCTAATTCTGCCGCAAAATCCATTCCTTCTAAGGCTTCTCCTCCGCTTAAAGAACCGTCTCCGATAATTGCGATCACATTTGCACTTTCCCCACGAAGATCCCTTGCCTTTGCCAGACCGCATGCCAGACTGACGGATGTAGAGGTATGTCCGACCGTAAAATGGTCATGTTCACTTTCCTGCGGACAGCTGTATCCCGTCACGTCGTCGTAATGTTCTTCATATAAATAGGCATCTTTTCGACCGGTCAGCATCTTGTGCGGATAGGTCTGATGGGAAACATCAAATACCATTTTGTCCTTTGGGGACTCAAAAACATAATGCAGTGCAATGATTGCCTCTACCATGCCAAAATTCGGGCCAAAATGCCCGCCGTGAATACTTGCCCTCTTTAATAATGCATGACGCATTTCTTCTGCGAGAGCTGTCATCTCTTCTATATTTAATTTCTTCACATCTTCTGGTCCGTTAATCTTTTCGATATACATATAATAAATTCTCCTTCCGATTTTATCTATCATAATATACCACTTAAAGTTAACTTTAAGTCAAGTATTTTTTATTTAATTTTCAACTTTTTGCTTCAAACCCTCAATTGCCTGAGCCACTATACCTGCGTTCTTAAAAAGATGTAAATAATGTAATGATAAAAGGGGCAAAAGGTATCATTTCCCACTGAAATGCAATTTTTATGTCATTCGCATTTCTTGCGATCCGCTTGTTGTTCCGATATAATTATGCTATGATTGTGCTTTGATTGGAGGAAACCATTTTGAGCGAATATTATAAGTTTTTTCAAAATAAAAAATGTGAATATTTTCCATGCCATAAAGGAATTCCGGAGGCGGACTTTAACTGTCTGTTTTGTTATTGTCCCCTCTATACACTCGGGAAATCCTGTGGTGGAAACTGTGAATATTTAAAAAATGGTATCAAATCCTGCATAAACTGTGGCTTTCCCCATCACCGAAAGAACTATGATAAGGTCACGAACCGCTTTCAGGAAATTGCAGCCGTTATGGCAGCTTCCGATAAGGAGGATGTATCCCATGAAATGTAAACTTACTCCCGGATTATCCTCCGGTGACTGGAACGAATTTTGCAGCCGTTTCCATTTCCCTCCGGATGACCTGCCCCATATTCAGGCAATTTATACGGCACTTCTTCCCCTGGTTGAATCCTATGCATATTACTCTCTGGATCAGGATTTAGACGGGGTTTCCCTGCCTCACTATGCCTATGGGTTTGTGACGCTTGGAAACGGAGTGGATGAACTGTCGGAATTATATCTGAACCATGAACAGATCCAGGAGGCTTACATTGTGGACTGCATCAGCCTGATGCTTTTGTCAAAGGCTTATGAAGAGTTTGCACATGTGGTAGAACGTCAGAGCCGCCTGTATCTTGCAGAATTATCTTTTCTGGGAGATACCTATTCCCTTGACCTGCTCCCACAGATTTATGGGCGGCTTGCCCCGGATGGCATCCAGCTTACCGAGGGGCAGATGCTCCGGCCGCTTAAGACAGCAACGCTGATCCTGCATCTGGATACAACAACACACGCCAATCTCAAGCAATTGTGTAATACGTGCGCAACCTGCCGGAATTTTTCCTGCCCGTCGAGAAAGGTCACGGCTCCGCATTTGCCGCATACTTATGGAGCCATGCAGATATTCCATACAAAATAATTATTTTTCAATTGATAAGTCAGCATTTTACCGTGCTTTTTTCAAAAGTTCTTCCGCTGTAATACCAAACAATTTCTTAGTTGCTCCACCCACCCGACACGGACAATCTCTGCTCTACACCTTGTGCTTCCAATATAAATGAAACCGATATGGTGAACTGATTAAAATGCTTCTGTTTTTTATAACTGATGATTGAAGAAATATAAACAAAAGCAAGGGGGTTGAGAGTAACCTCGAATCTGAAAACCTTATCTTTACAAGTTTGAGGTTTCGAATGATTATTAAGATAAAAAGATGTAAATAACATAATATTAGCAGTTGACTTTAACATTATTAAATGATAATATCAATAATATTAAAGAAAGGGGTTGGTAATGAGACGAAAAGCGCAAGAATGGATATACAATTTAAGTGATGAAGATATCACATTTATAAAAAATTTTGTTATGTCATCTGGCTCTTTAAAAGAGGTTGCAAAATTGTATCATATAACATATCCTACCGTGCGATTGAGACTTGATCGACTTATACAAAAAATGCAAATGAATGATCAAATAGAAAATGACGCTTATATTTCATTAATTAAAAAAATGGTAATAGATGATCAACTTGATTTTGACACAGCAAAAATATTGATAAAAAAATACAGAGAGCAAAAAGGAGAATAAATGAAATTTTCTACAATTTTATTCATCGTAATAATAATGGCATTAACCATTATTTGTGTACGTTTTTTAGAATCATATTTAAATAAAAAAAGAAGAACAACTACCGTATCATTAACACCAATTATTTTTCTTGTTCTTTCAATCGTATTAATTATAGTGTATCTTAATTTTGAACCAGAAAGTTTTGAACGCGTTGAGAAGCAGGGGTTATTGACACTCTCATATAGTTTCGTTTCCGAAAATCAGATGTCTATAAAGGATAAGATACATAATTGTATCATTATCTTTATACTTACAAATATTCCTGCTGTTATATCAATTTATAATCGGATAAAAAGAAATAGAACGATTACGCGCAAAAAGAAAATAAATGAAATGAAATTGCGGGAATTATAATGTTCATCTCTATATATTATATATAGTTGTGATGCCGTTGGATATTATAGTGGAAAGCACTGGACAAATGCAAGTGCTTCTAATGCAAGCGTAGATTCTGACTTTGTTATATATACATATAAACTTTCTGGACAAAGTAACAAAACCACATGTACTTCCTCCTGTATTACCTTAAAATGTTCTGGAAATCTTGATACTTATGTTGGAGTTGGAAATGTAGGAATTGTAAAGATTACATCTCAAACTTATTCGAGTAAAACCAATTTCTATGCTTCAAGTTATTTATAATAATGAAAAAAAGATATATAGTGATACTCGTTTTGCTTATACTGATCTTACTCTATAATAGATATGGATCTGGTGTCTAAAATCATTTAAGTGCACAGGTAGACAGTATTTCAATTGAGGCAGTATGAAAAACTTATCCAGCGCGAACGATTAGAAATTGTTCGCAGATAATAAAACAATTTAATAAAATATAATTAGTGCCTGCTGAGTAAGCAGACACTAATTATAAACTTCATTATTCATTTGAGTTTTACAATGGTCTGAACCTTATTTTATGCCGGTATCCAGCAAAGATCTTTAAATCATTGACAAAAAATTACGCAATGGTATTATGAAAATACAAAACGCAATACCGTGTAGGCGGTTTGCCAAAGTTAGTTTTAAAAAATAACCGGTCTTTGGTAGGGGCGGTTATTTTTTATGGTTAGAAAAGATCATTACGATCAGATTGATAATAGCAACAATCAGTATGCAAAACTGAAAATATTGTTCCCCACACATGACTTTGATTTTGTGTTTACTCCTTTACAGATTTCTTGAAAAGATGGAGAAATTAAATTTTCTTCCATATATTTTACAATATACTCATACACATTTCTCTTTCTTTATCCGTAAGTTCATTGCTTAGCTTTTCTCCCATTTGCTACCTCCCTATATGCCTATACAATAAAACATGTGTTCGATTATATCAAATAAAAATTATTGCCAAACCATCCTCAACTGTCCGACCTGCTCCTCCACAATCCGCCCCAACCTCTGCTTCATGACTCTCTGCACAATCCGCCGCCTCCGGTAAAAACAATTCCGGCTGATTTGGAAAATTCCGTAGTGCACATTCACTTTATTTCTTGTGTATTTTTGTGTATTTTAGTTGACTTTTGTGTAATATTGTGTATGATATAATTAAAGGAGGTACATAATGAATCCAAGGCAACAAACGATTAAACAACTCAGTGCTTCCAAATAGGAGGGTTACTATGAAATATATTTATACAGCTTTGTTTACACCTATCGAGGACGGATCTGGATACTACGCAAAAGTCCCTGATCTTCCTGGATGCATCACTACTGGCAATAGTCTTTCTGATGCAATTGACCAAATTACCGATGCAATGAGCGCATGGCTTGTTGTTGCAGAGGATGAAGGCGAACCGATTGCTCCTCCATCACCACAGGAAAAATTAAGTGTTGATGCCGGCACAATCTGTTCCCTGATTTCCGCAGATACCATTGAATATCGTGCCCAGACAGATACTCGCGCCGTTCGAAAAAATGTTTCTCTTCCAAGTTGGATGGTCCGTCTTGCTGACAAGCGCGGAATCAACTGCTCACAAGTCCTTCAGGATGCCTTACGAACACTTCTTGATAACTCCACTATCGCACATACTCATTAACATTATCCCTTAAAAACCAGTTATCTATATGGGTAACTGGTTTTCTCATAAAACAAAAAATGCCTCTCCATCAACCATAACACGGTTATTTATTGTCTTGAAATCTGGAGCATCCCTGCCTATAACCATAAATATAAAAACGAGCAGCAAAACCGGATTTACACCAGTCTGCTACTCGTTTGATGATTATAATATTTTCTTTTCTTGTGCCATTGCAACCAGTTATCGGACAAATGGCAGGAACGTAATGCTATACTTTATTTTCCAAACCGGCTGATTTCTTTCGCATATGATATTTCCGTTTTTCCTCATACATTTTCTCATCCATATGCATTAAAAAAGTTTCTGCATCATCTTCTGTCCCAAATTCCGTGTATCCCATAGAAACACTTAAATGAAACGGTTCTATTCCGGATTCATTAAACCGGGATAGATTATGGTTAATCTCCTCCATTGTCGCTAAGACACGCTCCGTATCAACACCTGACAGCAGCACAATAAACTCATCTCCCGCATACCGGATTGCCATACCATCATCCGGTATGGATCTGATGAGTATATTTCCCAACGTACAAATAGCCTTATCGCCCGTACTATGACCTAAATTGTCATTAATACACTTGAAATCGTTTACATCCATCATGATTCCATATAAGGATTTATGGCTTGCAATTTTCTTTTCCGCAAGCACCGCATTAAAATATCTCCGATTATATAATCCGGAAAGCTCATCCATATACAAACTCTCTGCGTATGACTGCATCTGCACAAATATCAATGCGACCGCAACCAGCACCCATGATGATGTAATTCCATAAAAAAGGAACTGGAGAACTACACCTGCAAAACAAGGACCAACGAAATAGATCACCGGGAAAAAATTCAGGTTAACCCCTTGTTTTTTGGAATGATACACCAGATAGATACTGTAAGCAAAATATATGACAAGCGAAATATATCCCACCAGCACACCGGCAGTTCTCTGGTATACATTCTCCCCGGATATTTTAAACATAATCCCTGTTCCAAACAGATTACATAAAACCATAATTACTTCTACCAGCCAGGGAAATATCTCCACTCCTGCTTTTTGAACCATTCTTTTATAATTTCGATAGATACGCAATTCCACGTACATACACCAAAGCATACCCATACTGACTGTCCCAATAAAGCATATGCTGTTAGAGATATAATTAATCTGCCGGCTGCCAGTAAACTGTTTTCCATCTACGAGAAAAGCAATGGTTTCAGACAATGCACCCACTAAATTTACGATTGCTATTCCATCATATATTTTATCTCCCACATGAAGGCTCTCTCTGTTCTTTCGTCTACAAAACAAAAGGAACCACATCATTAACACGGTCAAGCCGTTTGCCATTAATATTTCTTCTAAAACGATGATTGTTATCCCCTCCATCATTCACGGTATGAACTCATTTTTACTAAAATGAGCTCTATCATTATACCAAATGAAAACCGGTTTTTGTCTTTTTCGACATGAATTACAGTTTTTTTAACGTGAACGATGATTTTTTATGTTTCATCACTTTTCACAGGCTCAATAGTCATCCGAGATTCCCGTTTTGTAAACGAGTTTCACATTTTGAAAGCGACCTTCAAATTTTGTACCCGGCTTTC
>NZ_CVRR01000002.1 GCF_001406815.1 Roseburia faecis | reverse complement strand
CAAAATCGGAAGTTAACAAAGGAGTACGAATAAATGAAAAAAGCAGCTATTTCTTCCATTATTGCTATTATCTTGGGATACCTTGGCACAGTATTTGGAGCCGAAATAATGAATTGGCCTCAGCTCGGTCCAATTCTTTCAATTGTTGTAATGGGGGCTGCAATCATTACCTCTTTGGAAAATGACAAATAATTGCATGGCAGCTTCCAATTTGTAAATCTCAATAGAATAGCAGTTTATTAGCATCGGTCGGAGAAATCTGATCGGTGCTTTCTTTATGCTCGGCAGAAATGCCGGGCAATTTTTATGCCCATTTT
>NZ_CVRR01000001.1 GCF_001406815.1 Roseburia faecis | reverse complement strand
AAAAGATCAATCATTTGTTGGACATTCTTTCGCTCTCCGATGTGAAAAAGAAAAAAATCTCCAATCTGTCAGGCGGCATGAAGCGTCGTGTTGGTATTGCGCAGGCTATGTTGAACGACCCGGAGATACTTGTCATGGACGAACCGACAGCAGGACTCGATCCCGGAGAGCGCGTGCGTCTGCGGAATTTCATTTCCGAGTTTTCGCATGATCGAATCGTGTTGATTTCCACCCATATCGTATCTGACATAGAATATATTTCTACGCGCAACGCAATTATGAAAGCCGGAGAAATTGTTGATGTCGGAACTACCGCAGAACTTGTCAAGC